>QBLU01000003.1 GCA_003241875.1 Alphaproteobacteria bacterium
GGGTTGGGGTCGGAGTTGGAGTGGGGGTCGGCGTCGGCGTCGGCGTCGGCGTTGGTGTCGGAGTTGGTGTCGGAGTTGGTGTTGGTGTTGGAGTGGGTGTGGGAGTCGGTGTCGGAGTGGGAGTCGGAGTCGGAGTCGGAGTGGGGGTCGGCGTTGGCGTCGGCGTGGGAGTCGGCGTGGGTGTCGGAGTAGGCGTCGGGGTTGGAGTCGGCGTCGGCGTCGGCGTTATCGCTCGCGTCGCCGTCAGCTGCACGTCGTTGGCATTGTGCACCAGCGCCAGCGTCAGGAACGGCAGGTCGACCTCCGATACCCCGGCGAACGTCCCCGTCACGCCGCCGGTCGCCGACAGGATGGTGAACGACGTACTGCCGGCAAAGCCCGCCTCGGGCGTCAGCGATCGCACCACGACGCTGCCGCCGCCCAGCGTCGCCGCGCCGGTCACCGCGACGCGGTCGCTGGTGCCGTTGCCGAGCACATCGACGAGGTAGCGGCTGCCCGCCGCGGTCGTGAACGTCCCCAGCACGTTCGCCGTCGCGATCGTGCCGTTGCCGCCGGGCGACAGGTCGCCGGCCACGCTCAGGTTGCGGATGCTGCCGCCGAGGTTGAACAGCGTGCCCGCGCTCGTCGCCACGTCGACGGCATTCAGCGTCGCGCCGAGGTTCAACCGGCCTTCGCGCAGTTCATAGCGCGTCGCCAGCGGCGCCGTGCCGTCGATGGTCACCGTCGCGTCGCCGAACTGGGCGATGGTTTCGACGTTGCTGACCATCAGGCCGCCGATCTCGGGGACGACGATCGTCGCGCCGGCGGCGAGGTTGAGGTTGATGGTGTCGTTGCCGGCGCCGCCGTCGACGCTGTCAATGGCCAGGATGTCGGCCAGCGTCGGCGCCTGGAAATTCAGCACGTCGTCGCCGGCGCCGAGCGCCACGGTGCCCGACAGCGTGCCGTTGACGATGGTGACGCTGTCGTTGCCGGCGCCGAAATCGACGTTGCCGACGAGCCGGCTGCCCGCCTCGAACGCCAGCACGTCGGCACCGCCGCCAAAGCGCAGGTCGCCGGTGACGACGCTGGCATTGCGGGCGCGGAAGGTCGTCGCGACATCGCCGTCGACGAGCAGCGCCGCCGACCCCGCCGCCACCGTCACATCGGCGGCATCGATCGTCACCGCCGCGGTCGAGGCGGTGCCGACGACGACGATGGCGTTGGAGCCGGCCCCCGTCGCCACGACGTCCCCTGTCGTCGTGAAGCGCATCACCGAATTGGCGCCGCTGCCGACCAGCCCGACGACATCCGATGCCGCGCCCGTCGTGCGCAACGTCGCGCTGTTTTCCACCGTCGCGTCATCGGCATAGGTGATGATTGCGGTGCCCTGCGCCAACGTGATGTCGCCGCTGTTGCGCACCGTCGCGATGCCCGGATTGTCACCGCTGCCGGCGCCGTCGAGGTTGACCGACAGGCCCACCGAATTGATCGTGTTCGACGCCAGCCCGCGGATGCTGCCGGAATTGACCAGGGTGACGTTGACCGTGTCGTCGCGGGTCGCGAACACGGTGATGCCCTGCGCGAACAGCGTGCCGAGCTCGATGGCGCCGCTGTTGTCGACGTTCATCGTATAGTTGCCGTTAGCCGGCGCGCCGCTCGACGACACCGCGATGCCGCGGCTCGACGCCCCCGATACCGACGTCAGCGCCGCGTCGTTGTCGACGGTCAGCGTGCCGGTGCGGGCCTGGTTGAGCACCAGGAAACCGTTGCTGTTGGTGGCGTTGGTCATGCGCACCGTGCCCGCGGCGGCGTTGAGCACCGTCAGGTCGACGCCCTCGCCGCGGCCTTGCGCGAACAGGCCATTGTTGTCGGCGCCGCTGATGGCGATGGTGCCGCTGTTCTCGATCCGCGCAAAGGTGCCGGCGCCGCCGACATTGCCGGCGGCAAAGCCGGTGATGCCATGGGTCGCCTGGCCCTGCGCATCGATGGCGCCGCTGTTGACGATGGTGGCGCGGCCGCCCGACACCAGGGTGTTGAGCACGATGCCCGACGCGATGCCGGCGAAATCGCTGTCGTTGGTCGCCGCCGCCGGCCGCACCGTGATGGCGCCGCTGTTGGTGATGCGGGTGATGCCGCCGGCGGCGCCGTGGACGGCGAGGATGCCCGCAGTGACGCCGGTGCGCTCGCCGCTGCCGCCGGTGGTGGCGCTCAGCACGCCCGAATTGACGATGGTGATGTTGCCGGTCGCCTCGTTGGAGGAGGCGGCGAGGGCAAAGCCGCTCTGGTTGGTCGTGCGCACCGTGACGGCGCCGCGGTTGGTGATGCTGGCGTTGCTGTCGCCTGAAAAGACCGCCGCCTCGATGCCGGCATTGGCCTGTGCGCCGCCGTCGGCAACGATTGTCGCGCCGCTGTCGATGGTCGCATCGAAGCCGTTGCGCACGATAAGGATGATGCCCTGCGCCGGCTCGGTGATGCCGAGGTTGTCGAGGGTGCGGATGACGACGCCGTCGGCGACATTGATGGTGAGGTCGCGGTCGCTGCGGTCGGCGCCGATGCCGAACAGGCCGGGAGGCGCGATGTCGCCGGTGACGTTGTTGATGTTGATGGTGCCGACGGCGGCATGGCCTGCCGACTGCTGCGAGGTCACGCCGCCCGCCAGATTGCCGGTGCAGGTGGCGACGCCGGCGACGATCGGGCACGCCGCCGACCCGACGACGACCTGCTGGGTGGCGCCCGGCCCCGCTGCGATGCCGAGCGCCAGCGTCGATGCGCCGACCAGCCAGTTGCGCCGCTGCCGTGTCAGTCCGAAACCATCGATCATGTCTGTTCCCCGGGGCCAGCGCCAAGCCGCTGCTGTCTTCAAAGGCGCGGCCGTGGCGCCAAACGGCTCACGCCCCTTGCGATTTTTTTCGCATGGCCGGCGTCACGAACCGCCTTTACGACTGCCAACAAACTGTTAACTTATGAAAATGAGCGGAGTCGGGGAGCATGATACGCGGGCCTTGCTGGTCCGCTGGCGGGGTGGGGACATGCTCGCCCGCGACGCGCTGTTCGCCGCCTTTTATCCCGACCTGCGGCGTTCGGCGGCGGCGATGTTGCGCGGCGAACGCGGCTGCTCGCTGTCGACCGGCGACCTCGTCCAGGAATCGGTCGCCCGCCTGGTGGCGCTCGATCGCATCGACTGGGCCGACGCCCAGCATTTCAAGGCGTTGTCGGCGACGATGATGCGGCGTGCGCTGCTCGATCACCTGCGCTCGCGCCGCACCAACAAGCGCAAGCATGAAAAGGTCGAGCTGCTCACCGGCATCGCGCTCGACGACCCCGATTGCGAGATCGAGTGGCTTTCGGCGGCGCTCGACGACCTGGCGCGCATCGACCCGGAACGCGCCGATATCGTCGAGATGCGCTATTTCGGCGGTCTCGAGATCCGCGACATCGCCGCCGTCCTCGGCTGTTCGGAGGCCACGGTGAAACGCCGCTGGACGTCGGCGCGGCTCTGGTTGCTGGCCGAAATGTCCGACGCCTGATGGCCGACGCGGCGCTCGATGCCCGCGCGCTGCCCCTGCTCGACGCGGCGCTGGCGCTGCCGCCCGACGCCCGCGATGCCTTCATCACCGATGCCAGCGGCGATGATCCCGCCCTCGCCGCCCGCCTGCGCCGCCTGCTCGCCGCCAGCGACGATTCGCGCCTGCGCACCGGTTCGGCCGCCGCCGCGGTCGCCGATGCCCCCATGCCCGACCGCACCGGCCGCTATCGCATCACCCGGCTGATCGGCGTCGGCGGCATGGGCGCCGTCTATCGCGGCGAGCGCGACACCGGCGATTTCGACCATGTCGTCGCCATCAAGCTGATCCGCCCCGGCGCGCTGTCCGACGTCTTCATCGAACGCTTTGCCCGCGAACGCCAGACGCTCGCGCGCCTGTCCCACCCGCATATCGCCCGGCTGTTCGATGGCGGCGAAACCCCGGTCGGCGAGCCCTATATCGTCATGGAGTTCGTCGACGGCATCCGGCTCGACGAATGGCTGGCGTCGGGGCCGACCATCGCCGCGCGCACCGCGCTGTTCCTCGATGTCTGCAGCGCCGTCGGCTTTGCCCACCAGAACCTCATCATCCACCGCGACCTGACCCCGGCCAACATCCTCGTCGACCGCGACGGCAACGCCAAACTCATCGATTTCGGCATCGCCCGGCCGCCGCTCGCCACCCCGCCCGATCGCGTGCCCGGCGTCGTCGCGCGCAGCCTGACGCCGGGCTTCGCCGCGCCGGAACGCATCGCCGGCGATCCCGCCACCACGCTGTCCGATGTCTATTCGCTCGGCGTCCTCCTCGCCCTGATGCTGCCCGAAGAAAGCGACCCCGATCTGGCCGCGATCATCGCCCGCGCCCGCGCCGCCGATCCGCAGGCGCGCTATGCCAGCGTCGACGCGCTCGCCGCCGATGTCCGCGCCTGGCAGCGCGGCGACGTGGTGGCGGCGCGCAACGGCGGCCGCCGCTATCGCATCGGCCGCTTCGTTGCCCGCCACCGCATCGGCGTCGCCGCCGGCACCACTGCCGTCGTGCTGCTGGTCGGCGCGCTCGCTACCACGCTGGCCGCCAATGCCCGCGCCGAGACCGCGCGTGCGGAGGCCGAGCAGCGCTTTGCCCAGACCCGCGCCATCGCCCGGTCGCTGCTGTTCGATGCCTATGACGAGGTCGGCAAGGTTCCGGGCAGCGCCGTTGCCCGCGCCAAACTCGCCGAAACCGGCCAGACCTATCTGCTGGCGCTGGCCGGGCAAGAGGATGCGCCCCGCGACGTCCGCGTCGAAACCGGCCTCGGCTTCCTGCGCCTCGCCAAGGTCGTCGGCAACGGCGGCGACAACCAGCTCGGCCGGCTCGAGGACGGCAACAAGCTCATCGGGCGCGCCGAAGCCATCCTGGCGCCGCTGCACCGCCGCTACCCCGATGATCCCGCCGTCACCATCGCCTATGCCGACCTGCTCGTCGAACAGACCGCGACCGCGCTCTACACCGACAACGATCCGACGCTGGCCCGGCGCAAGGCGCTCGAAACCCGCCGGTTGCTGGCCGCCGATCCGGCGCGCAACGTCGATTCGGCCCGGCTTTATGCGCTCGCCTCGCAGGGGCTGGGCGACAGCTATGCCTGGGGCGACGATTATGCCGCCGCGCGCACCGAATATCGCGCCACGGAGGCCTTCATCACCGGCCTGCCGCCGGCGCTCGCCACCGCCCGGCCGCTGCGCATGGTCCGCTCCGCCAACCTGCGCCTGCTCGGCGAGGCCAACCACAAGCTCGGCGACGAGGCCGCGGCGCTCGCCGCCGTCGACCAGGCCGTTGCCATCAACCGCGCGCTGGTCGCCGCCTATCCCGACGATCCCGCGCTGCCGCGCAAGCTGGCGATGTCGCTCTGGTACCGCGCCATCCTGCAACGCGCCGGCCATGACGAGGCCGCGGCTATGCTTTCGATCAGCGAAGCCACCGACCTTGCTCGCGCGCTGCGGCTGCGCAGCAACGGCGACGCCACCTCGCTGCAACTGCTCTCCACGGTCGGCGAGGTCCAGGCCCAGTTGCTTGGCGACCTCGGCCGCCATGCCCAGGCCTTTGCCATCTCCGATGAAGTCATAGCCGCGCATCGCCGCATGGTGGCGCTGGCCGGTGACACCGCCGGCGCCCGCCGCAGCATGGCGACGGCGCTGACCACCAGCGGCGGCAATTTCTACATCGGTGGCGCCCGCGACCGCGCCTGTGCCGCCTGGCGCGAGGCGCTGGCCCTGTTCGAAGGCAACCGCACCGTCGGCGAAGGCGACCGCACCAAACTGATGCCGCGCCTGCGCGCCGCCATCGCGCAATGCGCCGCCGGCGCCCCGGTCACGGTCTTCGACGACCTCTGAACAAATATTATCGCCCGGCTGACCCGTTCGCCGGCGTTTGCGCGCCTTTACCTTGCAGGGTCGCGCGGTGCGGCCTGCCCCCGGGCATCGGCACCACGCCGCCGGGGCGCGCGACAGCAGACGGGGGTTCTCGATGATACGGCAAGCTTACACGATCGCGCGGGCGGCGGCATTGCCGGCGATCGCCCTGACACTCTCGACACTGACGCTCTCGGCACTGGCGGCCACGGCGGCACAGGCCGCCTATTTCGTCCGGCCGGTGCTCCAGTACAATGGCGAACGCGTCGATGGCATCATCCAGAACGGTACCACCCAGGCCTCGCAGACCTTCAACGATGGCTATCAGGCCCTGGAAGCGCATGTCGATCTCGCCGACGGCACTATCAAGACCTATCTCGAGATGAACGGCCCCGGTTCTGGCTTCGGCATCGCCACCGGCACCATGGGCGACCGCATCCGCTTCACCGGCGAAACCGGCACCCCGGTGCGCTTTTCCTTCGATTTCGACGGCGTGATCACCGCAGCCCAGGAAACGCTGGGCGGTGCCTCCGCCTCGGGTTCGCGCTACATCGGCATCCAGGCGTTCTTTGCCGTCTTCGACGCGGCGTCCGGCGCGACCTACAACAACTGGACGCGATTCGATCCCAAGGGCAGCGAGGCGTTGCTGAACAACGATGTCTCGCTCACCTTCAACTACGATGATCCGGCCTTCACCGAATTCGTCTTCAACAGCGATCTGGGCGGCTGGCTCGATCTGGTCAGCGGCAATTCCTACGACGTCTTCGCCGCCTTCAACCTGATCGCCCAGCCCGGCGACGATGTCGGCCCGGTCACCATGAACTTCCTCAACACCGGCACCATCGGCATCGATGCCCCCGCCGGCGCCAGCTTCACGTCCCAGTCCGGCGTCTTCCTGGGCTTCAGCCAGACCCCGGGCGTTCCCGAACCCGGCAGCTGGGCGCTGCTCATCATCGGTTTCGGCAGTATCGGTGCCCTGGCGCGCCGCCGGCGCGTCGAGGTCGCCGCCTGATCGCGTTGCCTCAGGCGCGACGTGTCGGCGCCGGCAGCCGGAGTCCAGGGCTCCCGCTGCCGGCGAACCTTTGCCTACGCCTTTTGCACCCGCGCGATCATGCGATCGACGACGCCCGGCAGCGCCGCCAGCGGGACACCGCCGGTTTCGACCAGCGCATCGTTATAGTCGCGCACGTCGAACCTGGCGCCCAGCACCGCCCTGGCCCGCTCGCGCTGCTTCAGGATCTCGTTGTGGCCGATCTTGTAGCCGCAGGCCTGGCCGGGTGACGCGCAATAGCGATCGATCTCGCTGGTGACGGCACCGCGGTCGCGGCCGGTTTCGGCGACCATCGTGTCGATCGCCTTGGTGCGGCTCCAGCGCATGGCGTGCAGCCCGGTGTCGACGATCAGCCGCACGGCGCGGAAACGCTGGGCCTGGAAATAGCCGAGGCGGCCGAACGGATCATTGTCGTAAAGGCCGAATTCGTCGACCAGCTGCTCGGCGTACAGCGCCCAGCCTTCGGTGAAGGCGTTGAAACCGATCAGCTGCGCCATCGGCGACACGATTTCGGGATGTTCGGCGAGGAAGGCGCCCTGCCAGGCATGGCCGGGAATGGCCTCGTGCGCGGTCAACGAGGCCAGCGTCCATTGCGGCCAGAAGCCCATTTCCTTCAGGTTGATGTAGTAGATCGCCGGGCGCTTCCCGTCGGCGCTGGCAAAGTTCATGTAGCCGAGGCTGGCGCCGTCCTGGATGTCGACGGGCACGCGCCGGACCTCGACATCGGCCTTGAGCCCGAGCTTCGAAACCCGCGGCATCAGCGGCCGGATGGCGTCGATGCGGCCCTGGCAATAGGCGATGACCGCGTCGCGGCCGGCATCGCTGTCTGGCTGCAGGAAGCGCGGGTCCGACGTCAGCGCAACGGTGCGTTCGCCCACCGTGCCCTTGGTCAGGCCCTGGCTGCGCAGGATCTTGTCCATTTCGGCCTCGATGGCGCGATTCTGTTCCCAGCCGGTCTTGTGGATCTCGGCGGCCGACAGGCTCGTCGTCGTCTGCGCTTTCAGCAGATAGGCGTAATAGGCCTCGCCATCCGGCAGCTTCCAGACACCGGCGTCGTCATTGGTCTTCAGCGCCTTCAGCGCCGCCATCTGGCGATCGAGCGCCGGATAGATCTTGGCCGTCACGGTCGCGGTGGCGCGGGCGGTCGGATCGGGCAGGCCGAGTTTCCTGGTGCGCGTCGCGATCGAGGTGACAAAGCGCGATTCGCCGGCCGCGACGCCGCGCAGCTGCGCCTGCTGGCCGAGCGCGTTGGTGACAATGAAATTCGGCGGGATGACGCCCTTGGCGGCGTCGGCGGTGATGCGGGCGGTTTCATCGTCGATGTTGCGCGCGACCTGGTCGAGCCGGCTCATATAGGCATCGGCGCCGGCGGCATCCTCCACCCGGTGATAGCTGTCGAGGAATTCGGCGGCCTGGCTGTAGGTGCCGTTCTGCTGGGTGACGACATAGGGCGTGCCGCCGCTGGTGCCCGAATAGCCGAAGGGGAAGCGTTCGCCGGCCCTGGCGGTGTCGAGCGCCCAGACCGCGGCATCGTAATTGTTGATGTCGGCGCCCTGCAGCTTGCGGCGGTCGAATTTGCCGAGCAGCGCCCGCGACGTGGCAAAGACGCGGCGGTCCTCGGCCTCGCCGGCGGGAGAGGCGTCGCCCAGCCGCGAGGCAAGCACGGCGTTGGCGCCGCGATCCATGCCGAGCAGCGTCGCCTGTTCGGGGCTGCGCTGGAGCAGCTGGTCGGCGATGGTCCTGAACGCGGCGGCGAGTTGCGGATCGCCGGCGGCTGGCGTGGCGGTGGGCGTGGCGGCGCGTGCCGCGGCGGGCAGTGCCGTCATGGCGCCGGCGGTGGCAACGCCCTGCAGCAGCTGGCGGCGCGTGGTGGTATCGAACATCAAGAACTCCCCGGGGACATGGTGATGGGTGCGCCGCCGGGCGGCTCGGTACCGGCGGGATAGGTGGGCGGCGCGCCGCGCAGGCGCCGGGCGAAAAGCAGCCGGTCGGCGCCCTTGAAACCGAAGCGCCAGATGATCGCGCCGTAAAGCGCCAGCACGATGAACTGGCCGAGCGCCAGCTGGAACCATTCGGGCGTCTGCATGAAGGCGAGGCCCAGCGCGAACGCCGGCAACGCCGCGACCAGCATGATCCAGCGCCAGCCGGCGACCGGGTGGCCGAGAATGCGCGCCAGCAGCCGGGATTTCGCCACCGACAGGAACAGCGCCGAAATGGCGAGGCCCGCCGCCGCGCCGACGCCGCCGTACAGCGGCACCAGCAGCAGGCTGGCGCCGAGCTGGATGGCGATGCCGACCAGCGACCACATCAGATTGGCATTGCGCGCGACATAGATCAGCGCACCTTCGGCGACGGCGGCCTGGGCGGCGAGCAGCTCGACCGTCAGCAGCACGGCGAGCACCACCGCGCCGCTGGCGAACACCGGCCCGAACAGCCCCATGCCGGCCTGGCCGGTCAGGCCGAGCGCGAGCACGACGCCAAGTTGCGCGGCGCCGACCCAGAAGCTGATCTGGCGGACGTGGGAAGCGACCTTGCCGATATTGCCGGCCGCGAGATTGGTGGTGAGCACGGGGGCAAGGATCGGATCGAAGGAGGATTTCAGCCGCTGCGGCAGCGACGCAATCTGCTGCGCGACATAATAGATGCCGACGATTTCGGGGCTGGCGAAGCGGCCGAGGATGAAGATGTCGAGGCGGCGGGCGCCCCATTCGGCGATATCGGCGCCGGCGAGCGGCAGGTTCAGCCGCGCCAGCCGCCAGATCCGCGCCGGATCGACGTGCCAGTCGGGCGCCCAGCCGAACTGCCGGAACGCCGGCCACAGCGAGGCGATGGCGGCGGCGACCATCGACAGCACATAGGCGATGATGAGGCCGTCGGGCTTGAGCATGGTGAAGGCCAGCGCCAGCGCGGCGATGCTGAGCGTCCACGGCTCGACCAGCGAGCGGGCGGTGACGGTGGCGCCGATATTGTGGCGAAAGGCGAGGCCGGCGAGGCTGATGTCGGACAGCACGATGGCGACGATGATGAGCGGGAACAGCCGCATCAGCCCGGTGATCTCGCCGCTGGGAAAGACGATGCGCGGCACCGCGATCAGCACCGCGGCGCCGGCCAGCGCCGCGATCACCGAGACGAGCAGGCCATCGTAAAGCGAATGCGCCTCCGCATCGGACCGCGCTTCCGATGCGGCGCCGCGAAGCGCCATGTCCTCCGCCAGGCCGCGCTTCAGGCCCAGCGTGGCCAGCATGGCGACCAATTCGACGACCATCGTCGCATAGGCGAAGCGGCCGAGCGCGGTGGCGCCGTACAGCCGCCCGGCGATGAACAGGAACGGAAAGCGCGCCGCCAGCCGCAGCACATAGCCCAAAAAGCTGGTGCGGCCGCCGCGCGCCAGTTCGGCGGTCTCGGCGGCGGCTTTCGCGTCAGCCGACATGCACCCGCCGGTAGCGGCCGTGCAGGTAGAGCAGTGATTCGCGCTCCGGCGCCTGGCCGAAGCGGGTGACGCGGCCGACGATGATGCGGTGGTCGCCGCCGTCGTGATCGGCGTGGAGGGTGCAGGCGAACGCCGCCTTGGCCTGTTTCAGGATCGGCAGGCCGTCCCATTCCTCCCAATCGGCATCGGCGAAGCGGTCGATGCCCTTTTTGGTGAAGCGGTCGGCGACCGGCTGGCCATCGAGATCGAGGATGTTGATGGCAAAGCGGCCGGTATCGCGCAGCGCCGGCAGCGCCGAGGCAGCGTTGGCCGGGCAGAACAGCAGCAGCGGCGGGTCGAGCGACACGCTGGTAAAGCTGTTGGCGGTCAGCCCGGTGCGACCGCCATCGGCGGTGCGGCCGGTGACGACGGTGACGCCGGTGGCAAAGCAGCCAAAGGCATCGCGCAGCGTGCGGGTGTCGAAGGGAGGATCGGCAAGGTTCATTGCGCCGCACCCCTAAGCCATGCGCAGAATGCGTCAATGCGTGACGATGTGGCAGCCGGCGGCGCGGGGCTGGCCAAGGTCGCCCGGCGCTGCGATATATCCGGCCGGACATATCGCCCTGAAAGCCCCGATGATCGCGCGTCTGCTGGCCCTGCTGCTGCTGTTTGCCCCTGCCCTCGCCGGCGCGGCGCCGCCGCGCGTGCTGTCTGGTGCGGCGCCGCTGCGCGTGCTGGCGGCGAGCAGCCTGACCGAGGCGATGACGGCGGTCGCCGATGGCTGGGCGGCGACCGGGCACCCCCGGCCCGACCTGGTGTTTGCCGGGTCGCCGGCGCTGGCGCGGCAGATCATCGCCGGGGCGCCCGCCGGCGTCTTCGTGGCGGCCGACAGCGCCTGGATGGATGCTGCCGAAACGGCGCGCGTGCTGGTGCCCGGCAGCCGCCGCGACATCGCCGGCAACCGGCTGGTGCTGATCGTGCCCGCCACCCGGCCCCGCCGCGCCGTGCTGGCACCGGGTTTCGACCTTGCGGCCTTTGTCGGTCGCGGCCACTGGACGACGGGCAATCCCGATTCGGTGCCCGCCGGCCGCTATGCCCGCGCCGCGCTTGTCCGCCTCGGCGCCTGGGATGCGGCGGCGCCGCGGCTGGCGCGTGCCGAAAATGTCCGTGCCGCGCTGGCGTTCGTCGAACGCGGTGCCGCCGCGGCCGGCGTCGTCTATGCGACCGACGCCCGCGCCTCGCGCCGCGTCGTTGTCGCCGGGGTGTTCCCGGCCGGCAGCCACCCGCCGATCGTCTATCCGGCGGCACTGGTTGCGGCCGGCGCCGATGCCGAGGCGCGCGGCTTCCTCGCCTTCCTGTCGGGCCCGCGCGGCCAGGCCATCTTGCGATCACAGGGATTCACGCCGCCATGATCCTCGCGCTGCTGCTTGCCGCCGCCCCGGTTGCCATCCCGTTCGACGCGGCCACCCGCGCGGCGCTGCCGCCGGCGACCGCGACGCTGGTTGCCCATGGCACCAGCCAGGTCTGCACCGGCGTCTGGCTCGGTGATCTCATCGCCCGGGCCGGGCTGCCGGGCGGCGAGGCGCTGCGCGGCACGGCGCTGCACACCGTGGTGCTGGCGGAGGCCGCCGATGGCTATCGCGTCGTCTTCAGCCTCGGCGAGATCGATGCCGCGCTCGGCAAGACGCCGGTGCTGGTCGCCGATCGCTGCGCCGGCCAGGCGCTCGGCGCGGCCGACGGCCCGGTGCGGCTGGTGGTGCCGGGCGACCGGCGCGGCGCGCGGTCGGTGCGGCGGCTGGTGCGGCTGCGCGCCATCGAGGTCGCTCCCTGATCGCCGCGATGACCCCGGCCGAGTGGCAAGCGATCCTGGTCAGCCTCAAGGTCGCCGGCGTCGCGACGCTGTGCACGCTGCCGCTGGCCTTTGCGCTGGCGTTCGTGCTGGCGCGGCGGCGCTTTGCCGGCAAGGCGATCGTCGATGCGCTGGTCAACCTGCCGCTAGTGCTGCCCCCCGTCGTTACCGGCTATCTGCTGCTCATCGCCTTTGGCCGCGACGGGCCGCTCGGCCAGGCGCTGGCGAGCGTCGGCGTGTCGGTGCTGTTCCGCTGGACCGGCGCCGCCATCGCCGCCGGGGTGATGGCGCTGCCGCTGATGGTCAGCCCGATGCGGCTGGCGCTGGAGGCGATGGACCGGCGGCTGGAGGCGGCGGCGGCGACGCTCGGCGCCTCGCGGTGGCGGGTGTTTGCCACCATCACGCTGCCGCTGGTGCTGCCCGGCATCATCGCCGGCACGGTGCTCGGCTTTGCCAAGGCGCTGGGCGAATTCGGCGCCACCGCGATCTTTGTCTCGGCGATCCCGGGGGAGACCGAGACGCTGCCGCTCGCCATCAACGCCTTCCTGCAGGTGCCGGGGCGCGAGGGTGCGGCGTTGCGGCTGGCGCTGCTCAGCATCGGCATTGCCTTTGGCGCACTGGTCGCGGCGCAATGGTGGCAGCGCCGCGCGGTCCGGCATCGGGCATGAGCATCGACGTCGCCATCACCGTCCGGCGCGGCGATTTCGTCCGCGACATCGCCTTTGCCGGCGACGCACCGGTCACGGCGCTGGTCGGCCCGTCGGGCGGCGGCAAGACCAGCGCGCTGCTCGCCATCGCCGGGCTGTTGCGGCCGCTGGCGGGCCATATCCGCGTCGGCGGCCGCACGCTGTTCGATGCCGCCGCAGGCATCGACGTGCCGGCGCACCGCCGCGACCTCGGCGTCATGTTCCAGGAGGCGCGGCTGTTCCCGCACCTGAGCGTGCGCGCCAACCTCGGCTATGCCCGGCGCGCCGGCCCGGCCGAGGTCGCGGCGATGGCCGAACGGCTGGGCATCGCGGCGCTGCTCGATCGCTGGCCGCGGCATCTGTCGGGCGGCGAGACTCGCCGGGTGGCGCTGGGCCGGGCGCTGCTGGCGCGGCCGGCGGCGCTGCTGCTCGACGAGCCGCTCGCGCATCTTGATGCCGAACGCGCCAAAGCCTTGCTTTTGTTGATCGCGGAATCGGCACGCAATCTGCCGCTGCTGTATGTGACGCATGAGCCGGATGAAGCCATGGCGCTGGACGCACAACTCGTCGCAATCTAGTCGGGCGCAGTTGCAATTTATTTGGTATTTATTGTAAACTTGTTACGATATTCACCACATCGTTCACCCTGTCGCTGCTATTCCGCGCCCGACGATCGACTTGGCGATCGGGAATCGTTTGAAAAGAGGAACGAAATGCGTCTCGCCATCCTGGATGATGATCGCGAGCTGTGCGCCGACGTCGCCGCCGACATGCGCGCCGCCGGGCATGCCTGTTACGAATTCCATAGCGGCGAGGCGCTGCGCCGCGCCCTGCGCCGCGAAAGCTATGACCTGCTGCTGCTCGACTGGGAGGTGCCCGACCTGTCGGGGATCGACCTGCTGGCCTGGGCGCGCGCCACGCTGCCGTCGCCGCCGCCGGTGATCATGATGACCGGGCGTTCGAGCGATGGCGACATCATCCACGGCCTCGACATCGGCGCCGACGATTATGTCACCAAGCCCGTCGATGCCGGCGTGCTGCGCGCGCGCGTGGAGGCGTTGCTGCGTCGCAGCTATGGCCGGTCGACGGCACCGCGGGTGGAGGCCTTTGGCGATCATGTCTTCGATCCGATGGCGATGACGGTGTCGGTGCGCGGCACCGGGGTCGACCTCACTGCCAAGGAATTCGGGCTGGCGCTGCTGCTGTTCCGCAACCTCAATCGCCCGCTCTCGCGCGCCCACATCATGGAAACCGTCTGGGGCCGCAATCCCGAGATCCCGAGCCGGACGCTCGATGCCCATGTCTCGCAGATCCGCGGCCGCCTCGGCCTGCGCCCCGAACACGGGCTGAGGCTCGCGTCGGTGTACAGTTTTGGTTATCGTCTCGAACAGATCGCCACCGTAACCAGGGAAGGCTGAGCTTGGGCCCATCGCGCGCCGTTGCCGTCGCGATCTTCGTGGCGCCGGTGAGCCCGCTGGTAGTCCAGCCGGCATTGGCGGCGGCGGCGCTGTCATTGGCGGCGGCGCCGCTGGCCACCGCCGATGCGCCACCGGTCTTTCGCTACATCGTGCAACCCGGCGACACGCTGATCGGCATCGGCACCCGGGGCCTGGTTCGCCCGCGCGACTGGCAGCTGGTGGCGGCACGCAACCGGGTCGCCGATCCGCGCCGGCTGCCGGTCGGCAAGCAATTGGTGATCGCTTCGGCGCTGCTGAGACGCGAGCCGGTGACGGCGACCGTCGCCGCCTTTTCGGGCCAGGTCACCATCACGCCCGCCAGTGTCGCCAAGGTCGGTGCCACGATTGCCAGTGTCGCGAAGGTTGGCGCCGTGGCCGGCGCAGGCACGGTGCTGGCGACCGGGGCCAACAGCTTCGTGACGCTGGCACTGGCCGATGGCAGCCGGGTCACCCTGCCCTCGCAGTCGCAGTTCCGGGTCGCGGTGCTCGAACGCATCGTTCTCGATGGCCGGCTCGAGCGCCGCTTCGATCTGGTCGGCGGCCGCGCCGATTTCGCCGTCACCCCGCGCGAACGTGAGGCCGATCGCTTCCTGGTGCGCACCCCGGTCGCCGTCGCCGCCGTGCGCGGCACCGAATTCCGCGTCGCCCATGGGGCCGCGACCAGCACCATCGGCGTCGTCGAGGGCAGCGTCGCCGGCCGCCCGGCGAACGGCCGCGACGATACCGCGATTCCCGCCGGCAGCGGCGGCGTGCTGCAGCAGGACGCGATCCGCTCGGTCGGGCTGCTGCCGGCGCCGGCGCTGCGCGATCCCGGCAAGGTCCAGGACGATCCGGCGGTGGTGCTGGCCATCGCACCCGGCGCCGGCAGCCGCCGCCGGGTGCAGCTGGCGCGCGACGCCGGCGCCATCGACATCTTTGCCGAAGCGGACACCGACGGCAACGATGTCAGCTTTGCCGGCGTCGGCAACGGCACGCTGTACGCCCGCGTCACCGCCATCGACGCCGACGGGGTCGAGGGGCTGGCGGCGACCTATGAGTTCGAACGCTTCCTGTCGGGCCTTGCCACCGAGGCAGGAGCGCTGCCCGGCCGGCCGCGGCGGACGCGGTTCCGCTGGCAGCCATCGGGCGAGGGCAGCCGCAGCTATGATTTCGTGCTCGGCCGCGACGCGGCGCTGGCTGACCGGCTGATCGACGCGCCGGCGCTGGCGGGCACCGAGATGACGGTCAGCGGCCTCGCCCCCGGCACCTGGTACTGGCGGGTGACGGTCACCGCGCGCGATCGCGGCAAGCGCCATGTCAGGGTGTTTCCCGTGCAGACATTGACCATTGCCCGCTGACACCGGGCCGCGCGTCCGACGGCCGGCGCGGCTGCTCGGCGAATGGCTGGCGGTGGGCACGGTGCTCAGCATCCTCGTCACCGGGCTGATCCTCGCCGGCGGCCTGCGGCGGTTCGACTATCTGCTTTATGATCTCGTCGCCACCGCGCGGCCGCGCGCCCCGCCCGATGCCATCGTCATCATCGGCATCGACGAGGCCAGCCTGGCGCGCATCGGCCCCTGGCCCTGGCCGCGGCAGGTCCATGCCGATGCCATCGCCCGGCTGGCGGCAGCGCGGCCGCGCGCCATCGGCTATGACGTGCTGTTCACCGAAGCCGGCGCCGACGATGCCGGGCTCGATGCGGCGTTGCGGGCGTCGCCGGTGCCGGTGGTACTGCCGCTGCAGTTCATGGTGCCCGGCCGCGACGGCAATGCCCATGACGATATCGTGCCGGTGGTCGGGCGCGGCGCCGGCAGTGCGGCGCGCATCGGCCAGTCGACGATCGCGCCCGATGAAGACGGGGTGGTGCGCACCCTGACCATGGCAGTCGACGGCACGAGGCGCTGGCCGCAGGTGGCGGCACTGCTGACCGGTGCGGGGGTGGCAGAGCCTTTTCAGCCGCGCCCGATCACCGCGCCGCTGCGCCGTGTCGATGAACGGCTGGTCGGCTTTCGCGGGCCGCCGGGGTCGTTTCGCACCCTGTCGTTTGCGGCGCTGCGCGACGGCGCCATTCCCGACGACCTGCTGCGCGACCGCATCGTCATGATCGGCGCGACGGCGGCGGGGCTGGGCGACCAGTTTTCGACGCCGACGGCGGGCCGCACCGGCGTCATGGCGGGCGTCGAGATCCAGGCCAGCCTGGCGGCCGACCTGCTGGAGGGGCGGCGGCTGCGGCGGGCAGGCACCGGCGCCGCGATCGCGCTGGCGCTGGCGGTGCTGTGGCTCGGCATGGCCGGGCTGCTGCGGCTGCGGCCGGCGGCAGCGGCCATCGGCGGCGCGCTGCTGGTGGCGGCGGCGCTGCTGGCGACCGCGCTGCTGTTCGCGGCGACGGGACTGTGGGTGGCGCCGGCGGGGGCGCTGGTCGGCGTGCTGCTGGCGCAGCCGTTCTGGGCGTGGCGACGGCTGGCGGCGGTCAACGACTGGATGCTGGCAGAGCTGGCGGAGCTGGGCGGCGGGGTGGTGCCGCGCGCCGGGCGGTCGATCGCCGCCGACCCGGTGACACGGACGACGCAATTGCTCGCCGCCACCATCGACCGGGTCGATGAACTGCGCGAGATCGCCGACGCCGCCATCCGCGGCCTGCCCGACCCGACGCTGCTGGTGGCGCGCGACGGCAGCATCGCCGCCACCAACACCGCCGCCGCGGCGCTGTTCGGCGCGGCGGCCGACTTCGCGGCGGTCGATCGCGCCTTTGCCGGCTTGCCGCCGTTCGGCGCCGCCACGCTGGCCGATGCGGCGACGCCGTGGCGCGGCGAGCATCGCGCCGCCGACGGCAGCATCCGCGACATCCGGTCGACGCCGTGGCGCGGCCCCGACGGCGCCGCGCTGGGCTGGATCGTGCGCTTTGCCGACATCAGCGCGCTGCGCCGCGCCGAGGCCGCCCGCGAGGAGGCGCTGCAACTGCTCACCCACGACATGCGCGCGCCCCAGGCCTCGATCCTGGCGCTGCTCGATCGCAATCCCGAGCTGCCGCCGGCGCTCGCCCAGCGGCTGCGCCACCTCGCCACCCGCACGATCGCGCTCGCCGACGGCTATCTGCAGCTCGCCCGCGCCGAGGCCGGCGACCATGTCATGGTCGAGGTCGATCTCGCCGCCATCGCTACCGAGGCCATCGACGAGCTGTGGCCGCAATCGCAGGCACGCGGGCTGCGCATCGACGGCATCGGCCTCGACGACGAGGCGCTGCTGGTCGGCAATCACCAGCTGCTGTTGCGCGCCATCGTCAACATGATCGGCAATGCGGTGAAGTTCGCGCCGGCGGGCAGCACCGTCAGCTGCCGGTTGGCGCCCGAGGGCGATAACTGGCGGCTCGACATCATCGATTCGGGGCCGGGCATCGCCGCCGATATGCAGGCGCGGCTGTTCGGGCGGTTTCGCGTCGGACCACAGGCCGATGGCGTCGGCCTGGGCCTTGCCTTTGTCCGCAGCGTCGCCACCGGCCATGGCGGCAGCATCGGCGTCACCTCCGCGCCCGGCGCCGGGGCGACCTTTACCTTGCGGGTGCCGCGGGCATCTGCGCCAGCGCCAGGCTGACCAGCGCCGGCAGCAAAGTGTCGTCCTTGCCGCCGGCCTGGATGACCTGGATGCGGGCGCCGCCTTCGATCGCCAGCGTCAGCCGGTGGCGCAGCGGCGGCGCGAACGGCGCCCAGCCGGTGGCGGGCACGTCGTACCAGGCGCTGCAGCCGCCGGCGGGGTCGGTCTGCAGACAGGCGCCGCTGCGGCGCGGCATCACGCCATAGCCGGCGTGGATGAGCGTCGGCGCATCGGCCGCATACAGCCCGCGGGCGCCGAGCTGGCGCTGGACTTCGGCGGCGGCCGGGCCATCGCCGGCCACGGCATAGAGCGGCGGCGGCGGCGTGCCGGCAAGCGTCACCAGCGGCTGTGGCGATGCACAGCCGGCAAGCACGGCGGCCAGGCCCGTGGTGAAGGATAATGCGATTTTCACGGGAGCAATGATGCGCGGGATGCGTCTTTCCGACAAGCCGGGTCCTGCGCCGCAAAGCATTGGGTCCGAATCCAGCATCTGTACGTTAGGGTACCGACAGGAGAGTTCGGGTGATTGAGGCGATCTCGCACAGCGACAAGATGATCGAGAAGTCGCCTGCTGCCTCGTCGGCGCAGGGCCTGGTCGACCGTGCCAAGCTGGCGTTGATCGCCGTCGAGCGCACCCATATGGCGATGGTGGTCAGCGACCCCAACCAGCCCGACAATCCGATCATCCTCGCCAACCACGCGTTTCTGGCGCTCACCGGCTATTCGGCCGAAGAAATCATCGGCCGCAATTGCCGGTTCATGCAGGGACCGGAGACGTCGCCGGCCTCCCTCGCCATCCTTCGCGATGCGCTGGCGCGGCAGATCGACGTGACCGAGGAGATCGTCAACTATCGCAAGAACGGCTCGGCATTCTGGAACCAGCTGCACATCAGTCCGATCCACGATGACAACGGCAAGCTGATCTATTTCTTCGCCTCGCAGTTCGATGTCACCAGCCGCCGCCGCGCCATGGAACTCGAACGCAGCGAGCATCTGCTGCTGAAGGAAGTCGATCATCGCGCCAAGAATGCGCTGGCGCTGGTCCAGGGCATCGTGCGGCTGAGCCGGTCCGACGACGCGCGCAGCTATGCCACGGCGGTGCAGGGCCGCGTCCATGCGCTCGCCAACGCCCATACGCTGCTTGCCGTCGGCAATTGGCGCCGGGTGCCGCTCGACACGCTGCTGCGTTCCGAACTGCTGGCGTCGGGCGCCGACCGCGTCGAGCTGACCGGGCCCGAGATCGCGGTGGAGGTGCCGCAGGTGCAGCCGGTGGCGCTGGTGCTGCACGAAATCGTGTCCAATGCCGTCAAGCACGGCGCGCTGTCATCGCCGGCGGGCTCGCTCGATATTCGCTGGAACCAGGAGTGCGACGGCGTCGCGATCGATTTTTCGGAAACCGGTGGCCCGCCGGCGTCACCCCCGGCGGTCAAGGGCTTCGGACTCTCGATGGCCGAGGCGATCGTGTCGAAGCAGTTGAACGGTCGGCTGCACCTCGACTGGAGTGCGGCGGGCCTGCAATCGCGGCTGACGTTCCCGCACATGACGGCGGGCTGACGCCGTTCAGGCAGCCGATGTGGCCGGGCGCGAACGCCGCAAAGCGCCGCCGACCAGCCCGAAGCCGGCAACCAGCAGCGCCCAGCTCGCCGGTTCGGGGATCGTCGCATTGTACATGACGATGCCCGAGACGACGTTGGTCTGGATCGTGGCGATCTGTTCCGGCGTCAGGTCGTCGCCGAAGCGGGTGAGGAAAGTGCCGGTCGAATCGGCAAAGCCGCCGCGATTGACCGGCAGCTGCATCCCGGCCACCCCCAGCACCGTCTGCCCCGTCGTCAGCAGCAACGGCAAGCCCGAGCAGCTGACCGTCGTCAGGCTGAAGCTGGTTTCGCCGCCGGGCAGCGCGCCGCCGCCCGAGGCCGCGGCCAGCACGCCGGGCGTGCCGCACGGCGAATAAAAGAAATTGTTGAAGATATCGTCGGCACTGGTCAGGCCGCCCAGGATCGCGGTGTCCCAGATTGCCAGATACTGGCTGTAGATCGCCCCGCCCGGCAGCGCGCCGTCGGTCGGATTGTTGCTCGAATCGACGATATGGAGATCGCCGCTGAGCGAGAACGGCGTGCCGCTGGGGCCGGTGTAGAGGTAGGTCTGAAACGCCAGCATGTTGATGTTGAGCCGGTCGTCGCCGAGCGACCGCGACTCGCCGCGCAGTTCGGGGAGATCGAAGGCGCCGAAGGCGGTGGTGCCGCGGGCATAGGAGCCGTTGCCGAGGGTCAGATCGGTGTTCGATGTCGCATTGGCGCCGCCGGTGTTGATGCGCGTGACGATCGCCTGGCCGGGGCCGGTGCCGTCGCACAGCGCCGTGGCGGCGGTCGTGCTGCAGTCGCGGATCGTGCCGAGCGCCGATGATCCGAACGACTGCGCCGCCGCCGGCACGGCCAGCGTTGCGGCCACCACGGTGCCCGCCGCCAACAACGATTTGATCATCAGACCCCCCGGTGCATCAATGTCCTTACGTTGATGACATTTGCCGGCGGGGGTCAATCGTTACGGTATCGGCATGTTCGCAAGGCCGGATGCGGCGGCTAGACGGGATTCTCCCGTAGCCACGCGCGGACCGCCGGGCCGACGTCCTCGCGTTCCAGCGCCAGCGCGATGTTGGCGGTGATGTGGCCGGCCTTGTCGCCGCAATCGAAGCGGGTGCCGGTGAAGGTCAGCGCGTGGAACGGTTGTACGCCGATGAGCTCGGCCATGGCGTCGGTCAGCTGGATCTCGTTGCCGGCGCCGCGCTTGCCGGCCGCCAGGATGTGCATCACCTCGGGCTGGAGGATGTAGCGGCCGATGGCGGCCAGCCGCGACGGCGCGGTGCCGGCCTTGGGTTTCTCGACCAGGCCCTTCACCTCGGTGATCTTGCCGTCGACAGCGCCCGGCGTGACGATGCCATAGCGGTTGGTGTGTTCGTCGGGCACTTCGAGCACCGAGATGATGTTGCCGCCGAGCCGCTGGTAGGCGTCGTGCATTTCCGCCAGCGCCGGTGCGGCCGGGCTCCACAACAGCTCATCGGGCAGCAGCACGGCAAAGGCATCGTCACCGGTGATGTGACGCGCGCACCAGACGGCATGGCCGAGGCCCGCCGGCTCCTGCTGCCGCACATAGACGATGCGGCCGGGCTCGAGCTGGGTGGTTTCCAGCACCGCCAGCTCGGCGGTCTTGCCCTTGGCCTTCAGGCTGGCGACGAGTTCGCCGGCGATATCGAAATATTCCTCCAGCGCGCCCTTGCCGCGCGCGGTGACGAAGACCAGCCGCTCGATGCCCGCGGCGAGCGCTTCATCGACGGCATATTGCAGCAGCGGCTTGTCGACGACGGGCAGCAGTTCCTTGGGCACAGCCTTGGTCGCCGGCAGGAAGCGCGTGCCCTGGCCGCCGACGGGAAACACAGCGGTCTTTACCGGTTTGAATGTCATCTGGTTGCCTTGTTCGATGCCGAGCCACGTCTCTGGCTGCAAAAACCTGCCAAACCCTTATCGGTTCAATTGCAGGCCGTCACAACCAGGGCGCCAGGGCATCGAGCGCCAGCATCGCCGCCGGCTGGTTGCGTTCCGACACGATCGCCCAGCGGTCGCCGCTGACCATGACCTCGGGCACCAGCGGCCGCGAATTATAGGTGCTGGCCATCGTCGCGCCATAGGCACCGGCGGTCATGAAGGCGATGCGATCGCCGGCGCCGACGGCCTCCATCTCGCGATCATCGGCAAAGGTGTCGCCGCTTTCGCACACCGGGCCGACGACGGTCGCCGTCATCCGGGCGTCGGTGGGCCGCAGCGCGCGGATATCGTGCCAGGCGCCGTAAAGCGACGGGCGCAGCAGGTCGTTCATGCCGGCATCGGTGACGACGAAGGTCTTGGTCGTGCCTTCCTTTACCAGGATGACCCCCGCCACCATCACGCCGGCATTGCCGACGATCATGCGGCCGGGCTCGAACATCAGCCGGCAGTTCCAGCCTTTTGTGGCCCGCGCCACCATCGCCGCATAGACGGCGGGTTCGGGCGGCGCCGGCTGGTCGGCGCGATAGGGCACGCCGAGCCCGCCGCCGACATCGATGCGGTCCACGGGGTGCCCGGCGGCCCGCAGCCCGGCGGCGAGTTCGCCCAGCCGGCCGATGCAGGATTCGATGGGGGAGAGGTCGGTCAGCTGGCTGCCGATATGCGCGGCGACGCCGATCGGGTTGAGGCTGGCATGGCCCGCCGCCATCACGAAGGCGGCGTGGCAGCGCTCGATGGGAATGCCGAACTTGCTGTCCTGGCCGCCGGTGGAAATCTTGGCATGGGTGCCGGGATTGACCGCCGGGTTGACGCGGATCGCCATGTCGACCCGGACGCCGCGCCCGGCCGCGACCGCCGCCAGCATGCCGATCTCGGCCTCCGACTCGACGTTGAACTGCAGGATGCCGGCGTCGATGCCGGCCGCCATCTCGTGGGGCTGCTTGCCGACGCCCGAAAACACGATGCGGTTCGCCGGCACCCCGGCGGCGAGCGCGCGGGCGAGTTCACCGCTCGACACGACATCGGCGCCGGCGCCGGCCTTCGCCAGCGTCGCCAGCACCGACAGATTGGGGTTGGCCTTGACCGCGAATGCCACCAGCGGATTGCCGTCGCCGAGCCCCGCCACGGCTTCGGCAAAGACGCGGTAGTGGCGCTCGATGGTGGCGGTCGAATAGCAGTAGAAGGGCGTGCCGACCTCGGCCGCCAGCGTTTCCAGGCTGACGCCTTCGGCGTGCATGACGCCGTCGCGGATGTCGAAATGATCCATGGGTGTGCCTTATTGCGGCGGCGGCAGGTTGAAGCGGTCGTCGGGGCGCTGATCGGCGTTGCGCACCGGATCATCGACCCGCTGCGGCGCCGACTGGGTCGGCAGCTTCAGCATGTCCTCGGGGGTTTTCGGACGGACCGTCTCGGCGGCCTGCAGCGGCGCCGGCCGGGGCGGCACCGGCGTCAGCTCGCCCTGCTTGCCGCAGGCGGCGAGGAGCAGCAGCGCGAGAAGTGCGAGAGGCTTCATGGCAGGGACCTTGCGGCAGCAATGGCAGCACGGACGTTGGCCGGCGCGGTGCCGCCGAAGCTGGTGCGGCTGGCGACCGACGCCTCGACCGACAGCACGTCGCGCACCGCCGGGGTGATGCGCGCGTCGATGGCGGCCAGCTCGGCATCCGACAGGCCGTCGAGCATGACGCCGCGCGCCTCCGCCGCCTTGACGGCGCGACCGGTGATGTCGTGCGCCTGGCGGAACGGCACGCCCGCCTCGCGCACCAGCCAGTCGGCGAGATCGGTAGCGGTGGAATAGCCGCTGGCCGCGGCGGCGCGCATGCGGTCGGCGTTGAAGGCCAGGCTGTCGACCATGCCGGTCATCGCCACGACACAAAGCGTCAAGGTGTCATGGGCGGCAAAGACCGGCGGCTTGTCGTCCTGCATGTCCTTGGAATAGGCGAGCGGCAGCCCCTTCATGATAATCGCCAGCTGCTGGAAGGCGCCAAGCAGCGCCCCCGATTTGGCGCGCACCAGCTCGGCGGCATCGGGGTTGCGCTTTTGCGGCATGATCGACGACCCCGTCGACCAGGCATCGGGCAGCGTGACGAAGCCATAGGGCTGCGACGCCCAGATGATGATTTCTTCCGCCAGCCGCGACAGGTGCAGCCCGGCCAGCGCCGCCGCCGACAGGTAATCCAGTGCGAAATCCCGGTCGGATACCGAATCGAGGCTGTTCGCCGTCGGCCGCGCAAAGCCCAGCGCCGCCGCGGTTGCATCGCGATCGATGGCAAAGCCGGTGCCGGCCAGCGCCGCGGCGCCGAGCGGGCATTCGTTCATCCGCGCCGCCGCGTCGGCAAAGCGCGAGCGATCGCGCGTCACCATGGCGACATATGCCATCAGGTGATGGCCGAGCGTCACCGGCTGGGCGACCTGGAGATGGGTGAAGCCCGGCATGATGGTGGCGGCGTGTTCGTCCGCCCGGGCGAGCAGCGCGGCGAGCAGCGCCTTGAGGCCGGTATCGATCTCGGCGCAGGCGCCGCGCACCCAGAGCCGGAAATCGGTGGCGACCTGGTCGTTGCGCGAGCGCGCGGTGTGGAGGCGCCCGGCGGCCGGGCCGATGAGTTCGGCGAGCCGGGTCTCGACGGTCATGTGGATGTCTTCGAGCGCCATATCCTCGGGCACGCCGTCGCGGGCGTACTCGGCGGCAATGGTGTCGAGGCCCGCCAGGATGGCCGCGACATCGCCGGCCTCGACGATGCCCTGGGCGCCGAGCATCGTCACATGCGCGCGGCTGCCGGCGAGGTCCTGTTGCCACAGCCGCTTGTCGGTACCGATCGAGGCGTTTATCTCACGCATCACCGCCGCCGGGCCTGCTCCGAAACGGCCACCCCAAAGAGGATTGGATGAGGCGATGGGATCGGAAATCGCGAGGCTCCTGCTGATAGGCGGGGCGATGACGATCGTCACGGCCTGCGACGGCGGCGATAAGGGAAACACGCCGGCCCCGCAAGCGAGCGCGATGTACGGCGCCGCCAGTGCCGCGACCACATCCGCGGCGATCAACAGCATCGACCGCAGCTTTGCCGGCACGCCGGCGCCCGCCGTCGCCTTCGAGCGCAAGCCGGGCGCGAAGACCAGCATGGCGGCGTTCCGCGGCAAGCGCGTGCTGGTCAATCTGTGGGCGACCTGGTGCGCGCCGTGCATCGCCGAGATGCCGGCGCTCGACACGCTGGCGGCGGCGCGGGCGGGCAAGCTCGTCATCCTGCCGATCAGCCAGGACATGGAAGGCTGGCAGGCGGTCAACGGCTTTTTCAAGCCCGGCAAGTTCAAGACGCTGCAGCCGATGCTCGACCAGCCCGGCAGCTATGCCGAGGCGCTGAAGGCACGCGGCCTGCCGATTTCGGTGCTGTACGACGAAAAGGGCCGCGAGGTCTGGCGCGTCGCCGGCACGCTGAAGTGGAATTCCCCCGAGGTGATGGCGGCGCTGGGTTAGGCTCGCCTGCATCTGGCTGAACAAGAGAGCCCGCTCAGGCTGAGCTTGTCGAAGCCGTGCACAGGGGTGCCTGAGCTTCTCGAAGCCGTGTCGCAGGCCGGCGCTCGCGGGGGCTTCGACAAGCTCAGCCTGAGCGGGGTTGGTGGCCCACACAAGCGCGACGCGTGGTCAACGGAACCGCCGCTCGCTTTCGATCCAGACGCCGGCGCCGACACGATCGCGAATCGGCTCGATGGTCGGATCGCGGCTGCCCGGCGCGGTGGCGCGGGCGGCGATCGGCGCCGGCAGCGGGTTGTACAGCGAGCCTTCGAAATTGCCGCTGTCGTACCAGAAGGTCATCGGCCGGGTGACGACATAGGTTGCCGAAACCAGCAACAGCACCGACATCGCCGCCATGCCCACCGCCTGCCGCCGCCCGAACAGCGCCGCCGGATCGACCTGGCGCTGCGCCACCAGGATGAGCCAGAACAGCAGCGGCCATAGCTCGCACGAATAGCGGACGAACACCGTGCCATAGGCGAGCTGCAGCAGCGCCGGGATGGCCAGCGCCACGGCAGCGAGGCGGCACAGCCGGGCCAGCGCCGGCGGCTGCCGCACCAGCGCCCACAGGCCGACGCCGGCGATGAGCAGCGCCAGCGGGGTGTAGACGAGGTAGCGGAACGGGTGCGACAGGGTCCGCACCGTGCCGCCGCCCAGCGCCTCGATCAGCGGTTCGCGCCAATGCGTGCCGCCGACCATGAAATAGACGAAGTTGGGGACGATGCGCACCGGCGAGAATTGCTGTTCGCTGAGGGTTATCAGGCGCGCGTCACGCGGCACGATCGAAGAAAAACCCCAATCGGCGACGGACCAGCCGGTGGTCAGATGCCCCGACCGGGCATAGGCGAGCGCCAGATAGCCGACGCCGGCGACGAACATGATCAGCAGCGGCAGCACCGCGCTGCGCAGCGCCGCACCGAACGCCGGGCCGCGGGCGCGGCGCCATTCGGCGAGGTCGGGCAGCAACAGCAGCAATGTCGCCGCGTACAGCCCGACCGCATAGGTCTGCCGGGTATACACGCCCAGCGCGGCGAGCACCCCGTATAGCAGCAGCCGGCTGCCGCGCGGCGCCCGCCCGACGACCAGCAGGTCATAGGCCAGCAGCGCCACGAACAGCGACGACACCATGTGGGCTGCCCCATAGGGCTGGTAATAGACATTGGGGTTGGGCAGCAGCAGCATCGCCGCCGAGCCGAACCACAGGATCAGGCTGATGGCGACGGTTACGAAGCGATCGATCGCCTGGGTCCGGCCATGCGCGGCGGCAATGCGCAGGATCACCCATTGCAGCGCGAACTGGCCGACGAGCAGCATGAACAGGTTGACCAGCCGCGCCACCGGCACCTCGCGCAGGTCGAGGAACGGGATCAGCGGCAGCCGCAGCAGCGCCGGCAGGATGCCATAATACATGTACACCTTGCCATCGATGTACAGGCCCTCGGCGCTGATCGCTTCAGCCGGGATGCTCTGGCGGCCATCGGCAAGCGCCAGCGCCAGGTAGTTATACGATTGCCAGGAATAGCTCGGACCGAACAGGTTGAAGGTGCCGGCCGTGATGATGGCCCAATAGATCAGCGCCGGCAGCACGAAGCCGGCGAGCAGCACCAGGCCAGGACGACGGGTCATGCGATGCTGTCCGGGGCGACCCGACCCTTGAAGACGAGATGCTTCAACGTCAGGAACTTGAGGATGAACGACAGGCCGACGACGATCGCCTGCGCGACATAATAGGGCAGCCCGAGCGCGAACAGGCCGAGAAACCCGAGATATTCGGCGCCGCGAAACATCAGGCTCGACAGCAGAAACTTGCGGAACGACGACCAGAAGCTGTCGGTGCTGCGGAAGACGAAATAGCGCGTCGTCAGGAAATTCATCACGAAGACGACGGCAAAGGCGATGCCGACCGCGATGCGCGGGTCGACGCCGCCGAATTCGTGCAAGAGGACCGGCAGCCCCAGCGTCACGACCGCACTCATCCCCGAAACCACGGTATAGCGCATCGCCTCGGCGGCACGCGCCCGCGATACCGGTCGTTTGGGCAGGCGCGGGATCAGTCGGCCCGGCATCAGTTGGTCAGCAATGTCGTGGCGTCGGGATAGGGCAGGCAGGCGGTCAACCCGCGCGTTTCGGCGCAGCGCAGCCCCGATCCGGCGATGGCGGCCCGATAGCGTGACCGGCTGCTGTTATCGAAAACGATCATGCCGCCCGGTGCCAGCCGGTCCTTCGAATGCTCCAGGCATGCGGCGCGATTGCGGCCGTCGATGACGATCATGTCGAATTCGCCAGGTTCGTCGTCGATCGAATGGACATAGGCGCGAAAGCTGCGATCCCGCCAGCCGGGCTTTTCCGACCGGTAGCGCGGATCGGCATCGGGCACGGCATCGGGCGGCACCATGCGCAGCGCGATCTGCGGCATGGCGGCAGCAAAGCGCTTCACGATGTCGTGCCAGGGCGCATCATGGTCGACGCTGACGACATGGCCGGCGCGGCGCCCCAGCCAGATCGTGCTGGCGCCGCTGCCATATTCGAAGACGCGGGCGCCCGGCCGGGCCGCGAGGAAGGCATCGGCCGCATCGATGGCATCGAACGTCCACCACGGCAGGTCGAGCGCCACCATCGCGTCGATGTCGTGGATGGCGAACAGGCTGCGCGCCCACAGCGCCGTACGCTGGTCGCGGCGGGCATCGAGCCAGTCCAGCAGCCCGGCGCGCCGCGCGAGCCCGCGCGCCTGTCTCGCCGCGCCGACATAGGCGGATTTAAGCATGCAGATATACCTTGAATGAGCACAGACGCGGCACGGTCATCGCAACCGCTATTCGCCCGGCGGCCGGCGGCGTTCGAACGGCGCCACGACATTGTCGGCGCGCGTCGCCGCATCGCCGAGCCGGCCGAAATCACGTTCCTCGACCAGCATCGAATGGAAGCCGTGCTGGTCGAGCTCCATGCGCCGCAGTTTTTCCAGCGTCACCTCGAGCAATTGGCGGTTCTTGCCGATCAGGTCGGCGATCAGCCCCATCAGCACGGTCACGATGCCGATGACGAGGAAGATACCGCCCAACACCACCGACTGGATCTTGCCTTCGCCGTTCCCCATCATGAAAAGCACGAGGAACCGCACCAGCGGCACCAGCCCGATGATCAGGAACACCACCCCCAGCGCCAGGAACGCCCGCAGCGGCTTGTACATGGCGTACATGCGCATCATCGTCGTGCCCTGGCGGCCGATGAAATTGTAGGTGCTCTTGAACAGCCGCGATTCGCGGGTTTTGGGATTGGTGCGGATCGGCACCCAGCCGATGGCCATGTTCTTGCGCCCGGCCTGCACCAGCATGTCGACCGAATAGCTGTAGCTGGTCATGATGTTGAGCCGCATCGCCGCCTCGCGCGAGATGGCGCGAAAGCCGCTGACCGCGTCCTTCACCTCGACGTTGGCAAAGCCGGCGGCAACCTGGCTGCCAAGTTTCTGCAGCCGCTTTTTCGTCGGCGAGAAATGCGGGATGTTGCGCGTCTCGCGGTCGCCGACGACGATGTCGTATTCGCCCGCGACCAGCGGCGCCACCAGCTTGGGGATGTCTGCGCCCTCATACTGGTTGTCGCCATCGGTGGTGACGATGATGTCGGCGTCGAGCCGCAAAGCCATGTCGAGCCCGCGGCGGAACGTGGAGCCCAGCCCCATGTTGGCCTTGTTGATCAGGATATGCTCGACGCCATGCGCACGCGCCACCTCGATCGTCCGGTCCGCGGAGCCGTCGTCGATGACCAGGATCTCCACCGACGTGACCCCCGGAATGCGCCGCGGGATCGCAGCCAGCGTCTCCGGCAGGGTCAGCTCCTCGTTGTAACAAGGAATCAGGACGATAACACGCACGGCAATTCCCACTCGCGAACAGGGCCACGATGCCCACCATTAACGGCGACACGCGCAACTGGGAATTGAAAACCGAAGACTCTGCCGGTCTTTCGCGCCGATTACCGCCGATCAGTGGTTCATTGCGTCGAAGAAGTCCTTGTTCGTTACGGAGTCCTTCATCTTGTCGATGAGGAACTCGACCGCATCGACAGTCCCCATCTGCATGAGAATACGGCGCAAAACCCACATCTTGGACAATGTCGCCTTGTCGACCAGCAGTTCTTCCTTGCGGGTACCCGACTTGCCGATATCGATGGCCGGGAACACGCGCTTGTCGGCGATCTTGCGGTCGAGCACGATTTCGCTGTTGCCGGTGCCCTTGAACTCTTCGAAAATCACTTCGTCCATGCGGCTGCCGGTATCGATCAGTGCCGTCGAGATGATGGTCAGGCTGCCGCCTTCCTCGATATTGCGCGCGGCACCGAAGAAGCGCTTGGGCCGCTGCAGCGCATTGGCGTCGACACCGCCGGTCAGCACCTTGCCCGACGACGGCACCACGGTGTTGTAGGCGCGGCCGAGGCGGGTGATGTTGTCGAGCAGGATGACGACGTCGCGCTTGTGCTCGACCAGCCGCTTGGCCTTTTCGATGACCATCTCGGCGATCTGGACGTGGCGGGTGGCGGGCTCGTCGAAGGTCGAGGAGATGACCTCGCCCTTCACCGTGCGCTGCATGTCGGTGACTTCCTCGGGACGTTCGTCGATGAGGAGGACGATCAGGAAGATCTCGGGGTGGTTCGCCGAGATGCTCCGCGCGATGTTCTGCATCATCATCGTCTTGCCGACCCGCGGCGGCGCCACGATCAGGCAGCGCTGGCCCTTGCCGAGCGGCGCGACGATGTCGATGATCCGCCCGGTCTTGTCCTTGATCGTCGGGTCGTTGTTGTCGAGGTTGAGCTTTTCATCCGGATACAGCGGCGTCAGATTGTCGAAGTTGACACGGTGACGAACGACGTCCGGATCGTCGAAATTGATCGCGGTGATGCGGACCAGGCCGAAATAGCGCTCGCCATCCTTGGGACTGCGGATTTCGCCCTCGACGGTATCGCCGGTCCTGAGGCCGAACTTGCGCACCAGCTGCGGCGTCACATAAACGTCGTCGGGGCCGGCGAGGTAATTGCTGTCGGCCGACCGCAGGAAGCCGAAACCGTCGGGCATGACCTCGATGGTGCCGGTGCCGGTGATCTCGTTGCCGGCCTCGGCCGTCGCCTTGAGGATGGCAAAGATGATGTCCTGCTTGCGCAGCGTCGAAGCGTTCTCGATGCCGATTTCCTCGGCCATCACCACCAGCTCGGCGGGGGTTTTGCGCTTCAGATCGTGAAGATGCATGGGGGTCTTTTCAATAAGGAGTCCGGGCGCTGTCGGGGCAAGTTGCAACGATGGCGGGACGTTTGGACCGCGCGCCAGGACGGCCGCGATGACGTTGAGATAAGCCTGCGACGATTGCCGGTCAAGGCCGACCGGACGACAGTTCGCGAAAGGGCCGACTGCGGCCGGGGCAGGCCTCGGGGGCCGGGCGCCCGCGGCGCTGCCTTGCTCAGTCTCCACGCGCGCATTAACGCAAGGGCGCAAGGGCGCAAGGGAGATCTGACCATGCCAGTGACCGCAACCGGGACCTATGACGACGGCAACATCTTTGCCCGCATCCTGCGCGGCGAGATTCCGTCGAAGCGGGTTTACGAGGACGACTTCGCCGTGGCGTTCCACGACATCAACCCGCAGGCGCCGATCCATGTGCTGGTGATTCCGCGCGGGGCCTATGTCAGCTGGGCGGATTTTTCGGCCAAGGCTTCGGATGCGGAGATCGCCGGTTTCGTGCGCGCCGTCGGCACCGTGGCGCGCGACCTGGGGCTGGAGGAGCCGGGCTATCGCCTGCTCGCCAATGCCGGCGTGCATGCCCATCAGGAGGTGCCGCACCTCCATGTCCACATCTTCGGCGGGCGGCAGATGGGGGCGATGCTGCCGCGAGCCTGATCGAAACTGTCGGTCAGCTTTACACTTTCGTTTCGCAGCCGTTACGCGACGCTGCCAAGTGATTGGCCCTGTTTGACGCAGCATTTCTGGCACGGAATTTGCATCGCATCGTTGCGGGAGCGGCATGAAGGATGCCGCCGAACAAGGGACGAACCATGATGCGTCATCTTCTGGCTGCCACCGCCGCCGTCGGCCTGGCACTTTCGGCAACTGCTGCCAGCGCCGGTCCCGGCGTCGTCATCGCGCCGGTTTCCGGCACGGTCGACACCAACGGCCCGGGCTTCGGCTTGCTCGCCGACACCTGGAACCAGGCCAGCCTGTCGAGCACCTATGTTTCGGGCGTCACCAATTTCGACACCTATTTTGCCGGCGCTCCGACCCATTCCACGAACTTTGGGGGCTTCGAATTCTTCGGCAATTCGGGGACGTCCTCGCTGCAGGTGACGTACGACCTCGGCTCGGCACAGAGGCTGACGGCGCTGGCGCTGTGGAACGAGGAAAGCTCGGGCATCGGCAGGCTCAACCTGCTGACCTCGCTCGACGGCATCAGCTTCACGTCGCTGGCCAGCGGCCTGGCCCCGACCGACAATACGCTGGCATCGACAACCTATGGCGCCGATATCTTCATCTTCGGCAGCACTGCCGCCCGCTATGTCCGTTTCGAGGCGTCGAGCTGCCCGCAGCCGAACCCCGGCAGCTTCCCGGCCTGCGCGATCGGCGAAGTGGCCTTTCGCAGCCTGGGTGGCGTCGTGCCGGAACCGTCGAGCTGGGTGATGCTGATCGCCGGCTTCGGCCTCGTTGGCGCGGCCCAGCGGCGTCGAGTCGCCGCGACCGCCTGAGGCGATCACCGGCACTTTTCGAGGGGCTCCGCGACCCGGGTCGCGGAGCCCCTTTCATTCAGTTAGAGGCGGCGCCCATGCGCCGGATGGCGGCAACCTTGGCGTGCAGCGCGCTCCAGTCATCGGCTTCGGCGATCGGCGCCCAGATCGCCTCGACCTCGTCGATCAGCATGGTGCAGGGTTCGGCGTCGGACCAATAGTCGTGCGTCGGCGCAGTGCCGGCATAGGCCGGGATGGCAGCGCGGAAGGCCGCAAAGGCGTCCGACGCATAGACGGCGTCGGCCGGTGACGGCCCGCGCCGGACGCCGCCACGCCAGTCGAACCAGAAACGGTCGGGATTCATCCGGCTGCTGGTGAGCGCGGTCTCGATGGCCTTGACCAGACCGACATCGTCGGGGCCGGGAGCCACCCCCAGGCGTGCCAGCATAGCGGTGACCAGCGCCGCCTGGTAGCGATCGGGGTACGCCTCCAGCGCCGGCCTTAGGTCCTCCAGCGGCGCGATGACCCGCAGCGCGCCGGCGAGTTGATAGGCGTTCCACTGCAATGCCTCGGCCTGGCGGCCGAAGCTGTAGAGGCCGTGATAGTCGAAATAGGCGGCGGTGAAATCCGGGTCCCATGCCGGGGCAAAGCGCCAGGGGCCGTAATCGAAGGATTCACCGGTGATGTTGATATTGTCGGTGTTGAGCACGCCATGGACGAAACCCGCCACCATGAACTGCGCCGCCAGCTGGCTGCCCGTGGTGACGACATGGTCGAGCAGCGCCGCCGGCGGCGATGGCCCGGTGGCAGCGGGCGCGAAATGGCGCAGCGCGTAATCGACCAGCCGGTTGAGCGCGTCGGCATCCTGGAGATAGGCCTGGCGCTGGAAGCTCCCATAGCGGATATGGCTGTGGTTGAGGCGGACCAGCACCGCGCCACGTGTCGGCGAGGGCTCGTCGCTGCGCTGCAGGGCCTCGCCGGTCTCGATGACAGAAAATGTCCGGGATGTCAGGACGCCGAGCGCCTCCAGCATTTCGGTGGCGAGAATCTCGCGGACGGCACCCTTCAGCGTCAGCCGTCCGTCACCGGCGCGGCTCCACGGCGTCGTGCCGCTGCCCTTGGTGCCGAGGTCCATCAGCCGGCCGTGGACGTCGATCGCCTGGGCAAACAGGAAGCCGCGGCCATCACCGAGATCGGGATTATAGGTGCGGAACTGGTGGCCGTGGTAGCGCAGCGCCAACGGTGTCTCGAGACTGCCGGGCAACGGCTGGAAGCGGCCAAAATGTGCCAGCCAGGCGGGGTCGTCGAGCTGGTCGAGGCAGATCTCGGCCGCGGCACGATCGTTGCGGAAGCGCAGCCGGGTCTGGGGGAAATCGGCGGGGCGGACGGCGTCGTAGAACGCCGCGCCGAGCTCGAGAATCGTCGTTGCCGGGTGGAATTCGCTCACCCGCGAAGGAACGATCAGTTGGTGTTGTAGTTGCAGGCGGCGCGAACGAAGCGGACGGTCTCGCGCTCGACGCGTTCCGCCTCTTCGGGCGTCGTGGCGGTCAGAATGCGCTCGATGGCGTCGCCGACGATGTGGTGGGTAAACGAGGCGGCGATCTCGATATCGACATCGGTGATGCCGCGCCTGGCCATGGCGACCGTCATCTGGCGGTGGATCCATTCGGTCGTGGTGGCCTTGGCGGCGTGATAAAAGGGCTCCGCCTCGGGGTTCTTGACCATCGCCGGCGTGCCGACCTCGCATTCGCTGCCGGTGATGCCTTCCCACAGGTTGCTGGCGCGGCAGAATTCGAAGACTCGCGGGATGATGATGCCGGGCTCCAGGTCCTCCAGCGCGTCGTCGCGCTGCATCGCCTCGATCATGGTCTGGCCGTAACGGGCGCCGAGCTCGGCAAGCAGCGCCTTTTTCGAACCGAAATGATAGAAGATCGAGCCTTCGGAGACATCGGCCTCGCGGGCGATATCGGCGGTACCGGTGGCCGAAAAACCCTTGGAAGAGAACAGCATGTTGGCGGCAGCGAGCACGCGCTGCTTGGTTTCGGCCGGATCGTAGCGGCGGGCACGGGTGTCAATGCGCGCATCGGTGCGGGCGCCGGCCTTCGAAGTCCTGGAATCAGCGATGCGTGAATCGATTGCGCGCGTTGCCACTGCTGGTGATCTTCCTTATCCCCCCCTGGGAGACGTCGCTTATAGCGCGTCAGCTGAGTCTGAGTCAAAACATCACTCGAGAGACCGGGGAGGCGAGCGTTGGGCCGGACAGCAACATCGCCCGCGGCCGCCACCGGATGGATCGATGGCTATTACTGGTCGGACGATGGCCTGCGCCTGCACTGGCGCGAGCTGCCGGCCGGCCCCGACGTGCCGCCTGACCGGCCGGCACTGCTGTGCATCCCGGGGCTGACCCGCACCGCCGCCGATTTCGAAGCGCTCGGCGCGCGTCATGGCGGCCGCTGGCGGGTCATTGCCGTCGACCTGCGCGGCCGCGGCGATTCGGCCTGGCCCCGCGATTCGCTGAGCTATGTGCCGCTGTCCTATCTCCACGATCTCGGCCTGCTGATCGCCGCTGCCGGCATCGGCCGCTTCATCGCCGTCGGCTCGTCGGTCGGCGGCGTGCTGGCGATGCTGCTGACCATCGGCCACCGGCCGCAGATCGCCGCCGCCATCCTAAACGACATCGGGCCGGCGATCGAGCCGGACGGGCTGCAGCGGATGCGCGCCAATGTCGGGCGCCAGGCGAACTGGCCGACCTGGGTCCATGCCGCGCGCGACCTGGCGGCGCGCAATGCCGATATCTACCCGGGCTGGGCGCTGCATGACTGGCTCGGCTTTGCCAAGCGGCTGTGCAAGCTCAACCCGTCGGGCCGGGTCGTGTTCGACTACGACCCGCGCATCGCCGAGGCATTCCGCCTGCCCAATGGCGATGCCGGGGCCGACCTGTGGACCGCGCTGGCGGCGCTGAAGGGCGTGCCGGTGCTCAGCCTGCGCGGCGCCCTGTCCGACGTGCTGAGCCGCGAGACCCAGGCCGAGATGGCGCGGCGACTGCCGGAGATGACAGTGGTGAATGTGCCCGGTGTCGGCCATGCTCCGACTTTGAACGAAGCGGCGGCCATCGAGGCGGTCGATGCCTGGCTGGACCGGGTGCTGAGGGGAGAGACGGAATGACGGATCGCAATGTCTGGCGGCTGGCACGGCGCCCGGTCGGCGATATCGCCGATGGCGACCTGGTTTACGGCGCGGAGGCGCTGCCGGCGCTGGCCGACGGCCAGTTTTCGCTGCGCGTCACCTATCTGTCGCTCGATCCGACCAATCGCATCTGGATGAGCGACCAGGAACAGTACATGCCGCCGGTCGAAGTCGGCGCGCCGATGCGCGGCGGCGTCTGCGGCCGCGTCGTCGAAAGCCGCAAGGACGGGGTCAACCCCGGCGACCTTTATGCCGGCCTCGGCGAATGGGCCGATGTGATGGTCACCGACGGCACCGGGCTGAGCCGGCTGCCGGAGATTCCGGGCATTCCGCTGGCGGCAGCCTTCGGCACGCTCGGCCTTGTCGGCCCGACCGCCTATTTCGGCTTGATGGATATCGGCCAGCCCAAGCCGGGCGAAACGCTGGTGGTGTCGGCGGCGGCCGGCGGCGTCGGTCAGATCGTCGGGCAGATCGGCAAGATCAAGGGACTGCGCGTCATCGGCATCGCCGGCGGCAAGGCGAAATGCGACTATGTCGTCGATGAACTCGGCTTCGATGCCTGCATCGACTATAAATCACAGGACGTCGGCGCCGAGCTCGACCGGCTGGCGCCCGATGGCATCGACATCAATTTCGAACATGTCGGCGGCGACATCATGGTCCAGGTGCTGCGGCGCATGAAGCTGTTCGGCCGGATCGCGCTGTGCGGCATGATCAGCAGCTACAACGCCACCGAGGCGAGCGAGCCGCCGGGGTTCTGGACGACGATCCTGATGCGCCGGCTGACGATCCGCGGCTTCATCGTCACCGATTTCGCCAGCCGTTTCGCCGAAAGCGGCCAGGCGATGGTCGGCTGGATGCTGGAGGGCAAGCTGAAGACCCGGCAGGACATCCGCCCCGGGCTGGAAAACGCCGCGACCGCGGTGAAGGACCTTTATACCGGCGGCAATTTCGGCAAGCTGCTGGTCGAGGTGACGCCGCCCTGACCGTGCGGCGCGTGCCAGACACGGCAGCACCGGATTACCAACATTAACCATCTGGTATGATTGCGTTCACCAAAGGCTTTCGTTACAGGTCCTTCATAGCCTGTCATTCGAGCCCCCGGGGAAATCAATCATGTCACGCCTGCTTGCTGCCATCGCCATCGCCGTGCCTGTCATCACCAGCCCGGCGGCGGCGGCCACCTGGGCCTTCGGCGGCGCCAACGGCACCCTCGCCTCGCTGGCGACGTCTGTCGCCGGCGAAGCGACGCTGACCGTCGTGGCGCGCGGCTTCACCGCGGCCCCGTCCACGCTCACCAACATTTCCCAGCTGTCGACGCTGCGCACCATCGATCGCATCGCCTCGAGCATCGGCGTCGTCGGGGGCGCCAACACCCAGCTCGACACCAATGCCACCGGCGGCCAGCCGCGCGAGGCGTTCATCATCACGTCGGACCGGCTGCTCAGCCTGACCGGCATCAAGCTGTCGGTCGTCGATCTCAACGATACCGTGCAGATCTATGGCGTCGGCGCCGGCGGCGCGCTGGTGTCGCTCGGGTTCGGCGGCACCATCGCCGGCGGGCTCGGCGGGCTCGCCAGCGCCGTCAACACCGGCACCATCACCGCCAACGTCGGCGGCACGTCGGCGCTGACGTTCAACACGCCGCTCGCCCGCTTCCAGTAATATGTGCTGACCACCCGCGCCGGCGGTGACGTACTGTTCAACGGCGACCGAGGCCAGGGCTATCGCCTCGACACGATTTCGGCCGCCGTGGTGCCGGAGCCTGCGAGCTGGGCACTGCTGATCGCCGGCTTCGGCCTGGTCGGCGCCATGCAGCGCCGGCGCCGGACGGCGGTTTCGGCAACCGTCGCCTAACGCCAGTCGCCGAACGGCAGCAGCGCGGCATAGTCGGGCAGCGCCTTGCCCGGCAGCCGCGCGCCTTCGCGCAGGCAATAGGCATCGGCGACGATGCACGCCTGTTGTTCGATGCCGTAGCGGCGGAACGGCTTGCCCGGCGCCAGCGCATAGCCATAGCGCGCCAGCGGTGGCCGGCGGAGGACGAGGTTGATGCCGTTCTGGCGCTGCCAGACATGCGTCATCTCGTGGATGAAATGCGCCCGCATGCCGAGCGGCTGGGCGGCGTAATCGGCGCACCAGCTATAGCCATTGGGGTGGCACCAGATATGGCCATCGGGCGCCATCGTCACCCACCAGGGGTGAAACATCCAGAACTTGGCATTGCGGATGGTGACGGCGTCGAGATCGAGCCCGACGTCGAACACCGATGCCGCCAGCCGGCGCTCGGCCGCCGTCAGCGGCCGGATGCGCGGCCGAGGGTCAGGACCTGACCTAGTGTCCGGCATGCTCGTCGCCGGCCGACGCGACGCGGGCCTCGACGGTGATTTTTCTGCCGCTGCCGAACGCCAGCGTGATCGGCAGCGTCTTGGGCGTGCCCGACAAGCCAAAGATCATCAGGTGGTTGCCGCCGGGCGCGAAGCTGACGGTCGCGCCCGCCGGCACCGGCACGGCGTCGAGCCTGGCCATCGACATGACGCCGCCGGCCATCGCGCTGCTGTGCATCTCGACACGAGCACCGGGCGCGGTGGCACCGATCAGCCGGTCGGGCTGGCCGCCGCCATTGATGGTCAGATACCCCGCCGACGGCCGGCCCGGCACCGGGTTGAGCCGTACCGATGCCCCGGTTACCCGCGGCGCCGTTTTGTCCCAGGCTTCCTTCACCGGCGCTGTCGTCGTCGCCTGCCGGGCCGGGGCCGCAAGACCGGGCGCGGCAAACGCCAGCAGGGCATAGGCGATGGGAGTGCGCATGGGCGGGCCTTTGTTGAAGCAGCGGTTCGAAAGGGGCATTTAGGAAGCCCCCGCGCCGATGTCATCGCCTTGCGTTACAAACTGCGCATACCTAAATGCGCCACCACTATTGAACCGGCCTGCACGGCTATTATTTGACAGCAGGGCATCAACACCAGGGACGATGGACGGCGCCGCTTCGGGGCGCCATCGCACGGGCCCGAACAAAGGACGGAACGAAGCATCATGGCAAAAGTCATCGGTATCGACCTCGGCACCACCAACAGCTGCGTCGCGGTCATGGAAGGGGCGGCCCCCAAGGTCGTCGAGAACGCCGAGGGCGCGCGCACGACGCCGTCGCAGGTGGCGTTCACCAAGGACAAGGAGCGGCTCGTCGGCCAGCCGGCCAAGCGCCAGGCGGTGACCAACCCCGAGAATACCGTCTTCGCGGTGAAGCGCCTGATCGGCCGCGGCTTTTCCGACCCGCTGACCCAGAAGGATGCGGGCCTCGTTCCTTACAAGATCGTCAAGGGCGGCAACGGCGACGCCTGGGTCGAAGCCGGTGGCGAAGCCTATTCGCCGTCGCAGATTTCCGCCTTCATCCTGCAGAAGATGAAGGAAACCGCCGAGGCTTATCTCGGTGAGACCGTCACCCAGGCCGTCATCACCGTGCCGGCCTATTTCAACGACGCCCAGCGCCAGGCCACCAAGGACGCCGGCAAGATCGCCGGCCTCGAGGTGCTGCGCATCATCAACGAGCCGACCGCCGCGGCGCTGGCCTATGGCCTCGACAAGCGCAACGATGCCAAGACCGTTGCCGTCTATGACCTTGGCGGCGGCACGTTCGACGTGTCGGTGCTCGAACTGGGCGACGGCGTCTTCGAAGTGAAGTCGACGAGCGGCGACACCTTCCTCGGCGGTGAGGATTTCGACGCCAAGCTGGTCGAATTCCTGTCGTCGGACTTCAAGAAGGCCGAAGGCATCGACCTGACCAAGGACAAGCTCGCCCTGCAGCGCCTGAAGGAAGGCGCCGAAAAGGCCAAGATCGAACTGTCGTCGTCGGCATCGACCGAAGTCAACCTGCCGTTCATCACGGCGGATGCCACGGGTCCGAAGCACCTCGTCAAGACGATCACCCGCACCGACCTCGAAAAGCTGGTCCTCGATCTCATCGAGCGCACGCGGAAGCCGTGCCTCGACGCGATCAAGGAAGCCGGCGTCAAGGCCAGCGACATCGACGAAGTCATCCTCGTCGGCGGCATGACCCGCATGCCGCGCGTCCGCCAGTTCGTGAAGGAACTGTTCGGCAAGGAGCCCAACACCAGCGTCAACCCCGATGAAGTCGTCGCCATGGGTGCCGCCATCCAGGCCGGCGTTCTGCAGGGCGATGTCAAGGACGTGCTGCTGCTCGACGTCACCCCGCTGAGCCTCGGCATCGAGACGCTGGGCGGCGTGTTCACCCGCATGATCGACCGCAACACGACGATCCCGACCAAGAAGTCGCAGACCTATTCGACCGCCGACGACAACCAGTCGGCCGTGACGATCCGCGTCTTCCAGGGTGAGCGCGAGATGGCGGCGGACAACAAGCTGCTGGGCCAGTTCGACCTCGTCGGTATCCCGGCGGCGCCGCGCGGCATCCCGCAGATCGAAGTCACCTTCGACATCGACGCCAACGGCCTCGTCAGCGTCAATGCCAAGGACAAGGGCACCGGCAAGGAGCAGCAGATCCGCATCCAGCCGTCGGGTGGCCTGTCCAAGGATGACATCGAGCAGATGGTCAAGGACGCCGAGAAGTTCGCGGAAGAAGACAAGAAGCGTCGTGCCGTCGCCGAAGCCCGCAACCAGGCGGACTCGCTGATCCATTCGACCGAGCGCCAGCTCGTCGAACATGGCGACAAGGTCGGCGCCGATGTGAAGGCCGAGATCGAGGCGGCGGTTGCCGACCTGAAGGGCATCCTCGATGGCGGCGACCCCGAGGCGCTGACCGCGAAGACGACGACGCTGTCCAACGCCGCGATGAAGCTGGGCGAGGCGATCTATACCGCCGAGCAGGCCAAGGCGGCATCGCCCGAGGCGGAAGCGCCCAAGGACGACAATGTCGTCGACGCCGAATTCTCGGATGTCGAGGACGACAAGAAGTAAGGCAGCCTGATGGCGGTGCGCCCCTCGATCTCGCTCGGGATGAGTGATTTTCGGGGGGCGCCCCCTGTTCTTTTGGAGCCGGATAACCCAGAACCGCTCATGCCGAGCGCAGTCGAGGGACGCACGGACGCGGGGCAAGCGATTCGATGAGCACCGAAATCGATTATTACGAGCTGCTGGAATGCCAGCGCGGCGCCGATGAATCGACGCTGAAGGCCTCGTATCGCCGGCTGGCGATGAAATGGCACCCGGACAAGAACCCCGGCGATGCCGCTGCCGAGCAGCGCTTCAAGTCGATCAGCGAAGCCTATGACGTGCTCAAGGACCCGCAGAAGCGCGCGGCGTACGACCGCTATGGCCATGCCGCCTTCACCCAGCAGGGCGGCGGCGGCGGCGGCTTCGGCGGCGCCCAGGATTTCGGCGGCTTTTCCGACATTTTCGAGAACATCTTCGGCGAGTTCATGGGCGGCGGGCGCCAGCAGCGCGGCCGTGGCGGGGCGACGCGCGGCCAGGACATGCGCTATGACCTCGAGATGACGCTCGAGGAAGCGTTCACCGGCAAGGAAGCGACGCTGACCGTCGAAGTCGCCGCCGCCTGCGAGCCGTGCAGCGGCAGCGGCGCCAAGCCCGGCACCGCGGCCCGCACCTGCTCGACCTGCGGCGGTCAGGGCCGGGTCGCGATGCGCCAGGGGCTGTTCGCCGTCGAACGCACCTGCCCCGCCTGCCAGGGCACCGGCCAGGTCATCGCCGACCCGTGCGACACCTGCCGCGGCGCCGGCCGCGTCGAGAAGCAGAAGACGATGAACGTCAATGTCCCGCGCGGCGTCGACGACGGTACCCGCATCCGCGTTGCCGGCGAAGGCGAGGCCGGATCGCGCGGCGGGCCGGCGGGCGACCTGTACATCTTTGTCCATCTGAAGGCGCACGCGCTGTTCAAGCGCGAAGGCACGACGCTGTTCGCCGTCGCGCCGATCTGCTTCACCACGGCGGCGCTCGGCGGCGAGATCGAAGTCCCCTGCCTCGACAAGGAAGCCGCCGTCGTCCGCATCCCGCACGGCACCCAGTCCGGCAAGCAGTTCCGCGTCCGCGGCCGCGGCATGCCCGCCCTCAACGGCGGCGCGGCCGGCGGCGGCTTCGGCGACCTGGTCGTCCAGGTCGAGGTCGAGACGCCGGTCAAGCTGACCAAGCGCCAGCGCGAGCTGCTGGAGGAATTCCAGACGCTCGAGGCACAGGAAGGCGGCAAGAACAATCCGCGCCAGACGGGGTTCTTCGACAAGCTCAAGGAAGCCTGGAACGAATTCACCGACTGACGCCTCCCTCCTCAAGGGGGAGGAAGGTTGGCCTCGTCGCCCATCTGTGCCAAAGCGCGCCCTTCAAAATTTCGGGAGCTGCAGATGATCGACGCCGAATGGTGGGACTATGACGATGCCGACGAGCTCGCCGAGGCGGTGGCCGGCGATGTCGGCTTCATCATCGAGCAGGCGCTCGAGGCGCGTGGCCGCGCCATCGTCGCCTTCCCGGGCGGCGACACGCCGAAGCCGGCGCTGGAACTGCTCGCCGCGCGCAAGCTCGAATGGGCCGATGTGACGATCGTGCCGACCGACGACCGGCTGGTGCCGCCGACCGACCCGCGTTCCAACGTCGGGATGCTGGCCAAGATGTTCCTGCCCCGGCGCGCCCGCGTCGTGCCGCTCTGCGCCGGCGAGACCGACCCGCAGGCCGCCGGCCGCGCTGCCGACGAGCGCCTCGCCGATCTCGAATGGCCGCTCGACCTCGCTTGGCTCGGCGTCGGTGCCGATGGCCATGTCGCGTCGATCTTTCCCGGCCCCGACTACGACGGCGCGCTCAACGGCCCCAAGGTGCGCCGCGCGATGGGCGTGCGCCCCGATCCGATGCCGGCGGCGATGCCGGTCAACCGCGTCACGCTGACCAAGTCGGCGCTGGTCTCGGCGCGCGTCGTGACCCTGGTGCTGACCGGCAAGGACAAGCGCAAGCTGGTCGAAAAGGCCATCAAGGACGGCGCCGCCAGCAACCTGCCGATCGGCCGCCTGCTCGCCGACCTCGACATGGACATCGATATCCACTGGTGCGCGTGAATTTCCTCCCCCTCGAGGGGGGAGGCGACTCGCGCGCCAGCGCGGCGGGTGGACGGCGTGTGGCCACATGGGTCGACCCCCACCCGCTCGGCTGAGGGCCGAGTCGCCTCCCCCCTGAGGGGGAGGAAAGGGCTTATTTCTTCACCAAGCCGTGGGCGATCAGGCTTTCGGCGCAGTCGACGATGGTTTCCTCCTCCGGCCGCGGCGTCCAGCCGAGCACGGCCCTGGCATGCGCCGACGTGCATTCGCGGACCTTGCCGAGTTCGGGGACGACCATGCGGACAGTGGGGTCGAACCGCGCCGCGATCCGCAGCAGCCAGTCGGGCAGCGCGCGCGTCGGCACCCGCTTGGCCCTGTCGCCGAGCCGGATCTTGAGCACATCGGCGACGTCGCCCATCCACATGAACTTGCCGGCGGCGATGAAGCGTTCGTTGTTCATGGCGGGCGCCGTCATGGCGCGAATGTGGAGATCGGCAACGTCGCGGACGTCGACAACGGCAAAGCCCAGCCGCGGCAGGCCCGGAAGCGCGCCGTCGAGCAGCTTTTTCACCACCTCGAGCGAAGGCGAGAAGTCACCGCCCAAGACGGGGCCGAGGACTGCCGACGGGTTGATCGTCACGAACTCCATGCCGATGCCGTATTTCGCCATCCAGTCGCGCGCGGCACGCTCGGCATAGGTCTTCGAGCGGATATAGGCATAGGTGTCGGGGTTGGTCGGGTCGGTCCAATGGCTCTCGTCGAACACCGGGCGCGGCTCGGGATGGCCATAGGCGATTGCCGCCATCGACGATGTCATCACGACGCGCTTGACCCCGGCGCCCTTGGCCGCGGCAAGCGCGCGCAAGGCACCTTCGCGGGCCGGGCGGATCAGGTCCTGCTCGTCCCGGGGCTCGCGGTCCGGAATCGGTGACGCGATATGCTGGACATAGTCGCAGCCGGCCATCGCTTCCTCCCAGCCGTCGTCGCTGCCGAGGTCGACGGCGAACAGCGGCAGGTCGGGCGCGCCGAGCGATGCCCGCACCGCATCGGCGCGGGCCAGGTTGCGGATCGTGCCGCGCACGGCCCAACCGTCAGTTAAAAGCTGTTTAATGATGAAACCGGCGATATAACCGGATGCGCCCGTAACGAGAACCACGCCCTTGGACATCATCACCCCCGAAATTTCCCGCTGGCGACCCCCCGCAGCGTCTGATATCAGGATGACAAATGGCGTCTGAACTGTCAACCGATGTCGAGCGCCGCTATGCGGTCGTGGCTGCCGCGCTCAAGGCGTTCTCGCGCTTCGGCTATCGCCGCACCGCCATGGCCGACATCGCCGCCGAGGCCGGGGTCTCGCGGCCGTCGCTGTACCTCGTCTTTTCCAACAAGGCGGCGGTGTTCCGCGCGCTGATCGACGTGCTGCTGTCCGGCGCGATGTCGGGCGCCGAAGCCGCCTGGCCCGAGGGCATGGCCACTGGCGAGGGCCTGGCCGCGGCGATCCTCGCCAAGGACCTGCCGATCCACCAGCTGTTCGCCGCCACCCCGCACGCCACCGAGATCCTCGCCGAGGCGGAAGCGCTCGCCGGCGACCTGCACCGCGATGTGGCGACGCGGTTTGCCCGGCTGGTCGCCGATCGGCTGGCCGCCGCCGGTGACCCCGAGGCCGAGGCCACCGCCCGCCTGGTCGCCAACGCCGCCAACGGGCTGAAGCACGCCGGGCTCGACGAAGCGACCTATGTTGCCGATGTGCGCCGCCTGGCCGCAATGGTGGCGGGCAGCCTGGCCGGTGGCGGCGCGCCCAGTTGAGGTCGGCATCGCGGTCGCGGGGAACGGGCCGCAGCGCGCCGGCCGGGCGCGGACTGTCGCTTGCAGCACGGCCCCGGCCACAGATGCTCGTGCCGGCGGCGGTCGCAACGGTCGTGTTCGCGGTGCTGTGCTTTCAGCAGCAGCTGTTCTTCGACGGTGATACCGGCTGGCACCTCGCCAACGGCCGGCTCATTCTGGCCACCGGCCGGGTGCCGGTCACCGACCCGTTCAGCTTCACACGTCCCGGGGCGCCGTGGGTCACCCATGAATGGCTGGCCGAGGTGGCGATGCAACTGGTCTTCCAGGCGGGGGGCTGGGCCGGGCTTGCCATCATGTTCGGGGCCGCGGCGGCGAGCCTGTGCCTGATCCTCGGGCGCGCGTTCAGCCGCTGGCTGCCGCCGGTCCGGGTGCTGATCGCGCTGCTGCTGGTGGCGATCGTGCTGGCCCCGTTCGCGCTGGCGCGACCGCACCTGCTCGCCTGGCCGATCCTTGCCGCCTGGACGCTGATGCTCATGCGCGCCAGCGACACCGGCCGGGCGCCGCCGCTCGCCGCCGCCGCGATCATGCTGGTCTGGGCCAATTCGCATGGCAGCTTCCTGCTCGGGCTGCTGCTGATCGCGCCGTTTGCGCTGGAGTCGGTTTTCGCGGCGCCGCGGCGTGGCGCCGCGCTCGCCGGCTGGGCGGCGTTCAGCAGCGCGGCAGCGCTTGCGACGCTGGTCACGCCCAACGGCATCGATGGCGTGCTGTTTCCGCTGCAGGTGAGCGGCATGTCGACGCTCGGTCTGATCACCGAATGGCGACCAACGTCGCTGAAGCGCGACATCACCTTTGCCATTCCGTTCGCAACCACCGTCGGCGTGCTGCTCTGGAACCGGGTGCGGCTGTCGCCGATCAGGTTGCTGCTGCTGGTGGTGCTGGTCTGGATGGCGTTCGCCCATGTCCGGCATCAGGCGATGCTGGCCATCATCGGGTCGCTGCTGCTGGCCCGGCCGCTTTCCGAACGCCTGGCCCGCACGCCGGCGCCGGCGGTTGCGGCCGGGCGCCTGCCCTACCGGGCGCTGCTGGCCGGCGTGCCTGTCGTCATGGTTGTCGTCGTGGCGATACGGCTTGCGGTGCCGATGCAGCCGGCCGACAGCATCAACAATCCGGTCAGGGCCATCGCCGCCGTCCCGCCGGACCTGCACCGCGCGCCGGTGTTCAACGACTATAATTTCGGCGGCAGCCTGATCCTTGCCGGCGTTCGGCCGTTCATCGACGGGAGGGCCGATATGTATGGCGACGCGTTCGTGCGGGACTTCGATGCTGCCGCCAATGGCGACGACGCGGCCTTTGCCGCCGCCGTCCGCCGCTGGGGCATTCGCTGGACGATCCTGATGCCGCGATCACCTTTGGTCGCCAGGCTGGATGCAACCCCGGGCTGGCGGCGGGTCCATGCCGACCGCTGGGCGGTCATCCACGCAACAGATGCGCCGCCGGCCCCTTTGAAAGCGATCGACCACGATGGATAAGCTGCCGATCTTCCTCGATCTGAAGGGCAAGAACGTCGTTGTCGTCGGCGATGGCGAGGCGGCGGCGGCCAAGGCGCGGCTGGTGACGGCGGCCGGCGGCATCGTCACCGGCGAGGACGCGTCGCGGCCGATGTTGGCGTTTGTCGCGCTCGACGACGAGGGCGAGGCCAGCGCCGCGGCCGGCCGGCTGCGGGCGCGCGGCCTGCTGGTCAACGTCGTAGACCGGCCGGCGCTGTCGGATTTCCTGATGGGCGCGATCATCGACCGGTCGCCGGTCGTCGTCGCGATCTCCACCGGCGGCGCTACGGCGAGCCTGTCGCGGGCGTTACGGGGCCGGCTGGAGGCGCTGCTGCCGGCGTCGCTGGGGCCGCTGGCGGCGGCGATCGGATCGGCACGGGCAGCCGCGAGCGCCGCCCACCCCGGCGTGTCCGACCGGCGCCGGTTGTGGGAACGAGCGCTGGCCGAAGGTGCGGCGCTCGATCCGCTGCGGACGATCGGGGATGCGGCGGCAGCCGTGGCGGCGGCGATCGACGGCGGTTCGGCCGCGGTCACCGAAGTGCGGACGATCACCGTCACCAGCCCCGATCCGGGTGAGCTGACCCTCAACCAGCTTGCCCTGCTCGGCCGCTGCGACACGCTGGTCGTCCCCGGCGCCGTGCCGGCGGCGATCATCGACCGCGCCCGGCGCGACGCGGTGCGCCTGGCGACGCTACCCGATCTGGCGCCGGAGGGCCTGACGGTGGTGCTGGCGGTGCCGGGCGATCAGGCCAGCAGTTCGGTATCCCAGTAGAGATAATCGCGCCAGGTATCGTGGAGATAGTGCGGCGGGAAGGCCCGGCCGTTTTCCTGCAGCTGGTAGGTTGCCGGCTGGAACGGCCGCTGGCGCAGCGCCATATGGGCCTCCGCCGGGGTGCGCCCGCCCTTTTTCAGGTTGCACGGCGCGCAGGCGGTGGTGACATTCTCCCAGGTGGTGCGCCCGCCATAGGCGCGCGGCACGACATGGTCGAAGGTCAGGTCGTGGGGCGCGCCGCAATATTGGCAGGCGAAGCGATCGCGCAGGAACAGGTTGAACCGGGTGAAGGCCGGGTGCGTCGCCGGGCGCACATACTGGCGCAAGGCGATGACGCTCGGGATCTTCATCTCGAAGCTGGGGGAGCGGATGACCCGGTCGTATTCGGCGATGATGTCGACGCGTTCGAGGAACGCCGCCTTGATCGCCGTCTGCCAGGGCCACAGCGACAGCGGATAATAGGACAATGGCGTATAGTCGGCATTGAGGACGAGTGCCGGGCACGCATCGGGTGGCGACAGGACATTGGGATGATACATGCGCGCGCCCGCTCCCTCGTTGCCGGAAGCTGCCGTCCCCACCACTGGCCCTGTCGCACAGGTGCTTGCACACCCAAGGCCGCTGTCGGGCGGCCGATCCGTGGTGACGCCTTCTACAACAGTTCGTGTGGCAGGCAAATGACAATACATGATGTGGTGCGCAGCGCCGCGGCGCGCGGGCCGCGCGCCCACAGGCGCAAGCACGGCCGGCGGGGCGTCCGGCCGCGCCGGACGAACCCGTCCGACGGCACGGGCTTTGCCCGTGCTCTTCCCTCCTCTAGTCTCGTGAAGATGTACGTCACCCGCTTCGCACCGTCGCCGACCGGCCCGCTGCACCTCGGCAATGCGCTGTCGGCCTTCATCGGCTGGAGCCGCGCCCGCGAGCAGGGCGGCCGTTTCCTGCTCCGCATCGAGGACATCGACACCAGCCGCTGCCGCCGGGAGCATGACGACGCAGCCCGGGCCGACCTGGCATGGCTTGGCCTCGATTGGGACGGTCCGGTGCTGCGCCAGTCCGAACGCGGCGCCATCTATGCGGAGGCGATCGCCAGGCTGCGCGCCATGGGCCTCGAATACCCCTGCTTCTGCAGCCGCGCCGACATCGCCGCCGCCGCCAGCGCGCCGCACGGGCCCGCCCATGGTGCCGACGGCCCCGTCTATCCCGGCACCTGCCGCCACCTGTCCGATGCGGAGCGCAACCGCCGCATGGCAAGCGAAGCCTTTGCCTGGCGGCTCGACGTGGCCGCCGCACTGGCCATGACGGGGCCGCTGGCGTGGCACGACAGCGCGGCCGGGCACGTGCCGGCCGATCCCGGGGCGGCCGGCGACATCGTCGTCGGGCGCAAGCAGATCGGCGTCAGCTACCATCTCGCCGTCGTCTTCGACGACGCGGCGCAGGGCGTCACGGAGGTCGTTCGCGGCGCCGACCTGTTCGAGGCGACGCACGTCCAGCGGCTGCTGCAGGCGCTGCTCGGCCTGCCGACGCCGCGCTATCATCATCATCCGCTGCTGACCGACAGCGACGGCCGCCGGCTGGCCAAGCGCGACGGCGCGCCGACGCTCGCCGCGCTGCGCGCCGCCGGTGTGGATCCGGCCACAGTGCGCGCGGCGCTGCGCCAGGCGTGCGCGGCGCCTGCGACGCCATGGCGGCTTGGCGAATTGGCGCCGCCATCCCACCTCTGACCGCAGGCAGCGCTTGCACCGACATCGCAACCATGCGAGCGAAACCGCTGCCGTCAAAGGATCGTCCAATGCAGGCCATGCTCATCATCTTCATGGTGGTCGCCGCGCTCGCCACCCTGGGCGTCCTCGCCCGCGGCATCATCATCATGGCGCGCGGCAAGGACATCACCGGCAAGCAGTCCAACAAGATGATGAGCTATCGCGTCGCCTTCCAGGCGCTGGCGATCATCTTCATCGTCATATTGTTCCTGATCAACCGGCAGGGATAAGCCCGGTATGGTCAAGCTCAACCGCATCTACACCCGCACCGGCGACGACGGCACGACCGGGCTGGTCGATGGCTCACGGCGCTCCAAGGCCGATCCGCGGCTGCACGTCGTCGGCGCCGTCGACGAGGTCAACGCCGCGATCGGCATGGCGCGGCTGCACGCCTCGCCGCCGACGGCGATGGCGCTCGGCCGCATCCAGAACGACCTGTTCGACCTGGGCGCCGACCTCGCCACCCCCGACGGTATCGACGGGGCGCTGCGCATCGTGCCGGCACAGGTCGACTGGCTCGAGGATCGCATCGATGCCGCCAACGCGGCGCTGGCGCCGCTGACCAGCTTCATCCTGCCCGCGGGCACCCCGGCGGCAACGGCGCTGCATCTGGCCCGCACCATCACCCGGCGGGCCGAGCGTGACGGCGTCGCGGCGATCGCCGCCGGCGAGGTGCTCGGAACGCCGGCGATGCAATATTTGAACCGTTTGTCCGATTATCTGTTTGTCCTCAGCCGGGTGGAAAATTCTGCCACCGGTGATGTGCTGTGGGTGCCCGGCGCGAATCGTTGAGGCACCGAAAAGCGGGAGACGGCCGATGACAACCCTCGCCACGACGCGGGCGGCCGATGCGCTGCTGTCGCAATTCGCCGCTGTGCGGTCACTGTCGGTATCGCTGGCCGACCCCTTGTCCGATGCCGACGCCAGCGCCCAGTCGATGCCCGATGCCTCGCCGGCGAAATGGCACCTGGCGCACACCAGCTGGTTCTTCGAAACCTTCGTCCTCGCCGGCCGCCCGGGCTATCGGCTGTTCGACGACCGCTTCAACTATCTGTTCAACAGCTATTACGAGGCGGTCGGTGCCCGCCATGCCCGCGATCGCCGCGGGCTGATCACCCGGCCGAGCCTCGATGATGTGCTGGCCTATCGCCGCCATGTCGATGCCGGCATCGAGCGCGCCTGGGACAGCCTTGACGCCGCGACCCGCACGCTGATCGAACTCGGCCTCAATCACGAGCAGCAGCATCAGGAACTGCTGCTGACCGACATCCTCGACCTGTTCGCCGCCAATCCCATCGAGCCGGCACTGTTTCCCTCGGCGGCGGCCGTGCCGGCTGCAAGCCGCGGCGACATCTGGACCGCCCATGCCGGCGGCATCCACCGCATCGGCCATGACGGCAACGGCTTCCATTTCGATTGCGAAGGCCCGGCCCATGACGTGCTGGTCCGGCCGTTCGCGCTCGCCGACCGGCTGGTCAGCAATGCCGACTGGGCAGCCTTCATTGCCGATGGCGGCTATGCCGATTCGGCGCTGTGGCTGTCCGACGGCTGGGCCTGGGTGCAGAAGCAGGCCATCGCCGCGCCGCTGCGCTGGCAACATGGCGACGACGGCTGGACGAGCTTTACCCTGTCCGGCCGCCGCCCCGTCGATTCGGCGGCGCCGGTGACGCATATCAGTTTCTACGAGGCCGATGCCTTTGCCAGCTGGGCCGGCGCGCGCCTGCCGACCGAGGCGGAGTGGGAGGTGGCGGCAGCCGGCCAGGATGCCGCCGCCGGCAATCAGCTCGACCGGTCGGGGCCGGCCCATCCCATCGGCAGCGCCGGCCTGTTCGGCGATTGCTGGCAATGGACGGCCTCGGCATTCCTGCCCTACCCCGGCTTTCGCCCGGCCGAAGGCGCGGTCGGCGAGTACAACGGCAAGTTCATGAACGGCCAGATGGTGCTGAAGGGCGCCAGCTGCGCCACGCCGCGCGGCAGTTCGCGCGCCAGCGTGCGCAATTTCTTCTACCCGCACATGCGCTGGCAGTTCAGCGGGCTGCGACTGGCAAAGGACGCTTGATCATGGCCCGGCCCCTGCTTGTCCATGACGACGCCCGCGATTTTGCCGATGCGGCGCTGGCGGGGCTCGCCCAGCCGCAAAAGGTCATCCCGGCGCGGTTCTTCTACGATCGCGCCGGATCCGAGCTGTTCGAGGCGATCACCGAGCTGCCCGAATATTATCCGACGCGGACCGAGATCGGCATCCTCGAAAGCCATGCCGCCGATATCGCCGCGACGGTCGGCCCGGGCCGCGCGGTGATCGAGTTCGGATCGGGCAGTTCGATGAAGACGCCGCTGCTGCTGCGCGCCATCGCGCCCGCCGCCTATGTGCCCGTCGATATCTCGGCGGAATTCCTGCAGGCCTCGGCGGCGGCGCTGGCGGCGGACTTTCCGGGGCTGGCGGTGTTGCCGGTGGCCGCTGATTTCACCGCGCCCTTCAAGCTGCCGGGCGGCATTGCCGGGCTGCCGCGGCTCGGCTTTTTTCCGGGCTCGACGCTCGGCAACCTGGCGCCGATCGCGGCGATCGACCTGCTGCGCGGTTTTGCAACGACGCTCGGCGATGCCAGCTGGCTGGTGATCGGGCTCGACCTTGCGCCGGGGCCGGGCAAGTCGCGGGAAACGCTGGAAGCCGCCTATGACGATGCGCAGGGCGTGACGGCGGCGTTCAACCTCAACCTGCTGCACCGGGTCAACCGCGAACTGGGCGGCACCGTGCGGACGCAAGACTTCGTCCATCGTGCCGTCTGGAACGACGTGCTCGGCCGCATCGAGATGCATCTGGTGGCGACGCGCGACACCGCCTTGACCGCCGCCGGGCAGCATTTCAGCCTCGACGCCGGCGAGCATATCCATACCGAAAACAGCTACAAATGGACCCTGCCCGAGGCCCGGCTGATGGCGCGGGCGTCGGGCTGGGTGCCTGTCGCCGACTGGACGGACAGCGAGGCACGCTTCAGCCTCAACCTCTGGCAGCGCGACGACGGGCGGATGCAACCCTAGACTCTCCGCCTACTTCACTTTGTCACCCCGGCGAAGGCCGGGGCCCATGAACCACAATCGCCGTCACACGGGCGCCCCTCACCATCACCAGCACCGCCCCGCCGCTCACAACTGCCGTCCAGGTCCGCTTCCATTTTCGGTGAAGCACAAGGCCCGCTCAGGCTGAGCTTGTCGAAGTCGTGCCGCAGGACGATTTTCGTGGCGGCATCGACAGGCTCAGCCTGAGCGGATCAGCTTGAATGCCAGCACCTCTAGAATCTCAGCGCGGCGCGGACGAGCAGCCGCGGCCGCACATCCTCGGCCGTCGCCGGATCGGCGATGCGGTCGCGATCGATCGACGTGGCCGTCGCGCTGGCGCCAAGGGTGAGCGCGCCGAGCACATAATCGACGTCGAGCCGGACGTCGGTATAGTCACCGCCGGGGCGCAGCCGGTTCGAGCGCCCGGTCGCATCCGCCGTCCCGGTCGATCGACCCGCAGCCGCGGCCACGGTCCAGGGCGTGCCCGGGATGCCGATGGCCGCCCGTGCGCCGAAATAAAGGTTGCTGCCGCCGATGGCCGCCTGCGCTGGCGCCCATGCCGCCTGCACGCCGAGCTGCGCCGGACCGAGGCCGAAGCTGCTCCCGACCCGAACTTCGCCATAGTCCAGCGCCCCCGCGCCGCCGATGAAGCCATGGCCGACGACATCGGCCCAGAGCTGCCACGGCCCGGTGCGCGTGGTGAGCCGCAGCGCGGCGTCGGCCACGGCATCGGCGCCACCGTGCCGGCGGCTGCCGCGCAGCGTCGCGGCGCCGATTTCCGCCGTCAGCGGACCGGTGATCGGCAGCGAGGCATAGGCCTCCAGCGCCGGGCGACCGTCGCTCCAGCCGATGCCGCGTCGTCTCAGGTCGCTCGACGCCTCGATGTCGAGCGTCGCCGCAGCCGCCGGGGCGGCTGTCGCCAACACGATGCCGGCGACAGCCCGCCCCGCTTTTCTCACCGACCGCCGCTCGGGGCGATCGTGTCGAGTTCGGCGCGCAGGTCCTGCTGGTCACGCGCCGCGACCTGTTCGAGGTGGCTGCGAATATCCGGCGCCAGGGCCGCGATCTCGCGATCGATGGCGCTGCGGCTGGTCATGCAGTCACCCGGGCGGCTGCCCTTCATGGTCTTGGACGGTGCCAACGCACGGACCGCGCTGCCGTCGCCACCGGACAGCCGGCGTTCGACGTTGATCTCGGCCTTCCAGGTGCAGCGCATCGTTCCCATGCGGGTGCCGGCGGCGGTGCCAATCTGGCGCGTCGTGACCATGGGTCGCGCCTCGTAGGTGGCCGCGATCGCGCCCGGCTGGGCCGGCACACTGTGCACGATAGTGGCGACGGGGGTAGCCTGCGCAAGCAGCGCGGCGGTAAGAAATGCAAGCGACATCATCTGCTCCTTTTCGATTATGTCGATCGGGTTACTGATGTGCGGAACGCAGACAAAGCCGAGCCGCTGCATCGGAAAACCCGATGCGGTCCGACATCGCGATCAGGATCGATCGCCAGAGGGGCCCGGGCCGCACTATCGAGATAGGTCGCCGCGGCAATCGTTCAAGATGTGCGGCACCCGCGCGGTTGACTGGCGCCGCCCCACGTTGCAAGGCGTTCGGGTACAAACAGCCTTGGGAAGTGACGCACATGAAGGTCCTCGTGCCCGTCAAGCGGGTCGTCGATTACAACGTCAAGGTCAGGGTCAAGTCCGACCAGACCGGCGTTGAGCTCGCCAACGTCAAGATGAGCATGAATCCGTTCGACGAGATCGCCGTCGAAGAGGCCATTCGCCTGAAGGAAAAGGGCGTCGCCACGGAAATCATCGTCGTGTCGATCGGGGTCACCCAGTCGACCGAGACGCTGCGCACCGCGCTGGCGATGGGTGCCGACCGCGGCATCCTCGTCACCACCGATGTCACCACCGAATCGCTCGCCGTGGCCAAGATCCTCGCCGCCATCGCCAAGGAAGAGGCCCCCGGCCTGATCATCCTCGGCAAGCAGGCGATCGATGACGATGCCAACCAGACCGGCCAGATGCTGGCCGGCCTGCTCGGCTGGCCGCAGGGCACCTTTGCCTCCAAGGTGACAGTCGATGGCGAAAGCGTCCATGTCGCCCGCGAAGTCGATGGCGGCGCCGAAACCGTCGGCCTGAAGCTGCCGGCGATCATCACCACCGACCTGCGCCTCAACGAGCCGCGCTATGCCTCGCTGCCCAACATCATGAAGGCCAAGTCGAAGCCGATCGCGCAGAAGACGCCGGCCGATTACGGCGTCGATCCGACGCCGCGGCTGACCGTCCTCAAGGTCGTCGAGCCCGGCAAGCGCCAGGCCGGCATCAAGGTCAAGACCGTCGACGAACTGGTTGAGAAACTGAAGACCATCGGAGCCGTGCAATGAGCAGCCTCGTTCTCGCCGAACACGACAATGTCGATCTGAAGGACGCGACGCTCGCGACCGTCACCGCCGCCGCCGCCCTGGGTGGCGACGTCCATATCCTCGTCGCCGGCAAGGGCGCGCAGGGTGTCGCCGACGCCGCCGCAAAGATCGCCGGCGTGTCGAAGGTGCTGCTCGCCGACGATGCGACCTATGAAAATGCGTTGGCCGAAAACCTGGCGCCGCTGATCACCGGGCTGATGGCGGGCTATGACGCCTTCGTCGCCCCGGCGACCACCCGCGGCAAGAACATCGCGCCGCGCGTTGCCGCCGCGCTCGACGTCGCGCAGATCTCGGAGATCCTGTCGGTCGAAAGCGCCGACACCTTCACCCGGCCGATCTATGCCGGCAACGCCATCGCGACGGTGCAGTCGTCGGATGCCAAGAAGGTCATCACCGTTCGCGGCACCGCCTTTGCCAAGGCCGCGGCGACCGGCGGGTCCGCCACCGTCGAAGCTGTCGGCGCTGCCGGCGACGCCGGCCTGTCGACCTTCGAAGGCGCCGAGTTGACCAAGTCGGCCCGCCCCGAGCTGACCGCTGCCAAGATCATCGTGTCGGGCGGCCGGGCGCTGGGTTCGTCGGAGAAATTCCACGAGTTCATCGACCCCCTCGCCGACAAGCTGGGCGCCGCCGTCGGCGCTTCGCGCGCCGCCGTCGATGCCGGCTACGCCCCCAACGACTATCAGGTCGGCCAGACCGGCAAGATCGTCGCGCCGGAGCTTTATGTCGCCATCGGCATCTCCGGCGCCATCCAGCACCTCGCCGGCATGAAGGACAGCAAGATCATCGTCGCCATCAACAAGGACGAGGAAGCACCGATCTTCCAGGTGGCCGATGTCGGCCTCGTCGGCGACCTGTTCACCATCCTGCCGGAGCTGACCGGCAAGCTGTAACCTACTGTAAACTATTACCGAAGGCCCGTTGCGTCATGTCGACGCGACGGGCCTTTTTGCGTTGTCGCGGCGGGTGCGCCGACCCGGCCGCGCGCAACTTGATGGCGCAACGAGCGTTTGGCGGTTGGTGGGGCCTGGCTGACAAAGGAGACAACCATGACTCGTGCACTGATCATCGCCGCAGCAACGCTGGCGGCCTTTACGACCACCGCAGCCGCCGATGCGCGGCCAATGAAGAAAGCCAAGAGCACCGCCTCGGCATCGGAACGCGCCGCGACCCGGGCGCTCAACGAACAGCAGCTGGCGGCCGCGAGCACCGGATCGTCGATGTCGGGCGCCGGCATGTCGACCGGCACCATGAACGACGCCGGTGGCGCGGGCATGTCGGGCAACACCGGGATGACGGGTAGCACCGGCACGCCGGACACGATGGGCAGCACCGGCGCCACCGCGACGCCGGACAGCAGCGGCATGTCGACCACCGCCCCGGCCACCGACCCGGCTTCGCCGTCGTCGCAGCCGATGGGCCCGACGTCGCCGGACGGCTCGGTGCCCCCGACCACCCCGCCGCAGTAAGCAACAGCGAGGCGGCGCGTCAGGCCCCCAGGGCCCGGCGCGCCGCCGTGCTGCGCAAGCGTTCCGGTCGCATTGGCAGGGCTGACTGCCAGACGTTTCCCCGAACACCGTCTCGTCGACTGCGAGCAAGGTGGCGGCCAAGATTCTCCAAGCTTGCCCGAACTTGTGTCAGTCCAGCGACAGTCCGATCCGGTCGGCAATGGCGCGATGGACGTTGGAAAGCGCAATTTCGTTGGCGCCGAAGATGACCGGCGTCATCGGATCCGCAGCCGCCATATTGGCCCAGCCGTTCGCGGCGATGACATAATCCTCCGTCGACACGACCTGCGCCGTCGCATCGAAGGCGAACTCGCATTCGGCGCGGTGCTGGTCCGATTGCACGCCGGTCGGCGCATAGACCGCGAACTTCGTCACCATCTCGCCGGGTGATTTGCCGGGGAACAGCCGGAAAATCTGGGTAAAACCCTTGCCCGGCTCGATCGAGCCGATGAACAGCACCGTGTTGGGGAAAAGGTAATGCACCCCGCCGTAATCCACCTCGGGCCAGTCGGCCTCCGGCTGCGATGCCAGCGCCAGCGCGCCCTTGTCCGGAAACGACACGCGGTGATGCGGGCCGAAACGATCATAGACGCACATGTCGTTGAAATGCGTCTGGCCGATCGTCGACGCGTGCAGCGTGGCGAAATGATAGCTCTCGCCATAGGTATCGAGCGCGAATTTCCAGTTCGAAGCGGCACGCATCTCGCCGGCCTTGACCGGTTCGGCGCGGCCAAGCTCGAGCTGCGCCAGTTCGGGCGCGAATTCGCCGAGGTGATCCTCGATCGCCACCGGCGTCGCCCCGGCGCGCGGCTGGACGAAGATGAGACCCTGCCACTCGCTGCACGGCACCGGGACCAGGCCCAGATCGGCCTTGGCAAAGCCTTCGAAGCCGCGTGCGCCGGGCAGGCCGATGAGGTTGCCGGCGAGATCGAAGGTCCAGGCGTGGAACGGGCAGGTCAGCCGCGCCGAGGGCGTGCAGTCGATTGCCAGCCTGGCGCCGCGATGCGTGCACATGTTGAGAAAGGCGCGCGCCACGCCATCCTTGCCACGCAGGATGACGATGGGCACGCCGGTTTCGTCGAACAACAGGCGATCGCCGGGGTTGGGCATGTCGCGCGACAGGCCGGCCACCAGCGGGATGTCGCCGCCGAACAGCTGCCGCCGCTCGGCCGCGAAGCGCACCGGATCGGTATAGGTGCCGGCGCGATTGACGAACGGCGCCGGCGCCATGTCGGTGGTGCCGGCGGCGGCATGGGCGGCGGAGCGGCGCTGGATCGCGCGCGCCTGCTGGCGGCGGCGGGCGGCCCAGTTCAGGCCCGGGTCGGCATCGGCCATCAGAGCGCTCCTGAAAGATATTTGTCGAGCGTGGCGTGGAAATGCCGGATGCGGCTTTCCTGGTAGTTGCCGAGCTCGACGCGGTCGTTGGCGGAGGATTTCAGCCTTTCCTGCACATAGGGCAGGTTTGCCATGTCCTGGTCGAAGACGCTGCCAAGGGCGCCCCATTCGGTCACCGTCGCCCAGGGTTCGTCCTCCCCGAGGAAGCGCATGTCGACGGCGCGCGGCCGCGGCCCGCCGGCGGGTTTGCGGAACAGCATGCGCACCTCCATCAGCGTGGCGTCCTGGTCCGGCCACGGCCGCCAGCGGTACATGATGGCGGGGCCAAAGCCACCCCAGGGCGCGATGTTGGGAAAGACATTATATGTCCAGGCGTCCAGGACCTCGCTGTCGGTCGCCTCGCTGGCGTCATAGCCGAGCGCCGTCAGGTTCTGGGCGCGATTGTTGTCGGCCAGCCCCGATCGCGCCGTCTGGCCGGGGGCGAGCTGCATCGGCTCCATGCCCTTCATCCGCGAGCCGGCGGCAAAGGCCTCCACGGTCGCGGCGTCGGTCAGCCCCTGTTCCGCCAGATGTGGCGACAGGACGCCGAACGGGGTCAGCGCCAGGTTCACATGGTCGCCCCACAGCGAATAGCGGGTGTTGGCGTCGCCGGTGAAGGGCAGTATCTGCGGATGGGTAATGACGCTGTGCCAGGCCTCCATGAACGCTTCGGACACCGCCTTCCAGTTCGCCTTGATGACCTTGCCGACCCACAGGCCGGTATAGGTGTCCTCCATCCGCCAACGTTCGAACTGGGCGGGCAGCGGCGCCAGATAATCGAGCAGCGGCGGCGCCTGGCCATCCCAGTTGACGAACCAATAGCCGCCGAACTGGTCGCAACGCACCTCGGGCAGCGCCATCCGGTCGGCAGTCAGGTGCGGAAAGTCCCATTGGCAGGGGATGCGCTTCAGCCCGCCGTCGAGCTTCCAGGTGAAACCGTGGAACGGGCATTCGAGCTCCTGCGCCGGCCCCGATTCGGTGCGCAGCAGCCGGCCGCGATGCAGGCAGACGTTCCAGAAGGCCTTGACCGACAGGTCGGGCTGGCGAACCAGCAGCACCGATTTGCCGAGATTGGCATAGACGACGGTATCGCCGGCATCGGGAAATTCATCGTCGCGGGCCGCCATCTGCCAGACGCGCGGCCACATTTGTTCGCGCTCGGCGGCAAAGAAGGCCGGGTCGGTGTAGCGGCTCGCCGACAACGGTGCGGAGCCGCGATCCTGCCAGCTGTCCTGCCGGTAGATATCGGGCACGGGACGCGAATCGGCGTCGAACAGCTCCGCCACGCCGGGTCCGGGACAGCGGCTGGGCGGCGGCTGCAGCGCGTCGCGATCGGCCATGCGCGGATCCTCCTGTGGACACGCAGTATAGGCGCCGTCCGGCCAGCCGAGACCGGACGTTTTGACCAGTCCTAGGCGGCCCGCACCAGCGTGCCGATGCCGCGGCGGGTGAAAATCTCCAGCAGCATGGCATGGCCGATGCGGCCATCGAGGATGACCGCCGCATCGACGCCGGCATTGACCGCGGCGACGCAGGTTTCGAGCTTGGGGATCATGCCGCCGGTGATGGTGCCATCGGCGACCAGCGCCGCGATGCCGGCCGGGGTCAGGTCGCTCTGCAAGCTGCCGTCCTTGCCGAGCACGCCGGCGACATCGGTGAGCAGGAAGAACCGCGACGCGCCGAGCGCCGCGGCGATCGCCCCCGCCATGGTATCGGCGTTGATGTTGTAGGTGTGGCCATCGGCGCCAACGCCGACCGGCGCGATGACCGGCACGATGCCGGCGGCCAGCAGCGTATCGATGATGGTGCGGTCGACGCTTTCGGGCTCCCCGACAAAGCCCAGGTCGACGACCTGCTCGATGGCGCTGCCCGGGTCGCGCGTCGTGCGCCGTACCTTAACGGCGCGCACCAGCCCGGCGTCCTTGCCCGAAATGCCGGCAGCGCGCCCGCCGGCGCGCTCGATCCAGGCGACGAGTTCCTTGTTGATCGACCCGGCGAGGACCATTTCGGCGACCTGGGCGGTTTCGGCATCGGTGACGCGCAGGCCGTCGACGAAGCGGCTCTCGATACCCAGCCGCTTCAGCATCGCGCCGATCTGCGGGCCGCCGCCATGGACGACGACGGGCAGGATGCCGATCGCCTTCAACAACACGATATCCTCGGCGAAATCCTGCGCCAGCGCCGCATCGCCCATGGCATGGCCGCCATATTTGACGACGAAAATCTTGCCAGCGTATCGTTGCAGATACGGCAATGCCTCGATCAGCGTTTCCGTCTTGGCGAGCATTTCGGGATCGGGCGCGTGCGACATGGTCGCGTATATAGGGGGCGGCGCCGGCGATGACGACAGGATATTCAGGGACGCCGCTGCGCCGGAAGCTGGGCGTGACGCCGGACCAGACGACATGGCGGCTGGCGATGCCGGACGCGATCGCGACCGAGATCGACGCCGATGCGCCGCCGATCCTGCTGCCGGCGCCGGTGCCGGGCCTGATGAGCGCGCATGTCTTTGCCACCGAGCGCGCCGTGATGGCCGATGCCCTGGCCCGGCTGCGGCAGCTGCTGGCGCCGACCGGCATGGTCTGGCTGTCGTGGCCGAAGCGGGCATCAAAGGTGCCGACCGACATTACCGAGGACGTGATCCGCGCCGTCGCCCTGCCGATTGGCTATGTCGATGTGAAGGTCTGCGCCGTCGACGCGATCTGGTCCGGGCTGAAGCTGGTGATCAGGGTTTCGCAGCGAGGGTGAGCACCAGATTGCCGTCGACCGGCACCGCCGCCCATTGCACGGTCAGTTCAGCCAGCCGGCCGCGGATGGCTGCCAATGTCGCCGCCGTCAGGTCGAGCGGCGCATCGCCGCGCGCATCGCAGGTGGTGCGATAGAGCGCGATGAACTCGGCGTCGGGGACCGGCGCGCCGCTCCACGCCTCGGCCTGGACGGTTTCGACGAGGCGTTCGATGGCGCGGGCGTGCGGATCATCGGCGCCGGCCTGGAAGCCGCTGTCGCCGCCGGCCGCGATGCCGCCGAGAAAGCCCAGCGCCGCGACTTCCGCCTCGACAGCGAAATGCACCATGTCGTGCGGGATGATACCCTGTTTCGGGCAGGCGATCGCTGGCTGCGGCCCGGCGGCGGTGACGATGTCGAGACGATCGTACTTGCCGCTGCCCTTGGTGAAGGTGAGGTGCATCGCGGCGGTTTACCACGGCGAGGTTGCGATGAACCAGAGCGGCGTGGCGGCGTTACACGGCGCATGGACACGAAATCCGCCTGGCCGGCGCTGCCCTATGCCGATTGGCAGGACACGACCGCGACGCTGCAGTTGTGGACGCAGATCGTCGGCAAGGTGCGGCTGGCGTTGACGCCATGGCTGAACCACGGCTGGCAGGTGACGCTGTATGTGACGGCGCGCGGCATCGGCACCGGTCCGATCCCGTTCGGCGATGACCTTCTCGACATGGAGTTCGACTTTGTGGCGCACGAACTGGTGTGCCGGACGAGCCGCGGCGGCACAGCGACGCTGGCGTTGCGGCCACGCTCGGTGGCCGATTTCTACGCCGAGCTGATGGCACAGCTGGCATCGCTGGGCGTCACCGTCGCGATCGACACGATCCCGAACGAGTTCGCCGATCCGATCGCCTTCCCCGACGACAACGTCCATGCCACCTATGATGCGGCGGCGGCGGCGCGCTTCTGGCGCGTGCTGCTACGCGTCGACGGCGTGTTCAAGCTGTTCCGCAGCGGCTTCCTGGGGAAATCGAGCCCGGTGCATCTGTTCTGGGGCAGCTTCGACCTTGCCGTGACGCGCTTCTCGGGTCGTTCGGCACCCCTGCACCCCGGTGGCGTGCCCGGCCTGCCCGACAGGGTGACGCGAGAAGCCTATTCGCACGAAGTCAGCAGCGCCGGGTTCTGGCCGGGCAGCCCCGGCTTTCCGGAGGCGGCCTTCTATTCCTATGCCTATCCGGCGCCGCACGGGTTCGGCGATCGCAAGGTGCCGGCCGGCGCGCGCTTCGATGCAGCGCTGGGGGAGTATATCCTGCCCTATGACGCGGTGCGCACAGCCAGTGATCCGCAGGCGCTGCTGCTGGATTTCCTGCAGACGACCTATGCGGCCGCCGCCGACCTCGGCAAATGGAACCGGGCGGCGCTGGAATGCGAGATCGGGATGCCGGGCGTACCGCGCCCCGTCTGAACGGCGGCGCGGCAGACCGGCGCCTGGGTCAGGCCGCGGCTTCGACCCGGTGCAGCGCGCACTGGCCCCAGATATCGCTCAACGCGCGGACCAGCCGGTCGATGTCGTCGTCGCTGTGGACGGGACCCGGGGTGATGCGCAGCCGCTCGGTGCCCACCGGCACGGTCGGATAGTTGATCGGCTGGACATAGATGCCGTGGTTTTCCATCAGCCAGTCGCTGATCATCTTGGCCTTCTTGGCGTCGCCGACCATGACCGGGATGATGTGGCTGGGGTTCTCGATCTGCGGAATACCCATGGCGCGCAGCGCGGCGCGGACCTTGGCAACCCGCTCCTGCTGGCGCTTGCGCTCGAACGGGCTGGCCTTCAAATGACGGACGCTGGCCAGCGCCCCGGCGGCAATGGCCGGCGGCAGCGCGGTGGTGAAGATAAAGCCCGAAGCAAAGCTGCGGACGAAATCGCACATCGCCTTCGATCCGGCGATATAGCCGCCGACGACGCCGAACGCCTTGCCGAGCGTGCCCTCGATGACCGTCAGGCGATCCATCAGGCCCTCGCGCTCGGCAACGCCGCCGCCGCGCGGGCCGTACATGCCGACCGCATGGACTTCGTCGATATAGGTCATCGCGCCATGCTTTTCGCAGACTTCGATGATCTCCTTGATGGGGGCGATATCGCCGTCCATCGAATAGACGCTTTCGAAGGCGACGAGCTTGGGACGGCCCGGCTCGACCGAGGCGAGCAGCCGGTCGAGATCGTCGACGTCATTGTGCTTGAATTTCAGGCACTCGGCGCGGCTGTGGCGGATGCCTTCGATCATCGAGGCGTGGTTGAGGGCATCGGACAGCACGACGCAATTGGGCAGCTTCGACGCCAGCGTGCCGAGCGCCGCCCAGTTCGAGACATAGCCCGAGGTGAACAGCAGCGCGTCTTCCTTGCCGTGCAGGTCGGCGAGTTCGATTTCGAGCTGGCGATGGGCGTGCATGGTGCCCGAGATATTTCGCGTTCCACCGGCGCCCGCGCCGGAACGGTCGAGCTCCTCGTGCATTGCATCGATGACATCGGGGTGCTGGCCCATGCCGAGATAATCGTTGGAGCACCAGACGGTCACCTCCTGAGTGCCGTTCTCGAGATGGCGGGTGGCGCGCGGGTAGGAGCCCCGCTGGCGCTGGAGTTCGGCGAAGACGCGGTAGTTTCCGCGTTCCTTCAGGCCGTCAAGAGCAGCCTGGAAGTGGGCTTCATAATCCATTGATATCTCCCCGAACCCTTATTGCCCTGCTGTTTCAAGGGCGGCAAGCCCATTCGCGCGGCTGTGACCGGTTGGTTCGGCCTCCCGCGGGTCGACCATTTGGCGCTGATTCGCAATAGGTACATCTGCCTGCGACGCCATTGCCCAGCGGAACAGCGACGTGTCCTGCCAGGGCACGACAAGAAAGCCGTGTTCGATGAAGGCCAGCACGACCAGCGCAAAGGCCAGCGCATAGCCGGTGGCGAGACCATCCTCGGCCGCCAGCGCCGCGGCCCCGAGCCAGGCCGCCAATACCGAGATAAGTGTCAGGCTGAGAACGAAAAAACCGCTCGCCGGCCGGATCCGGAAATAGCTCGCCAGATAGCGCATATGGTCGGGCATCATCTCCGTCGACAGGTGCGGCACGCCGGCAAAGATGTTGAACTTGGCCGACAGTCGCATGACGAACAGCAGCACGAAGGTCAGCGTCGCGGTCTGGTTGGGCTGGCCCCAGGTCGCCGCCGCGATCACCAGTACGGTCGCGAACATCGCGACTTCATGGTGGATCAGCGTCGCCGCGGCGAGCCGGAATCGCCGCCAGCCGCGCGCATCGGGCGGGCACGGCAGCCGGTTCGGGCCGGTGACAAAGCCCATCAGGAAGCTGAGTTCATGCCAGCCCCACAGCACCAGCGCACAGGCAAAGGCCGCATAGGCGGCGGCGCTGCCGGTCATCGGCGCCGTGGCGATGATCCCGGCCATCGCAAAGCCGCTGGCGACGGTGGCGCCGACCAGGCTCGCCGGCCACGTCGTCGACGGCAGCCGGTCGAGCCACAGCACAAAGCCGGTGGCGACGAACCACAGCACGGTCGCGAACAACAGGGGCAAGGCGAGCGCGGACACGGAGATTACCAGGCGGGCTGGAGCCGGATGGTGGCGGGCAGCGCGGTCGCCTGAGTCGGCTGCACATAGAGCCGCAGGAAGGTGACGCCGGCGGACAGCGTCAGGGCATAGCGCTTCAGCGTGCCGGCAACGCCGCCCTGCTCGCGCGCCGCATCGATGCCGGCCGAGATCCCGCGCATCTTTTCGAGCAGCGCCCGGAATTGCGGTGCGTCGGTATCGAGCGCCAGCGGAAACACCTGGCGGGTGATCTGGGTGGTGATGTTGAACACCTTGAAGCCATAGTCCGTCGGGTCGATGCCGAACGCCTGGTACAGGGCCGGGCGGTTGTGGTCACGGACGTACATCGTCGCATAGACCGCGACGAGGAAGAAGCGGATCCACAGCTTGTTGTAACCGCTGAGCAGCTTGGGATCGGCGCGCATCAGCAGGGCAAAGGCCTCGCCGTGGCGGAACTCGTCGTTGCACCATTCCTCGAACCATTTGAAGATCGGGTGGAAGCGCATTTCGGGATGGCGCTCGAGGTGGCGGAAGATGGTGATGTAGCGCGCGTAACCGATCTTTTCCGACAGATAGGTCGCGTAATAGATGAATTTCGGGCGGAAATAGGTGTACTTCTTGGTCTTGGTCAGGAAGCCGAGGTCGATGCCGATACCGGCGTCCTTCAGGCTGTCGTTGATGAAGCCGGCGTGGCGCGATTCATCGCGGGCCATCAGCTTGAACAGCGCCTTGGCATCCGGGTTCTTCATGCGCTTGGCGATTTCGGCGTAAAGGATGCAGCCCGAAAACTCCGAGGTCATCGACGACACCAGGAAATCGGTGAATTCGCGGCGCAGTTCGGGATCGAGGCGATCGATGGCGCCGTCGAACTCCGGGGTGCGCTTGAAATGGCGCTTGTTGGGGTCGGCGGTCATCTCGGCGATCAGCGCATCCCATTCGGCGCGCACCGGCGACACGTCGATGCGCTCCATCGCGTCATAGTCGGTGGTATAGAACCGCGGGCTGAGCACGGTTTCCTGGGTGGCGATCGCCATCGCATCGTCTTTGGTGATCGGCGTATGCGCGTTCATCGCACCTTCTCCGAGCTGAATGTGATTTCGTAGAGTTCCGTGAGGTCGAGCGCCGCCCGCAATTTCGTCCACCATTGCGACACAAGGCCGGCGCGGGAGACGGTAGCACGGCGGCGCAACGTAATCGATTCACCAAAGGGGATGCGCACCGGCGCGCCGTGCACCCGGACCTGGTCGCCGGGACCGATGGCGACATCGCCATCTAGCTCGACATGGGCGTGCAGCGCCTCGGCGGTGTGCTCAACCGCGATCGTGCAGCCGGTTTCCCAGCTTTCCCGGGTGAACAGCCGCGTCATGCCGGCCCGCCGGCGGCCAGCACTTCGCCGGGCCGGGCCGGACGGCCGACGCTGGTGTTGTCGCTGGGGCTCGCCGGCCCGCGCTCGGCGGTCTTGAGGATGCTTTCGACGACATGGGTACCCGGCACCAGCAGCTGGGCAAAGGCCGCGCGGTTGGTGCCGCCGAAGCTGCCGAGCTCGATGATGCGGCCGGTCGAAGGATCCTTCAGCGTCAACGCGCCATCGGACCATTGCGTCACGGTGACGGCACCGTCGCGGGGAACCTCGTGCAGCATGCGCTCGCGCATCAGGCCGCGCATCACGCCGCGGATGAAGCCGCTGTTGGAGCCGGGTTCGAGCACCAGCGCGACTTCCTTCGTCTGCGCATCGCTGGCGATCAGCGCGCCGTCCTTGCGATCGGCAAAGACGAAGCTGCGCGTCTTGACGGCGGCGACCTGCTGTTCGGCCCGGATTTGCGGTGCCGTTTCACGCGCCGGCAGCACGCCCAGGCGGACGCCGAAGACGATGACGAGGGTGATGCCGACGATACCGCCGGCGCCCCAGAGCACGCCGGGTGGGAACTTCTCGTCCTGGAAATGGCTCATGCCGCCACTCCCATCGGCTGCGCGTCGCTCGCAGCCGGCGCTGCGACCGCGACGGGGCGATGCCGGGCCGGATCGGCCTTGGCCAGCGTATCGGCGAGCAACGGCACCAGCGCCTCGGGCACGGCGCGCAGCATCGGCTGCGGCGTGCCGACCTTCCAGGGCCGCACATGCGGCCACATCTGCAGCCAGCCGAGCGGGAAGCGGCCATGCATCTTCAGCGCGACATCGGCATGGCCGATGCCGGCCGGCTTGAGATCGGCGCTTTCGACCAGCGCCAGCGGCAGGTTCACGCATTTCGGCAACGCCATGCCGAAGCGCATGACGATGCGCTTGTTCGTGAGCGTATAGACCGTGCTGCGCGCCTGCAGCCAGGCGAGGCCGACGAGCAACCCGAGCCCGAGCACGGCGACACCGAGGGTCACCATGGCGCCGAGCAGCCCGGTGCCGCCGGCGACAAAGGCCAGCATCGCGACAAAAGCGAACCAGACGGCGACGAGGCGCGTGTGGAACACCCCGCGCGCCAGGCCCTGCCAGGCCGGCGAGCCCTGCCAGACGATCGCTTCGTCCTTCGGCAGGTCGCCCGGCAAGCCTTTTACCGGCTCGATTTCATGTTCCATCATCACAGCAGCGGCTCCGATCGCGCCGGCGTCGCCCACAGATAGCCGGCGCCGAAATAGGCCTGAACCTTTTCTTCCTCGAGCAGGGTGATCTGGTCGTTCGACGCCAGTTTCGGGCCGCCGGCGATCTGCGCGCCGGTGACGGCGTCGACATGGACGCGGCGCTGCGACAGGCGAGCGACCTGCATCGGCACGATGACGATGCCGCCTTCGGGGAGCGAAACCTCGAGATAGCGGACGACATGCTCCGACCGGTCGACCCAGATGTCGCGCACGGTGCCGGCGATGACATCGTCGAGCCCGGTGACCGGCAGGCCGCGCGGATCGGTGTCGCGCGCTTCGGTGATGATATGCTCGGCGATGCGCATCGGCACGATCCGCGGGCGGTTGTGCATGTCGACATCGGGCCGATCGGCGCGCAGCGCATAGGACGCGGGACCGAGGCCCGAGTTGAGCAGGTCGCCGACGACATCGAGCGGTTCACCGGAGGCGCGGCGCGGCAGCACATTGGTCGGCAGCGCATCGCGCGGCACCGCCTCGGGCGAATAGATGCCGCGGTCGAACGGCAGGCGGAAGAACTTGGGCTTGCTGAAGTCGAGCCGGCCGACGTCGTCCCCGACCTTGCCGGTCAGGTCATGCTCGAGCGGGTAACCCTCGCGGCGGCTTTCGCGGTTCAGGTACCAGACCAGGCACAGGAAGAAGCCGAAGAACAGGTAAAAGACCAGCTCGGCAACGTCGAGGCCTCCCACGATGATGACATTGGACATGTTCTCGACTCCCCTCAGGTTGGGATTTCGGCGAGGCCGAAGCCGGCGCGATTGGCAACGTCCGGGGTCCGCCGCGCCAGCGGGCCAAGGGCGACAAGGGTGGCAAACAGCAAGGCAATCTCGATGTGCCAGACAAAACTATAGCCGCTGGCGGCATCGACGAAGCCTTCGCCAAGCCGGCCCGACATGGCCAGCGCATCGAAACCGTCACGCAAGGAACCGGACAAAAGGATGGCGACGCCGGCGGCACTGGCCTGCACCGATCCCCAGGCGCCGAGCGCCAGGCCCGACTTGCCCGCGACGGCGAGGTTCATGCACGAGATCAGCGTGCCGACGGCGAACAGCCCGCCGCCGAGGCCGATGCCGAAGGTGCCGAGGCCCAGCACGGCGGGCGAATGCAGCGGCGCCGACAGCACCACAGTCGCAAAGGCCATGACACCGATCAGCACGCCATAGCCGGCGATGCGATACGGATCGGCGCGCAGCCGCGTTTCCGGGCGGTCGAGCGCGCGGGCGGCAAAGGCGAAACCGGCGATCATCCCCGCCGACCACAGCGCCGACAGCGCCGTCGTCTGCCCGACGCTGAGGCCGAGGACATGGCCGCCATAGGGTTCGAGCAGGATATCCTGCATGCCGAAGCCGGCGGCGCCGAGGCCGAGCGCGACGAGCAGCCGGCGGGTCCGCGCCGGGGCGACGAAGGCCGCCCATTCGGCCGAGAAATCCGCATCGGGATCGCGGCGCGTGCCGCCGAAGACCCGGGCCTCCTGCTTCCACAGCGCGATGACGTTGATCAAAACGGTGAGCACCGCAGTGCCCTGGATGACGGCGACCAGCCGGGTCGGCTCGAAATCGGCGAGCAGCCGGCCGAGCACCAGCGAGCTGACGAACATGCCGCCGAGGAACATGACGTAGAGCAGGCCGACGACACGCGGGCGCTTTTCCTCGGTCGACAGGTCGGTGGCGAGCGCCAGCCCGGCGGTCTGCGCCGTCGCCATGCCGGCGCCGACGAACAGGAAGGCGAGGCAGGCGCCGGCGACCCCTAGGCCCGGGCCACCGATGGCGCCCTTGCCGGTCATCAGCAGCAGCGCGAACGGCATCAGCGCCAGGCCGCCGAACTGCATCATCGTGCCGAACCAGATATAGGGCACGCGCCGCCAGCCGAGCACCGAGACGTGGTTGTCGGATTTATGCCCGATCAGCGCCCGCGCCGGCGCGAACAGCAGCGGCAGTGCGACCATCGCCGCGACCAGCGCCGCCGGCACGCCGAGTTCGACGATCATGACGCGATTGAGGGTGAAGTTGATGAGCACGAAGGCCATGCCGACCGAAACCTGGAACAGCGACAGCCGCAGCAGGCGCGGCAGCGGCAGGTCGACGCTGGCGGCGTCGGCAAAGGGCAGGAACTTCGTGCCCAGCCGCATCCACAGCCCGGCACCCTTCTCGGGCAGGCGCAAGGCGGCGCGGCGCGTCATGCCGTCAGCACCTCCTGGGCGTGGCTGGTGTAGAAACCGCGGCTGACCCGCTGGTCACGGCCCAGGCTCGCCGAGGGCAGCGCCCGGCTGAAGCGCGAGCGCAGATTGTCGTGACTGACCGGGATGATCGACGGCGAGCGATCGGACTTGGGAAAGAACTGCCCGACAGCGCGGGCGGTGCGCAGCAGCGGCGTGCCGGGCGCGAAGGTGAAGATCAGGCTTTCCCGCGCCCGCTCGGCGAGGCCGGCGGCAGCGGTGGCGATCTGGTCGGCCTCGTAGTGGATGAGGACGTCCATCGAGACGATATGGTCGAAATGGCCCAGCCGCGGGTCGAGCATGTCGCCCGACAGGAACTGCACCTTGCCATGGACATCCTTGGGCGCGCGCTCGACCGCGATCGAGATCAGTTGCGGCGACACGTCGATGCCGACGACATCGGCACCGCGCCGCGCCGCCTCGATCGCCAGTGCCCCGGTACCGCAGCCGGCATCGAGGATGCGCCGCCCGGTCAGGTCCTGCGGCAGCCACGACAGCAACATGTTGCGCATGTCCTCGCGGCCGGCGCGGACGGTGGCGCGGATCTTCGATACCGGGGCATCGCTGGTCAGCGCCGCCCAGGCATCGAACGCCGTGCGGTCGAAATATTCCTCCAACCGGACGCGCTTGGCGTCCCAGCCGGGGCTGATTGTCGAGGCGGCCGCCTTGCTCATTCGAAGCCGAGGAACTCGAAGATGTCGCGGTCCTTCATCGGATTGGCCTCGAGCGGCCGCGTCCCGGCCCAGAGCGTCGCCGCCAGCCGCTTGTACTCGTTGCAGACGGCCTCGATCTCGGGCGTCGAATCCATTTCGAAGATCGTGCATTTCTTCAGCCGCGAGCGCCGGATGGCGTCGAGGTCGGGGAAATGCGCCAGCGTCTCGAGGCCGGTGGCGGCGCAGAAACGGTCGATCTCGTCGGTCTGCGCCGAACGGTTGGCGATGACGCCGGCCATGCGGACTTCATAGTTCTTCGACTTGGCCTTGATGGCGGCGACGATGCGGTTCATCGCGAAGATGCTGTCGAAATCATTGGCGGCGACGACCAGCGCGCGATCGGCGTGCTGCAGCGGCGCTGCAAAGCCGCCGCAGACGACATCGCCGAGCACGTCGAATATGACGACGTCGGTCTCTTCGAGCAGGTGATGCTGCTTCAGCAGCTTGACGGTCTGGCCGACGACATAGCCGCCGCAGCCGGTACCCGCCGGGGGACCGCCCGCCTCGACGCACATGACGCCGTTATAGCCTTCGAACATGTAATCCTCGGGCCGCAGTTCCTCGTGGTGAAACTCGACGGTTTCAAGGACGTCGATGACCGTCGGCATCAGCTTTTTCGTCAGCGTGAAGGTCGAATCATGCTTGGGGTCGCAGCCGATCTGCAGCACCCGCTTGCCGAGCAGCGAGAACGCCGCCGACAGGTTCGACGATGTCGTCGACTTGCCGATACCGCCCTTGCCATAGACCGCAAACACCTTGGCGTTGCCGATCTTCATGTTGGGGTCGAGCTTGACCTGCAGGCTGCCCTCGCCGTCGGGCGGGGTGGTCGGGCGTTCGAGATCCAGCAGTCCCATATCTATTCCTCAAGCCGCCTGTTGCGTGACGCCGGATACCCCTTCCAGGATATCCTCCGCCGCGTCGGTCGCCGCATAGAGCGCTGCCAGCGTGGCGGCGTCCGGCGACCAGTAGTTGCGTTCCGATGCCTCGATCAGCCGGTTGGCGACCTTGGCAGCGGCACGCGGATTCATCTCGGCGATGCGGTTGCGCATCGTTTCGTCGAGAACATAGGCCTCGGTGATGCGCTGGTATACCCAGGGATCGACCTCGCCGGTCGTCGCCGACCAGCCCATCGTCGTCGTCACCGCCGCCTCGATCTGGCGCACGCCTTCATAGCCGTGGCGCAGCAGGCCTTCCTGCCAGACCGGGTTGAGAATGCGGGTGCGGGTTTCGAGCGCGACCTGTTCGTTCAAGGACCGCACCTTGCCCGATCCTTGCGTCTGGTCGCCGATATAAACTGGTGCCGTCGCGCCGCCCTTGGCGCGGGTGATGGCGCGGCTGATGCCACCCAATGTATCGACATATTGGTCGATGGCGGTGATGCCGAGTTCGACGCTTTCGAGGTTCTGATAGGCGCAATCGACGGTCTTCAGCGCCGACGCCAGCAGCCCGGCCTGGCGACCGGGCTCACCCTTGACGCCATAGGCAAAGCCCTTTTGGCGCTCGAAACAGTCGGCGAGTTCGTTGGGGTCGGTCCAGCCGCTCGAATCGATCAGCAAATTGACGTTGGCGCCATAGGCCCCTTCGGCATTCGAATAGACCCGCAGCGCGGCGGTTTCGAGGTCGCAGCCATGTTCGGCGGCATGCGCCAGGCTGTGCTTGCGGACGAAGTTCTGCGTCGTCGGCTCGTCAGCCTGGGCCGCGAGCAGCGCCGCCTGCGCCAGCATGCGGGTCTGCAGCGGCAGCAGGTCGCGGAACACGCCCGACAAGGTGACGACGACATCGATGCGCGGCCGGCCGAGTTCGGCCAGGCTGATCAGCTCGGCGCCGGCGAGGCGGTTGTAGCTGTCGAAGCGCGGCCGGGCGCCGATCAGCGCCAGCGCCTGCGCCAGCTGCGCGCCTTCGGATTTCAGATTGTCGGTGCCCCACAGCACCATCGCGACGGTTTCGGGAATATGGCCGGCATCGGCGAGGCTGCGGTCGATGAGGCGCTGGGCCTGGGCAAAGCCGTCGCGGACGGCAAAGGCCGACGGCAGCCGGAACGGGTCGAAGCCATGGATGTTGCGGCCGGTCGGCAGGATTTCCGGCGAACGCAGCAGGTCGCCGCCCGACACCGGCCGGACGTAGTTGCCGGCGAGCGCATGGACGAGGCCGTCGAGTTCGTGATTGGTCGCCAGCGCGGCGTTGAGGGCGACAAGATCGCGCAACAGCGGCGAATCCGGGTTGATCGTCCCATCAAGGATTTTTGCGATGGTTTCCGCCGAAACCGGCACGTCGCGGGTGGTCGCCACCGCCGCCAGCATGTCGGCGCGTTCCTCCGGCGTTGCTGCGCGGCCCGCGACATGCAGCCCCTGCGGGATCAATTCGCGTTCGATTTCATAGAGCCGTGCTGCCAGCGCCGGCACGTCGCTGCCGTCGAGATCGAGCGCGGTGGCCTGTTCGGCGATGATTTCGCCCAGCGGACCCAGTTCGTCGCTTGCCGGATCGGCGCTGCGCCAACGTTCGACGGTTGCCTTCAGGTCGGCGAGGCCCTTGTAGACGCCCGAATTGGTCAGCGCCGGGGTCAGATAGCTGACCAAAGTCGCTGCCGAACGCCGCTTGGCGAGCACGCCTTCCGACGGATTGTTGGCGGCATAGAGGTAGATGTTGGGCAGATCGCCGATCAAACGCTCCGGCCAGCAGCGCGCCGTGAGCCCGGTCTGCTTGCCGGGCATGAATTCCAGGCTGCCATGGGTGCCGAAATGCAGGACGGCATGGGCCTGGAAGTCGTCGCGGAGCCAGCGGTAGAACGCCATGAAGGCATGCGTCGGGGCGAAACGCCCTTCGAACAGCAACCGCATCGGGTCGCCTTCATAGCCGAGCGCCGGCTGGATGCCGACGAAGACGTTGCCGAACTGGGCGCCGAGGATGAAGACGTTCTGGCCATCGGTCTGGAACTTGCCCGGCGCCGGGCCCCATTCGGCCTCGATTTCGGCCAGATAGGGCTCGCTGGCGACGATCGTCTCGGCCGCCACCTTGGCATGGACATTGGCTTCCATGCCATGGCGCTGGGCATTGCCCTGCAGGATGCGGGTCCGGACGTCGTCGGCGGTGGCCGGCACGTCGACGTCATAGCCTTCGGCGTGCAGCCGCTTCAGCGTTTCGTGCAGCGATTCGAACACCGCGAGGAACTGCGCGGTGCCGGCGGCGCCGCCGTTGGGCGGGAAATTGAACAGCACGACACCGATCTTGCGCTGCGCAGCCTCGACGCGGCGCAGGTCAACCAGCTTGACCATCCGCGCCGCCAGCGCCTCGGCGCGTTCCGGGCAGGCCTGCATGGCGCGGACCTGGCCACCGGTGGCCCAGGTGCAGCCGCGCTCGCAGCCGGTGCAGGCAGCGTCGGTGCCGTCGGAACGCCCGCCGAACACCATCGGCGTGGTGCCGCCGTCGAGCTCCGGAATGGCGATCATGATCGTCGATTCGAGCGGCAGCAGCCCCTGGCGATTGGCGCCCCAGCCCTGCAGCGACTGGAATTCGACCGGATGCGCCGAGATATAGGGGCGATCGAGACGCGCCAGGATCTCCTCGGCGGCCTTGGAGTCGTTGTACGCGGGGCCACCGACGAGGCTGAACCCGGTCAGGTTGATGACGGCATCGACGGTCGCGGCGCCGTCCTTCATGAACAAGGTCTCGATCACTGGGCGGGCGTCGAGGCCGCCGGCAAAGGCCGGGATGACGTTGAGGCCGCGGGCTTCGAGCGCGCGGATGACGCCGTCATAATGGTTGGCGTCGTTGCCGAGAACATAGGAGCGCAGCAGCACGAGCCCGATGGTACCGGCACCGGCTGTCCGCGCCGGCAAATCGGCCAGGCGCTCGCTCATCCGGTGCGGCAGGTCAGGGTGATAGACGCCGACATCGGGATATTCCCGCGGCAATTCGGCCTTGAAGGTGCCGCGCAGCGACGCGCGCGGGCCGGCGGCATAACGATCGACCAGCGCCCGCACCATGGCAAAGGCGTTGTCGTCGGACCCGGCCAGCCAATATTGCAGCGTGAGGAAATAGGCGCGCACGTCCTGCGCCGTGCCCGGCACCCATTTCAGCAGCTTGGGCAGGCGCCGCAGCACCGCCATCTGGGCGGCGCCACTGCTCGGCGCGCCTTCCTTCGACGACCCGCGCAGCTTCTTCAGCCAGCCGAGCGGCCCCTTGGGCGGCGCATCCATGCGGTAGTCGCCCATGCGCGTCATCTTGACGATCTCGCTGGCCGACATGATGCCGATCATCGCGTCACAGGCTTCGCGCCGGGCCTCGAGCGCCGGCTTGATGGCGCGGATCTGGTCCTCGAGGAAGATCATCGAGGTCAGGATGATGTCACCGCGGGCGACATCGGCACGCGCGGCGGCGAGCTTGGTCTCGTCTTCCCAGTCGGCGGCGGCGTGGAAACCGATGGTGACGCCCGGCTGTTCGGCGGTGAAGCGGGCGCGGGCGCGCTGGATGGCCCCCGACAGATGGTTGTCGAGCGTGATGATGACCACCCGGACTTCCGGAGCGTCTGCCGGACCGGCGGCACCGTTCGATGGGGGCGTATCAGCGCGCATAATGGGCCTTGGCCTCGTACAGCGTTTCAACGGTAATGGCGGTGACGCCCTTTTCGGTGGCGTAGCGTTCGGTGTTGCGCTTGGCCTTGCCGCGCACGAAGAACGGGATCTTCATCAGTTCGCGCTCGGCATCGGGCTGCCAGCCTTCGGGCTCGGCTGCGACTGTCACGAGTTCCACAGGCTCAACGGCTTCCGGCTTCACAGCGTGGCCGCCGCCATGGCCCAGATGGCTAGGGCCATTAGCATCCGAGAACTCGAAATCGTCGCGGAACATGGTGAGCAGATGCTCCTCCAGCCCCATGACCAGCGGGTGGACCCAGGTGTCGAAGATCACATTGGCGCCCTCGAAGCCCATCTGCGGGCTGTGGCGCGCCGGGAAATCCTGGACATGGACGGGGGCGGAAATGACCGCGCATGGCAGGCGCAGCCGCTTGGCGATGTGCCGTTCCATCTGCGTGCCGAGCACCAGCTCGCAATTGGCGGCGGCGATGGCGTCCTCGACGACGAGATAATCGTCGGTGATCAGCGGCTCGACGCCATATTTGGCGGCGGCGGTACGGATGTCGCGGGCAAATTCGCGGTTGTAGCAGCCGAGCCCGACGACTTCGAAGCCGAGTTCCTCGCTGGCGATGCGCGCCGCGGCGACGGCATGGGTCGCATCGCCGAAGATGAAGACGCGCTTGCCGGTCAGGTACGTCGAGTCGACCGAGCGCGACCACCAGGGCATGCGACCGGCGTCCGGGTCGACGGGGGCTTCGATGCCGGCAATGGCGCAGACCTCGGCGACGAACTCACGGGTGGCGTTGACGCCGATCGGGATGGTTTTGGTATACTTCTGGCCAAAGGTCTTTTCGAGCCAGCGCGCCGCCTCATGGGCGATCTCGGGATAAAGCACGACGTTGAAATCGGCCTCGCCGAGCCCGGTGATAGCGGCCGGCGTCGACCCCATCGGTGCGCAGACATGGACGTCGATGCCAAGGCCGGCGAGCAGCTTCGTCACTTCGATGATGTCGTCGCGGTGGCGGAAGCCCAGTGCCGTCGGGCCGAGCAGGTTGGCGCGCAGGCGGCGGCCGTCACGCGCCGGTGCCACCCGCGCCTTGTCGGCGAGCTGCCGGACGATCTGGTAGAAGGTCTCGGCGGCGCCCCAGTTTTCCTTGTGGGAATAGCTCGGCAGGTCGAGCGCGATGATCGGGCACGGCAGGCCCATGGTCAGCGCCAGGCCGGCGGGATCGTCCTGGATCAGCTCGGCAGTGCACGAGGCGCCGACGATCATCGCCTCGGGCTGGAAGCGTTCATAGGCGTCGCGGGCCGATTTCTGGAACAATTCGGCGGTATCGGTGCCGAGGTCGCGCGCCTGGAAGGTCGTGTAGGTCACCGGCGGCCGCTCGCCGCGGCGCTCGATCATCGTGAACAGCAGGTCGGCATAGGTGTCGCCCTGCGGCGCGTGCAGCACATAGTGCAGGCCCTTCATGCCGGTGGCGACGCGCATCGCCCCGACATGCGGTGGGCCTTCATATGTCCAGACGGTCAGCTGCACCGGGTCACACCATCAACTTGTCGCGGCGGACCAGCGGCCGCGCGAAGAGTTCGGCGAGGTCGCCGGCCTGTTCGAAGCCATGGACCGGCGAGAACACCAGCTCGATCGCCCATTTCGTCGACAGGCCCTCGCGCTCCAGCGGATTGGCGAGGCCGAGGCCGCAGACGGTGAGGTCGGGCCGCGCCGCACGGACCCGATCGAGCTGCTTGTCGACGTCCTGGCCTTCGGAAATCTGCGTCCCGGCCGGCAGCGCGGCAATATCGTCGGCGAGATGGCCGCGGTGGAGGTAGGGCGTGCCGACCTCGACGATCGTCATGCCGAGCTCGGCGGCGAGGAAGCGCGCCAGCGGCACTTCGAGCTGCGAATCGGGCATAAAGAAGATCGACTTGCCGCTGAGCCGCTCGGCATGACGAGCCAGCGCGCGCTTGGCGCGTTCACGGCCCGGCGCGACGACGCTGCGGAAATGCATCTCGTCGATACCGAATTCGGTGGCGGCGGCGTGCAGCCAGGCGGTGGTGCCCTCGGCGCCAAAGGGGAACATCGCCGGCAGGTGGACGGCGCCGCGAGTCTCGAGCGCGCGCGCCGTGTCGCCGAGGAAGGGCTGGGCGAGCAGGAAGCGGGTGCCGGGGCCGACGCCGGGCAGGTCCTTGGCACGGCGCGGCGGCAGCGTGTCGACGCGCCGGATGCCGAGCTCGGCGAACAGGCGGCGGAACTGGTCCTCGACGATATCGGGCAGCGCGCCGACGATGAGCAGCTGGCTGGCCGCATCCTCGCGCATTTCCGGCACCAGCGCGGCGAGGCAGGCGTCCTCGCCCTGGGTGAAGGTCGTCTCGATGCCGCTGCCCGAATAGTTGAGGATGCGGACGTTGGGGGCATGGGTGACGTTGAGGCGCTCGGCGGCGCGGCTCAGGTCGAGCTTGATGACTTCGCTGGGGCACGAGCCGACGAGGAACAGCAGCTTGATCTCCGGCCGGCGCGCCAGCAGGCGATGCACGACCTTGTCGAGTTCCTCGTTGGCGTCGGCGAGGCCGGCGAGATCGCGCTCCTCGATGATTGCGGTGCCGAATCGCGGCTCGGCAAAGACCATGACCCCCGCGGCCGATTGCAGCAGATGGGCACAGGTGCGGCTGCCGACGACCAGGAAAAACGCATCCTGGACCTTGCGATGCAGCCACACGATGCCGGTCAGCCCGCAAAAAACTTCACGTTGGCCGCGTTCGCGCAGCACCGGCGGCGATTCGATCCGGGCTGCGGGGGCCAGCGCCACCGTCATGCGGCCACCGCCGTCGTCGTTTCGGAACGGGCGTCGCCGGCACCCTGCAACCGGGCCATGCGCAGCTTCCAGATGAACTGGCCGGCGTTGACGACATAGGTCGCATAGGCCGCCAGCGCGAGCAGCATCAGTTGCCGATCGTCGAGCCAGCCGCCGAACAGCGCCACCAGATAGGCAGTGTGCAGCGCGATCACCAGCATGGAGAACACGTCTTCCCAGTAAAAGGACGGCGCGAACAAATAGCGGCCAAAGACGACCTTTTCCCAGATCGCGCCGGTGACCATGATGGTGTAGAGCGCCATTGTCTTGACGACGACCGACCAGATCGCGGCGTCGTGATGTTCGCCGGTGCGCAAGTAGTTGATGACGAGATACAGGCTGACGCCGAAGATCAGGAACTGCACCGGCGCGAGCACGCCCTGCACCAGGGTCCAGGGCGACGCGTCGCGACGGGCGCGTTCCTCGGCCGTATATAGCGGGCGATTTCCCTGCACTGTCACTGCCTTGTTGGTACGCGTCGTCAAGCCATCACTCCCCTGCCCCGAAACCTAACACCCGCCGAAAGAGTGTCAACCTGACTTTACGTCAAAAAGATTTGACATATCGTTGTGCAGCGCACACTCAGATGCTTGCGGTCGAGGGAGCGGTTGGATAGCCTTGCGACATGGGGATTCAGCATTTCGGCAACAGCCGAACGATCATGGCCGGTCGCACGATGTGGCGGGTCGTGACATGACGTCGATGCTCGACATCGTCGCCGAGGCGCGCAGCGCTGCCAGTCGCGGTTGGGATCGCGCCAGGCGCGCCGCCTTCCGAACGCGCGAGGGCGCCAGCCCCGATGCGCTCGCTCGTGTCATCGAATCCGACATCATCCCGCGCCTGCTGCTGGCGCACGGCAACCCGGCGCTGTCGCCGCCCACTCTCGCTGTGCCCAACGCCGGCATCCCGGACGGCTATGCCGACCAGTTCGCCGCCGCGACATTGACCGAGGAGGTCGGGCCGCTGCTGGCCCGGGTCGAATCGCTGATGGCCAATGGCGTCAGCGTCGAGACCGCCTACCTGCACCTGCTGGCGCCCGCCGCCCGCCGCCTCGGCAGCTGGTGGGACGAGGACGCCTGCGATTTCGTCGATGTGACGATGGGATTGTGGCGGCTGCAGGAAATCGTCCACGCCCTGTCGGCGCTGTTGCCCGGCATCGCCCCGATCGAGGGTGTCGACCGCCGCGCGCTGTTCGCTCCCGCCCCGGGCGAGCAGCATGGTTTCGGCGCCATCATCGTCGAGGAATTTTTCCGCCGCGCCGGCTGGCAGACGTGGAGCGCCCCGGCGCTCGATGAAGACGAGCTGGTGGCGCTGGCCGCCGGCCGGTCGTTCGACATCATCGGCATCACCGTCAGCGTCGAGCGCCACGCGGCGCCGCTGGCCCGCACGATTGCCGCCATCCGCCGCGCCTCGCGCAATCCGGCGGTGCTGGTGCTGGTCGGTGGCCGCGTCTTCACCGAACAGCCGGCGCTGGCGACCGAGATCGGCGCCGACGGCACCGCTGCCGACGGCCAGCTGGCGGTCACCCTCGCCGAAACACTTTTGACCCGGCGGCTTGCGGCCGGGACCCACGCGCTGCGAGACGTGTTGTAACTTTTGGCTTTGATACCCACCTGCGATAATTCGCGATAGCACAGGAGATGGCCCGCACCAGCCATGGACGCGCGCACGGCCACACACCGGCACCGCACAACGGAAACGTTGACGGGAGGCCTTGCTGCCTTGCCGGCGGACGTCGCCACGCAGGCGCTGGCGGCGGCGTGCGACATCGCGCTGGTGATCGACGGCAACGGCATCATCCGTGATGTCAGCATCGGCGGCGACGACCTGTCGGGCCAGGGCTTCGACGACTGGGTAGACCGGCCCTGGGCCGATACTGTCGCCCCGGAAAACCGCATCAAGATCGACGAGATGCTGTCGGGCGGCGGCGTCCCCGGGCGCTGGCGCCAGGTCAACCACGAAACCCCGTCGGGCGACCTGCCGGTCCGCTATCTCGCCATGCCGAGCGGCAAGGACGGTAGCATCGTCGCCATCGGCCGCGACGTGCGCGCCACCGCCGCGATGCAGCAACGGCTGTTGCGCGCCCAGCAGGCCATGGAGCGCGACTCGCTGCGCCTGCGCCAGCTGGAGGCGCGCTATCGCCTGCTGTTCGACAGCGCGCCCGAGGCCATCATCGTCATCGATGCCACCAGCCGGCGCCTGCTGGAGGCCAATCCGGCGGCGCGACGCATCGCCGGGCTCGGCACCGGCCCGCTCGACACGACGCCGTTCACCGCTATCATCCACCCCGACGACCGCGAAGCCGCGATTGCGCTGGTCGGCGCGGCCGCCGCTGCGGAACAGCGCCACCCCGGCCGGCTGCGCCTTGCCGACGGCCAGCCGGCGCGGGTGTCGGCAACGCTGTTCCGCCAGGATCGCGGCAATGCCCTGCTGGTCCGGCTGGCGCCGCTGCTGACGCCAGGCATTGCCGGGTCGGAGCGCCCGCTCGACGAGGTGCTGGAGCGCATGCCCGACGCCTTTGTGCTGACCGACGGCGCGCTCGCCGTGCTGGCGGCCAACGGCGCCTTTCTCGACCTTGTCCAGCAACCGCGTCCCGATGATATCCGCGGCCGGCCGCTGACGCAGTTCCTCGGCCGCCCGGGCATCGACGTCGCCTTGCTCGAATCGCAACTGCGCGATCACGGCAGCGTGCGCGGCTTTGCCACCGTGGTCCACGGCGCCGTCGGTGCCGAAACCGACGTCGAGGTTTCGGCGGTGACAACCGATGATGCCGGTGCGATTCGCCATGGTTTCAGCCTGCGGGTTGTCGGCCGTACGCCGGTGGCGGTGACCGATGATCGCCAGGTGCCGCGCTCGGTCGAGCAGCTGACCGAGCTCGTCGGCCGCGTCTCGCTGAAGGAAATCGTCCGCGAATCGACCGATCTGATCGAGCGTCTGTGCATCGAGGCGGCGCTGACCTACACGTCGGACAACCGCGCGTCCGCCGCCGAAATCCTCGGCCTGTCGCGGCAGAGCCTCTATTCCAAGCTGCATCGCCACGGCCTCGGGAATCTGTCGGACAACGACTGACAAGGCGACGGCGCGCACCGCGGCAATGCCGGTGCCTTTTTGTCGCCCAATTCCGTTGACGCCTGTTTGTGTCAAGTCTAGCTTACACTCATGGATGCGGTGACACTTCCGATCGAGCAGCGGCGCGTGCCGCGGCCGCGCGACGTGCTCGAACTGTTGAAGCCGGTAACCTGGTTTCCGCCGATGTGGGCCTTCATGTGCGGCGTGGTGTCGTCGGGCGTCCCGCTCGCCGACCGCTGGGGGTTTCTCGTCGCCGGCATGCTGCTGGCAGGGCCGCTGGTGTGCGGCAACAGCCAGGCGATCAACGACTGGTTCGACCGCCACGTCGACGCGATCAACGAGCCGCAGCGGCCGATCCCGTCGGGGCGGATCCCGGGGCGCTGGGGCCTGTATATCGCCATTGCCGGCACCATCGTGTCGCTGGTCGTCGGCTGGGCGATCAACCCGGTCGTCGGCGCGGCGACCGTGCTCGGCGTGTTCCTCGCCTGGATCTACAGCGCGCCGCCGATCCGTGCCAAGGCCAATGGCTGGTGGGGGCCGGGGGTCTGCGCCGCCGCCTATGAAGGGCTGACCTGGTTCACCGGCGCCGCCGTGATGGTCGGCGGCCTGCCCGACGGCCGCATCATTGCCGTACTGGCGCTGTATGCCGCGGGCGCCCATGGCATCATGGTTCTCAACGATTTCAAGGCGGTGGAGGGCGATCGCGTCAGCAATGTGCGGTCGCTGCCGGTGATGCTCGGCGAACGCCGGGCGGCGCTGGTGGCCTGCTTCACCATGGCGCTGCCGCAGCTCGTCGTCGCGCTGCTGCTGGCGAACTGGGGGGCGGTCTTCCCGTCGGCGCTGGTGATGCTGTCGATCGCTTGCCAGTTCCTGCTGATGCAGAGGCTGCTGTCGGACCCGGCGAAGCACGCGCCTTTCTACAACGCCACCGGCACTTCGCTCTATGTGCTCGGCATGCTGGTCGCGGCCTTCGGGTTGCGGGGGCTGGCCGGGTGAAATCGGCACCCGCCCCGCTGTCCTGGGTCGGCATCGCCCGGCTCGGGCTGGTGCAGAGCGCCATCGGCGCGGTGGTGATGCTGGCGACGTCGCTGCTCAATCGCGTCATGGTCGTCGAATATGCCCAGGCCGCGACGCTGCCGGCCGGGCTGGTGGCGTTTCATTATGCCGTCCAGCTGAGCCGGCCGAAATGGGGCCATGGCTCCGACATCGGCTGGCGGCGGACCCCCTGGATCATCGGTGGCATGGCGGTGCTGGCACTGGGCGGCGTGCTGGCGACCCAGGCGACGCTGATGCTCGACGGCCCGCTGGCGCCGGCGCTGGCGCTGTCGATCCTCGCCTATGCGATGATCGGCGCCGGGGTCGGCGCCGCCGGCACGTCCCTGCTGGCGCTGCTGGCGACCCGGACGGCGGAGGCGCGGCGCGCGGCCGCTGCCTCGCTGACCTGGATCATGATGATCCTCGGCATCGTCGTCACCGCCGGCGTCGCCGGGCGGCTGCTCGAGCCCTATTCGCCGGAACGGCTGCTGCAGGTGGCGATCGGCGTCGCCGGCGGGGCCTTCATCATCGCCTGCCTCGGCGTCATCGGCATCGAGGGCCGGGCCGCGCCCGCCGCCGCGAACCGGGCGCCGGCGGTGGCGTTCGGCGACGCGCTGCGCGGCATCTGGGACGATCCGGTCACCCGCCTGTTCAGCCTGTTCGTCTTCGTCGCCATGCTCGCCTATGCGACGCAGGACCTGATCCTCGAACCCTTTGCCGGGCTGGTCTTCGGCCTGACCCCCGGCCAGTCGACATCGCTGTCGGGCGTCCAGCACCAGGGCGTGCTGCTGGGCATGATTCTCGTCGGCGTTGCCGGCCATGGTTTCGGCGGCCGTGCCGGGCTGAAGCTGAAACGCTGGATCGTCGGCGGCTGCATCGGCTCGGCGGTGGCGCTGGCGGCGCTCGCCATGGCGGCGACGGTCGGCCCGGGCTGGCCGCTGGCGCCGACGGTGTTCGCGCTAGGCTTTGCCAATGGTGTCTTCGCCGTGGCGGCGATCGGCGCGATGCTCGACCTCGCCGGACGCGGCGGCGCCGACCATGTCGGCATCCGCATGGGGCTATGGGGTGCGGCGCAGGCCGCCGCCTTCGGGCTCGGCGGCTTTTTCGGCGCCAGCGCGGTCGATGTCGGGCGCCGCCTGTTCGGCGCCGACGGCCCGGCCTTTGAAACCGTATTCGCCATCGAGGCGGTGATGTTCCTGGGTGCTGCGCTGATCGCGTCGCGCCTCAACGACAACAGCAGATCCAGCATCCAGAGGGAGGCCATCGCATGACCGACACATTCGACGCCATCGTGGTGGGCGGCGGCCCATCGGGCGCCACCGCCGCCGACGACCTGGCGCGCGCCGGCCACAAGGTGCTGCTGCTCGACCGCGCCGGGCGCATCAAGCCATGCGGCGGCGCCGTGCCACCGCGGCTGCTCAAGGATTTCGAGGTGCCGCTCGACCAATTGTGCGCGCGTGCCACCTCGGCGCGGATGGTCGCCCCGTCGAACCTGGCGGTCGACATGCCGGTCGGCGACGGCTTTGTCGGGCTGGTCGATCGCGAAGTCTTCGACGAATGGCTGCGGGTGCGCGCCACCACCAACGGCGCGACGCGGATCGACGGCACCTTCGAGGAGCTGGAACGCGACGCCGACGGCACCGCTGTCATCGCCTATCGCCCCAAGGGCGCCGAGCGCGGCAGCGAACCGGTGCGGGTGCGCGGCCGCGTCGTCATCGGCTGCGACGGCGGCAATTCCGGCGTCGCGCGCGCGTCGCTGCCGGAAAACGACAAGCCGCGCTTCGTGTCGGCCTATCACGAAGTCATCGAATCGCCGCCGGAGGGCTTTCGCGGCTTTGAAGGCGGGCGTTGCGACATCTATTACCAGGGCCATCTGTCCCCCGATTTCTATGCCTGGATCTTCCCGCACGGCGACAAGACCAGCGTCGGCGTCGGCAGCGCGGTCAAGGGCTTTGCCATGCGCGACGCCGTGGCGCGGCTGCGCGAGCAGACCGGCCTCGACGCCTTCAAGACGATCCGGGTCGAAGGCGCGCCGATCCCGCTGCGCCCGCGCAAGCGCTGGGACAATGGCAAAGATGTCATCGTCGCCGGAGACGCCGCCGGGGTGGTGGCGCCGGCTTCGGGCGAAGGCATCTATTACGCGATGACCGCCGGCCGCCTGGCGGCCGAATCGGCGGGCGAGTTCCTGCGCACCGGCAATGCCGCAGCGCTGAAGACTGCCCGCAAGAAGTTCATGAAGACGCACGGCAAGGTCTTCATGGTGCTCGGGATCATGCAGTGGTTCTGGTATCGCAGCGACAATATGCGGGAGCGGTTCGTCAAGCTGTGCCGCGATCCCGATATCCAGCAGCTGACCTGGGAATCCTACATGAACAAGGAACTGGTCCGCAAAAAGCCGATGGCCCATGTCCGGATCTTCCTGAAGGATACCGGCCAACTGCTCGGCGCGCTGTTTTCCGGCAAATCCAAGGAAGGCGCGAGTGCCCGGCCATAAGTTGCGGATGATGGCGGTGCGGCCGGCATGAACGCCGGTCGCTGGTTCCTGCCCGCCTCGGTCGCTGCCGTCACCACGTCGCTGATCGCGGCGCTGGGGGCGACGATCACCGTGCTCGGGCCGTGGTACCAGGGGCTGAGGCAGCCGAGTTGGGCGCCGCCCGACATTGCCTTCGGTCCGGCCTGGACGCTGATCTTCGGACTGTGCGCCATTTCCGCGGTGACGGCCTGGATGGCGGCACCTACGCGCGACAGCGCCAACAATCTGATCGGACTGTTCGCGATCAACGGGTTTCTCAACCTGTTGTGGAGCTTTCTGTTCTTCCGCGCCCAGCGTCCCGATCTCGCCGGCTGGGAGGTCTGGATCCTGTGGGCATCGATCGCGACGCTGATCGTCGCGTGCGGCCGCGTGTCTCGCACCGCGGCCTGGCTGCTGGTGCCCTATCTGCTGTGGGTCACCTTTGCTGGGCTGTTGAACGCGGCGGTCGTGGTGCTCAACCGGCCGTTCGTTTAGCCTTGGGCGGGGGCGAAGGGATTTCCCTCGCCCCCGCTGATGTCAGGCCTTGGTCTTCAGGAACGCGATGATATCGGCGCGATCCTGCGGCTTCTTCAGGCCGGCAAAGGCCATGTAGGTGCCGGGCATGACCTTCTGCGGCGCCTCGAGGTAGGTGAACAGCTGCTCTTCGGTCCAGGTGTAGCCGCTGTTCTTGTTGGCGGGCGAGTATTTGAAGTTGGGGACGCTGCCGGCCTGGCGACCGACGATGCCCCAGAGCGAGGGGCCGACGCGGTTCACGCCTTCTTCGGCGACATGGCAGGTCTTGCACTGGGCAAAAACCTGCTCGCCCTTGGTGGCGTCGCCGGTCAGCGAGGCAAGGGTGACACCGGCGGCCGGTGCCGCCGCGGTCTCGGTGGCGGGCGCTGCGGCAGGAGCCGTGGCTTCTGGGGTTGCGGCCGTGGTCTCGGTGGTTGCAGTCGATGTCGTCGTCGACGTCGATGTATCGCCGCCGCAGGCAGCAACGCTGGTCAATATGGCCGCGCTGAGCAAAAGGCGCGCGAACGGTGCAGACGACATGATCTAGTCTCCCTCGGGTTGGTCCCTAGCCTACACTTTTAGCCACATTCGGTTCCCTGCGGCAACGATCATGCCGGCAGATCGCCCCGACCGCGCGGTCGCCGGACAGGCGTCATGGCATTTATGATCGGGTCACGACGCTTTTGGCGGATATTTACAATATTTCCGAATCACCTGCTCCTAAACCGCTTTCTGCGACCCGAAGGGAGCGTCTCAGCGGCAAACCTGCTGCTGCCACGCATCCTTTACCTTAACGGCCCGGAGCGGAAGCATCTGTTCCGGGCCGCTTTTTTCCGCTTTGGCGGAAAGGGGGCCGCCAGCCTTCAACGATCAGGTTGAATTTGGTTAGCAGCTTTGTAACCTTCCCATGGTTACGTCATTCATGTTGTGGCGTGAGGGGGTCAGTCGCGTGGTCAGCATCCGTTATTTCACCCCGGCGGCGCCGCTGCGGCGGTACCTGTCTTCATACTATTGGTTCGAGTCGAATGATGCGATTTTCAGCGACCTGATGCGCGCCGAATTGCCGCAGATTCGCATCGTCACCTGCGGCAAGCCAACCAACAGCTTCATCAACGGCCACACCCGCACGCCGGGGCCGGTCCATGTCCAAGGTCCGACGACGGGATCGGCCAAATATTCCTCGGTCGGCCCGCTGCATCTGTTCGGCGTCGGCGTGCTGCCCGAAGGCTGGTCGACGCTGATCGGGGAGCCGGCCGATCGCTATGCCGACGATGTTGTCGATTTGTCGGGTGTCGTCGGGCCGTCCGCCGACACGGTGTTCGGCGACATGCTGATGGCGCGCAGCGATGCCGAGCGCGTTGCCGCCGCCGATCGCTTCTTCCTGGGGTTGCTGGCCCATGCCCATGCCACGCCGCGCTGGTTCACCGCGCTGACCGACGACTGGCTGACCAGCTCGCCCAACCCCGACGTCGATACGCTGATCGAGAAATCCGGCATGTCGGCGCGCTCCGTCGAGCGGCTGGCCAAGCGCATCTATGGCGCGTCCCCCAAGATGCTGTCGCGGAAATACCGGACGCTCAACGCCGCGGTCCGCCTCGGCAACGGCGAGGCCACCGGCTGGGCCGACATGGCCGCCCATGCCTATTACGACCAGCCGCATTTCATCCGGGAATTCAAACAGTTCGTCGGCATGACTCCGAGCCGTTTCATGATCGAGGCGGCGCCGTTGATGCGCCTGACCATCGTGCGCCGGACGCTGCTGCCCGAAATGCACAAGCTCGCCCGCTACAGCTAGGGTCGGTTGCTGCGCGCGGGCCGGTGCCGCCAAAACGCTTCACCGCAATTGCGCGTTGACACCGCCGCCGCCCGCCCCACATAAGCCGGACCATATTCATCCGCTTTAAGGGCTGCCGCTTGATCCGCCTTACCAACCTTGCCGATTATGCCGTGGTCGTGATGACCGCGGCGGCGCGTGCGCCCGAGGCGCGGCTGTCGGCGGCGCGGGTGGCCGAGGCAACCGCCATTCCGGTCCCGACCGTTGCCAAGCTGATGGGAACGCTGGCGCGGGCCGACCTGCTGCTGGCCTCGCGCGGCGTTGCCGGCGGCTTCACCCTCGCCCGGCCGGCCGAAACGATCAGCGTGGCGGCCATTGTCGAGGCCGTCGACGGCCCGATCGCGTTGACCAGTTGCGTCTCTGGCGAAACCGGCGATTGCGCCATCGAGGGTCGCTGCGGCGTTCGTGGCCATTGGGGACCGATCAACCAGGCCGTGCGCGCCGCGCTCGATGCCGTGACGCTGGCCGATTTGCTGCGCCCTGCGGCGGCAGCGCGACTTGTGCCGGCGGCAATCGTTGGCGAGGTGGTGGCATGACCGACAATTTTGATCTCGCCGTGCCCGTCCAGGATGCCGAGGCGCGCGCCGCCGTCGCCGACCTGGCGACCTACAAATGGGGTTTCACCTCCGACATCGAATCGGAGATGGCGCCCAAGGGGCTGTCCGAGGACACGGTGCGCTATATCTCGGCGAAGAAGGCCGAGCCGCAGTGGCTGCTCGACTGGCGGTTGAAGGCCTATCGCAAGTGGCTGACGATGGAGTCCCCCGACTGGGCCAAGCTCGACATCGCGCCGATCGATTACCAGGACGCCTATTATTACGCGGCGCCCAAGGCCAAGCCGACCATCGGTTCGCTCGACGAGCTCGATCCGGAGATCCGGCGCACCTATGAAAAGCTGGGGATTCCGATCGCCGAGCAGGAAATGCTCGCCGGTGTCGAGGGTTCGCGGCGCATCGCCGTCGATGCCGTGTTCGATTCGGTCAGCGTCGCGACGACCTTCCGGGCCGAGCTGGAGCGCGCCGGCGTCATCTTCCGGTCGATCTCGGAGGCGGTGAAGGAATATCCCGACCTGGTTCGCAAGTGGCTCGGCAGCGTCGTGCCGCAGCATGACAATTATTTTGCCTGCCTCAACAGTGCGGTGTTTTCGGACGGGACGTTCGTCTACATCCCCGAAGGCGTGCGCTGCCCGATGGAATTGAGCACCTATTTCCGCATCAATGCCGCCAATACCGGCCAGTTCGAGCGCACGCTGATCATCGCCGACAAGGGTTCGCACGTCAGCTATCTCGAAGGCTGCACGGCGCCGATGCGCGACGAGAACCAGTTGCACGCCGCCGTTGTCGAGCTGGTGGCGATGGACGATGCCGAGATCAAATATTCGACGGTGCAGAACTGGTACCCGGGCGATGCCAACGGCCTCGGCGGCATCTATAATTTCGTGACCAAGCGCGCCAATTGCCTCGGCAAGCGGTCGAAAGTCAGCTGGACGCAGGTCGAAACCGGCAGCGCCATCACCTGGAAATACCCGTCCTGCGTGCTGTCGGGCGAGGATTCGGTCGGCGAATTCTATTCGGTAGCGGTGACCAACAACCGCCAGCAGGCCGATACCGGCACCAAGATGATCCATCTGGGCAAAGGCACGCGCTCGACGATCGTGTCGAAGGGCATTTCGGCGGGGCGGTCGCAAGGCACCTATCGCGGCCTGGTCCGCGTCGCGGCATCGGCGGAGGGTGCGCGGAACCATACCCAGTGCGACAGCCTGCTGCTCGGGTCCGACTGCGGCGCCCATACTGTGCCCTATATCGAGGTCCGCAACCCGTCGGCGATCATCGAGCATGAAGCGACGACGTCGAAGATCAGCGACGATCAGCTGTTCTATGCCCAGTCGCGCGGCCTCGACGCCGAGGCGGCGGTGGCGCTGATCGTCAACGGTTTCTGCAAGGAAGTGCTGCAGCAGCTGCCGATGGAGTTCGCCGTCGAGGCCCAGAAGTTGCTCGGCATCAGCCTCGAGGGGTCGGTCGGGTGAAAACCGCGCTGCTTGCCACCCTGCTGGCGCTCGCCGCCTGCTCGCCGCCGGCCGAACGCGCGTCGACGGAAGGCGAAGCGCAGCAGAAAAAGCTTGATCGCGCGACCAAGGAATATGCCGACTGCATCACCCGGGGCGCACAGACGATCGACGTCACCACCGATGCCGCGGGCACGCTGGGTGACCGTGTCGTCCTCGCCTGCAAGCCGCTGCGCAATTCGTTGATGGCCGACGTCACCGCGTTTCACCAGATCGGCCATCCGAAATTCACCATCGACCAGTCGAAAGCGGTCGCCGAAGCGTCGATCGCCACCATCGAGGACGACCTGCGCCAGCAGACCGTCGTCACCATCGTCAATCGCCAGACCGCTGCGGAAGCACCGGCAGCAGTTCCTGCAAAGGCCAGTTAGTGCTCAAGATCGACAATCTTCACGCCGAAATCGACGGCAAGACCATCCTCAACGGGCTGACGCTCAACGTCGGCGCCGGCGAGGTCCATGCCATCATGGGCCCTAACGGCGCCGGCAAGTCGACGCTGTCATACGTGCTCGCCGGCCGCGCCGGCTATGAGGTGACCGCCGGCAGCGTGACCTTCGACGGCCAGGACCTGCTGGCGCTGGCGCCGCACGAGCGCGCCGCCGCCGGCGTGTTCCTGGGGCTGCAGTATCCGGTCGAGATCCCCGGCGTATCCAACCTGATGTTCCTGCGCAGCGCGCTCAACGCCCAGCGTACGCTGCGCGGCGAGGCCGAAGCCAGCGGCGCCGAGTTCATGAAGCTCGCCAAGGCCGCCGCCGCCGACCTGGGCCTGCCCTATGAGATGCTGAAGCGGTCGGTGAACCAGGGCTTTTCGGGCGGCGAAAAGAAGCGCAACGAGATGGTTCAGATGGCCGTGCTGCAGCCCAAGCTGGCGGTGCTCGACGAGACCGACAGCGGCCTCGACATCGATGCGCTGCGCGTGGTGTCGGACGGCATCAACCGCATGCGGTCGCCCGATCGCGCGACGCTGCTGATCACCCATTACCAGCGCCTGCTCGACTATGTCGTGCCCGATTTCGTCCATGTCCTCGTCGCCGGGCGTATCGTGCGCACCGGCGGGCCGGAGCTGGCACACACGCTGGAGCGCGACGGCTATGTGAGCATCGCCGCATGACGGCAGCACCGACCCGGCGTCTGGAGGAATGGCGCTATAGCGACATCGCCGCCGTCGAACGCGCCTGGCCGGTCGCACCGGAGGCGATCACCGTCGCCGCCGGCGAGTGCGCGACCCGCATGGTCGTCCAGGACGCCGCCCCCGGCAGCGCCACAATCCGCCAGTTCGACATCATTGTGGCCGCCGGCGCATCGCTGGCCTTCCACATCATCAACAGCGGCGGCGCCTATGGCCGCGTCGGGCTCGACGTGACGCTGCACGAAGGCGCGCGTTTCGACCTCGGCGGCGTCATCGTCGCCATGGGCGAGCAGGTGCTGGAGATCGTCACCACCGTCCGCCACATCGGTCCCGGCGCCACCAGCCGGCAGGTCGTCCGCTGCGTCGCCGGCGGCACCGCCACTGCCACCTATCTCGGCAAGGTCGCGGTCGCCCGCGCCGGCCAGCAGACCGATGCGGCGCAAAGCTTCAAGGCGCTGCTGCTCGATCGCGGCGCCACCGCCAATGCCAAGCCCGAGCTGGAAATCTTTGCCGATGACGTCAAATGCGCCCATGGCGCCACCGTCGGCGAGCTCGATCGCAACGCGCTGTTCTACCTCGAAAGCCGCGGCATTCCGCCGGTGCAGGCCCGCGCGCTGCTGACCCGCGCCTTCCTGTCCGATGCCCTCGCCGGCATCGCCGACGACGAGGCCCGCGACACGGCGGAAGCCCGGGTGACGGAATTGCTCGCATGAACGCCCATGTCCCGCCCCCGGCGCGCCATCGCCATCGCGATGATTTCCCCGGCCTTGCCGGCAACTGGGCCTATCTCGACACTGCCGCGACGGCGCAAAAGCCGCAGATGGTGATCGACGCCATCACCCGCGCCTATGGCGTCGACTACGCCACCGTCCACCGCGGCGTCTATGAACGCTCCGCCACCATGACGATGCGCTTTGAAGAAGCGCGCGAGAAGGTGGCGCGCTTCATCGGCGCGGCATCGCCGTCCGAAGTCATCTTCGTGCGCGGTGCCACCGAGGGCATCAACCTCGTCGCGCAAAGCTGGGGCCAGCGATTGCAGCCCGGCGACCGCATCCTGCTGTCGCAGCTCGAGCATCACAGCAACATCGTGCCCTGGCAGCTGCTGCGCGACCGCATCGGCATCGAGATCGACGTGGCGCCGCTGACCGCCGATGGCCGCATCGATGAAGACGCGCTCGAAGCGCTGCTGACCGAGCGGACGAAACTCGTCAGCATTGCCCATATCTCCAACGTCCTCGGCGGCATTGCCGATGTCGCCCGCATCGCCCGCGCCGCCCATGCCGTCGGCGCGCTGCTGTTGGTCGATGGCTGCCAGGCGGCACCGCGGCTGAAGCTCGACGTGCAGGCGCTGGGCGCCGACTTCTACGTGTTTTCGGGGCACAAGCTTTACGGCCCGACCGGCATCGGCGTGTTGTGGGGGCGGGCCGAGCTGCTCGCCTCGATGCCGCCCTGGCAGGGTGGCGGCGCCATGATCGAGACGGTGAGTTTCGAGCGCACTACCTACGCCCCGCCGCCGCAGCGGTTCGAGGCCGGCACCCCGCACATTACCGGGGTCATGGGCCTCGCCGCCGCCGTCGATTATGTCGAATCGATCGGCCTCGATGCCATCCACGCCCATGAAGCGACACTGGTCGCCGCCGCCCGCAGCGCGCTCGGCCGCATCAATTCGGTGACGTTGTTCGGGCCGGAGGACAGCGCCGGCATCCTGTCGTTCGCCATCGAGGGGGTGCATCCCCACGACATCGGTACCATATTGGACGAAAGCGGCGTGGCTATTCGCGCCGGGCACCATTGCGCCCAGCCGCTGATGGCGACGCTCGGCGTGCCGGCGACGGCGCGGGCGAGCTTCGGCATCTACAACGACCTCGACGATGTCGCGCGGCTGGCCGCCGGCATCGAGCGGGTGACACGGATTTTCGGCACTTCGGGAAAAGACGCATGACCGAACGCACATTCGAGATCGAGGAAGTCGGCGAGGCGACGCCAGTGCCCAAGGCGCCGCCGCTGCGCGCCATGGAAGCCCGCAACCCGGACTATCTCGAAGGCTTTTTGAACAAGCCGGCGCCGGTCGAGGCGGCCGATGCTCCTGGTGGCACGATTGTCGACGAAGTCGTCGCGGCGCTGCGGCAGATCTTCGATCCCGAGATCCCGGTCAACATCTACGACCTGGGCCTCATCTACAATGTCGAGGTCGCCGACGGCCATGGCGTCGTCACCATGACGCTTACGACGCCGCATTGCCCGGTTGCCGAAACCATGCCCGGTGAAGTCGAGATGCGGGTGATGAGCGTGCCGGGCATCGCCTCGGCCGAGGTCAACCTCGTCTGGGATCCGGCCTGGGACCCCGGCAAGATGAGCGACGAGGCCAAGCTCGAAATGGGAATGTTGTGATGGAAGCCACCACGACGCTTCGCCGTCCGCGCCCGGCACCGATCACGGTGACCGACAACGCCGCGCGCCGCATCGCCGAGATCATCGCCAAGGCACCGCAGCCCGCCGCCGGTGTCCGCCTGACGACACCCAAGCGCGGCTGCTCGGGCCTCGCCTACAGCCTCGACTATGTCACAGAGGCCAAGCCCGGCGACGAGGCGGTGACCACCGAAGGCGGCACATTGTTCATCGACGGCGGCAGCCTGATGTACCTGATCGGCAGCCGCATGGACTGGAAGGAAGACGATTTCGCCGCCGGCTTCGTCTTCGAAAACCCCAATTCCAAGGGCAGCTGCGGCTGTGGCGAAAGCTTCACCGTCTAGAGTCGATTGCCTTCAAGTTGATCCGCTCAGGCTGAGCTTGTCGAAGCCCCCGCGAGCACTGCCCTGCGACTCGGCTTCGACAAGCTCAGCCTGCGGGCCTTCCTGGTTCAACGAAACTGCAATCCACCCTAAACGGTGAGGGCGTGACCGGGGCGACGCGAACGCCGCCCCGACCGGTCATCCTCAGCGCGAACGCGTCGGATCACTGTCGCGATAGTCGGCGCTGGTCCGCGTGGCATCGCTGCGATCGTCGAACAGGCCATCGCTGCGCTCGTTGCGCAAATCGTCACGACGGTCGTCGGAACGCGCGTCGCCCTGCAGCCGCTCGATATCGACCTCGGTGTGACGCACGGTGTCGTCGACCCGCTCGACGCGCTCGTCGACGGTCTTGTTGACGACAACCTCCTCGCGGACGCGCGCCAGCTTGTCGACGACGGCTTCCTCGGCGGTTTCGGTGACTTCGATGGTGCGCTCGCGCAGCAGGTCGCTGGCATCATTCCGCACCGTGTCGCCGGTTACCGGGCGCCGGTCGACGCTGACATGCTCTTCGCGCAGGCGCACATCCTGGTGGACGGGCTCCTCGACAATGTAGGAACGGACGCGGACGCCGCCGCGCGCGACCTCGCGCTTGCCGACGCGCAACTCTTCCGCGACGACCGGAATGCGGGTCTCGTCGTCACGATCGGAACGGTCCGTGTCGCGATCACCGAGCAGGTTGTCGCGGCTGGTACCGCGATCACCGAGCAATTCGTCGCGGTCGGTACCGCGACCGGCAACCAAGTCATCGCTGCGGTTGTCGAGATCGCGATCGGCGCCGAGGCCGAGCCCGGCGACACCGGCGGCCGAGCCACCCGTCCAGCCTTCGCTGCGCCACGATTCGGCGCGCTGGTCGAGATCGACGGTGCCTTCGTCGTCGAGAATATCGATCGCGCGGTCGACCTGGGCATCATCGACGCGGGCGGTCAGCAGATAGCCGCCGCGGCGCAGACCCTCGGCATAGCTGTCCTCGTCATCGCGGAACAGCGACTTGAAGTCCTCCCACAGGCCACGCGACGGCTGGGCATCGTGCCCGACCTCGCCGGCGATGCTGCCCTGGTCGAGGATGGTGACATCGTCGTTGCTGATGCCGGCGGTCGCCAGCCGGTCGCGGGCGGCCTCGGCCTCGGAGCGACTGTCGAACATTGCGGTAAGCGTACGCATGATCAGGTGTCCTTGCTGCTGGGGGGAATGGGTCGGGTGCCGCTGTCGACGCGCTCGACGACGGCGCGCTGGCGGGTCAGCGCCACGGTTTCTTCATGGGTGTCGACGCGCGAGCGGCGGCGGATGTGCACTTCCTCGCGCAGCATCAGCCGCTTTTCGACGACCAGGACTTCCTCCACGATGGGGATGATGATGGTGTGGCCAAGGTCCTGGATGTCGGGCACCGCATCGATGCGGCGGTCGATGGTGACACGTTCGATGTCGACGTTGCCGCGCACCAGTTCCTCGCTGATGCGCACCTCGTGCTGGTCGTTGCGGACATGGATGCGGACGCGGCCGGTCTCCACGGCGCGCTTGTCGATGCGCAACTCCTCCTCGACGAGCGGGATCACCGCAGGTTCGGATCGGTCGATGGGCGGCGACGTCGGCATGGCTTGGTAAACGGCGCGGTTCGGGCACCGTTCCGCACCACGTCGCCGAAACCCGGGCGATGCGACCAGTCGAGTGCCCGCGTGGCCAGACCGGGCGAAAAGCCGTGCCGCGCGGCGTCGCGCCATGCTAATCCAATGACATGAAGCGATTTCTGGTCTTGCCGCTGGCCCTTGTGGCCGCTGGTTGTGTCAGCACGGCGGTCGCCGTCGTCAAGGCGCCGTTCCAGGTGGCAGGCGCCGGCATCGACATGATGACGACCAGCCAGGAGGAAGCCGACCGCAACCGCGGGCGCGCCATCCGCAAGCAGGAAGAAGCCGACGCCAAGGCCTTCAAAAAGGCCGAGAAGGAGCGTCGCAAGGCCGAGAAAGCCGCGCGGGACCGCGATTACTGACGGCGGGCTACAGGCGCGCGATATCCCGGCGTATCCAATAACGGCGCTGCTCACTGATCGTGTGGCAGACGGGCAACACCAGCGCAAATCATCGGAAAGACCGGAACAAGCATTGCTCGCCGCTGTTGTGGAGTGGACACGCCGCGACACTATTCCGGGAGCATATTGATGAGGCTATCGACTATCACGACCGCAACGATAACTGTTGCGGCAGCGTCTTTTCTTGCAACTGCTGCATCAGCGCAGGTCGCGCCCTATGTTGCCGTCACCGGCGGGCTGACCTTCCCCAAGGACATCCAGACCGATACCGGCATCAGCGGTGATCTCAAGAATGGTTACGCCTTCACCATTGCAGCCGGCACCGGCCTCGGCCCGATCCGAGCCGAAATCGAGGGCAGCTATCGCCGCAGCAGCGTCGATGGCGCGCGCGGCTTCGGTCTCGAGCTGCCTGGCACCGGCAGCGCCTCGGCGCTGAGCGCCATGGCCAACGCCTATTTCGATCCGGCCTTCAACATCGGGCCATTGCAGCCCTATGTCGGCGGCGGCATCGGCATTTCGCGCTTCCGCGCCTCGGACATCGGTGCCGTCGGCCTGCCCTTTGGCGGCCCGGTGACCAGCTTTGGCCCCATCAGCGGCGACCGCACCGGCTTTGCCTGGCAGTTGATGGCCGGCGTCGGCATCGCCCTCACCGAAACCACCAGCATCACCGCCGGCTACCGTTATTTCGCTACCCCCGGCGTCACGGTCCGCAATGTCCCGCAGTTCAATGCGGTCCGCATCGACGGCCTGAAGATCCACGCCGTCGAAGCCGGCCTGCGCTTCAGCTTCTGATGTCGATGGCGCCCGGCAGCCGGCCACGACAGGTCCTGCCGGGACCATTGACCTTCGCTTCGGGCGGTTCATGCTGCGCGTCGCGAGGCCCGTCATGACCACCCCCCGAGAGATCGAACTGAAGCTCGAATTCGATCGCGGCGACGCCGACCGGCTGCGCGCCGCCGTCATCGATGCCGGCGGCGTCGCCGATGAGGCGGCGTTGCGATCGGTTTATTTCGACACCGCGGATGCTGCCGTGCGGGCCGCGGGCTTCTCGCTGCGCGTCCGGCACGACGGCGCGCGCCGGGTGCAGACGCTGAAGTCCGACGCCACCGGCGCCGGCCTCTTCGACCGCCGCGAAAGCGAGTGCGAGCTTGCCGGCGACATCCCGGTATTGGCGGGGACCGACCTGCAGCATTTCGACACTGCGATCGCGCCGCGGTTCCAGACCGAGGTGCAGCGGACGACCAGCGTCATGGCCGATGATGACGCCGAGATCGAGATCGCCATCGATGTCGGCGAGGTCCGGCACGAGGACCGGGCACTGCCGCTCAACGAGATCGAACTGGAACTGCGGCACGGCGCCGTGACGCGCCTGTTCACCCTGGCGCGCAAATTCGACAGCATCGTGCCGCTGCGGCTCGGCGTGCTGACCAAATCGGAGCGCGGCTATCGTCTGGGCGACAGCGGTGCCACCAAGGCGGATGCGGTCGTCCTCGAACCCGCGACGACCGTCGAAGCGGCGTTCCTGGCGATCATGTGGTCGTGCATCCGCCATTACCGGTTGAACGAGCCCAGCCTGCTGGCGACCCAGGACCCGGCCGCGCTGCACCAGGCCCGGGTGGCCCTGCGGCGGTTGCGCTCGGCGCTGACGCTATTCAAGGCCGTGGCGGCCGACGACCGGTTCGCGGCGCTGCGCGACGACGTGCGGGCACTGGCGGCGGCGCTCGGCAAGGCGCGCGATCTCGACGTGCTGCTCGACCAGCCGCAGGCGCCGGCGCTGCAGGATCGGCTCATGGCGGCGCGCGACGGTGCCTATGCCGCGGTGCGTGCCCGGCTCGAGAATGTCGAGGGGCGCCGGGTGATGCTCGACATCGCCGAATGGCTGACCGTCGGCGCCTGGCGCACCGCCGCGGCCACGGCGGCGGCGCGCAGCGAACCTGTCGAAGCGTTCGCCGCGGACCAACTGCGCCGGCTGCGCCGGTCGCTCAAGCGGCGCGGCGCCGATCTTGTCGATATCGGCGACGACGAACGGCACGAGGCGCGGATCGCGGCGAAAAAGCTGCGCTATGCGACCGAATTCCTCGGCAGCCTGTTCACCGGCGGCAAGGCGGCGCGGCGATACCGGCGCTTCGGGGCCGCGCTCGAAGACCTGCAGGGCTATCTCGGCACGCTCAACGACATGGCGACCGCGCCGCGGCTGCTCGCCGACCTTGGCCTGCCCGTGCCGGCCGAGCCGCCCGCCAAGCGCCGCCGCGCGCTGCTGCGCAAGGCCGGGCTGGCCTACGACGAACTGATCGACGCCCGGCGATTCTGGTAGCACGCCGCCGGCGTTGCGGCGGTCAGTCGCCGAGGCGGTAGTTGAGCGTCAGATTGGCGACATGGTTGACGCGGTCGGCGCCGGGGCCGCGCTGGATCTGCGCCATATAGCCGGCTTCGAAATTCAGCCGCCGGTCGAGCGGCACCAGCGCGCCGCCAAAGGCGCGGACCTGCTGGACGCGGCTGCGCTGCCCCCAGTCGGTATCGTTGAGGCCGACGAGCGCCTCGCTCCAGAACAATGGCCCCGCCGTGCCGCGGCCGCCGAGCGGCAGCTGCAGCCGCAGCATGGCCCGCGCCCGCCACCCCAGGTCCTGGCTGCCGTTGACGATGCGCTGCTCGAGCCGCAAGCGCGTGAGCAATATGATCCGCTCCGGGTCGCGGATCAGCGGCAGGCTCAACTGCTGCCACATCCGGTGCTCGGTCACCGACGCTGCGCCGTCGCGCGCCGAATTCTGGTAATGATAGCCGGCCAGGACGAGCAGGTCGGGCGCCAGGCGGACGCCGAAGCCCGGCCGCACGATCAGCTCGCCGCGCCGCGAGATGTTCTCGTCGAAACGCGGCTGCAGTTCCAGCCACACCATCGGCTTGGCGCCCGCACCGGGGGCAATCGGTCCCTGCGCGATGAGCGAGCCCCAGAGCTGGGTATCGTCGGCCCGCGCCGCGGCGCTGTTCGCCGCCAGCCAGGCGACCGCCAGGCCGATGAGCAATCGCGACACCATCACCATCCCTGTCCCGAAAAAGAGTGCGCCGCCTTAGACGGCAGCCGGGGCGGGTGTCGAGCGATGCTTGGGGCGGAACCATGCTGGCTCCGTAAAAATCCCTGTTGTCGCGCCGGCGTCCCTCGGCTATCCGCTAACGATAATGATTATCAGAAACTCCGAGCCGGTCGCGGTCGCCGCATGACGCGCGGTGGAATCCGGGCCTGGTTCCTCGTCCACAAATGGTCGAGCATCATCTGCACGGCGTTCCTCCTGATGCTCTGCGTCACCGGGCTCCCGCTGATCTTCCACAGCGAAATCGACACGCTGACCGGTGACGCGCCGACGGTTGGCACCGTTGGCATCGCCTCGTCGGGAACCGGGCCCGGCCTGCTGCCCCTCGACACCATGCTCGCCAGGGCGCTGGCCCGGCGCCCCGGCGAGGTGCCGCTGTTCATGGCGTTCGACAATGATCGCCCGTTGCTGACCGTCACCACCGGGCCGTCGCCCGACGCGCCGTCGGCAGCGATGACGCTGCAGATGTTCGACCGCACCACTGGCGAAACCGCCGGCGCCGTCGTCGACAGCGGCGTCATGCACTTCCTCCTCGAACTCCACACCGACATGTTCCTCGGCCTGCCCGGCATGCTGTTCCTCGGCGCCATGGGTCTGCTGTTCTGCGTCGCCATCGTGTCGGGCGTCGTCCTTTATGCGCCCTTCATGCGCCGGCTCGATTTCGGCACGATCCGCAGCCGCCGCAGCCGCCGGGTCGGCTGGCTCGACTATCACAATTTGCTCGGCGTCGTGGTTCTTGCCTGGGCGCTGGTCGTCGGCCTGACCGGCGTCATCAACACGCTGGCGACACCGATCATCCAGCTGTGGCAGCGCGGCGAGCTGGCAACGATGACCGCGGCCTATGCCGGGCGGCCGGCGCTCCCGCCCCAGCGCTACGGCTCGCTCGATCGCGCCATGGCGGCGGCGCGCGCGGCGCGGCCGGACAGCACGCCGCAGTTCATCGCCTTTCCCGGCGGCGCCTTCAGCTCCGGGCACCATTATGCAGTCTTCCTCCAGGGCAGCACGCCGCTGACCGAGCGCATGCTGACGCCGGCGCTCGTCGACGCCGAAACCGGCGTGCTGACCGATGTGCGGCCGATGCCCTGGTATGCCCAGGCGCTGCTGATCTCGCAGCCGCTGCATTTCGGCGATTACGGCGGCCTGCCGATGAAGCTGCTGTGGGCGGCGCTCGACCTGCTGACGATCATCGTCCTCGGTTCGGGGCTCTACCTCTGGCTCGGCCGCCGCCGCGGCGGCACCGGGGCGCGGGTCGCCGAAATCGAGACCGGGGCCGCAGGCGTGCCGACATGAGCGGCAGCGAACGGCGGCGACCGGATCGCCAGCGCCTGGCCGCGGTGTTTGCCGTGCCCGCCGCCGTTGCCGCCGTCACGGTCATCGGGCTGGTCAGCGCGCTCACCGGCGACGGCCTGCGCAATGTCGTTTCCTGGGTCGCGCTCGCCGTTCCCGTCCTCATCGTCGTCCGCGCCTGGCTGCGCCGCGGCTGATCGCCATTTCCAACGGAGTAACCCGATTGCCCACCTTCACCTGCCGTGCGGCCCTGCTCGCTGCCACCATGCTCGCCGCGCCCGCCCTCGCCGCCGAAGCCGATCTTGCCGAAGCCGATCCGGCCGAAATCGTCGTCACCGCGCAGACCGCCAATCAAACCCAGGTCATCCGCGGCGGCCGGGTCGGCATCCTCGGCGACAAGCCGGCGGGCGACGTGCCGTTCAGCGTCAAATCCTATGGCGAGGCGCTGATCCTCAACCAGCAGCCGCAGACGCTCGGCCAGGTGCTCGAGAACGACCCGTCGGTGCGCACCACCTATGGCTTCGGCAACGCCGCCGAACAGTTCGTCATTCGCGGCTTCACCCTGTTCGGCGACGATATCGGCTTCGACGGGCTCTACGGCCTCACCCCGCGCCAGTTGATCGCGCCCGAACTCTACGAACAGGTCCAGGTGCTGAACGGCGCCAGCGCCTTCCTCAACGGCGCCGCCCCCGGCGGTTCGGGGCTGGGCGGCAGCGTCAACCTGGTGCCCAAGCGCGCCGGCGACACGCCGCTGACCCGGGTGACGGCGAACTACAGCTCGGGCGCGCACTTCGGCGGCAGCTTCGATGTCGCCCGCCGCTCCGCCGACGGGGTGTTCGGCCTCCGCGTCAACGGTGCCGCGCGCAGCGGCGATGTCGCGATCGACGATGAATTCCGCAGCGCCTATGTCATCGGCGGCGCCTTCGACGTGCGCGGCGAGCGCGCCCGGGTCTCGCTCGATCTCGCCTTCCAGCAGGTCAAGGTGCGCCAGCTCCGCCCCAAGGTCACCATAGCCAGCGCCACCATTCCCGCCGTGCCGGCCGCCGATGCCAATTATGGCCAGCCCTGGACCTATACGACGATGCGCGACGTCTTCGGCGTCGTCCGCGGCGAATACGACCTGTCGGACAACGCCCTGGTCTATGCCGCGTTCGGCGCCCGCGACGGGTCGGAAGACGGCATCTATGGCGGCATCACCGTCACCGATGCGATCACCGGCGCCGCCACCGGCAGCGCGCTGTTCGTGCCGCGCACCGACAACAACGAGACCGCCGAGGCCGGGCTGCGCGTCAAGCTCAAGGCCGGCGGCATCAGCCACGAGGTCAATGTCGGCGCGTCGAAGATCTGGCAGGTCAACCGCAACGCCTTCGATTTCCTCGGCGGCTTCACCGGCTTTGCCACCAGCCTGTATGACCCGGCCCCGGTGCCGCTGCCCGGCAGCGGCTTCGTCGGCGGCGATCTCGACCAGCCGTTTCCGATCCAGCGCACCCGGCTGGGCAGCGTCTTCGTCTCGGACACCATCGGCGTCTTCGACGATCGCGTGCTGCTGACCGCCGGCCTGCGGCTGCAGACCATCGGCATCAAGAGCTACTCCTATTTCGGCGGCGCCCTCGACACCCGCTATGACGAATCGGCCGTTACCCCGGTCGTCGGCCTCGTCATCAAGCCGGTCGCCGGCGTCTCGCTGTTCGCCAATCGCATCGAGGGCCTCGCCCAGGGCCCGACCGCGCCGATTGACCCGACCATCGTCAACCCCGGCGAGGTCTTCGCCCCCTTCCGCTCGACCCAGTATGAAGTCGGCGGCAAGCTCAGCCTCGGTCGCTTCAACGCCTCGCTCGCCGCCTTCAGCACCGAACAGCCAAGCGCCTTTGCCGTACCGGTCGCGCCCGGCAACCCCGCCGCCGGGCAACGGTTCGGGGTGTTCGGCACCCAGCGCAACCGCGGGCTGGAACTCAGCTTCGACGGGGAGATCGGCGCCGGCCTGCGCATCATTGCCGGCGGCGCGATCAACGATGCGAAACTGCGCAACACCGCCGGCGGCGCCAACGACGGCAATCGCGCCATCGGCGTGCCCGATTACCTGCTCAACGCCAATGTGGAATGGGACCTGCCGTTCCTGCCGGCGCTGACGCTGACCGGGCGCGGCGTCCACACCGGCAAGCAGCAGGTCAACGCCGCCAACACCCTCGCCATCCCGTCATGGACGCGCTTCGATGTCGGCGCCCGTTATGTCGCGATCGTCGGGCAAATGCCGCTGACGCTGCGCTTCAACGTCGACAATGTCGCCAATCGCCGGTTCTGGGCGTCATCGTTCGACACCTTCGGCGCCGCGCTGCTGCAGGGCGCGCCGCGCACCTTCAAGCTGTCGGCGTCGATCCAGCTGTAGCGCCGATCAGCACCGACAGCCCGGCGCTGTCGAACCCGGCGACGATGCTGTTGCCGGTGGCGGCGCGCAGCGCGACGATGCCGCTGTCGAAATGCCGGCTGGGGTGGACGCGGTTGGTCAGCAGCGTCCAGGCCAGGCCGCGGGCGAAATCGATCCACAGACCGGTGCCGGTGAAGCCGGTGTGGCCGATGGTGCCGGGCGCGCAGGCGTCGCCGCCCGACCAGCCCGGGTGGCGCAGTTCCCACCCGCAACTCCGGTCGCCGGCCACCGGCGTGCGGATCGCCGCCAGCATCGCCGGCGAGGCGCCCGAGCCGTCCAACAGCCCGGCGGCGAAATCGAGCACGCCCGCGACGGTGCCGAACAGCCCGGCGTGGCCGGTGCGGCCGCCGAGCGCAAAGCAGTTCTCGTCATGGACCTCGCCCTTCAGCACCCGGCCGCGCCAGCGGCAGTGTTCGGTGGCGACGGCCGGCCCCGGCGGCGGCCCCCAGCTCAGCCCCGGGCCGCGCGCCAGATCGGGCGGAACGGCGTCGAGCGGGCCGCCGGTCAGCCGCTCGATGGCGATGCCGAGCAGCAGGAAATTGATGTCGGAATAGACCGGCGGGCCGGCGCGCCATTCGCGCTGCAGGATGAAGGCGCGCAGCCGATCGGAGTCGCCGCCATAGGTGTAGATCGGTTCCACCGCCGGCAGATGGGTGCGGTGCGCCAGGCAGTCGCGGAACGTCAGCCGGCGTTCCGCGGCATGGGCGACGTCATATTGCCTGAGATCGGGAATGGCATCGGTCAGCGGCCGGTCGAGATCGAGCCGCCCGGCATCGGCAAGGCGCAGGATCATCGTCGTGGTGGCGATGACCTTGCTGACCGACGCCAGGTCGAACCAATGGTCGATGGTCAGCGTTTCCGGTGCCGGTTCGCGCTGGGCGAGGCCGGCGACCCGCGTCGCACGCCGGCCATCGGCGGTGACGATGCCGAGCACCGCGCCCGGGATGCGCGCGGCGGCGACGGCGGCGGCAGCAGCGGCAAAACCCCGGTCCGCGATGGCTTCGATCATTCGGGCAGGTCCGATCTGCGGGGGGTGATGCGCGCCAGCAGCGGCAGGAACAGCAGCGCCGCCAGGCTGAGCACGCCCGATAGCAGGAAGAAGCTGTCATAGCCGATGGTTTCGACGATGGTGCCGCCGGCGCCCGACAGCAGCCGCGGCAGCATGAACGCCCAGCCCGACAGGAAGGCATATTGCGCGCCCGGAAAGCGCGGGTTGACCAGCATCGACAGGTAGACGACGAAAATCGCCCCGGCCATGCCGTTGCCGAACTGGTCGAGGCCGGTGGCGATATAAAGCAGCGTCTCGTCGAGCGGCTGCCCCGCCAGCCAGACAAAGCCGAAATTGCCGGCCGCGGCGAACAGCCCGCCGGTGGCCAGCGTCGGCATGATCCGCCAGCGCATGACGAGAAGGCCGCCAAGCCCGACCCCGGCCATGCTCGCCGCCAGCGCCACCAGCCCGTCGGCGCGGCCGATGGCGCCGAGGCTGTAGCCGAGACCGCGCACCATCGGTTTCGACAGGTTGAGCGCCAGCACGTCGCCCATCCGGTAAAGCGCGATGAAGCCCATCAGCACGATCGCACCAAAGCCATAGCGCCAGAAGAAATCCATATACGGCCCGACCACCGCCGATTGCCGCAGCCGCGATTGCGGGCGCGCCCGGCGGATGCGCGGCAGCGCCAGCGCCATCGCGACGAACGGCAGCATGGCGAGGACCAGCACATAGGGCGTGACATTGGCCCGGCCATCGAGGCCGATGCCGGCGGCGACGGCGAGCACGGCCCAGCCGACGACCGCCACCACGGCAGCGACCGCGCCGATGATGGCGGCGGCGGCGGCGAGACCGTGCAGCAGCGCGGACGTCCGCCCCGCGGCACCGGGCCGGTCGGGCGCCGTCGCGACCAGCAGCGGGAACGGCACGAACGCCGCCGCCGCCACGGCGAGATAGGCCGCCGCCCAGCCAGCGCCATCGGCGACCAGCAATGCCCCGCTGCCGGCCGCGACCATCGCCGACCGGTAACCCCAGATATTGGCGGCGACGATCGGGCCCTGCTGTTCCTGCGTCGGTGCCAGCTCGATGCGCCAGGCGTCGGCGGCGATCTCCAGCGTCGTCGTCCAGAAGGCGAGCAGCACGGCGAACAGCGCCGTCAGCCCGAGCCGGCCATCGCCCGCGGTCAGCGCCATGGCGACCATCGCCGCGCAGATGCCGAGCTGCGACAGCAGGATCCAGCCGCGCCGTTTGCCCCAGAAGCGCGCAAAGCCCGGCACGTCGTAGCGATCGAGCAGTGGCGCCCACAGGAATTTCAGCGTCGGCAGCAGCTGCACCCAGGCAAAGAAGCCGATGACCACCAGCGCGACGCCATGCGCCTGCAGCCGCAGCGCCAGCACCGTCGAGAACATGTAGAACGGCAGGCCGGCGGAAAACCCCAGCGTGGCGAACAGCGCCAGGCGCCGCCGACTGGCCGCCGCGCTGATCGCCCCCGCCGCGGTCATCGCATCAGCCGGTCATCGACACGATCGCGCCGGCCATCCCGTCATCGCGTCTGCACGCGGATGCCGACGCGGAACGCCCGGCCGAGCAGGTCGGAATAGGTGCTGTTCGCCGCCAGCCCGGTTTCGGGCAACAGGATCGGCCCGCGGTCGAAGACGTTGGTGATGTTGAGGAACAGCTGGGCGTCCGTGCTGCCCATCTTGACGTTCTGCGTCAGGTTGAGATCGGCATAGAAGGTGCCGGCGATGCTGTTGTCATCATAGGTGAAGAAATTGGGGTCGTTCGGCGGGCAGGCCGTCGAGCATTCGATGCCGTTGGCGGCATAGCGCCCGGAACTGACGCCGCGCCCGACCGCCGTGATCGAAAAGCTCGGCGTGTCATAGCTGGCGGTGATGCGATACAACCAGGTCGGGGTCGAGCCCTGGCCGCCGTTGATGCCGACCGTATTGAGCATGACCGTCCCGGGCACGCCATTGTCCAGCAGATTGTCGATATAGCGGGTGGCGATGCCGCGCAAAGTGAAGCTGGCGTTCGACGACGCAAAGATCCGATCGAGCGGGAAGCGATAGCTGGCGTCGATGTCGATGCCGCGGACGAGCTGGTTGGCGGCGTTGAACGGCTGGCTGCGGATGAGCAGATAGGGCTGGCCCGGCGTCGAGCGGATCGGGTCGTTGGCGATCGCGTCGCAGAAGCTCTGCTGGCTCTGCAGATAGCAGAGGTCGGCGATCTGCTGGGCGCTGAAGGTGGTGACCGCCTGGTCGAGATCGATGCGGAAGTAGTCCACCGACAGGTTGAAGCCCGGCAGGAAGCTTGGCGACAATACCCCGCCGATATTCCACGAATCGGCCTTTTCCGGGATCAGGTTGGGGTTGCCGCTGACGAAGCCCGAATAGGCATAGCTGGCGGGGCCATTGGTGCCGTCGGCGGTGAAGATCGGGTTGCGGATCGAATCGCTGTTGGCGGTGCCGCCGGCGAACAGCTCGTTAAGGTTTGGCGCGCGGATATCGCGCGAGCGGGTGACGCGCAGGCGGAAGTCGTCGATCGGCTGCCAGGTGGCGCCGGCCTTCCATGTCGTCACATAGCCCGAGGTCGAATAGTCGGTGGCGCGGACGGCGCCGTTGAAGACCAGGCCGAACCCCAGCGGAATGACGGTTTCGAGATAGGCTTCCTTGACGTTGTAGCTGCCGTTGGTCGGCAGATAGTTGCCGACCGACCAGGTGTTGCTGGTGGCGGGACGGCCATTGGCATCGACGATGGTGATCGGCTGGAACTCCGTCGGCACCGAGCCGCGCAGCTTTTCCTCGCGATATTCGGCGCCGATGGCGAAGCTGACATCGCCGGCCCAGGTCGCGAACGGCGTGAACGACAGGTTGGCGGCGGCGTTATACTGTTCGATGATCTGGTCGCGGTACGGATCGCCGAGCGCATAGCCGGCGACGCGCGGATCGACGACGCCGACGCCGAGGCGGTTCAAGGGCACACAGGCCGGGTCGTTGTTGGCGGGATTGGGATCGACGTTGACGAGGCACTGGATGGAGCCGGGGGCATAGCCGCCGGTGTTGCCGGCGGGGGCGAAGACCGCCGCCGTAGCATTGGCGATGCGGCCGTTGTTCATGATGTTGCGGAGCTGTTCGCGCAGGTCGGCGCGGCCGTACTGGCCATAGATGTTCCAGGTCGCAGCCTTGCCGAACATCTCGGTGTCGCCATCGGCGCCGATGGCATAGCGCTGCAGTTCGCGGCGGTTGTCGACGGCGCGGAACGGCAGGTCGACGGCGGTGGTGGCAACGGTGACGCTGGTGATGCCCTGCAGGCGTGCCGGGCCGAGCGTGTTGTAGAGAAAGGCGTTGCAGGTCAGCGGCGCGGCGGCGGCCGTGGCCGCGGCACCGCAGCCGTTGGCGTTGAGGTTGATGCCCGTCGACAGATTGGGCCCGGCGTTGAAGAAGATCTTCTGCTTGTTGTAGGCGCCTTCGGCATAGACGGTGATGCCGTCGGCGATCTCATAGCTGGCGCGGCCGAAGACGCCGTAGCGGTCGTCCTCGGGGTCGAGGCCGATGCGGCGGCCGGAATCATTGACCCGCCAGTCGCCGCCCTGGGTGAGCGTTGGCGGGGCGGTGCCGGTTGCCGAGGGGAAGGTCAGCGCGCCATATTGGTACTGGTTGATCGCGCCGCCCGGACCGAAATAAAGGCCACGGAGGCGGTTGGCGACGCCGCCGGCCGAGCCGGTGACGAGCCCGCCGGGAGTCGAGTTGGCGGCGCCGACCTGGCGACGGATGAGGTAGCGCGGCGTCGTGCTGGCGGTCGTCCACGCGGGATCCTGGATGCGCACATAGCCGGTCGCGTTCCAGTCGCGGTCGATCTGGAAGATGCCGTCGCGATGGGCGAGTTCGCCGCTGAGCAGGAGATGCCCGCGGCCGCCGGCGAAGGCGAGGCCGGCAGCGACCCCGAACGAATAGTTATAGCCGTCGCCATGGCTGGTGACGCCGTTATCGGCAGTCAGCTTCAGCCCCTCGTATTTCTTGTCGAGCACGAAGTTGACGACGCCGGCGACCGCGTCCGAGCCATAGGCCGACGACGCACCGCCGGTGACGACCTCGACGCTTTTGACCAGCGACTGGGGGATGGTGTTGACGTCGATGAGGCCATTCGCGGTCGAGGCGACCGAGCGCCGGCCGTCGAGCAGGATCAGCGTGCGCTCGGCACCGAGGTTGCGCAGGTTGAGCGCGTTGATGCCGGCCTGTCCGCTCGACAGGTTGAGTCGCGAGTTCGACGGCCGCGTCGAACCGGCGAGCGACGGCAGCTGGTTGACGAAATCGGCGATGTTGTTGCTGGGCGAGGTGTTCTGGATGTCCTCGAGCGTCAGCACGGTCAGCGGCGTCGGCGCCTGGAAGCCGTCGCGCACGATGCGGGTGCCGGTGACGACCATTTCATCGGTGCGCGGCGCCTCGGGGGCTGCCGCCGGAGCGGCAGCGACAGTCTGCGCCAGTGCGGCGCCGGGCAGCAGGCTGGCCAGCGCGATCGCGCCCAGGCTGGCCTGGGTGAGGCGGATCGGGGCGGTGCGGGCAGTGGTGCGAAGGCGCTTGGCAGTGATGTGCATGTGGTCCCCTTGTCGGGGCTTGCGCGTGCCCCATTGTCGTCCGACGTCCCTGGCAGGCATCGCAGCGGCTGCGATCGCTGTTGCGCGCCGAATGGCGCCGATCTTGCCGCTGTCGCCCACGCCCCCGGCAGCTTTGTTTGATGCCGAACACACATGGTGGCGGCGGCAAATGCGGTGCGTCAAGCTGACACACGCCGCTTTTCGACCGCGCCGTGAATTTTTCTGGCGACCGGTTCGAAACAGCAACACATTGGCCGGCACCGCATTGCGTGGCCGGGCCGCACCGCATAGCCTTGGCGCGACGGTGCGATCATTGCCCGTCCTGGAGTGTGCATGAAGCTGAACCGCCGCGCCTTTCTCGGCGGTACCGCCATGCTGGCAACCACGGCCTGCACCGCCGGGACGCCGCCGCCACCACCGTCATCACCCAAACCCGACCGGACATCGATCGTGCGCGGCGCCGCGGCGCCCATCGAGATCGTCGACGATATCCGCGGCGTCCCGCACATCCGCGCCGCCAGCAAGGCCGACGCGTTTTTCGGCCAGGGCTATGTCACAGCCCGCGACCGGCTGTTCCAGCTCGATCTCGGCCATCGCCGCACCATGGGCCGCATGGCCGAAGCCTATGGGCCGCAGTTCGTCGACCATGACCATGCCGAGCGGATGTTCCATTTCCGCGGCGACCTTGCCGCCGAACGCGCCGTGGTGCCGGCCGAGATCCGCACCTGTGCCGCCGCCTATGTCGCCGGCATCAACGCCCGCATCGACGAGGTCATCGCCGATCCGGCGCTGCTGCCGGCGGAATATCGCATCCTCGGCGCGCTGCCGCTGCGCTGGGCGCTCGACGACCTGTTCCGCGCCCGCGGCGCCGAGATCGGCAATGTCGACGACGAGATCCGCCGCGCCCGCCTCGCTGCCATCGGCCGGCTCGACCTCGATACGCTGGTGGCGCCGCTGCGCCCGGCCTGGACGCTGAAGGTGCCCGACGGCCTCGACGTCGCCGCCATTTCGGAGGACGACCTCGGCATCCTCAACAAGGGGCTGGGCGCCCTGCCGTTCGGCACCACGCCGACCCCGGTGCGCGACACGCCCGAAGTGCGCATGCCGGAATCCGACGCCGGCTCCAACGCCTGGACGATCGCGCCGTCGCGCAGCGCCACCGGCCGCGCCATCCTCGCCAACGATCCGCACCTCGGCATCGGCGGCCTGGCGCCGCGCCATGTCGTCCACCTGACGGCGCCGGGCCTCGATGTCATCGGCGGCGCGTCCCCGGGCCTTGCCGGCATCATGCAGGGCCATACCGACCGCTTTGCCTTTGGCCGCACCAACAGCCACAACGACCAGACGGACCTGTTCGTCCTGGCGCTCGATCCGGCCGATCCCGAACGCTACGCCCACGGCGGCGGCTGGAAACGCTTCGAAACCGTCGAGGAGACGATCGCGGTCAAGGGCGAGACGCCGCGGCGCGTCGTGATCCGCTATTCGGTGCACGGCCCGGTGCTGCGCCACGATCCCGCCCGCGGCCGCGCCACCGCCATCGCCAGCGTCACCATGCTGCCGGGCGCCATGGACGGCTTTGCGATGATCGCCATCAACCTGGCGCGCGACTGGCAGTCGTTGCGCGAGGCCTTCAAGCTGCACCCGTCGCCGACCAATTTCCATTACGCCGACATCGACGGCAACCACGGCTGGCAGGTCATCGGCATGGCGCCGCTGCGCCGTGGCGGCCAGGACGGGCTGTTGCCGGCGCCGGGCGATGGCCGCTCCGACTGGGGCGGCCGCTTCGGCGCCGAGGCGCTGCCGCGCGAATACAACCCGGCCCGGGGCTGGTTCGCATCGGCCAACCAGAACAACCTGCCCGCCGATTACCCGATGCAGGCGCGGCCGCTCGCCTTTTCCTTTCGCGAGCCCTATCGCTACGACCGCATCGTCGACGTGCTGGAGGCGCAGCCCAAGCACAGCGTCGCCGACAGCGCCGCGCTCCAGCAGGACTTCGTTTCCACCCCGGCGCGCGAACTCGTCGCGCTGCTGCCGGCGCGGCCCGGCCCCGCCGCCGACCTGCTGCGCGGCTGGAACGGCGAGCTCGGCGTCGACAGCGGCGCCGCGGCGCTGTTCCGCATCCTGTGGCGCGACCTCGGCAACCGCCTGCTCGATGCCATCGTGCCGGCGGCGGCGCGCGAACTGGTGCCGACCATCGCCGCCGGCGAACTGCTGCGCCTGCTGCGCACGCCCGATGCACGGCTCGGCGCCGGTCCGGCGGCAAGCCGCGACCGCATCTTCGCCGCCAGCCTGACCACCGCCTGGGCCGAAGCGACCAAGCTGCTCGGCCCCGACCCGGCCGCCTGGCGCTGGGGCGACCTCCATCGCGTCCGCATCGGCCACCCGCTGGCGCGCATTCCGGCGATTGCCGCAGCCTTTCCACCGGTCGAGGACGGTCGTTCGGGCGGCGACAATTTCACCGTCAATGCCCGCTGGGTGCCGGCCAAGCGTGGCTACAGCGTCATGGGCGGCGCCAGCTACCTGCAGGTTATCGACGTCGGCGGCTGGGACAACAGCCTTTACCTCAACCTGCCCGGCCAGTCGGCGGACCCCAAGTCGCCGCATTATCGCGACCAATATGCGCCGTGGGTCGCGGGCAAGATGGCGCCGCTGCCGTTCAGCCGCGCCGCTGTCGACAGCGCGGCGCAGACCCGCACCCTGCTGGTGCCGCCGGCAGCCAGGCGCGGATGATCCGGCCGCTGGCGCTGCTGCTGCTGATCGGTGCCGCGCCGGTGCCGCCCGTCGACGTCGTCATCCGCGGCGGCAGCATCCATATCGGTGACACCGCCGCGCCGATCGTCGGCGATGTCGAGATCAGCGGCGACCGCATCACCTATGTCGGACCGTCACGGGGCAGCCGCGCCGCCCGCACCATCGATGCCGCCGGCAAGATCGTCGCGCCGGGCTTCATCGACGCCCATACCCACCCCGACAGCTATATCCGGGCCACCGACAAGGCGGCGCGCAGCAACCTGCCGTGGCTGGCGCAGGGCGTGGCCACCATCGTCATCGGCAACGACGGCTATGGCACACCGGATATCGCAAAGGATGCCGCCCGGCTGCGCGCCGGCGGCATCGGCACCAACGTCGTGCCGCTGGTCGGTTTCGGCGCCGTCCGCAGCCGGGTGCTCGGCCAGGCCGACCGGGCACCGACCGCCACCGAGCTCGACGCCGAAAGAGTGCTCGTCGCCAGCGCCATGTGCGAGGGCGCCCATGGCCTGTCGACGGGGCTGTTCTATGCCCCGCAAAGCTTTGCCAAGACCGACGAAGTCATCGCCGTCGCCCGCGAGGCCGGCAAGCGCGGCGGGCTTTATGACACCCACCAGCGCGACGAATCGAGCTACAGCATCGGGCTTCTCGCCTCGACCCGCGAGGTTATCCGGATCGGCCGCGAGGCCGGGATGCCGGTCCATATCTCGCATCTGAAGGCGCTTGGCGTCGACGTCCACGGCCAGGCGCCGCAGTTGATCGCCGAGATCGAAGCGGCGCGGCGTGGCGGTGTCGATGTCACCGCCGACCAATATCCGTGGAACGCCTCGGGATCGAGCCTCGACGCGGCGCTGCTGCCGCGCTGGGCGGTGGACGGCGGCTACACGGCGCTGCTGGCGCGCCTGGCCGATGCCGCGACGCTGGCGCGCATCAAGGCCGAAATGGCCGAAAACCTGCGCCGCCGCGGCGGTGCCGCGAGCCTGCTGCTGACCAGCACCGGCCAACCCTGGACTGGCAAGACGCTCGAAGCGATGGCAAAGGCCTGGGCGATCGACCCGATCGACGCCGCCATCCGCATCATCCGCACCCCGGCCGCCAGGGCCTCCGGCCCCGCGGCAAACGCCACCGGCCCCGCCGGCGCCGCCGTGGCCTCGTTCAACATGGCCGATGCCGACATCGATCTGATCTTGCGCCAGCCCTGGGTGATGACCGGATCCGACGGCTCCGACGGCCACCCGCGCCAATATGCGACCTTCCCGCGGCTCTATGCCGAATATGTCCGGAAACGCCGGGTCATCGACCTGGCAACGATGATCCACCGCTCGTCGGGCGCCGTTGCCGATTTCTATCACCTGCCCCGGCGCGGCTATCTGCGCCCCGGCTACCACGCCGATGTCGTCGTCCTCGATCCCGGCCGCTATGCGCCGCGCGCCGACTATGTCCACCCGCGCGTTCCCGCCGCCGGTGTCGATGCGCTGTTCGTCAACGGCGTCCTCGCGCTTGCCGACGGCAAGGCCACCGGCGCTACCCCCGGCCGGGTGCTGCTGCGCCCGCGCCCCGCCGATTGCCCGCGCCGTTGACCCGCGGGGGACGAACGCCGCTGGCCTTGCCGCCGCGCGCGCGGCTAGGGTTGCCCATGCACCGCGCCATCCTGTCCTTCGCCCTCCTGCTGTCCGGCGCGCCGGCAACAGCGGCAGACACCAGCACGGCGGCGACGCTGCAGCCGGCCATCGAGGCGCTGCTCGCCACCGGGCCGCCCGGCACGCGCTATGGCCTCGTCGTCACGACGCTGGCCGGCGAGCCGCTGCTCGCCATCGCGCCCGACGGGCGCTTCATTCCCGCGTCGAACACCAAGATGTTCACGACCGCACTTGCCTATGCCGACATCGCGGCGCTGCAGGAGGCCGCGGCCGGGACCGGGGTGCGGCTGGAACCGGCCGGCGGCGGGCGCTCCGATGTCGTCCTCCACGGCCGCGGCGACGCCCAACTGGCGAGCACGCCCGACTGTGCCAGCGACTGCCTGCAGACCCTTGCCGACGCGGTCGCGGCCCGAACGCGCCGGGTCCGCGACGTCGTCGGTGACGACAGCTGGTTCCCAGCCGAACGCTGGGGCCTGGGCATGAGCTGGAACAACATCCAGTCGCGCTATGGCACCGGCATTTCCGCACTGACGCTCGACGACAACGAGGTGTCGGCGACGGTGACGCCGGGCGCCGTCGGCCTGACACCGCTGGTCGCCGCCTCGCCCTATTATCGGATCGACAACCGCATCGTCACCGTCGTCGGCACCGCCGAGGCGATCGCCGCCGAGCGCGCGCCCAACAGCGATCTCGTCCGCCTGACCGGCACGCTCGGCAGCGGCGCCGGGCCGGTCACCCTCCGCTTCAGCATCGACGACCCGGCCCATTACGCCGCCTGGCGGCTGCGCGACCTGCTGCGGGCCCGCGGCGTCACCGTGACCGGCGCGATCGCCACCCGGCATCGCCCGCTCGCCCCGTCCGACGATCCCGCCGTCCGCGGCACCGCCCCGGCCCCCCGGCCACCGCTGCCGGATATGCTGGCGTCGCTGCCGGCGCCGCCGCTGGCGGCCGACATGCGGATCATCAACAAGCAGAGCCAGAACCTCCACGCCGAGCTGCTGCTGCGCCGCGTGGCGCGGCAAGCCGGCAGCGGCCCGGTCGCCGACGGCCGGGCGGCGCTGCAACGGCTGATGGCGACGGCCGGCATCCCGGCGACCGGCTTCACCCTGGCCGACGGGTCGGGCATGTCGTCGTACAATCGCGTCACGCCGCGCGCGACGGCGGCGCTGCTGGTGTGGATCGCCCGCCAGCCCTGGGGCGACGCTTGGCGCGAGACGCTGCCCATCGCCGGGCAGGACGGCACGCTGCGCAGCCGCTTCAAGGGCACGCCGCTCGAAGGCAAATTGCTCGCCAAGACCGGCTCGCTCAACGCCGCCCGCGCCGTATCGGGCTATCTGGTGGCGAAAAGCGGCCGCACGCTGATATTCTCGGCGCTTGCCAACGACATGCCCGAGGGCGCCGACGGCCAGGCCACCGCGGTTGTCGACAAGGCCCTGGTCGCCATCGCCGACGCACTTTAGCGCGGCCCGTCGCCCGTCAGCTGGCGTCAGCGACCGCCGCCGCCCCCGTCTCCAGCCGCGCCGCGACATGGCGCTTGAGCCGGGCCAGCGCCGCCGGTGTCCAGCCTTGCGGCTCGGTCACGGCCACCCAGGCGTCGACATAATGTTCGGGCGCATAGACATGGCCATGGCCCATCGGCGTCGATGTCGCGATCGCCATGTCGAGCCCGAGCTGCAGGAAGGTCACCAGCGGATACCAGCGCAACGCCGGCGACACGTCGGGCCCGCGGGGGCCATCGAGCCAGGCCGGACGGCGGTAGGCGGATTGGGCGTCGAAGAAGACGATCGGGTCGCTGGCATATTGCAGGTACACGATCCGCATCGGCCCCCATGGCGCGGCGGGCTGTCCCGGTGCCACCTGCTGCCCGCGGAAACGGATGACCGAGCCATCGCGAAACCGCGGCAGCCAGGCCGGCGATCCCGGCACGCGCTCGCGGGTCGCCAGCTGCCAGGTGCGGCTGGGAAACGGCGGACCGCTCCACAAGGCGCCCTGGTGGGGATCGGCGATCACGTCGAACAGATCGGCCGACAGGTCGGAATTGAGCGCCCCCAGGCTGAGGCCATGGAGGTACAGCCGCGGGCGCCGATCGCGCGGCAGGCTGTGCCAATGGTCATAGACCTTGCGAAACAGCGCGCGGGCGGTGTCGGCGCCGTAGGTCGGCTCGACCATCAGCGCCAGCCAGCTCGGCAGGTAGGAATATTGTATGGCGACCGTGGCGACATCGCCGCGGTGCAGATATTCGAGCGGCATCTGGCTGGCCGGGTCGAGCCAACCCGTGCCCGTCGGCGTGGTGACGACAAGGACCGAGCGGTCGAACGCGCCGACGCGCTGCATCTCGGCCAGCGCGAGCGCGGCCCGGGTCTCGATCGCCTCGGCGGATTTCAGGCCGACATAGATGCGCAGCGGCGCCATGGCGGGCTGGCCGGTGAACTGCGCGATATCCGCCCGCGACGGCCCGATCGACACGGCGTCGCGACCCCTGCGCCCGAGGTCGGCCCAGCGCAGCAGCGATGCGGCACTGCCGGTCTTCAGCGGGTCGCCCGGCGGCGCGGTGCCGTCGTCCATGCTGCCGTCGAGCGTGGCATAGGACGCATCGAGCGCCCGGATGCCGGCGCGCAACAGCACCCCGCTGCCGATCGCCCAGGCCAGCGCGCAGGCGAGGACGACCCCGGCAATCGCCGAGACGCGCCGCGGCGCCACCCGGTCGAGCAGATGCGTGATGCCGCGCGCCATGGCCGCGACCAGCCGCCCGACGAGGATCGCGATTGCCGCGAAGGCGGTCGCGACACTGCCCACCAGCAGCGGGCGCCCGCCAGCCACGGGATCGAGCCCCATCGGGATGCGCACCGAGTCCTGCCATTCGGACGCGTGCCACAGGAACACCGCCGCGATCGCCGCACAGGCGACGGCGGCCAGCAGTTTCGACCAGCGCCCGATAAGGCTGTCGTCCCAGGCCGGCAAGCCCAGGAACCGCCACGCCGCGCGCACGGCGACCCCGAGCCCATAGCCGAGCGCAAAGGCGACGCCGGACAGCAGCCCCTGCAGCAGGCCGCTGCGCGGGACGAGGCTCGGGGTCAGCGATGCCGCAAAGAACAGCGTGCCGAGCCAGAGGCCGGTGCCGCACAGCGACAGCAGGAACCGCACGGGCAGTCGGCCAAGGACACCGGGCAGCCGGGAAAGCGCGGAAACGGTCATGCTTTCGTTTTAATCGCGTAATGACATTGCTGGCGAGGTCGCCGGGCGCAGGCCTCGATCATCCGACGACCATGGCCGCGGCCGTGACCCCGGCGACCACCTGCCAGGGCCGCGCGCCCTTCAACAAGGCGAGCAGGCCCAGCAGCGCGATGCCGGCATCGACGAGATTGCGCACCGATCCGGTCCACACCGGATCGTACAGCGCCGCCGCCAGGATGCCGACCACCGCCGCGTTGGTGCCGCGCATCGCCGCCCGCGCGTTCGGCCGGGCGCGCAGCCTGTCCCAGAACGGCAGCGCGCCGGTGACCAGCAGCAGCCCGGGCAGGAACACCGCGACAAGCGCGATGGCGGCCCCGGCAATGCCGTTGGGCACTGTCGCCATCGACCAACCGAGATAGGCGGCAAAGGCGAACAACGGGCCGGGGACCGCCTGCGCCGCGCCATAGCCGGCAAGGAAGCGGTCGTCGCTGATCCAGCCGGTCGGAACCACCTCGGCCTGCAGCAACGGCAGCACGACATGGCCGCCGCCGAACACCAGCGCGCCCGATCGGTAAAAGGCATCGAACACCGCGACGCCCTGGTTGCCGGTGGCGGCGACGGCCAGCGGCAATGCCACCAGCAGCGCGGCAAAGGCGCCGATGCAGGCCAGTGCGGTCGTGCGGCCGACGCGGAACCCGCCGGCCACTTGCGACGGCGGCGTCGGTGAGCGGCCGATCGCCAGGCCGGCCACGGCCCCCACCGCGATGGCGCCGAGCTGGCCGGCAACGCCGCCGGCGACCAGCACCAGCGCGAACGCCGCCACGGCGATCAGGCCACGCGGCAGATCGGGCGCCAGGCTGCGCGCCATGCCCCAGACCGCGTGCGCGACGATCGCCACAGCGACGAGCTTCAGGCCGTGGACCAGTGCCAGTCCCGTCGGGCCGGCAAGGAACGCCGCGCCATAGGCGAAGCCCGCCAGCAGGATCGCCGAGGGCAGGGTAAAGGCCGTCCACGCCGCCAACCCGCCGGCGAAGCCGCCGCGCCGCAGCCCGAGGGCGAAGCCGACCTGGCTCGACGCCGGGCCGGGCAGGAACTGGCACAAGGCGACAAGATCGGCATAGCCGGCCTCGTCGATCCAGCGGCGACGGACGACGAGCTCGTCGCGAAAATAGCCGAGGTGCGCGACCGGGCCGCCGAACGCGGTCAGCCCCAGCTTGAGGAAGGCCAGGAACACCTCCCCCGCCGTGCCGCGGCCGGCCGCGGGTGTCTCGCCATCAGCCACGCGGTCGGCCGCGCCAGCGCCGCGCATCGAGTGACCAGCGCCCCGCCCCGGCGAGCAGGATCAAGAGCGATTCCATCAGCATCGCGAAATCGGTGCGCGTCTCGTGGGTCATGCTGAGAAAGCCGTAACGATCGAGATCGCGCAGCTTGAACATCAGCCAGTCCTGCCCGAGCAGGATCGGCACCTTGGTGCTGATAATGGCGACGATCATGATGACGATCAGCGGCACCGCGGCGAGGCGGGCACACAGGCCGACGAGCATCAACAGGCCGCAGGCAAGCTCGACGATGCCGACAAACGGCCCCATCAGTTCGGGCATCGGGATGCCGATCTTGGCAAAGCGGCCTGCACCCAGCACCTGCGGCAGGATGAGTTTCTGATAGCCTTCGAGGACGAATACAAAGGCCAGGCTGAGGCGCACGAGGATGGCCCAGCGGACCTGTCCCGGATCCAGCCACCTGTTTTGCATCGCGCAGCGCCTCCGCTCCAAGCCGTGGCCAGCGCTGTAGCCTGCCACGGCGCGCGGCAACAATCCCGTTTTGACCCGGCGCCATCGCAGGCGCAGACTGCCGCGCGAGGGGGGGAGCCTGGCGGATGACCGGAACAGCGATCGGGAGGCGGCAGGCCGGTGTCGGGTAGTGCGCTGTGGGGCGCGGCGCTCGGCTATCTGGCGTTCCTGTTCCTGTGCGCCGCCGCGGTCGAGCGCCGCCGCGACCGGTTCGCCCGGCCCGAATACCGGCGCTGGGCCTATACGCTGGCGCTCGCCGTCTATTGCACCAGCTGGACGTTCTTCGGTGCCGTCGGCAGCGCCGCCGCCGACGGCTGGAGCTTCCTGCCGATCACGCTGGGGCCGATCCTCGTCTGGCTGCTGGTGCCTTGGCTGATCCCGCGGCTGGTCCGGGCGGTGAAGGACGACGGCGCCAGCTCGATTTCGGATTTCATCGGCGGCCGGTTCGGGAAAAGCCGGCTCGTCGCGGCGCTGGTCACCCTGCTCGCGCTGTTCGGCACCATCCCCTATCTGGCGCTGCAGCTGCGATCGGTCGGCACCGGCTTTGTCGAACTGGCCGGCGGCGCCCGGCCGTGGCCGATGGCGGCCACCGCCGCGATCCTCGCCGCCTTTGCGATGCTGTTCGGCACCCGCAGCTATTCGCTGTCCGGCCGCAGCGAATCGGTGCTCTATGCCGTCGCCGTCGAATCCGTCGTCAAGCTGGCGGCGCTCGTCGCCGTCGCGGTGTTCGCCGCGGCGACCTTCCTGGCGGCGCCCGCCCCGCTGCGTGCCGCCGGGCTGGTGCAGATGTCGGCGCGCTTCGATCCGGCGCAACTGGGCGGCGACTTCATCGTCATCACGCTGCTGGCGATGGCGGCGATCATCTGCCTGCCGCGCCAATTCTATGTCGGCGTCATCGAAGCCTCCGGCCCCGACGATGCCCGCGCCGCGCGCTGGCCGTTCATCGCCTATCTGGCCGTCACCACGCTGGCGGTCGTGCCGATCACGCTGGCCGGGCTGACCGTGCTCCCCGCCGGCAGCGCGCCCGACCTGTTCGTGCTCGACCTGCCGCTCGCCGCGGGCGCCGACGCGCTGGCGGTGCTGGTCTTCCTCGGCGGCTTTTCGGCCGCGACCGGCATGGCGGTCGTCGAAACCATCGCATTGTCGACGATGGTGTCGAACGATCTCGTCGGGCCGCTGCTGCTCCACCGGCTGCGGCCGGGCAGCGACATCGGCCGCATCATGCTGGTCGTCCGGCGCCTCGCCATCGTCGCGGTGATGAGCGTCGCGCTCGCCTATGCGCTGGCGGTGCCGCCGGGGGCGCGGCTGGCCGGCATCGGGCTGGTCGCCTTTGCCGCGATGGCGCAGTTCGCGCCGGTGCTGCTGCTGGCGATGCGCCGGCAGACCGGCGATGCCCGCGCCGCCATCGCCGGGCTCGGCACCGGGCTGGTGCTGTGGGCGGCGTTGCTGCTGCTGCCGACGCTCGGCTGGCTCGGCACGCCCGACCTGACGCGCGGCGTGCTGGTCAGCCTGGGCGGCAACGTCATCGCCTATGCGCTGGTCGCGGCGCGGCGGCTGCGCACCGTTCCGGTCGACACCTTCGCCGGCGAGGCGGCGGCGCGGCTCGTCACCATCGGCGCGCTCGCCGACATGGCGGGGCGCTTTGCCGGCGCCGCGGCGGTCGCCGACGTGCTCGGCACCGGCCACGACCGCAGCCGCCCGGTGGAGCGCCGCGATGCCCGCGCCATCGAGCGGCTGATTGCCGATGTCGTCGGCGCCCCGTCGGCGCGCGCCATCATGGCGTCGGCGCTGCTCGGCACGGCGCTGCGCGTCGACGACGTGGCCAAGATGCTCGACGAGGGCGGCCAGAGCCTGCAATTCTCCAAGGGGCTGCTGGCGGCGACGCTGGAGAACATCGACCCCGGCGTTTCGGTGGTCGACCGCGACCTGCGTCTGGTGGCATGGAACAGTCGCTATCTCGAGCTGTTCCGCTATCCGCCCGGCCTCGTCCGCGTCGGCGCGCCGGTGTCGGAGCTGATCCGCTACAACGCGATGCGCGGCGAGTGCGGCCCCGGCGAGGTCGACGGCCATGTCGAGCGCCGGCTCGGCCACATGCGCCGCGCCGTCGCCCACAGCTTCGAACGCATCCGGCCCGACGGGCGGGTCATCAAGACCGTCGGCGGGCCGATGACCGGCGGCGGCTATGTCATGTGCTTCACCGACATCACCGCCGAGGCGGAGGCGCGCGCCGGGCTGGAAAAGGCCCGCGCCGAGCTCGAGACCCGCGTCGCCGAGCGCACCGCGCAGTTGCAGATCGCCAACAGCGCGCTCGGCGCGGCGACCGCCGACAAGACGCGCTTCCTCGCCGCCGCCAGCCACGACCTGCTGCAGCCGCTGCACGCCGCCCGGCTGTTCACCGCGGCGCTCGCCGGCGACGTCGCCCCGCACGGCCTGCCGCTGCTCGCCAACGTCGACCGGTCGATCGCCGCCGCCGACCAGCTGCTGCGCGCGCTGCTCGACATTTCAAAGCTCGATGCCGGCGGCATCCGGCCCGAGCCGACGCGGTTTTCGCTGCGGACGCTGCTCGCCGAGCTGGTCGAAAGCTTTGCGCCGATGGCGGCGGAAAAGCGGCTGGCGCTGCGGCTGGGGCCGGGCGACGCCTGGGTCGAGACCGATCGCAACCTGCTGCGGTCGGTGGTGCAGAATTTCGTGTCGAACGCGGTGCGCTACACCGAAAGCGGCGGCATCGTCATCGGCGTGCGGCGGCGCGGCGGTGTCGAGGGCAGCGGCGGCCTGGCGCGGATCGAGGTGCGCGACACCGGGCTCGGCATTGCCGCCCCCGACCAGGACCGCATCTTCCGGGAGTTCGAGCGGCTGGGCCATGGCAGCGAGGCCGGGCTCGGGCTCGGGCTGGCGATCGCCCGGCGCACGGCGGCGCTGCTCGGCGCACCGATCGACCTGTGGTCGGTGCCGGGGCGCGGCAGCCGCTTTGCCGTCACGCTGCCGGCGGTCGCCACCGGCGCCGCGACCGGCCCCGCAGCAAACCCGCGCCGCGTCGTCGCACCGGGCGTCCTCGCCGGGCTGCGCGTGCTGGTCGTCGACGACGATGCGGCGATCCGCGAAGGCTGCACGGCGCTGCTATCCAGCTGGGGCTGCGTGGCGTTGCCGGCGGCCGACGCCGCCGCGGCGCGCACCGCCATCGCCGGGGCCGATACCGCGCTGGTCGATCTCGACCTCGGCGGTGCCGAAGACGGGCTGGCGCTGATCGCCGCGCTGCGGCAGCTGCAACCGGGCATCGACCATGCGCTGGTCACCGCCGATCGCAGCGCCGACACCCTCGCCCGCTGCGCCGCCGCCGGCGTCGTGCTGCTCGCCAAGCCGATCGACCCGGCGCGGCTGGCGCAATGGCTGGCGGGGCGGTCGGCGGAAGCCGCGGAATAGGCGCTGGCGTCGATTGCAGTCGCATTGATCCGCTCAGACTGAAAGCGCCGCTAATGGGCCAGCCCCAGCGCCCGTGCCGCCAGCACCGCCTGGGTGCGGTTCTGCACGTCGAGCTTGCGCATGATCGCCGTCATGTGCGCCTTCACCGTCGCCTCGCTGACGCCGAGGTCGTGGGCGATCTGCTTGTTCAGCCGGCCGGCGAGCACGCCGAGCAGCACGCGCAGCTGCGTCGGGGTCAGCGCCGCGACATGGCCGGCGACGGCGTCGAGATCGGCATCGATCGGCGCGGCGATGCGCGTGCCGGCCAGCGCCGCGGCGATGGCGGCCTCGATGGTGGCGAGATCCTGGTCCTTGCCGATGAAGCCGACCGCGCCGAAGCGCTGGACTGCCGCCGCCGATTGCGCCGCCTCGGCACTGGAAACCACGAGGATCGGCACGCCGGGCAGTTCGGCATGGAGCAGCGCGACGCCCGAATAGCCCTCGGCGCCGGGCATGCGGAGGTCGAGCAGCACCAGGTCGAAGCCGCCGCCGCGGCCGGCGTCGAGCGCCGCCGCCAGCGTGCCGGCCTCCACGATTTCGGCATCGGGCCGCACCCGCCGCGCCGCCACCACCATGGCGGCGCGGAACATCGGATGGTCGTCGGCGACCAATATGCGCGTCACGTCCCGCCGGGCATCGTTGGCCCTCCCCATTGCGGGGGAGTCTAGGCGGCAAGGCTCCGCGTGTCGACCAGCACCGCCACCACCGACGGGTCGGCGAGCGTCGAGATGTCGCCGAGGTTGTCGACCTCGTTTTCGGCGATCTTGCGCAGGATGCGGCGCATGATCTTGCCGCTGCGGGTCTTGGGCAGGCCGGGGGCGAACTGGATGACATCGGGCGTCGCGATCGGCCCGATCTCGTGGCGGACCCATTTCACCAGCTCTGCGCGCAGGGCCTCGTCGCCGGTCTCGTTGGCGTTGAGCGTCACATAGGCATAGATGCCCTGGCCCTTGATGCTGTGCGGGCAGCCGACGACGGCGGCCTCGGCGACCTTGGGATGGGCGACCAGCGCGCTTTCGACCTCCGCGGTGCCCATGCGATGGCCCGACACGTTGATGACATCATCGACCCGGCCGGTGATCCAGTAATAGCCGTCGGCGTCGCGGCGGCAGCCGTCGCCGGTGAAGTAGCGCCCCGGGTAGGTGGTGAAATAGGTCTGGAAAAAGCGCGCGTGGTCGTTCCAAACCGTCCGCATCTGCCCCGGCCAGCTGCGCTGGATGCACAGATTGCCATCGGCGGCGCCGTGCAGCTCCTGCCCTTCGGCATCGACGAGCACGGGCTCCACGCCGAACATCGGCATTGCCGCCGACCCCGGCTTCAGCGCCGTTGCGCCCGGCAGCGGTGACATCAGCGTCGCGCCGGTCTCGGTCTGCCAATAGGTGTCGACGATCGGGCAGCGGCGTTCCCCGACGACGCGGTGATACCATTCCCAGGCCTCGGGATTGATCGGTTCGCCGACCGACCCCAGCAGCCGCAGCGACTGCCGCGAGGACCGCGTCACCCAGTCGTCGCCCTCGCGCATCAGCGCGCGCAGCGCCGTCGGCGCCGTGTAGAAGATATTGACCCCCCAGCGGTCGCAGATGTCCCAGAAACGTCCGAAATCCGGGTAATTCGGCACGCCCTCGAACATCAACGTCGTGGCGCCATTGGCCAATGGCCCATAGACGACATAGCTGTGCCCGGTCACCCAGCCGATGTCGGCGGTGCACCAGAACACCTCGCCGGGGCGATAGTCGAAGACATATTTGTGGGTCATTGCCGCCCACACCAGATAGCCGCCGGTGGTGTGGACGACGCCCTTGGGCTTGCCGGTCGATCCCGAGGTATAGAGCAGGAACAGCGGGTCCTCGGCGTTCATCGCCTCCGGCGCGCAGACGGCGGAGACGCTCTCGCGCGCCACGTCGTACCAGATGTCGCGGCCGGGCTGCATCGCCACCGGGTTGCCGGTGCGGCGCACGACGATGACGCGCTCCACCGACGGGCAATGGGTCAGCGCCGCATCGACATTGGCCTTCAGCGGGATGGTCTTGCCGCAGCGCAGCCCCTCGTCGGCGGTGATCACCAGGGTCGAATCGCAATCCTGGATGCGGCCGGCGAGCGCCTCGGGCGAAAAGCCGCCGAAGACGATCGAATGGATGGCGCCGATGCGCGTGCAGGCCAGCATCGCCATCGCGCTTTCGGGGATCATCGGCATGTAGAGGGTGACGCGGTCGCCCTTGCCGACGCCTTGCGCCTTCAGGATGTTGGCGAAACGGCAGACGTCGGCGTGGAGCTCGCGATAGGTGATGGTGCGGGTGTCGGCGGGGTCGTCGCCTTCCCACAGGATCGCCGGCGTGTCGCCGCGTTCCGCCAGGTGGCGATCGAGGCAGTTCGCCGAGACATTGAGCCGGCCGTCGCCGAACCAGCGTACGCCGAAGCCGGCCTCGGCAAAGTTCGATTCATCGACGCTGGTGAACGGCACCATCCAGTCGACGATCTGCGCCTCGCGCCGCCAGAAAGCATCGGGGTCGGCGAGCGATTCGGCATGCAGCGCCGCATAGCCGGCGGCATCGACATGGGCACGCGCCGCCCATTCGGCCGGTACGGGATAGAGATTCTGGCTCATCGATCGACTCCCAAGGCTGTTTTTTGTTGCGCAGCAATCTGCCAGCCAACGGCCGCCCTGCCATCCCCTACCATCGTCTACCCGGCATTAGACCAAGGTCGTCCTAGCGGCGGTACCGCCCCGGCCCGATGATCCGGGCAGCAAAGGACCGCAGCAAGCCGGGCCGAGCAAGGGGAGAGCCGATGGCCGCCAAGGCTTCACGATACATCGCAGCGCTGTGCCTGACGACGGCGTTGACGGCGGCGCTGGCCGCACCGGCAGCGGCGCAGACCCCGCGCGAGACGGCGCTGGAGGCGCGGCTGGCGCAGCTCGAGGCGGCTGTCGCCCAGTTGCGCGGCGAACTGGTGACGGCACGGGCAGCCCCGGCGGCAACCGCGATGGCTTCGCCGATGACCTTGGCAGCGGCTCCGGTCGCACCCCTGGCACCCGAAACCGAAAAGCGCCTCGCCGCGCTGGAGACCGCCAAGCCCGCCGACGGCTTCAAGATCGGCGGCACCACGGTCAAGCTCGGCGGCTTCGTCCGCGCCAATGTCGTCGCCACCCGCTACAATGACGGCGAAGTTGCGGTCGGCGGGCTAGGCAAGGAATTCTATCTGCCGCAGCAGATTCCGGTCGGCGGCGGCTTCACCAGCAACGACTTCCTCGTCCATGCCCGCCAGACGCGCTTTGTGCTGACCACGGCGACGCCGGTCGGCGACAATGTCCTCAAAAGCCATATCGAGTTCGATTTCGCCCTGGCGACGGCGCCGATCGGGGCGCAGCGCGCCACCAATCCCTACACCCCGACCTTCCGTCGCGGCTTCATCACCTATGGCAACCTCCTCGTCGGCCAGGAATGGACGACATTCCAGAACGTCGCGGTCCTGCCCGAAACCACCGATTTCGTCGGCCCGCTGGAGGGCACGGTCTTCGTCCGCCAGGGCATCGTACAGTATCGGCAGCCGCTCGGCACCGGGCTCGACCTGCTGGTGGCGCTCGAAAATCCCGAAACCGAGGCCATCAATCGCACGTCGCCGGCGCTGATCGACGCCGATGACGACCGCATGCCCGATGTCGTCGCCCGCCTGAACGCCAAATCCGCCGCCGGCGAGTTCTCGCTGGCCGGCATCGTCCGCGAGCTGCGCGTCAACAGCGCCGGCGTCGGCGACACCGCGCTCGGCTGGGGCATCAGCGCCGCGGGCCGGGTGCCGCTCGGCGCCCGCCACGACCTGCGGTTCATGGCGACCTATGGCAACGGCGTCGGCCGCTACCTGGGGCTAGGCTTTGCCCCCGACGCGGTGTTCGCCGGCCTGCCCGGCAGCCGTCTCGAAACGGTGCGCAACTTCGCCGGTTTCGCAGCGCTCAAGCTTGGCTGGACGGCGACTGTCCGCTCGACCGTCATGGCCAGCTACCAATCCGCCGATTACGGCGATGCGCTGGTGTCGCCGCTGTCGAACAAGGCCGCCTGGAGCGGCGCCGCCAACCTGTTCTGGACGGCGGCCAAGGGCTTCGACGTCGGTATCGAATACCGCCACGGCGAGCGCCGGCTGGTCAACGACGACAGCGGCGGCATCGACCGCGTGGAAGCCGCCTTCAAATACGCCTATTAATCGCAAGCCAAGGGGACGGGACATGAGCGTGATACCGGAAATCGCCATCGACGATGCGACGGGGCTGCCCAAGCATCACCGGGCGACCCATAATGAAAAACTGGTGATCCTGGGATCGTCGCTCGGCACCGTTTTCGAATGGTACGACTTCTACCTCTACGGCCTGCTGGCGACGATCATCACCGCGCAGTTCTTTTCGGGCGTCAACGAAACCACCGGCTTCATCTTCGCGCTGGCCGCCTTTGCCGCCGGCTTTGCGGTGCGGCCGTTCGGGGCACTGGTGTTCGGGCGCATCGGCGACATGGTCGGGCGCAAGAACACCTTCCTCGTCACCATGGGCATCATGGGCCTGTCGACCTTCCTCGTCGGGCTGCTGCCGAGCTATGCCACCATCGGCGTCGCGGCACCGCTGATGCTGGTCGCGCTGCGGCTGTTGCAGGGCCTGGCGCTGGGCGGCGAATATGGCGGCGCCGCGACCTATGTTGCGGAGCATGCGCCCGACAACAAGCGCGGCTTCTACACCAGCTTCATCCAGACGACGGCAACATTGGGCCTGTTCGCGGCGCTGCTTGTCGTCATCGGCGTGCGCTACGGCGTCGGCGAGGAAGCCTTCAAGGACTGGGGCTGGCGGGTGCCGTTCCTGGTGTCGGCGGTGCTCCTCGGCGTCTCGCTGTGGATCCGCATGCAATTGGAGGAAAGCCCGGCGTTCACCAAGATGAAGGCCGAGGGCAAGATCTCCAAGGCCCCGCTGACCGAGGCGTTTGCACGCTGGGGCAATCTCAAGATCGTGCTGATCGCGCTGGTCGGCGCCGTCATGGGCCAGGCGGTCGTCTGGTACACCGGGCAGTTCTATGCGCTGTTCTTCCTTGAAAAGATGCTCAAGGTCGATGGCGCGACCACCAACATCCTGATCGCCACCGCGCTGCTGCTGGCCACGCCGTTCTTCGTCATCTTCGGCTGGCTGTCGGATCGCATCGGCCGCAAGCCGATCATCATGGCGGGCTGCCTGCTGGCGGCGCTGACCTACTTCCCGCTGTTCGACGCGCTCAGCAAGAACGCCAACCCGGCGCTCTATGCCGCGGTCCACACGTCGCCGGTCGTGGTCACCGCCGATGACGCCGCCTGTTCGGTGCAGTTCGATCCGATCGGCGCCAACAAGTTCGATTCGAAAACCTGCGACATCGCCAAGAGCTTCCTTGCCAAGGCCGGCGTGTCCTATGCCAACACGGCGACACCGGGTGCCGAGGCGAGCATCAAGGTCGGCGAGACGGTGCTGCCGGTGCCGGTGACCGCCAACCTCGACGCCGCCGGTCGCAAGGCCGCTATCGCGACGTTCCAGACCGACGCCAAGGCGGCGCTGGCGGCGGCGGGTTATCCCGAAAAGGCCGATCCGGCGGCGATCAACAAGCCGATGGTCATCGGCATCCTGTTCATCCTCGTCCTCTATGTGACGATGGTCTACGGGCCGATCGCGGCGCTGCTGGTCGAACTGTTCCCGACCAACATCCGCTACACCTCGATGTCGCTGCCCTACCATATCGGCAACGGCTGGTTCGGCGGTTTCCTGCCGACGGTGGCCTTTGCGATGGTCGCCGCCACCGGCGATATCTACTACGGCCTCTGGTATCCGGTCGTGGTCGCGGCGATCTGCTTCGTCGCCGGCATCGTGCTGCTGCCCGAAACCTTCAAGCGCAGCATCGACTGATCGCCCCACCAGGCGGTGGCAGCGGCCCCGGATCGCCTGTCGATCCGGGGCCTTGCTGCGTCATCGAAGGGCCGACTTCAACGCTTCGGCACCGTCCACAGATAGACGGTGCGGCCATCGAAGACCGCCTCCTTGTCGGGTTTCCAGTCGCCCATGTCGAAGGCGTGGCTGACGATCCGCGTTCCCGGCTTCAGGGTCGACAGCAGTTTCGGGCGCAGTTTCAGGTTCAATTGCGGCAGCAGGTACAGGGTGACGACCGTCGCCTTGCTGATGTCGACTTCGAACAGATCCTCGTTGCGAAACTCGACGAGCTTGGTGACCCCCGCCGCCCTGGCGTTGGCATTGGCCTCGGCGATGCGTTCGGGATTGATGTCGATGCCGACGCCGCGCGTGCCGAATTTCTTCGCCGCCGTCACCGGAATGCGCCCGTCGCCCGGTCCCAGGTCGTACAGCACGTCGTTCTTGCCGACCCCGGCCATGGCCAGCATGCCGTCGACGGTGATCTCCGGCGTCGGGACGTACATCACGTCGGGGGCGCGCAGCGTTCGGGCCGGCGGCGCCGCCGTCGCCTGGGCAAGGGCCGCTGTCGGTGCCGCGGCCATCAACAGGGCAACCAGTATCGTCTTCATCGGGCATGCTCCTTCAGTTGGGAGGGACGAACGAAAACCAGCAGCACGGCGCCGACCGCCAGCACCGCCACCCCGACCAGCGCGCCGGCCCTGGTGTATGCGAGGCTCGACCACAGCAGCCAGGCGTTGGACAGGCAGAACAGCGCCGGCAACACGGGATAGAGCGGCACCCGGAACGGGCGCGGCAAGTCGGGTTCGCGGCGGCGCAGGACGAACAAGGCGGCACCGATGGCGAGGAAGAACAGCCAGAACACCGGCGCCGTATAATCGACGGCAAGCTGGAAGCCGTCGCGGGCAAAGCCGCCGGCGATCGTCAGCACCAGCGCCACGGCGCCCTGCAGCAGCAGCGCATTGCCCGGCGTGCCGCGCCTCGCGTCCCACCGCCCCAGCCAGGCCAGCATCGGCGTGTCGCGCCCTAGCGCCCAGTTGCTCCGCCCGCCGGTAAAGATCGTCGCATTGGCCGAGGTCAGCGCCGCCACGGCGATCGCGACGCTGATGATGACGGTGCCCGGCGCACCAAAGGCACGCCCCATCAGGGTCGCGGCGACGGCATCGCTGCCGGCCATCCCGCTCAAGCCGAGTCCTTGCAGATAGGCAAGATTGGCCAGCAGGTAGAGCGCCGTGACCGCGCCCAGGCTCAGCATCAGCAGCGGCGCGATGCGGCGCGGCGCATCGGGCAGTTCCCCGGTGACATAGACGATCTCGTTCCAGCCCCCGTAGGTCAGCAGCACCAGCACCATAATCGTCCCGACCTGGCTGGTCGCGACCGCCGGCGCGGCGGCGGCGGCCGTCGGTTCCGGCACGAGCAGCAACCCGACCGTGATGACCATGACGAGCGCTGCCACCTCGACGATGGTCAGCACCAGCTGCACCCGGGTGCCGGCGCGCACGCCCAGCCAGTTGATCGCCGTCAGCCCGACGATGACAATGGCTGCCCAGATCGTCGACGACAGCGCGCCGAAACTGTAGATCTGGCTGGCATAGTCACCAAAGACATAGGCGAGCAGCACCGCCGACCCGGTCTGGATCACGGCTAGCCGGGCCCAGCCGTACAGGAAGCCGATCCGCACGCCATAGGCCCGCGTCAGGAAGCCATAGTCGCCGCCGGCCCCCGGATAGGCCGCGGCCAGCTCGGCATAGCAAAGCGCCCCGACGATCGAGATGATGCCCCCCGCCAGCCACGACAGCAGCATGACGCTCTCGCTCGCCGCCATGCCCGCGATGCTCGACGGGGTGCGAAAGATGCCGGCGCCGATGACGATGCCGACGGCAACGGCGATCGCATCGCGATCCCGCAGCCGGGCTTGCGGCAAGGTGTCGGACGAAGAAATGGAAACATCCCCTCACGCACGTCAGCAGGGGGAACAAGACACACGCCGGACGGTTGCATCAAGAGCGCGCGCGATGCTTTCCGGCCGTGCGGTATCGCGTCGCGGCAAGCCGCCGGAACCGCACCGGGCCGGTCGCTACCGCGCCGCGCCCGCTGGGCCTGATGCCCCCGGCAGGATGACCTCCACCCGGCGGTTGCGCTGGCGACCGGCCGCGTCGTCGGCGCCGGTGGCGGTCGCGTTGGGGGCAATTGGGCGAAGCTCGCCGAGGCCGATGGTGCGCAGCCGTTCGGCATCGACACCGCGCGCGACAAGCACCGCCTTGACCGCCTCGGCGCGCGCCGCCGACAGCCGCTTGTTGTAGGCGTCGTCGCCCTTGGCGTCGGTATGGCCCTCGATCGAGACGCTGCCGGCGGCCCCGGCGGTGATCAGCTCGCCGAGGCGCTCGAGCACCGGGCGCGCCGCCGGACGGATGCTGGCCTTGTCGAAATCGAAGGTGACGTCGCCGGGCAGCGACACGACAGTGCCGCGCTCGGTCTCGACGGCGCCGAGTTCCGAGCGTAGCGCGTCGACGCGCGACAGGCTGGTCGTGGCCTGGTTGGCCTGTCCCAAGGTCGAGCCGCCGCCGCTGGCGCGGGCAAAGGTCGACACCGGCACCGGCTGCATGTTGGCAAGTGCCGAGGCCTCGGGGATGCTGCCGCCGCCGGCGCCATCGAGCGGCAGCGCCGCCTCCATATAGGGCGAGCGGCTGTAGCGATTGTCGCGACTGTCGCTGGCGTTGAGAACGAGCGTGGCGCGGCCCGAGGCCGGGAGGGCACCGGTGAACACCAGCGTGCCGTCCATGATCTTGCCGGCGGGAACGGCGAGCCCGGGGTTGGTCGGCGACGGCACCAGCATCAGCTTTTCGCCGCTGTCGATGAGCAGATAGGCATTGTCGGCGCGGTCGGCGAGGCGGAGGTCGCGGCTGTTGCCGTTGAGGGCGCGCAGGGTGACGGCGGCGCGGTCAAAGCCGGCGCGGACCGACAGGATCTGGACGACGGCACCGTTGGGCGGGACGACCTGGACATCGACGCGGGCACCGTCACCGCCGCCGAACGGCGTGGCGCCGCCGCAGCCGGCGAGCAGCAGCAAGGCCGGAAGGGCGAGGCGTGCCATCAGCGGGCAGGCGCGGCGGGTTGGGCGGCGGCCGTGAGGGGCAGGTCGATGCGAAAGCCGGGGGCCGCGGTGTGCTCGCCGTCGCCCGACATGCTGTCGTTGAGGACGAGGACAGCCGCCTTGACCGGCGGCAGGCGGCCGAGAAAGACCAGCTCGCCTTCGAAGGTCTGGTCGATGGGCACGGTGAGGCGGGGATTGACCGCCGGCGGCGACAGATACAGCCGCTCGCCGGTTTCGAGCAGCAGGAAGCCGTTGCGATTGTTGGGGAAGCGGTTGAGGTCGACGTCGCGGCGGTGGCCGTTGATGACGCGCACGCCGACCGCGGTCGCGGTATCGCGCGATTGCAGCGAGGTCAGCTGCAGCACGGTGCCGTTGGCATGCGCGACCTGGACGTCGAGCGGCCGCGACTGGCCGTTGTTCCACAGCACCGCCGTGGGCGCGGCCGCCGGGGCGACGGTGGTGGTCTGCGTGGTGGCGGTCGCGGACTGGGTGGTATCGGGCGCCGGCTGGTTGCAGGCGGCAAGCGCGACCGCGGCAGCGATGGCCGGCAGCCTGAGCCTTCGAGCGACGGATCGGCGGTCGCCGCGATCGGTCGAAACAATTGGAAACGCCGGTCGGGGGCTTGGCTGCATGGTTCGATAACGAACCAGCGCAGCGCCGGGTTCCGGGGCGCGCCAGGTCCGGTCCTGCGCAACTTCAGCCGTTTGCGGCCCCCGCCTCAGCAATCGGCGGCGCCAGGCTCCTCGACAATCGCGGCAAAATCCGCCGACAGGCGCCAGCACAGGCCCGCCGGGGCATAGTCGACGACGCCGACACCACCGAGGTCGACGGCCAGGCTGCTGCTGGTCAGGCGGGTGCCGAAACCGATGCGCGACGGCGGGCCGACCGGCGGACCGCCGGCTTCCTGCCACAGGAAGTCCAGCCGCCGGTCGCCATCCGCATTGTCGGAAATCGTCCAGGTCAGCGTCACAACGCCGGTATGGTTCGACAGCGAGCCATATTTGACGGCGTTGGTGAACAGTTCGTGGAGCACCATCGACAACGCCAGCGCGGCGCGGGCCTTGAGGCTCAGCATCGGGCCGTCGGTGGTCACCCGCGACGTCTGGCTGCAATGCGCCAGCACCGCACCCTCGACGACCGCGGCGATCGGCGCGGCGGTCCAGCTCGTCTGCGTCAGCGCATCGTGCGCATGCGCCAGCGTCGACAGCCGGCTGGTGATGACATCGCGCGCCTCGGCCGGCGTCGCCACCGTGCGCAGCGAATGATTGACGATGCCCTGGACGACGCTCAGCGTGTTCTTGACGCGGTGCTGGAGTTCATTGCCGAGCAACTGCCGATGCGCCTCGGCGGCCCTTTCGGCGGAAATATCGCGGACCGTCCCGATCAGGCGCAGGCGCTCCCCCGGCGCCTTGCACAGCTGGGCCCGCGACCGCAGCCACTTCGCCGGCTCCGCCCGCACCGCCGCGGTGCGATAATCGATGTCCAGCGTGCCGGTCGTCAAAGCGGCCTCCACTGCCGCCGCGACACGGTCGCGGTCGAGCGCGTGAATACAGTCGAGAAAGGCGTCGAACGGGATCGGCCCGGCATCGCCAAGCCCCAGCAGTTCGCAGACCCGCGCGTCGCCGTGGATCTGGCGTGCGCCGGGCACCGCCTCCCACGCCCCGAGCTTGGCGGCATCGAGCGCGATGCGGCCGCGCAGCTCGCTGTCGCGCAGTTCCTTTTCGTCGCGATGCTTCTGGGCGAGCAGCCGCCGCAGCTCGAGCTGGGTCATCACCTGCCGGGCGAGCACCTCCAGCGTCAGTTTCTGCAGCCCGGTGATGCCGCCCGGCCGCGGCACCCGGTCGAGGACGCAGACCGTGCCGAGCGGGAGGCCCGTCGGGGTCAGCAGCATGGCGCCGGCATAGAATCGCAGGCCGCTTTCGACCGCAACCAGCGGATTGCAGGCGAACCGCCCGTCGAGCCGGGTGTCCGGCACGATCATCGTCTCGCGCTGCAGAAAGGCGTGGGCGCAAATCGACACGTCGAGCGGCAATTCGCGGGTGCCGATGCCGGTTTCCGCCTTGAACCACTGGCGGCCGTCGCCGATCAGGTTGACGACGCCGATCGGTGCGCCAAGGGCGGCCGCAGCCAGCGTCGCGATGTCGTCGAAATCGGCCTCGCGGGGCGTGTCGAGGATGTCATAGCTGTCGAGCGCAGCGAGGCGCGCCGGCTCGTCCCAGGGGAGCAGCGGGGCCGATAGTGTCGCTGACAGGGTGTCGACCATGTCGGCGGGCCTAACACGCACGGGTCGGGCCGGCGAGTCCTTGCGCCGGGTGAATCAACGGCCGGTCGGTCAAGCGCGGTCGCGGGCGGCGCGCAACTGCTTGATGTAGTCGACCACCGCCCGGGGCTCGTACGGCCGCGCCAGATTCGGGCCATTTTCGCACAATTCCGCCGCTTTTTCGGCCGCGGCCTTGAGGCTGGCGGCGATCTTCACCTCCAGCTCGGGGCGATGCTGCCGGACCCATTGCGCGAGCTCGAACGCCGATTGCCGGCCGGTCGCATCGATATCGCAGAGGATGACATCGACCTCCAGCTCGGCGTCGGCGAGGGCGACATGGGCTTCGTCGGTGCTGACGGCCTCGACGACCGTGTAGCCGCACTGTCGCAGGTAATCGGCAAGGGCGTGCCGGGACAGGATGTCGCCATCGACGATGAGCACAGCTCCCGCCGCTTCGGCCACGGAATTCATGCCGGCTTCGCCAATCCGTCGACGATCGATGCGAGCATCGTCGCCAGGTCATAGGGTTTGCCGACGAACCGGGTGGCGCCCCGCGCCAGCGCGACCTCCGGCTCCAGATGCCCCGAGGTCAGGATCACGGGCAGCGCCGGCGACTGCTGGCGGACGCGGTCGAGCAATCCCAGGCCATCCATCGATCCCGGCATGCGGACGTCGCTGATGATGAGGTCGAAGGCCTTGCCGGCATCGAGGATGGAAAGCGCCTCATCGGCATTATAGGCCTCGATGACGCTGTAGCCCTCGTCGCGGAGCGCTTCGCTGATCATCAGCCGCACGAGCAATTCGTCCTCGACGACAAGGATTTCAACGCCGGGCACGCTCCCGGCGGCCCCCGTCACGTCGACAAAATCTGGATACATTCGGCCCCTCACGGACCGTTAACGACCGATGTTTCGAATCGTTCCCGAGCAGGGTCAATCGGGAATCGGGGCCGCCGTCGCTATTGCCGCTCACCCCGCCCCGGCGAGCAGCGCCAGCTCGACCGGATCGTGCGCTGATGTGATCCGCACCCCCGGTTCGGCCAGCGCCAGTGCCCGCAGGCGCCGCTGGTTGTGCAGCCGCGCCGCGCGATCGACCTCCATCATCCGCTGGTAACCGCGCATGCCCGGCGGGCAATGATAGTCGCCGCCGATCTCGCCGCGATGAAAATAGGCGTCGCCGGCATGGAGCAGCCAGCCCTGCGGCGTATCGACGGCGATGCCGCTATGCCCCCAGGTGTGGCCGGGCAACGGCACCAGCAGGATTTCCGGCGGCAGGCCATCGAGTCCGCGCACCGTGTCGAAGCCGAACCAGCGCTCGCCGCCGCCCATTGGATACAATCGCCAGTTTTCGACTGTATCCCATTGCTGCGGCCGATAGCGGCGGGTGCCGACGAAATTGCCGCCGCGCCCGGCATCGGCGACCTCGCGCTCCCTTGCCGTCACGTGGACGGTGGCGTGCGGAAAATCCTCGAGGCCGCCGGCATGGTCGAAATCGAGATGGGTGACGACGATGTGGCGCACATCCTCGGGCGCAAAGCCCAGCGCCCGCACCCGGCTGACGGCGGTTTCTTCGGCCAGCAGCAGCGGATTGCAGGCGATGCGAAAGAACCGCGCCAGCCGCCCGCCCGGATCGGCGATATCGCGGGTGCCGAAGCCAGTATCGACGAGCACCAGACCCGCGTCCGTCTCGATCAGCAAGCAATGGCAGGCGATATGCCCGGTCACGCCATCGGTGGTGCCATCGAACAGCCGCCCGCCGGCCGGGCACATCGTGCCGCAGTTCAGATGATGAACCCGCATCACCGCACCAGCCGCGCGCGCGTCCGCGCATCGATATCGGGTGTCACCACCGCCCACCAGGCCCAGGCCCCCGCTGCCGCGGCAAGCGCCACCAGCAGTCCGGGCGGCGGCCGAAAGTGCGATCGAACGACAGACGACATGGCGGCGCTCCTCTCGGGAGAAACTAACCGCAGCCGCCGGCGCCGGTTGCGAAGCCGCCCGCATTTCTGCCCCCTCCCCCACCGCCGAAGGCGGTAGGCGGGGGAGGGAGCCTGACCCCTCTCCCGCCTGCGGGAGAGGCGAGACGCGCGCCAGCGCGCCGGGTGAGGGTGT
>QBLU01000040.1:0-7992 GCA_003241875.1 Alphaproteobacteria bacterium
CCGCAAAGGGATCGGGGCCGAGTGCTGGCGCCGGCATGGCAAAGGGATCGGCGACCGGCGCTGCGCCCTTGCCGGGCAGGGCAAAGGGATCGTCGTCGGCCGCCGCCGGCGCCGCGCCGAACGCATCGGCAAACGGGTCGGCGAGCGCCCCAAAGGCCCTGGGCGGCGGTCCGCCGAACGGATCGGCCGCCGCCGGCGCAAAGGCCGCGAACGGATCATCGGCAGCGGCCGGAGTGACCGCAGCAGGCGCCGGGGCGGCGTAATCGCCGAACGGATCGGCGGCCGGCGCGGCGGCGCGGCTCGGCGGCGCTGCCCAATCCTCAGGGATGCCGAAATCCGCCGCGACCGGCGTGATCGCCGCCATGATCGGTTTCGAAAACGCGTCCGACATCGGCCCGCCCCAGGCCGGATCGATCGGCGCGCCGCCACCGCCGCCGCCGCCCGGCGCCGGGCCGAGGAAATCGTGCATGGCGTTACCGAGGAATTCATGGACCTCGGCATTGCGGTCCGGCCCCGTCCCCCAGATCGGGTCGGCGGCGGGCGTGAACCAGGCGTCGGGCTGGGCCATGCCATCGAACGCGGACGAGCCGCCCCCCGGCAGCGGTGGCGGCGCCGCCGGCGTCAGCGCCACGCCGGCCCCGGCGCTTTCGGTCGCGATCTCGATGACGAAATCGCCGAGCAGCAGCCGGTCCTTGACGCGCACAGCGACCGGCACCTGCGGCGTGATGCGCTGGCCGGGCGCGTTCAGCATAACGCCATTGGTGCTGGTGTCGATGACGAACAGGTCGAGACCGACTGCGGAGATCGTGCAGTGTTCACGCGACAAATGCCCCTGGTCGTCGGGCAGCGCCCAGTCGCAACTGCGCGCGTTGCGACCGATCTTCATCTGGCCACCGTCGAACTGCCGTCTGTCAAGATAGCTGCCCGGCGCGTCGCCAATCCGCGATAGCAGGAGAGTCCACATGGTGCGATCCGTCAGGCCGCGCCGCGCAGACGATCCATCACCGCCGCCTGTGCCTTGCGCCCGATATCACCTTGCATCAGCGCCAGCCCGATTTCCAGCAAATCGGCCATCGTGATCCTGCCGGCGAGCGCCGGATCATGGATCAGCAGGATCAGCGCGGTACGAGCGGCAACGCCCGGCAGGTGCGGCGCCGGCGGCACCGCCTGCAGGCCGCGCGGCGCCAGCGACGGCCCGCTCCACGTCGCCGCCATCGCCGCCCAGCCCGGCGCCTGGCCCAAATTGCAGTTCCCGGCGAGTTCGCCGGCCAGTTCCGCATCGGCAGCCGCGGCGCTCTGCACCCAGGCTTCCGCCTGTTCGACCGCGGCGAGATCCGCAGGCCGCTGCGCCAGGTCCGGCAGCAGGCGGACGCACAGGCACGCCCACCACACCACCTGGCGGTGCGGCAGCATCAGCGCCAGCGCCCGCACGCTGTCGGCGGCATCGGGCAGCCCCGACAGCGCGGCGAGCAGGTCCTGCGGGCCGCGCGCCATCGCCAGCAGGGCCTTGCCCGATGGCGACAGTTCGGCCTTCTGGTCGAGTTCGGCGCGCTGGTAACGCAGGGCGATGGCAGTTTGCGTGGCCATGTCAGTTGATCTTTACCAGCCCGCCCTGCAGCGTCAGTACGGCATCGGCCTTCACCGTCGTCATCGGCGATGCGAGGTCGGCCGTGGCGCCGCCCTTCATGTCGAGCTTGGCATCGGCCTTGATCTCGATCTTCACCGCCTTGATCTCGATGCCGTCGGGCTTCAGCGTGATCGTCGAACTCCCGACCTTGATCTCGATTTCCTTTTTCGATTCATAGACGACCTTGTCGGTCACCGTGATCGTCTGCGTCTTGGTGACGTCGATCTTTTCCAGGCCCTCGATCTTGACCGTACGGTCCTTGTTGACCGTCAGGCTCTGGTCCTTCTCGACGATCAGCGTCTGGTTGTTCTTGACGGTGCCCCAGTCGTCGTTCTCGATCAGCCGCCGATAGTCGCGACCGGTGAACAGGTAGATCTGCTCCTCGCCGGGCTTGTCCTCGAAATGGAATTCCTGGCTGATGCTGCCGTTCTTGTCCGAAACCGATCGCCAGCCGCTCTGCGTCACTTTGCTCGCCGGATCGAACGGATAGGCCTGCGACGGCGTGTAGACGGTGCCGGCAACGAACGGCAGGTCGGGGTTGCCGTACAGGAAATCGATGATCACCCGCGTGCCCATGCGCGGGAAGAACTGCGCACCATGGGTCGAATGCGCCCATTGCTGCTGGACCGGCAGCCACACCACCTTGGGCAGCGGCTTGGCGCCTTCGTAATCGCGCGCCTGGGCGATCTTCACCGGCACCCGCCACTGCGAATCGACCACCGCCTGGCCGGCATCGCTGCTGTCGTCGCCGATGACGCCGAGCAGCGGCCCCGGCGCCACCCGCGGCGGCAAGTCGACCGCCGGCCGGAACACCCGGGTGGCGTCGATCGCCGCAAAGCTGTTGCCATAAGACGGCTTGCCACCGTCGCGCAGCATCCACGGATCATAGGCGCTGTGGGTGACCTCGGTCAGCAGCAGCCGGTCGGGAAAGCCGCCGCCCTCGACCTTGATGGTGATGCGGCCGCCGGCCGAAAAATCGGGTGAATCGGCAGTCCCGACGACCGTGTCGGCCTGCTGCGCCCGGTACTCGTTATGGGCGGCGCTGCGCGTCCCGAGATCACCATTGGCCCCCGCCTCGGCGCCGGTCGTCTCGTATTTGTGGGAATAGACCTTGCCCCAGGTTTCGGACGCGGTCGCCGAATGCGTCCACGGCGTGTCGAGCTTGTTGACATCGAAGGCGTGGTGATCGAGCAGCCGCGCCGTCGCCCGCTGGTCGCGCGACAGCGTCTTCAACACCGATGCGGTGCCCGACGGATGATAGTCCAAAGTCGCGCCCTCGAGGACGTCGAAGTAATCGCTGGCCTTGTTGGTCACCGTCATCTTGTGCCGGAACGACCCGCCGCCGCGATCATAGCGGAAGAAATACATGATGCCGTCCTGCGCCAGCAGGCGGGCGAGGTAGTCGATCTCGACCTCGTCATAGCGCACCGAATAGGTCCGCACCGGCGGCGCCGGCGACAGCGAGATCGTCGTCGTCAGGCCGGGCACATCGGCGGTCATCGCCTCGAAGATGTCGATGCTCGTCTTGTCCTGGACGAAATGCGTGCCGCGGGCATAGGCCAGCGCATGATAGGCGGGGCGCACGCGCACCACGATCCGGGTGACGCCGGCGTCGGCCAGCGTCTGCACGGCATAGATGCGGCCGGCAAAAACGCGTTCCTGGCCATCGGTCAGCGTCACGTCCCATTCGGCCAGCTTGCCGATCCAGGGCGCCACGTCGCCGGCTTCGACCGGGATCAGTTCCAGCCGGTAGTCAAAGGTTTCGGAAATCGCCTCGCGGCCATCGAAGCGCACCAGCGCATAGTCGTCGATGGTGGCATCGGCGAGAGCCCTGAGGTTGAGCAGGTGCGTTCCGGCCATGGCTGTCTTCTATCCGCCCATGCCGGTGTTGATCGCACGAGAACGGAACGCGCGGCAACGGCTGGCACGGCAACGGGTGGCACAACAAGGGGTGGCGCCGCGATGCGCTGTCCCGCGTCTTCCCGGCATGACGCCAGGCGACCAGACCGACATCGGCACCACTCCTGTCATCGCCGGCATGATTGGCGGCCGGGGCAGGACGCGCCTGCCCCGGCCGGAGTGTCGGACCGATCAGCCGACCTTGTTGGCAGCAAGGTCGTAGATCAGATGCGTCGCGGTACCCGCCTGCGTGCCATCGCGGCCGGTGAACATCCAGTCGAACTTGGAGAAGTTGAGCGAGATCGACTCGCTCGGGAAGTCACCGCCCGACGACTGGCTGAAGCCGGAGATGATGACCTGCTCCAGGGCGAGGATCGCATAGGCGACCGATTCACCCTTGGAGGCGACGACGAAGTTGATCTTGCCCTTGGCGATCGTCTCGCCCATCAGCAGCTTCTTGAACAGCAGCTCCGACGCCTTGTCGAGTTGCTTGGTCGCGGTGATTTCCGAGACGCTCGGCTCCGACGTCGTCCGGTCACCGCCGCGCGGGCTGCCGACACCGAGACCGGCGCCCCACTGGAAGCTGTTCAGCTCCATCATGTCCTTGAACTTCTCGTCCGTCGAGCTGCCCTTGATGCCGTCGAGTTCCATGTAGATTGCCACGTGACTCTCCTCTTCTCACAAATGACGACCCCATGTCGCCGCAACGAAGCTGTTGGTTCGATGGCTCGCTAAATCCGCGCCCCACCCGCGCTGGCCCGCTTCATGCCAGCTCGATTTCATAATCGGCGGTCTTGCCGGCCGTGACTGTGACCGCGGTCACATCGTTGCCATCGGCGCGCATGGCCAGAAGCCGCTCCGCCAGGTCGGCGAGCAGGCCGCGCTTCAGGATATTCTCGATATTGCGCGCCCCGCTTTCGACTTCGGTGCAACGCGCCACCAGCTTGTCGAGCAGGCTGTCGTCCCAGGTGAACGAGGCGCCGTAATTGGCCTCGACGCGCTTGCGGATGCGAACCAGGCTGATGACGACGATCTCGCGCAGGATCTCCGGCGGCAGCGGGAAATAGGGCACGGTGACCAGCCGCCCGAGGAACGCCGGCTTGAAATATTTGAGCAGCGACGGCCGCAGCGCCTTGGCAAGCTCCTCCGGATCGGGAAGCTTCTTCTTGCCGCGGCACAATTCCTCGATCTTCTCGGTGCCGGCGTTCGACGTCATGATGATCAGGGTGTTCTTGAAATCGATGTCGCGACCCTGGCCATCCTTCAGCATGCCCTTGTCGAACACCTGGTAGAACACGTCCTGGACGCCGGGATGGGCCTTTTCCATCTCGTCGAGCAGGATCACCGAATAGGGCTTGCGCCGCACCGCCTCGGTCAGCACGCCGCCTTCGCCATAGCCGACATAGCCCGGCGCCGCGCCGACAAGGGTGGAGACCTTATGCTCCTCCTTGAATTCGCTCATGTTGATCGTCGTGACATTCTGTTCGCCGCCGTACAGCAGCTCGGCCAGCGCCAGCGCCGTCTCGGTCTTGCCGACGCCCGAAGTACCGCAGAACAGGAACACCCCCAAAGGCTTGCGCGGATCGGCAAGCCCGGCGCGCGCGGTGCGCACCGTCTGGCCGATGATGTCGAGCGCATAGGGCTGGCCCTTGATGCGATTGCCCAGCCGTTCGTTGACCGCCATCACGGCGCGGATCTCGTCGCTCGCCATGTTGCCCGCCGGAATGCCGGTCCAGCCCGACAGGACTTCGGCGACGACCTTGCTGTCGACGACGTCATAGACCATCGGCGTCGGGCCCTGGACCTCGGCAACCTTGGCCTGCGCCGCGCGCAGCGTCGCCGTATGCGTCTCGGCGTCGGGAGAATCCTTGGGCAGCGCGTCGATCGCGGCGCGCGCCTCGGCGACCGCCTTGACCGCGTCGCGCTCGATCGTCCAGCGCTCGGTCAGTTCGGCACGCTCGATCTCCAGCGCCGCCTTGCGCTCGGCACCCGCCGCCAGCTTGGCGGACACATCGACGCCCGACCGCCCCTCGCGCTCGAGCATCGTGACTTCGGACGCCAGCAGGCCCAGTTGCCGTTCCAGATTCTCTACCGCCGGCGGCGTCGCCGCCTGGCTGATGCCGACGCGAGCGCAGGCGGTATCGAGCAGCGAGATTGCCTTGTCGGGCAACTGACGCCCCGAAATATAGCGGTGCGACAGCCCGGCGGCGGCCTCCAGTGCTTCGCCCAGGATGCGGACATTATGATGCTTTTCGAGCACCGGCACCAGCCCGCGCAGCATCGCCACGGCCAGCGCCTCGGGCGGCTCCTCGACCTTGACGACTTGGAAACGCCGGGTCAGCGCCGGGTCCTTCTCGAAGTATTTCTTGTACTCGGCCCAGGTCGTCGCCGCGATCGTCCGCATCTCGCCGCGCGCCAGCGCAGGCTTTAGCAGATTGGCGGCGTCGTTCTGGCCCTCCGCGCCGCCGGCACCGATCAGCGTATGCGCCTCGTCGATGAACACGATGATCGGCGTCGCCGAGCCCTTGACCTCGTCGATGACCGATTTCAGCCGGTTTTCGAACTCGCCCTTGATGCCGGCGCCGGCCTGCAGCAGGCCCAGATCGAGCGACAGCAGGCGGACATTCTTCAGCGCCTCGGGCACGTCACCCTGGACGATGCGCAGCGCGAAACCTTCGGCAACCGCGGTCTTGCCGACCCCGGCCTCGCCGGTCAGGATCGGGTTGTTCTGCCGGCGCCGGGTCAGGATATCGACGATCTGGCGGATTTCCGGGTCACGCCCGAAAATCGGATCGATCTTGCCGTCCCGGGCCTGCGCCGTCAGGTCGATGGTGTACTTGTTGAGTGCTTCCTGGCCGCGCGCCGCCGGCGCACCGCCGGCCGCGGCCGGGGCACCGCCACCGCCTGCCGCCGGCGCCGCATCGGCCGCGGCGCGCGCTTCCTCCGACCGCGAGGCGATCTGGGTCATCGTCGTGCGCAGCGTCTCGACCGGGATCTTGGCGAAATGCGTGCTCGCATCGCGCGCCACGATGGCGAGGTCGTCGGCGGTCAACAGCGCCAGCAGCAGATGGCCCGATCGCACCATCGATGCGCCGTCCTCGAGCGACGCCAGCAGCCAGGCCTCCCGGATCAGCTTGACGATGTTCGGGGCCAGCGCCGGGGCGCGGCCATTGCCGGTCTTGAAACGGTCGATCTGGCGGTTGATGTCCTGGGTCAATCGCCCGGCATCGACCTCGAAATGGGTCAGGATGACGGCGACATCGGAGGTCTGGCGATCGATCAGCCGCAGCAGCCAATGTTCGATCTCGACGTCATAGTTGGTGCGCGACAGCGCCAGGCCCGCCGCACCTTCCAAAGTCGAGCGACAGGTGTCGTCCAGCTTTGCGACAAGGCTTTTCAGATTAATCTGCGCCACGCCTGCCCCCCGATCGTCCCCGCAGTTGCCGGGCATGTGGACAGGAGGCTATTCGCCTCCGCCGCGCGGCCTCGGGTCCTGCAACGGCAAAGAAACAAAGATCGATGCCCCAGTAAGGACATCGACGATTCGCTGCAAAGCCTTGTTGATATCTATCGCACCTTGCGATTACTCACAATGTTAAAATCCCGCAGCGATCTGGCTGCGGTCGATCGGAATTTCGCAATCGGCCATGATCGTTCCGGCGGCGCCCGGCGTGCCCAGCCAGGTCGTGCGCGCCAGCAACGCCGGTGCTGCGGCGCTGCCCAGCTGCAGCGGCGGGATATCGCCGGCATCGATGCTGAGCCGCAGGATCGGCTGGTGCTCCAGCCCGGCGGCGATCAGGCACGCCTCCCCCACCGTCCGCGCCGGGCCGTCGTCGCGACAGAAACTGACCAGCTCGGCATGGCTGAGCGGCCCCATCGCCACGACATAATGGTGCTGCACATCGAGCACCGCGGCGCCCAGGATCGCGGCATCGAGGCTGCCCAGCTCCGGCACCTCGGCGCTGCTGCCCAGTTGCGAAAAGCGCCGGACCGCCGGGCTGCCCAATCGCGTCTGCTCCGACAGCGGCAGCGCGAGCCACACCGGCTCCGCCTGGACGACCGCGAGATCGAACCCCGTCAGTGCCCGCAGCACGGTTTCGACCGACGCCGCGCTGCGCCGCTGGTCGCCCAGCTGCGCCGCCAGCGGCGCCAGCACGGCGTCGTCGATGCCGAGCCGGTTGCGGCTCGCCGGCGTCGCAAAGCCGGCCAGCGCCAGCACGGCGCGGCTGATCGGATCGTCGCCCGACGCGGCGCCGCGTTCGGCCGACACGACGCGGTTGTACTTGCGGAAGATGCGATAGAAGAACGACAGCGCGCGATGATCGAAGATGTTGGTGAAACTCGCCATCGACCGGTCGCGCAGCCGGCGGCGCTGCAACTGCACCTCGCTGTAGAACGGCGGCAGCGCCGGCGTCGCCCCCGCGAGGCCGAGCAGGTTGGTGGTGACCGGCAGCGGCGCGCCGCGC
>QBLU01000040.1:8002-34054 GCA_003241875.1 Alphaproteobacteria bacterium
GGATGGCGCCGCTCGCCGCCGGGCCGATTTCGGCGATATCGCTGGCGACCAGCGCCATCCGGTCCGACGCCGTGAAGTGCACCGCCTCCTCGCCGGGTGGCACGTCGCCGCCGACCTCCACCGGGCCGGCACTGTGCTGCTGCGCCAGTTGCTCGCCGATGCGCACCAGCTGCGGAAACGCCAGCGACCCGACGCGGGCGCGCAGCGTGTCGATCAGGGCCATGGCGACACCATCATGCGGCGGCCATCAGATCAGCGGCCGATCGCCGACGCGCGGAGTCCAGGTCTTCCACGCCCCCTGTTCCCGCCGCAACCGCGCGCTGACCCGCACGAAGCTGTTGAGCGCACAAGCGGTGGCGAGAAAGCGTTCGATCACCGTGCACATCAGGAATGCGCCCGATCCCGACAGTCGCTCGTCGTCGATCTCCAGGCTGACATCGATGCCGGCGCACATCGCGGTATGGCCGCGCAGCCGCATGCGCGCGACGCCGGGCGTGGCGCTGACCGACACCAGCCGCTCGCGCAGCGACCCGGATTCGGCGGAGTCGGCGACATCGTACAGCGCCAGCACCTCGCGCAGCGCCGCACCGCCGCGCGGACCGCCGGCGAGGCTGAGGTGATTGAGCGACAACTGCCCCAGCAGCTTCCACACCGCCGCCCGCTGCCGCGCCGGCCGGCGGGTCGGCGTCGGCTTGGTCACCGCGGTCGCGCCGGCGACGCCCGGGGTGGTTTCGGCGAGCTGCAGCGTCGGCCGCCCGCCGCCGAACGGCAGCCGGATCGGCAAATCGCGATTGGTGACGAGAATGCGGGCGCCGGCGACGGTCGCGTCGTCCTTCAGCAGCCGGCCGTCGAGATCGGCAATCGACAGGTACACATCGTCGCCGCCGCCGGGGCCAAAGCTCGATCGCCGCGTCGTCGCATGGAACATCCGCCCCATCCGCGCCGTGCCGCGGTCGATGGCGTGCAGCGGCGGCGCCGGCAGCCGCTCCCCCGATCCGTCCTGCAGCGTCACCGCCAGCACCGAATGCACCTCCAGCCCGTCCTCGCGCCGGCTGTCGGGGATGATGCGATATTCGATGCTGCTGTGGTCGATCTGGATCGGTTCGGCCTCCATCTCGAACAGGTTGATCGCCGGGCAGGCGAACAGTTCGAAATCTTCGCCGCGGACGACGCGCTCCAGGTCGGGCGACAGCCGATCGAAGTAGAAGAACAGGTCGAGCTGCTCGCCGGTGATGTCGAGCGTGCGCGCCGCCAGCCCGCTGACCTCGACGAACAGGTGCTTCTGCGGGTAGGCGAAATGTTCCTGCACGGCGGCATAGGCGGTGCTGGCGATCTCGCCTTGCGGCAGCAGCAGCTCGTCGGCCTCCAGGCCCATCAGCCGCAGCGCCGACACCGGCAGCAGCACGGCGCGCGGATCGGTCGGCCCGGTGCCGACGCCGATGCCGAGCAGATTGGCGCCGAACTGCTCGACCAGGATCTGGGCCCGGCGCGCGTCGCTCTTGATGTACAGCCGCAGCCGGTCGATGCCGAGCCCGGCCAGGTCGATGTCGGGCTTGCTGGTCGCCAGCGACAGCCGCAGCACGCCCTTGGCCCCCGCCAGCCCGAGCGCCGGCGCATCGAGCGGCGGGCCGCCCATCGCCGCCGCCTTGATGCGCAGCGGCAGCAGCGTCGTGTCCCAGCCGGTGCGGTAACGGCACGGCTCGCCATTGACCGTCTCGGTCAGCAGCATGGTGCCGCGCGGGATTGTCACCGGCTTGTCGAGATCGGGCGCCGCATCGATGCGCGCCACCATGAACGACGGCACCGGCTGGACGAGATGCGGGTACAGGGTCAGCAGCAGCGCGTCCGAAAGCTCCGGAAACTCATCGTCGATCTTGTGCCGCAGCCGGGCATTCATGAACGCCACCGCCTCGATCAGCCGGCCGATGTGCGGGTCCTCGACCGCCTCGCGCGTCAGGCGCAGCCGCGATGCGATCTTGGGATAGGCGTCGGCAAAGGCCCCGGCGCCGCCGCGCAGGAAATTCAACTCGCGCTGATAATATTCGATGAGGTCGTCGATCATCAGCCGAGCTCGACAGCGATGGCGCGGTCGCTCGGCCGCAGCTTGGCATCGTAGGTGACGGTTTCCTCGATCGCGTCGATGTTGAGCACGGCGGTGATGCGGAACCGCACCCCTGTCGATGTCGGCGCGCCGTCGACATCGACCTCGACCTTGCTCAGCCGCGTTTCATGGGTGCGGATGCACGCGGCGATCATCCGGCGGATGCGCTCGCGGACCGCCGCGGTGCCGAAATCCTCGGTGCTGAGATCGGGCAGGCCGAAGCCGACGATCGTGTCGCCCAGCCCGTCGTGCGCGCCGAGCCAGGCCGAAAACGGCCGCTTGCTGTTGAGCAGCCCCTCCAGGTCGCGGCGCAACCCGAGCTTGTAGCGGACCAGCGCCCGCTCCTCGCTTTCCCAGGGTTCCTGCGCCAGGTCGGGATTGTCGTCGAGCAGGCGATCGAACAGCGTGAGGGGAATTTCGGCCATCGGGTCAGCTGCCGGTTTCGCGGCCGAGGACCGTCGTCAGCCGGAATTCCGACGCGATCTGGTCGAGCTGGTAATGCGGCCGGATGGCGATCTCGCAGCCATAGGTTCCGGGCTTGCCGGGGACTTCGGTGACCAGCACCTGGGCCTGGCGCAGCGGATATTTCAACCGGGTTTCCGGCGAGGCATCGTCGCTGCCGGTGACATAGCCGTTCAGCCAGTCCTGCAGCAGCCGCTGGCACTGGTTGGCATCGGTGTACTTGCCCACCCAGTCACGCGCCATCACCTTCACATAATGGGCAAAACGACAGACGCACATGATGTAGTTGAGCATCGCGCTCATCTTGGCATTCATCCGCGCCGCCTCGCTGTCGTAATCGGGCGGCCGGTGCAGGCTCGGCAGGTTGAGAAAGGCGACCGCGCCGGTCAGGTGCAGCTGCCGGATCGCCATCAGGCCGGCGGCATTCAGCGCCACCTCCTGCTCCTCCGAAATGGCGTTCTCCACGGCAAAGCGCGCCACCACGCGGTGATGGTCGCTGGGCAGGAAATGCCGCACCGGGCTGTCGACGACGCCGCCGTCGCCGGCGGCAATGGCGCCGCGAATGCCCGCCGGCCAGCGGTGGATGCGCATCGCCCGCGCCGCGACCTGGGCGAGGCCGAGGCCGCCGTTCATCCACAACAGGTCGCGGCCGCCGCGCACCTGCTCGTCATAGACAAAGCCGAGCCGCGGCAGGTCGCGGCCGCGATACAGGTTGCGGGCCAGCAGGCGCGGCACGACAGCGCCCAGGAACCGGCAGTCGGACTGGCTGCGCAACCGGTCCCAGCGGGCATATTCGGCGCCGGTCATCGTCCCGGAAATATCCTGGCGCAGGTCGATCTCGTCGAAACCGTCGAGGCCGATCATGCGCGGATCGACCCCCAGGATCGTCGGGCAAAAGGCCGCCGCCGCGACTTCGGCGAGCGAGGCGAGCGCGGCGATATCGTCGGTGCGGCCGCCGGTGCGGTGCCAGATCTGGTGATCGACGACGATCATGCCGAACGGTTCGCCGCCGGGCGTGCCGAATTCGTCGCTGTAGATGCGTTCGAACAGGACCGTCTGGTCGAAACTCAGCGCGCGTTCGAGATCGCGGGTCATCTCGGTCCAGCGCGCGTCGAAAATCTTCAGCTTGACCTTGGGATCATCGCCCATGCCGTCGACGAGCCAAGCGACGCCGCGCCACAGCGCCTCGAGCCGCTGGAACACCGGATCGTGGAGGACGCGGTCGAGCTGTTCCGACAACAGCCGGTCGATCGCCGCGATGGTGCGAACGGCGCGCGCCCGCGCGCGGGCGGCGCGTTCGAGATCGGGCGGCACAGGCGGTGCCGCCGCCGGACGCGCCGGCGCGAACATGACGGCGCTGTCGCCATCATCATCCGCGTCGACGTGTCCTTCGGCGGGCACAGGCTGGCCGATCTGCGGCCTAGCTCGCCTTCGGGATGCGCGCGACGAGACGCATCGAGGTCGTCAGTTCCTCGAACTGCAGCCACGGCCGCAGATGGGCGACGGCGGTATAGGACCCCGGCGACCCTTCGACTTCCTTGACCTCGATCCGGGCTTCCCGCAGCGGATATTTGGCACGGGCTTCCTGGCCGGCACCTTCCGACGCGTTGACATAGTTGCCGATCCAGCGGTTCAGCCACTTTTCGGTGTCGCTGGCTTCCATGAACGACCCGATCTTGTCGCGCGCCATCACCTTGAGATAATGCGCGAAGCGGCTGGTCGCCATCAGGTACGGCAGGCGTGCCGAAATGGCCGCGTTGGCGGTCGCTTCGGGCCGGTCGTACTTCTTGGGCTTCTGCGTCGTCTGCGCCCCGAAGAATACCGAATAATCGGTGTTCTTGTAGTGGCACAGCGGCAGGAAGCCGAGGTCGGAAAGTTCCTTTTCACGCCGATCGGTAATGCCGATTTCGGTCGGGCATTTGGAATCGAGATCGCCGTCGTCCGACTGGAAGACATGGGTCGGCAGGTCGGTGACCTTGCCGCCGCCCTCGGCGCCGCGGATCGCCGTGCACCAGCCATATTGGGCATGGGCATCGGTCAGCCGCGCCGCCATCGCATAGGCCGCGTTCATCCAGCAATAATCGTCGTGGTTCATCGACTTGGCATTGCCGGCGCTGTCGAACGGCGCTTCCTCATAGGCAAAGGCCTCGACCGGCTTGGTATCGGCGCCATAGGGCAACCGCGCCAGCACCTTGGGCATGACCAGCGTGACGAACCGCGAATCCTCGGTCTGGCGGAACGAGTTCCACTTCATGTAGTCGGCGGTTTCGAACAGCTGCTTCATGTCCATCGGGTTCGACAGCTCGGTAAAGCTGTCCATGCCGAACAGCTTGGAATCCGCCGCCGAGATGAACGGGCAGAAACCGGCCGCCGCAACGCTGGAGACGTTGGTCAGCAGCTCGAGATCGTCGGGATGCTTGGTGAAATAGAAGTCGCCGATGAGAGTGCCGAACGGCGCGCCACCGGCGGTACCGAACTGTTCCTCATAGACCTTCTTGTAGAAGTTGCTCTGGTCGAAGTCGGTCGCCTTGGCGAGATCCGCGGCAAGCTCCTTCTTGGTGACGTTGAGTACCTGGATCTTGAGGCCCTCGCCGATCTCGCTATTCTTGACGAGATAGTTGAGGCCGCGCCAGCTGCCTTCGAGCTGCTTGAACTTCTCGGCATGCATGACCGCGGCCAGCTGCTCCGAAATCTGCGCGTCGATCTTGGCGATCGCGTCGCGCAACGTCACCGTCAGGTTCTTCTGGAACTGGACGGTGCCGCTCATCGCCTCCTGCGCGAGGGTGCGCATCAGCTGCTCGACGCGCTGCGGCTCGGTCTGCTTGGTTACGCTGATCGCCTGGTCGAGCAGGCTGGTTTCCGCTTCCGCGGCGACGGTGGCGGCGCCACCGCCGGCCTGGGCTTGGCTGTCGGACATCGGGAACTACTCCTTGGTGCTGCTGTCGCCACCAAGCTGGTCGCGAAGGCTGGCAATCTGGGTCTCGTCGCGCAGGATTTTTTCCAGCAGGCCTTCCAGCTGTTCGGAGCCGTCGGCCTTGGCCATCAGGTCACGGAGCTGGTTGCGGGTTTCCACCAACTTGCGCAGGGGCTCGATCTGTTCGACGAGCTTTTCGGGCTCGAAATCCTCCATCGAACGGAACTTCAGTTCGACGGCGAATTCCTTGCCGTTCTTCTCGAGCGTATTCTCGACCTTCAGCTTCACGGCCGGTTCGATCCGGGCCATGACCTGGTCGAACTTGTCCTTCTTCAGGTCGACGAACTTGCGCTCCTTCAGGCTCTTCTTGGGAACCGCCGAATCGCCCGAGAAATCACCCATGACCCCGACGACGAACGGCAGCTCCTTGACTTCCTGGGCGCCTTCGGTCTCGACATCATAAGTGATGTGAACCCGCGGCTTGCGTACCCGCTTCAGCTTGTCATGTACTGAACCAGCCATCTCCGCTCTCCATCAGGCGCCCTTGCGCCGTTTGCAACTAGACGGGAAGAGCCCGCCCACCTCATTCCCGATCAGCTAGAACTGTCGCTCGGCGGCTTGATGCCCGACCGCCAGTAAAATGTCTGGCGCGTGCTGGCATCCGGAATCAATTCTTCGAGATACGCATCAAGACTCATTCGCGCCCGCCGGTCAACCTCGCGCAAGGCCGCGCCGAGCGGCGACAGCGGTTCGTTACTGTCAAAGTAATCGGCAGCCGCCACGACAGCCCGCAAGGCATCGTCGCGCCGGGTGATGCGGCCGAGCACCATCGGGCCGCCGGCCACGGCGGCCGCGCCAGGCGCCGCCTCGCCGGCCGGCGCGTCCGCCGCGGCTTCGGCCGACTCGATCGCGTCCTCGGGCAGCTTCTTGATCAGCGAATCGAGCCATTCGCGCATGTTGCGCAATTCGTCCGACACCCGCGATGCCGCCGGAAAGCGCGGCTTGGTCCGTTCGGAAACATAGCCGATCGCCCGCCGCCACGCTGCCTCCGACGCGGCCAGCCGGTCGGCAGTCGCCTGCAGCGTGCGCCGCGAGATCCGCCGCGCCGTCGCGTCGGCCTCGTCGAGCGCGTCCTGCGCCTCCTGGTTGCGGCCGCTGCGCTGTTCAGCAGTTCCCGACGTCGAGCCGCCGAGCAGGGCATCGGCGGCAACGCGATCGAGGAAGCGCAGTTCGCCCTTGCCGTCGCTGCCGAGCACCATGCGGCGCAACGCCATGATCAGCGTGCCGTCCTTGTCGCCGCCGCCGCCCGACAGGCCCGACAGCGGCTGGAAGCGCGCCTCGACGCCGTCCTCCTCGTCCTCGATCGGATATAGGCCCTGTTCCCAATAGGTTTCGATGAAATTGGCGAGCAGCGTCATCGCCGCTTCCAGCCCCGGCGGCCCGTCGAGCCGCACCGCGGCCTCGATCAGGATCGCCATCGGCTCCAGGTCCTTGGAGTAGGTGGCGAGATATTCGCGGGCGGTGTCGCCGAGCTGGTCCCAGCTCCAGTTGTCCGAATCGGCGGCGTCCTCGCCCATGGCGGCGCGCTGTTCGGCGCGGAAGATCGATTTGCGCTGGAACCGGATTTCGCGGAACAATTCGCCGGCGGCGCCTTCATCTTCGCGCCCGTCCACGCCTACGGGCGTGTCGGCCGATTCGATCGCCGCCAATACCGCTGCGCCATCATCGTCGCCGATGATCACAATATGCCCCCGAATCCGCTCCGCGCCCATTTTGGCGGGCGCGGCGGCAAGATGCGACTTTTGTTTGGAATTGCAAACCAGAATGTGTGCATACCGAAACATTATTTGGAAGGCAGGGTTTCGATGGGCCAGCCGGCGTCCCGAATCACCGACATGCACACCTGCCCGATGTTCACCGGGCCGGTCCCCCATGTCGGCGGCCCGATCTCCGGCCCCTGCGTGCCGACGGTGCTGATCGGCAGCCTGCCGGCCTCGCACATGGGCGACATGTGCGTCTGCGTCGGCCCGCCCGATTCGATCATCAAGGCCAGCATGACCGTGCTCACCCAGGGCACCGGCGCGGTTCGCATCGGCGACATGACCGCCCATGGCGGCGTCATCGTGCTCGGGCTGCCGACGGTGCTCATCGGCGGCTGACGCCGGCCCCCTCGACGCTCGACTTTGGCGGCGTCCGGCGGGATGATGCGGCAAGGGCCACAAGCGCCCGCCGGGGGACCACCATGACCATCGCCGACGCACTCACCGACGCCATCGCCGATCATGGCATTCCCGGCGCGGTCGCCATGGTCGGGGACCGGCACGGCATCCGCGACACCATCGCCATCGGCCACCGCGGCGACGGCACGCCGATGACGCCCGACACCGTCTTCCAGCTCGCCTCGATGACCAAGGCGATCGTGTCGGTGGCGGCGATGCAGCTCGTCGAGCAGGGCAAGCTCGCCCTCGATGCGCCGCTCGGTGACCTGCTGCCCGGCCTCGCCGACCCCCAGGTCATTACCGGTTTCGGCGACGACGGCGGCGTGCAGACCCGCCCGGCGGCGCGGCCGATCACGCTGCGCCACCTCCTCACCCACACGTCGGGCTTCGGCTATGATTTCGTCCATGCCGACATGGCGCGGGCGCGCGGCGGTCCGCCGGCGCCGGGCACGCTCGCCAGCCTCGCCAGCCCGCTGCTGTTCGATCCCGGCGACGGCTGGGCCTATGGCATCAGCACCGACTGGGCCGGGCTGGCGGTCGAGGCGGCGAGCGGCCAGCGCCTCGATGCCTATATCGCCGAGCATGTCACCGGGCCGCTCGGCATGGCCGACACGCATTTCCACCTCGAAAAGGCCGACAAGGCGCGGCTGGCCGGCAACATGGGCCGCGGCGAGGATGGCAAGCTGGTGCCCTTTCCGATCAACATCGGCGGCGGCGCCGGCGAGTTCATCTCGGGCGGCGGCGGCATCCTCGGCACCGCCGGCGACTACATGCGCTTCGTCCGCATGCTGCTCAATGGCGGCAGCCTCGACGGCGTGAAGATCCTGCAGGCCACCACGGTCGCCGAGATGATGCGCAACCAGATCGGCGATTTGCGCGCCGGCGTCATGGAAACGACGATGCCGGCCTTGAGCGCACGGGTCGAATGGTTCCCCGAAATGCGCGCCGGCTGGGGCCTGGGCTTCCTGATCAACCCCGAAACCGGCGCCGACGGCCGCGCCGCCGGCAGCTGCGCCTGGGCCGGCATCTGCAACACCTATTTCTGGATCGACCCGGCCAACGACATCGCCGCCGTGCTGCTGATGCAGCTGCTGCCCTTCGCCGACCCGGCCGCCCTGGCAACGCTGTCGGCGTTCGAGCGGGCGGTGTACGCGCGGTAGTCACCGGGTTGCTGGAGTAACCTGCTGTCTGTCATCCCGGCGCAGGCCGGGACCCATGGCCCACAAGTTTGCCGTGGTAGGCGCTCGTGTGGGTGAGATTGTGGGCCATGGGTCCCGGCCTGCGCCGGGATGACAGTTAAGGAGAACCCTCAATCATCCGGCGCAGCGCTGCTATCATGCGCCGGATCATCATCATCGCTGCGCGGCAACGGCCGCACATCCTCCGGCGCGGCATCGCCGTCCGACGGGTCGGGGTTTTCGCCAATGGGTCGATAGGGCTTGCGCGGGTCCATCACCCCGCAACGCGCCGGCGCGGCGTCGGTTCAGCGCAGCAGCAGGATCGGCACCAGCGTGCCGGCGACGAGCATCACCATCGCCACCCGCCGCGTCGAGCGCATGTTGAGCGCGATGGCGGCGCCGAGCAGCGTCGACAGGCCCAGCGCCAGCGCCAGCGCCGCGGTAAAGATCTTCATCGGCAGCGCCTGGGCCTTTTTCGCGGCGCGCTCGGCGGCGACGGCCGGATCGACCGGCGGCTTGGGCTTTTCGGCCTCCGCCTTCGCCGGCTCGGGCTTCAGCTTGGCCTGGTCGATATGGACGCTGGCCATCCACGCCATCCACACCGGCGGCGGCGCGCCGTCCCAGCCGCTGGCCTGTTGCAGCCGAAACGCCTGCAGGCCGCCCGAAATCGCAAAGAACAGGATGGCCGGCGCAAAGAACACGCCGATATACAGATGGACCTGGCGTAATTTGCGCATCGTCTGGGCGTTCATTTGGTCTCCAATCGCATGCGGATAGACGCCGCATGCGCCGCCAACCCCTCGATATCGGCGATCGCCGCGCCCGCCGGCCCGATGGCGGCCAGCCCCTGCGGCCCGCAATCGAGGAACGTCGTCCGCTTCATGAAATCGACCACCGACAGTCCGGAAGCGAAGCGCGCTCGCCGCCCGGTTGGCAATACGTGGTTTGGCCCGGCGAGATAATCGCCCGCCGCCTCCGGCGTGTGGCGGCCCAGGAACACCGACCCGGCATGACGCATGCGGGCGAACAGCGCATTGGGGTCGTCGACCATCAGCTCGACATGCTCGGCGGCCAGCGCATCGAGCAGCGGCAGCGCGGCGTCGAGATCGGGCAGCGTGACGATGACGCCGAAATCCTGCCAGCTGGCGCGGGCGACCCTTGCCGTCGACAGGCTTTCCAGTTGCCGCTCCACCGCCGCCGCCACGGCATCGGCCTCGGCGGCGCTGGTCGTCAGCAGGATCGATTGCGCCACCGGGTCATGCTCGGCCTGCGCCAGCAGATCGGCGGCGATCCAGTCGGGGTTCGACTTGCCGTCGCTGACGATGACGACCTCCGACGGGCCGGCGATCATGTCGATGCCGACGACGCCGTACAATTGCCGCTTGGCCTCCGCCACCCAGGCGTTGCCGGGGCCGGTGATGACATCGACCCGCGGCACCCGCGCCGTGCCCAGCGCCAGCGCCGCCACCGCCTGCGCGCCGCCGATGCGGAACACCCGCGTCACGCCGGCGAGCCGCGCCGCCGCCAGCACCAGCGGGTTGGCGGCGCCGCCGGGTGTCGGCGTCACCATCACCAGCCGCTCGACGCCGGCGACGACCGCCGGAATGGCGTTCATCAGCACCGACGACGGATAGGCGGCACGCCCGCCCGGGACATACAGCCCGGCAGCCTCGACGGCGCTCCAGCGCACCCCGGTCCGCACCCCGGCGGCATCGGTGGCATCATTGTCCGTCGGCCGCTGGCGCAGATGGAAATCGCGGATGCGGGTGGCGGCGAGGTCGAGCGCGGCGCGCAGTTCCGGCGCCAGGCCGGCGACGGCGGCATCGAGCTCGGCCAGCGGAATCTCCCAGCCCTCGGCATCGAGATCGACCCGGTCGAACTTCGCGGTCAGCGCGGCGACGGCGACATCACCCCGCGCCCGCACATCGGCGATGATGCGCGCGACATCCGCCGACACATCGGCATCGCTGTCGCGCCGGGCATCGACCAGCGCCGCAAACGCCGCCGCAAAGCCGGGGTCGCCGGCGTCAAGCCGCTGCGGCATCTGGCTTTTCCACAAGAGCGCGAATGGCATCGACCAGCGGCACGACGGCCGGATGCGTCTTGAACGCCGCGCGGTTGACGATCAGCCGCGACGACACCTGGGCAATCACATCGGTCTCGATCAGGCCGTTCTCGGCCAGCGTCTTGCCCGTCGACACAAGGTCGACGATGCGCCCGGCCAGCCCGCAGATCGGCGCCAGCTCCATCGCACCATTGAGCTTGATGACTTCAGCCTGGATGCCCTGCGCGGCGAAATGCCGGCGCGTGATGCCCGGATATTTGGTGGCGACGCGGACATGGCTAAGCGTGCGGATATCCTCCACCAGCGCGGCGGGTTGCGCCACCGACAGCCGGCAATGGCCGATGCCGAGATCGACCGGCGCGTACAGCTCCGAAAAGGCGAACTCCATCAGCACGTCGTTGCCGGCAATGCCGATCTCCGCCGCGCCGAACGCGACGAAGGTCGCCGCATCGAACGACCGCACCCGGATGATGCGGACATCGTCGCGGCTGGTCTCGAACATCAGCTTGCGCGAATTGTCGTCCGAAAAATCCGGTTCCGGCACGATCCCGAGCCGCGCCAGCAACGGCAGCGCCTCCTTCAATATGCGGCCCTTGGGCAGGGCAAGAGTGAGCGGCTTCAACATGGTGCGGCGCGCTTAGCCCGGCAGCGCCCAAAACGCCAATCCCTGCGGCTATTTCACCGGTGCCGGGCCGGGCGGATTGTTGGCCTCGAGAAAATCGACCAATGTTTCCATGACGCGGGTGCGCTCGGCGTTGCTTTCTTTCCACATCGCCTCGCCGGTCAACTGCACCCGCCTCGGCGGTGTGCCGGCGGCGCGCAATGCCGCTTCCATGGCGTCGCCCTGCGGATAATTCTTCGCATCGATCAACAGAACCGGCAGCTTCAGCCGCGACGCCAGCGCCTTGGGCGAGGCGGCAGCCAGCTTGGGATCGTCGATCGACGTTATGCCCAGCCGCGTTTTCCATAGCGTCAAGAACGCCGGCTCCCGTGTCGGCGCGGGGCCGGCGCTCCACTGCTTCAGATAGGCACGCAGATCATAGACCCCCATGATGCCGGCTGCGCAACGATAGAGACCGGGTTCTCGCGCAGCACTGCCCAGCGCCACATGGGCCTTGGTATCTTCCCCGACGGTGCACACCTTGCCGGCGTCGACAAGACCAGTACCGGCGAGATAACGCACTCCATCCGACAGGTCCGTCTCCACGCCGGTCGTGAACTGGCCGTTGCCGGCATCGAGCAGTGCCCTGTCAAGCCCGCCGCTGCCGCGTGCAAATGGCTGCAAGACCGCATAGCCGCGGGATGCCACCGCTTGGGCCATCCAGTCGAACCCCGGCCCATTGAAAGTCTCAATGCTGTTGAGCACCACCAACGGCAGACCGCGTGCGGCACGGTCGCGCGGCAGGGTCAGATAGGCCGAAATCTCAAGCCCGTCCGCCGCGCGGTAGCGGACAACCCGCTGCTCGGCGATGGCGCCGGGCCCGATCCCCGGATGGGCGTCTGCCAGCCTGATGGCTGTCTTCTTCGCGCGATCGATGGCAAAATAGCCGAGCCCACTGGTCTGGCCCTCGACACCCACCAGCACGACGTTGCGATCCGCCGATACTTGCAGATAGCTGACCTGTTCGCCCGGAAACGCGTTCAATATGCTTCGCCACAGCTTCTGGTCGGCCTCGGCAAAGAAGCCCGTTGTCTCGGCTTCGAGCGTGTGGCGCATGTAACCGATCAGCTGGCCACCGAACGGATCGAAAAAGGCTGTATCGCTGTCGAAAGGCTTGGCAACACTCTGGTCGCCCGTCGCAAGGTCGATCGATAGCAGCCGCCAGCTATCGTCCAGCTTCTTTCGCATGTTGATCTGATTGTCGGTCCGGCCGAGTCCGCCCTCCCGAGGATGATCGACGCAGGCGCTCGAGGATTCCAGCACGCGCCATTTCGCCGGCGCGGCGCCCCGGCCCCATAGTTTCCAGCTACAGGTTGCCGGGTCGAAGTCCTCCCGCCCGACGGCCCGCCCGGTCGAGTCCAGAATCCATTCGATCGTCCATTTGTTGCCTGTCTCGGCACGGCTGACAAAGCCGGTGGCAAGATTGATCTGCCCAAGCGTCGGCAGCCATTCGTCGCCGCGAACGCTCCAGCCGTTTACAAACGCCATCGGGACACCGGCGACGGATCGGGCCATGGCCGGGCCCGATACGATCGGCGCCAGCGTGCTGGTATTGCGCAGCAGCGGCTGCCAGCTTCGGGTCGCAAGATCGAGATGATGGACTTCCAGTCTTCGTTGCAGGCCCTGGCGGGTGCGGTCCGACGACTGGCGCGTCACCACAAGATGATCGGTGCCGGCCCAGCCGACACCGGCGATGCTGCCGCGAGCAAAGGCGGCGGCGATCAACGGGACGTTGGTGCCGATGTCGATAATCTGCAGCTCATATTTGCTGTCGTCGCCGATCAAAGCCGCATAGCGCTTTCCGTCCGGCGACAGCGTGATCCAGTCGAGCAGTAGTTGATGGGCATAGGCACTGACCGGCGGTGACGCGGCCGCCGCGTTCGGCGTCAGCAACAAGGCAACCAACCCGCAGAAAATATGGCGCGAATGGAACGTCACGATCTTCCCCCAGGTCATCGCCACTACGTTAAGGCTGCGAACCTATAAACACCATGTCTCAGCCCGGCGATCACGCCCCCGCTACTTCGCCGGATTATGCTTCTCGAGAAACCCTACCGTCGCCTCCAGCATCTGCACCCGGGTCGGCCCGCGCGACAGCCAATGGTCTTCGGCGGCAAGCGTCACCAGCTCGACATTGCCGCCGGCCCTTTTCATCGCGTCGGCCATCACCCGGCTCTGTTCGAACGGCACCACGGTATCGTCCTTGCCGTGGATCAGCAGCACCGGCGCCTTGACGGCATCGGCGTGCAGCGCCGGCGACCAGGCGTCGATCGCGGTGTCGCCGACGCTTTCGGCGCCCATGAAGCGTTTCCAGTAGCGCACCCTGCCGCTCCGCGCGCCGAAATAGCCGGCGGCTTCCGATCGCAGCATGCGCCGCAGGTCCGATACGCCGGCGACCGCAACGGCACAGCGATAGACCCCCGATTCCAGCGCCACCCCGGCCAGCGCCGCATAGCCGCCATAGCTGGCGCCGACGATGCAGGCGCGCCTGGCGTCGACGATGCCTTCGCTGGCCAGATGGCGGACCCCGTCCGACAGGTCGGACTGCATCTTGCGGCCCCATTGGCCATGGCCGGCGGCGAGATGCGCCGTGCCGAACCCGTCGGAGCCGCGGAACTGCGGCTGCAGCACCGCATAGCCGCGCGAGGCCAGCGCCTGCGACCACCAGTCGAAACCCGGGGCATCGCGGTCCGCCGGGCCGCCATGCGGCAGCACCACCAGCGGCAGGCCCTTGGCCGGGCGCCCGCGCGGCAGTGTCAGATAGGCGGGGATCTCCAGGCCGTCGGCAGCCTTGTAGCTGATCACCCGCTGCTCGGCGATCGTGGTCGAATCGATGTCGCGATAACGATTGGCGAGCCAATCCGCCTTGTGGGTCACCCGGTCGATCACGAAGAACGCGTCGCCATTCGTCTTGCCCTCGACTTCGACGACGACGGTCATGCGGTCGTCGGACCAGTCGACCAGCGAGACGATCTCGCCGGGAAAGGCCTTTTTCAGTGCCGCCCACAGATTCTGGTCCGATGCCGCCAGGAACTGATAATCATGGCCGGCGATGCCGGTCGTCCGCGATCCGATGACGGTGCGGGTGGCGCGGTCACGAACGACCGTGTCGCTGTCGAGGTCGGTCACCGGCGGCGACCAGCTGGCATCGGCCAGGCTGACCGCATGGGTCTGCCAGCTTTCGTCCTCCAGCTTGCTGACCAGCAGCGTGCCGGTGTCCTTGCCGTAACCGAGCAGCTGCGGCCGGTCGAAGGGGGCATCGGCTTCGTGCGCGGTCTTCCAGTTGCGGCTACCCGTCGTCCGCACCAGCAGCCGCCACTTGCCCTCGGCCTGGCGATAATCGACCCGCGCCACGGCGCGACCATCGGCGCCGACCAGCCAGTCCGCGGTCTGCAGCGTGCCGACATCCCGCGGCGTGGCGCGATGGCTGTCGAGGTCGATGTGGAACAGCGTCGAGGTCGTGACGTTGCCCGGCACCGTCAGGCCCTCGACAACGATCGCCGGGCGCTTGCCGTCCGACAGCACGACCGGGCTGCCGATGACGACATTCATCGCATCCTCGACATTCTGCAGCAGCTTGGTCCAGCGCTTCTCCTTCAGGTCATAGTCCGACAGCATGAACCATTCTTCCGGTCCGCCGCTGAGCCCTGTGGCGCGCGCCGTCGTCGACAGCGTCATCAGCAGATGGTCGGACCCTGCCCAGTCGAGGCTGCGGACCTTGGTCCGGCCGGCCTGGAACGCCGTGATCAGCGCGCGATCGGGCAGAGTGCGCAGCTGCAACTCGCGGCCGGTCTCGTCACCGACCATGACAGCAATGGACTTACCGTCGGGCGACAGCGCGATGTGCGATACCGACGGCAGCTGGCCATAGGCGGCAATCGGCAGATCGGCGGCCAAGGCCGTGGTGCCGGCCAGCAAACCGACGGACGCGGCAATGGCCAGCACCCGCGCGCGCGAAAAAGTCATGAAAAAAGCAGCCCCCGATGCCAAGTCCCCGGGGTCATCGTCGCAGCGCGCAAGCGCCTGTCAAGTCACACCTTCAAGTCACTGGCCGCGCGCGGGGCCCCGCAACAGGCGAATGATTGCCGAAAAATCCTGGCCGCCGCCGCCGTTGTTGGCGAACAGCTGGTACAGCGCCTCGGCCTGTGCACCCATCGGTACGCTGGCGCCCGCCGTCGTCGCCGCGGCCACCGCGAGTTTCAGGTCCTTGAGCATCAGCGCCGCGGCGAAACCGCCCTGGTAATCGCGGTTGGCCGGCGATGTCGGCACCGGGCCGGGGACCGGGCAATAGCTGGTCATCGACCACGACTGCCCGCTGGCCTTTGACGAGATGTCGAAGAAGGTCTGCGCGTCGAGGCCGAGCTTTTCGGCGAGCACGAACGCTTCCGCCGTCGCCACCATCGTCGCGCCGAGAATCATGTTGTTGCAGATCTTGGCGGCCTGGCCCATGCCCGCGCCGCCGGCGTGGATGACCGCCTTGCCCATCTGCTCGAGGATCGGCTTGGCGGCCGCGAACGCGGCCTCAGGGCCGCCGACCATGAAGGTCAACGTGCCGGCATCGGCCGCCGCGGTGCCGCCCGACACCGGCGCATCGACCATCGCCAGGCCGCGCTGTGCCGCCGCCTCGCCGACGGACTTGGCCGTGGCGACATCGATGGTCGAACAGTCGATCAGGATGGCGTGCGGGCTGGCCGCGGCGAACAGCACGCCGTCATAGGCCGCACGGACGAAATCGCCGGCGGGCAGCATGGTGATGATGGCATCGGCCCCCGCCGCCGCCTCGCCGCCGGTCGCGGCGCCGGTGCAGCCGTGCGCAACGGCGCGCGCCAGCGCCGCATCCGACACGTCGAAGGCGCGGACGCTGTGCCCGGCCTTGGCCAGGTTGGCGGCCATGCCGCCACCCATGTTGCCGACGCCGATGAATGCGATTGTGGCCATTGTCTGCTTCCTTCACGTCATCCCGGGCTTGACCCGGCACCCAGCTTTTTCTTCGAGCGCGGCGAAAGCCAACTGGGTCCCGGGTCAATCCCGGGATGACAGTGTTTTTCGCGCGCGCCCCTTACTGCCCCGTCCACACCCCCGGCCGCTTGGCGACAAACGCCGCCATGCCTTCCTTCTGGTCCGCCGAGCCGAAAAGCCCGTGGAAGAGCCGCCGCTCGAAGCGCACGCCCGCCGACAGCGGCATCTCGAACGCCGCATCGATCTGTTCCTTGACCGCCAGCACCGCCAGCGGCGCCATTGCCGCGATCGCCGCGGCGGTCTTCAGCGCTTCGGCGACAAGGGTCTCCGCCGGCACGACGCGCGCCACCAGCCCCGAACGTTCGGCCTCGGCGGCGTCCATCATCCGCCCCGTCAGGCACATTTCCATCGCCTTGGCCTTGCCGATCGCCCGCACCAGCCGCTGCGAGCCGCCCATGCCGGGGGTGACCGCCAGCTTGATCTCGGGCTGGCCGAACTTCGCCGTGTCCGACGCGATGATGAAATCCGCCATCATCGCCAGCTCGCAGCCGCCGCCGAGCGCAAAGCCGCTGACCGCGGCGATGAAGGGTTTCCGCGTGCCGGTCACCTTCTCATAGCCGGCAAAGAAATTGGCGCCGTACATGTCGGCGAACGACTGTTCCGACATTTCCTTGATATCGGCGCCGGCGGCAAAGGCCTTTTCACTGCCGGTCAGGACAAGGCAGCGCTGCGAAGGGTCGGCATCATAAGCGGCGAATGCGGCAATCAGGTCGGCCAGCGTCTGCGAATTCAGCGCATTGAGCGCCTGCGGCCGGTTGAGCCGCACCAGCGTGACGGCATCGTGATGCTCGATGAGCAGCGTCTCATAGGTCATGCAAAAATCCCTCTTCCTGTCACCCCGGCGCAGGCCGGGGCCCTTGAACCACAAACTTGCCCGCGCTTGTGCTCACTGTCGGCAAACTTGTGGTCCATGGGCCCCGGCCTTCGCCGGGTGACAGATCCATCTCTACCCCATCGTCGGAATGACGAACGCGCTGCCCGCATCCCCCACGCCGCCGTCCGGCCAGCGCCCGGTCATCGTCTTGCGCTTGGTCCAGAACTGCACGCCTTCCATGCCGTGCTGGCCGATGTCGCCAAAGGCGCTGCGCTTCCAGCCGCCAAAGCTGTGGTACGCCACCGGCACCGGGATCGGCACGTTGATGCCGACCATGCCGACATTGACCCGGGCGGCGAATTCGCGCGCCGCATGGCCGTTGCGGGTGAAGATGGCGACGCCGTTGCCGTACTGGTGCGCTGACGGCAGCCGCACCGCCTCCTCGAAATCGGCGGCGCGGACGATCTGCAGCACGGGGCCGAAAATTTCCTCCTCGTACGACTTCATGCCCGGCTTCACATGGTCGAACAGCGTCGGCCCGACGAACCAGCCGCCTTCATGCCCCTGCAGGCTGTAGCCGCGGCCATCGACGACCAGCTCGGCACCTTCATCGACGCCCATCTGGATATAGTCCTCGATCCGCGCCTTGTGGGCGGCGCTGACCACCGGGCCGTAATCCGCCTCGGGATCGGTCGACACGCCCAGCCGCAGCTTGGCGATCGCCGGCAGCAGCTTGGCGCGCAGCCGCTCGGCGGTGTCCTCGCCCACCGGCACCACCACCGGCAGCGCCATGCAGCGTTCGCCGGCCGAACCAAAGGCCGCACCGGCGAGGTCGCGGACCACGGCATCGAGATCGGCATCGGGCATGACGACGCCATGGTTCTTGGCGCCGCCCATCGCCTGCACCCGCTTCCCGTTCGCGGTACCGCGGCTGTAGATGTAATGCGCCACGTCCGACGAGCCGACGAAACTGATCGCCGCAATGTCGGGGTTGTCGATGATCGCGTCGACCATCTCCTTGTCGCCGTTGACCACCGCGAACACGCCATCGGGCAGCCCGGCCTGCTTGAACAAGGCGCCCAGCCGCACCGGCAGCGTCGGGTCACGCTCCGACGGCTTCAGGATGAAGGCGTTGCCGGTGGCGATGGCGACGCCCGCCATCCACATCGGGATCATCGCCGGGAAATTGAACGGCGTGATGCCGGCGCCGATACCGAGCGGCTGGCGATGGCTCCAGATGTCGATGCCGGGGCCGGCGCCATGGGTGTACTCACCCTTCATCACATGCGGGATGCCGCAGCAGAATTCGATGACCTCCAGCCCGCGCTGGATATCGCCCTTCGAATCGGCCAGCACCTTGCCGTGTTCGGACGACAGGATGCGCGCCAGCTCGTCGATCTCGGCCTCGACGAGTTCCTTGAAGCGGAACATCACCCGTGCCCGGCGCTGCGGATTGGTCGCCGCCCAGCCGGGCTGCGCCGCCTTGGCCGCCGCCACCGCCGCATCGAGCGTCGCCGCGCTGCCGAGGCGGACCTGGGCCTGGACCTTGCCCGAATTGGGATCGAAGACATCGCTGCTGCGGGCGCCGTCGGAAACCGACTGGCCGCCGATATAATGGTCGATGATGCGCATGGAAAAACTCGCCTTTTTGCGTCGTGCCCCGCTGCCTTAAACGCCCCGCTGCCGGGCTTCTACCTGCGACTTTGCAGCAAAGTCACACGAAAGCGCCGCTCAGGCGCAGGCCATGTGGGCGCAATCGGCCGCCCCGGTCTCGACCTGGATGGTCGCATGACCGATGCCGAAGCGATGCTCCAGGTCGTGCGCCAGCGCCGCCAGCGCCGCATCGCCGGGGTGGCCGTCGGGCATCACCAGATGCGCCGTCATCGCCGTGTCGGTGGTGCCCATCGACCAGATATGCAGGTCATGGACCGTCGCGACGCCCGGCCTGCCTTTGAGGAACGCCGCCACTTCCGCCGATTCGATCCCGTCGGGCACCGCATCGAGCGCCATAGCCACCGATTCGCGCAGCAGCCCCCAGGTGCCGCGCAGGATGACCGCGACGACGACCAGGCTCAGCGTCGGATCGATCCAGTTCAGCCCCGTCCGCAGGATCAGGAACCCCGACACCACCACCGCCGCCGAAATCCCGGCGTCGGCGACCATGTGGAGATAGGCGCCGCGGATATTGACGTCGCCCTTGCGGCCGCGCGCGAACAGCCAGGCGGTGAAGCCGTTGATCACGATCCCCACCGCCGCCACCGCCATCACCGTGCCGCCCGGCACCGGCTGCGGCGCCAGCAGCCGCTGCACCGCCTCCGCCACGATCGCCCCGCAGGCGAGCACAAGGACGATGCCGTTGGCCATCGCAGCGAGGATGCCCGAGCGCTTCAGGCCATAGGTAAAGCGCGCGCTCGGCGCCCGCGCCGACAGGTGCAGCCCGCCCCAGGCCAGCGCCAGCCCGAGCACGTCGGACAAATTGTGGCCGGCGTCGGCGAGCAACGCCATGGAGCCGGTGACGACCCCCGCCGCCGCCTCGATGGCGACATAGGCGAGGTTGATGGTGATGCCGATGGCAAAGGCGCGGCCGAAGCCTGCCGCCGGCGGGGTGGGGTGGTGGTGGTCGTGGTGGTGGCCGGACATTGGGGCGTGTTTAGCATAATGTCGGTGGCGTTACAGGGCGAAGCAGCCGCCGGCGAAGCCGCCGAGTCTGCAAAGGATTTGAGGATGGAGAGAGTTGCGGGCAAAGCCCGCGCGTCGGACGGGTTCGGTCGAGGAAATCGCCCGCCCCGCCGGCCGGCCTTGCGCGAGTCTGGGTGCAAGCTGCGCTTGCCGCTCCAGCCGCGCAGCGGCTGGAGCGGGCGAAGGGATTCGAACCCTCGACTTCAACCTTGGCAAGGTTGCGCTCTACCCCTGAGCTACGCCCGCTCGACCGCTGGTCCATCGCGTGGACCTCGTGGCGAGGGGGGCGGTTAGCACCGGCAGCGCCGACGATGCAAGCCGAATCAGGCCGGACACCTGCAAAAAACCGTCGCAACCCCGTTCGCAGCCAGTGGTTAGTCGGGAAACCGGCCCATTCTTGCACCCCTGCGGCAAACGTCGGGGTTGGCAAAATCGCCGCCACGACGCCATATGGCGACCACAAGCTACGCTCGCAGACTTCAGGGAATTCGCACTTGGCCAGCCTCGCCACCGCCGCCACCGAAAAGGCCAGCATCGAAGCCTTCCGCCGCGATGTCATCGACGCGTCGCGCGATGCGCTCGTGCTCGTCGATTTCTGGGCCGAATGGTGCGGCCCCTGCAAGACGCTGACCCCGCTGCTCGAACGCGTCGTCGCCGCCCATGCCCCGCGCGTGAAGCTGGTCAAGATCGACGTCGACAAGAATCAGACCCTCGCCAGCCAGTTCCGCATCCAGTCGATCCCGACCGTCTATGCCTTTCTCGCCGGCCAGCCGGTCGACGGCTTTCAGGGCGCGCTCGGCGAACGCGAGCTCAACGCCTTCATCGAACGGCTGCTCGCCGGCGCCCCGCCCGCCCCGGGAGAGGCCGATGCCGAGGCCGAGATCGCTGCGCTGGTCGAGGCCGCCGACCAGGCCCTCGCCGCCGGCGCCCATGCCGACGCCGCCGCGATGTTCGGCGCGCTGGTCCAGGAACTGCCCGAGCGCGAGAATCTCGCCGGCAAATACGCCCTGGCGCTGATCGCCGGCGGCAACACCGATGCCGCCGCCGCGGCGCTGGTCGCGGTGCCCGCCGATTCGAAGGACGCCGACGTGGTCCGCGCCCGTGCCGCCGTGGCGCTCGCCGCCGAAGCCGTGCAGGTCGACGACCTCGCCGGGCTGATGGCCGAGGTCGACGCCAGTCCCGACGACCATGGCAAGCGCTTCGACCTCGCCGGCGCGCTGCTCGCCCGCGGCGACCGCGATGCCGCCGCCGATGCGCTGCTCGCCATCATCGCCGCCGATCGCGGCTGGAACGAGGGCGCCGCCCGCACCACGCTCCTGAAGATGTTCGAAGCCACCGGCCTCGACGACGCCTGGAGCATCCGGACCCGGGCGCGCCTGCGCTCGATATTGTTCTCATGAACCGTCCCGACCCCCTCCCCGCCGCGGTGCCGGTGTTCCCGCTGACCGGCGCGCTGCTGCTGCCGCGCGGCGTGTTGCCGCTCAACATCTTCGAGCCGCGCTATCTCGCCATGGTCCGCGACGCGATGGCCGCCACCGGCGCCGCCAACCGCATCATCGGGATCATCCAACCGCGATTCGATGGTGACCCGCCGCCGCTCTACGACGTCGGCTGCCTCGGCCGCATCAGCGATTTCCGCGAGACCGACGACGGCCGCATCCTGATCGCGCTGACCGGTATCTCGCGCTTCCGCATCCAGGCCGAGCTCGATCGCACCACCCTTTATCGCCAGGTCATGGCCGATTACGATGGCTTCGGCGAAGATCGCGACGAGCCCGAACCGCTCGCCGCCGCCGCCCGCGCCGGGCTGGAGGATGTGCTGCGCGTCTATCTCGATGCCCAAGGCCTCAGCGCCGACTGGGAGGCGGTGACGTCGGCCGACGACGAATCGCTGGTGACGACGCTGGCCAGCGTCTGCCCGTTCGACCCGGCCGAGAAACAGGCGCTGCTGGAAGCCGACGACCTCGCCGACCGCGCCGGCACGCTGACCGCGCTGATGACCTTTGCGCAAGGCACCGGCAGCGGCGACCGGCCGACGCTGCAATAGTGATCGACCCGAAACTCCTCGCCATCCTGGTCTGCCCGATGACCCGCGTCCCGCTGCGCCTCGACGAGGCAGCCGGCGAGCTCGTCGCCGACCGCGCCGGCCTCGCCTACCCGATCCGCGACGGCGTCCCGATTTTGCTGATCGAGGCGGCAAGGGAGTTCACGCCGGTCGAGGATTAGGTCCGTCATGCTGGCGAACGCCAGCATCCACCGTGGTGCCGGTACACACCCCGGTCGTTGTGTCCGACCGCCCGACAAGACGCCGATGGCCGGTCCATGAACCACGGTGGATGCTGGCGTTCGCCAGCATAACGGAGGCCGGTTTGGAGTTGATTGCATTCAAGTTCATCCGCTCAGGCTGAGCTTGTCGAAGCCCCCGCGAGCACCGCCCTGCGACACGGCTTCGACAAGCTCAGCCTGAGCGGGCTTTGTGGTTCACCCGAACGCCAACCCCTCGAACCGCCCCGATTTCCGCCACTTCGCGATATGGCGGAAAAACGCCAGCGCCCCACCCGGGTGCCCGACCGCGTACGCCGCCTCCGGCCCGCGCTCCTTGCCCTCGTTATTATAATAACCCGGCGTGCAATCCGGACCGCCGATCATCATCCCCGGCCCGGTCATCAGCAACTTCACCCAGTCCGCCTGCGCCTGTGGCTCGGCATCGACCCGGCTGAACCCGGCGTCGGTGGCATGCCGCACGATGGCGGCGATGGTCGTGCCCGCATCGGTCCAGTTGTGCGGCACGTTGACGACATAGTTAGCCGCCTGCGCGAACTGCACGATGAAGGCGTTGGGAAAGCCATGGACGTGCAGCCCGTGCAGCGTCCGCATGCCCTCCCCCCAGGCCTCAGACAGCTTCCGGCCGCCGACGCCGGTGATGTCGAATCCGGCGCGGCGGGTATGATCGGTGCCGACCTCGAAGCCCGAGGCATAGATGATGCAGTCGACCTCATATTCGACGCCGCCGACGACAAAGCCGGTTTCGGTGATCCGCTCGACACCCTGGCCATCGGTATCGACCAGATGCGTGCCGGGCTCGTTGAAGGCCTGCAGATAGGCGTCGTGGAAGCACGGCCGCTTGCACAGCTGGCGGTACCAAGCCTTCAGTTTTTCGGCGGTCTCGGTGTCTTCGACCAGGGTCTCGGCCCGGGCCCGGATCTCCGACATCTTCTCGAAATCGGCATCCTCGAACGCCGCCAGCATGTTTGCCGGCGTCATTTCGGCCGGCGGCAGCGCCATGATGCGGCTGCGGATGCGTTTCGACAGGTCGGTCCAGCCGTCCTGCACCCAATCCTCGCTGGCGCCGCCCATGCCGACATTGCCGGCAAAGTTCTCCAGCCAGCGCTGCTGCCAGCCCGGGGCCGCGATAGAGTCGAACCAGTCGGGGTCGATGGGTTCGTTGGCGCGGACATCGACCGAAGACGGCGTGCGCTGGACGACGTAAAGCGTCTCCGCGGCCCGCGCGAGGTGCGGCACGAATTGCACCGAGGTGGCGCCGGTGCCGATGATCGCGACTTTCTTGTTGATCAGGCGATCAAGAGATTTGCCCCCGGAATCGCCCCCGGTATAGTCGTAATCCCACCGGCTGGTGTGGAAACTATGCCCCTTGAAGGTCTCGATACCGGGAATTCCGGGCAGTTTCGGCACGTGCAGCGGCCCTGTCCCCATGCCGATGAAGTCGGCGGTGAAGCGATCGCCGCGATTGGTGCCGATCACCCAGCGGTTTTCGGCATCATCCCAAACCATTTCCGTGACTTCGGTGTGGAAAAGCGCCTTGTCATACAGCCCGAAAGTCGCCCCGATCCGCTGCGATTGCGCCAGAATCTCGGGCGCATGGGCGTATTTTTCGGTCGGCCGGTGCCCGGTTTCCTCGAGCAGCGGCATGTAGATGATCGACGCCGTGTCGCATTGCGCACCCGGATAGCGGTTCCAGTACCAGGTGCCGCCGAAATCCCCGCCCTTTTCGATGATGCGGACGTCGGTAATGCCGGCCTCGACCAGCCGCGCCCCGGTGCACAGCCCGGCAAACCCGCCGCCGACAAAGGCGAAACGCACGTGATCGGTGACCGGTGCGCGTTCGACGACCGGCATATAGGGGTCGTCGAGCAGGTGCGCGAAGCTGCCTTTCAGCTCGACATACTGGTCATTGCCATCGGCGCGCAGCCGCTTGTCGCGCTCGGCCCGGTATCTGGCCTTCAGACTGTCCTTGTCGATCGCCGCGCTTGCCATGCCTGAACCCCTGCTTTCGGGCCTGACTAGATCAGTTCGCCCGTCAACAAAGCTGGCAGTTTTCCGGTTTCGCCGCGTGCTTCCGCCATGAATCGCGCCTTCAGCGGCGGGATTCGCTCCACGCCGGCGAGGCCGAAGCGCCGGATCGCCGACGGCAGCCGCCCGGGCACCGCAAAAAGCCGGTTGAGACCATCGGTCACCGCACTCACCATGGTGTTGTCGAGCCGCCGCCACGCCGAATACCGCGCCAGCACATCGGGGCTGCCGAGGTCCTGGCCGGTCCGCGCCGCATCGACGAGCACCTCCGCCAGCGCCGCCACGTCGCGCCAGCCCATGTTGAGGCCTTGTCCGGCGATCGGATGGATGCCGTGCGCGGCGTCGCCGACCAGCAACAGGCGCTGCGCCTCGTAGGTCGCGGCATGGTGGAACCCCAGCGGCCACACCGCCTGAGGGGCAATCACCTCGATGTCGCCCATGGTGCCGTCGACCCGCACCGCGATTTCCGCGGCCAATGCCTTCGGCCCGAGCTTGCGCGCCCCGTCCGCGCTGGCCTCGTCGACCGTCCAGACGATGGCGGTCCGGGGTCGGCCGTCACTGTGATCGGTCATCGGCAGCAGCGCCATCGGCCCCGAAGGATAGAACATCTCGCACGCGACATTGCCGTGGGGCACGCTGTGCGCCACCATCGTCACCAGCGCGGCATTGGGATAACGCCAGTTCGCCAGGCGGATTCCGGCGTCTTCGCGGGTCCGGGAGCGCCGGCCATCGGCGGCGATCGCCAGCGGGGCGGTGAAAATGCGCCCGTCAGCCAGCGTCAATGTCGCCGCATTCTCGTCGCGGACCAGTGATGTCACCGTTGCCGGCGCCACCAGATTGATCAGCGGCGCGGCCCGCACCTCCCGCAACAGGCCCATCCGCAGCAGCCGGTTCTCCATCATGATACCGAGCGGATCCCCCTCCGCCCCCGCATCGAAGTGCAGGAACTGCGGCGCAGTGCCATCGGTTACGCGGATGGCGCGGATCGCACAGCCATCGGCATCGAGGATATCGCCCAGCCCGAGCGCCCGCAGCATGCGCGCCGAAGCACTCGCCACCGCACTGGCACGGCCGTCGAAGGCCGGCGTGACCGTGGTATCGAGGTCCTGCGCATCGACGACGATGCTGCCGAACTCGTGCCGCGCCAGCGCCAGCGCCAGCGTCGCGCCGACAAGGCCGCCCCCGATGATGATGACGTCGGCTTTTACAGGCATGTTCATGACGCGGACTGTTACCCGAAAGACTCAGGGGCCCCAAGCGGACATGTTGTCCACCGCATTCCACCCGCCGGCGCTTGACCCGCGACTCCGCGTGCTTCATCGTCTGGAGGCGGGTTCAAAGCGTGAACACCGCAGGGTTTCACTGGGCCGGGGGCGGAATATTGGTATGGCGACGCGCGCCGCATCGACGATGACCCGGTCCCGGGCGCCTGCCGCGCCCCAGGGCCGCGTCGCGCGCCTGGCTGCTGCGGTGCGCGCGGCGGTCCGGCGCTTCGTCATCCTGGCCGCGGCGCTGGTGCTGGTCGTGCTCGCCGTCGCGCTTGTCGCCGCCATCCTGACCTGGTCGCCGCTCGATCCCTCGTTCAACGCCATCACCGGCCGCCGGCCGACCAATGCGCTGGGCAGCGCC
>QBLU01000041.1 GCA_003241875.1 Alphaproteobacteria bacterium
ACGGAAGCCTTGGATCGTAGTACCCGTCAGCGCTTGACAGCCAAGACAGTCGCTCTCCTGCTGTCATGGGCCGCCTTGTGGTGCCGAACCCACACTCCCACAGGTCCACATATGTACAGGCGTACAGATCCACGGTTCCCCTGCCGCTGACCGGTTAGGTCGCCTGTATCAAGTCCTGTTGCTGATGGTGTCCGGTGCGCGGTCATTGCGTCGATAGGGCTAAACTGCCACCGTCCGCCAAATCGACATGGGATACCAAGCTGATGCGTATCATGGCTTTGTTAGGTTTCACTGCGCTGGCAGCCTGCGGGTCAGACCAGAAAACGACGACGGTAGGCGGCACGACCTACACGGCCTCCAAGAATAGCGAGACGGCCACGATCGAGAGCGCCAAGGGGAAAGTCTCTGTTGCCGGAGGGGCTTCGGCTGCGAACACGGCGATGCCGGCGTTCGCACCACAGTATCCAGGCTCGACGATCACCTCGCGCATCGAAAGCGAGCGGGAAGGCCGCAAGAGCCTGATCGTGGCGCAAACCACGAGCGCCTCGGTTTCCGAGGTCGCCGGATTTTATCGAAGTGCGTTGCAGAACGCTGGCTTCAAGGTGGATAAAGGCACCGTGATGGACACTGGAGCGATGTTCTCGGGCGAAGGGGCCGACGAGAAAGTCTCCCTAACGGTCGCCCGCGAGGAGCAGATAACGACAGCGATCGTCGCCATTAAGCAACGCTGAACATCGTCGGCGCGCGCTGACCATAACGTCGCTCTCCCGAAATCCTGAGTCTGCCTTAGAGCGATTTCGACCGGTCTGAATCGAAGGCGACCTTGGATCTGCTGAATCTTCAGTCATGGTGCGAACATCGCATACGCCGTCGGCAATGGCAGCGACGCTGAAACGAAAACGGCCGCCCCGAGGGGCGGCCGTTCATCGTTTCGCGGTCGGCGTCAGGCGCCGGCGAGCGCGCGGCGGCGGCGGGCAGCCACGCCAGCAAGGCCGAAGCCCACGATCAGCTGAATCCAGACCGACGGTTCGGGAACACCCGGGTTGACGATCACGCCGCCGACGCCATCGAACCCGAACATGAAGGTCGAGCCGTTGCCGCCGAACCGGTCGTTCGACGCCTGACCGAACGAATAGATCTGTGCGCCGACGGAGCTGAGCGATGTCAGAGCCGAGGCCTCGGTCAACGCCGCACCGTAGTAGATGTTGAAGCTGTAGCTTTCGCCGACTGCCAGCGCACCGAAATCGAAGCCGAAGGCGGCGCCGTGGTCGGTCGGGCCGGCATCGATGAAGTCACCGGAGAAGCTGCCCGAGCAGCCCACCAGCGGGTTGCTGGTGCAGAAGCCATTGTCATTGGCCAGGATCACATTGGTCGCCAAGGCAGTGCCCTGGATCGTCGAGTATTCGTTGAACGCGGTCGGTTCGATGTCCCAATCGAATGTGCGACGATACAGGAGATTGCTTGTTGCGGCGCCGCTGATGTTCTCGATGTTGACGTTCACCTGGAACAAATTGGCGTTGATCGAAGGCGTGAAGGTGTGGGTGACGCGCAGCGCACCGCCCAGCGTCGTGACCGACGTCGCATTGGCACCTGCCGAAAATGCCGAAATGCCAGTGCCGCCAAAGGTAAAGCTGGACAGCGACAGCGAGCCGAACGGGCTACCGTCGGTCGAGTTGTTGGCGCCGCCGGTAAGGCCGTTGACCGAAACGCCCCAGCCTTCGCACTGGCAGCCATGCGATGTCGCCTCATAGCCGGTGCGCAAGTCACGCAGACCGACCGCGTTAGTGCCTTCAACCGGGCTGGACGGACCGCCCGAGACGTTCAGCTGGCCGTAACTGCCAACACCGAGCATGATAGTGCCGTTGTCGATGATGGCTTGCGCATTGGCGGCCGAAGCGGCGCCCATCAGCATCGCTGCCGTGAGAATGATCTTCAATTTACCTAGCTCCCCTGAGTATGAACAGATGTTCGAAACCGATGGTGCAAGGTCCATGCCAGTTGTTAACTGTCTGGAAACGCGCGCATGAGAGTTTGAATACAACGTAAACTGTAAGGTGTATCGACACGTTCTGTGCCAAATCGGTCTCGCAGCGCCCAGTTCCTGAGGCTGTGTTGGCCCGGAACAGCCTCGGCTCCTACGCAACCACCGGTCAGCAGTAATTGGCCAGGCAACAGCAAATCGGATGCTTGCCATGCCCGTAGCGACCCGTCCGGCGGACTTGCGGCTGGCGCCAGCATGACAGGTGCCAGCGCCAGCGGCGCCCCCACGACGCAACAAACGAACGCGACGCCAGCACCCACCGATCACAGCTCGCCAGCATCTAACATCGCCGCCTGCCGTGGCGGCACTTTTCGGCCCTATCGAACGATTGTCAAAGGCGGAACACTATACGTGGATAGAGGTTGTGGTGATGCAGCGAGCGCACCCCCCGCTTTCGCTGCACAAAATGGGCCCGGTCGCGTTTGCTCGTGGAGCAGCAGCCTTTCCGGGGACGACCTAATTGCGAGTTGGCGGGCGCGTTCAACTATGCAGTGACGGCCCAAATCGAGTCTGGCCGGTGAGCGCCATCGCCACGCGCAACTCGGCATCGAACATGGAAAGCAACTGCGCAACACCGCGCTCGCCGGCCGCGGCCAGCGCCCAGACCCAGGGTCTTCCTGCCAGCACCGCGTCCGCACCCAGTGCTCTGTATCTTAGGATGTCAAGGCCGGAGCGCACCCCGCCATCGGCTAGAATCTTGACCGAACCGCCAACTGCATCGACAATGCCCGGCAATGCTGCGACCGCCGAAAACGCGCCATCGAGTTGCCGACCACCATGATTTGACACGACGATCCCGTCTACGCCGATAGCTGCAGCGGCGCGCGCATCGTCGGGGTGGAGGATGCCTTTGACAATCAACGGCCCCTTCCAAAGCTGCCGGACCCACTCCAGATCGGCCCAGCTCGCTGCGGGATCGAAATTGTCAGCCAGCCATCCCAGAAAATCGCCTAATGGCGTGCCGGATCCCAGCACGCCCGCAACATTTCCCAACGTCAACGGACGGCCGAGCAGCCCGACATCCCAACACCACCGTGGTCTGGCCAGCGCCTGCCCGAGGCGCCGAAGATCGCCAGCCAAGCCCGGCGCGCCGGTAAGGCCTGAACGTCGGTCACGGTAACGTGCGCCCGGGACCGGCAGATCAACGGTAAACACGAGCGCCGGGCAATTCGCCGTCGCCGCCCGCTGCAGCATGGCGGCGACAAAACCACGATCGCGCAACATGTAGAGCTGAAACCATGGCGGATGGCCGCTGCCGGCGCTGACTTCCTCGATGCTGCAAGCCGAAACGGTGGAAAGGCACAGCACGGTACCAGCGGCAAGTGCCGCCCGGGCAGCCTGAACCTCACCGCGGCGGGCGTTAAGCCCGGCCAAGCCCACCGGCGCCAAGATTAGCGGTAGACTAAACCGCTGGCCAAACAGCGTGACCGAAGGGTCGACCGCCGAGACGTCCCGCAGAACTCGCTGGTCAAGGCTCAGTTGCGCCAGATCAGCCACATTCCGGGCCAGGCTGACCTGCTGATAACTACCGCCATCGATGTATTCGAACAGGAAGTGCGGTAGCCGCCGGCGCGCGGCAGTGCGAAAATCCGCAACGTCGGCCAGGATCATGCGCTGGCCCCGAGCCAGCAATCGCCGGCTTTGGAATTTGATTTGTCGACGGCCATTGCGCAGCTCTCCGGGCGCATTTCCATGCGCCCCTTGCGCTTGACACATGGTACAGGGCCGTTGCAATCTTAAAACAGCAGTTCACTTGTGCTTCGCGGAAAGGTCGGTCGCAGAACTGACAGGAGTGCAACGAAAGGCGAGGCCGGGGGCGTCCTTCGGCGGATTGGGGAGTGAATCACAATGTCCGTTCGGCACGCGTCGGTTCTGGCTTCGGTTCTCGGTTTCACATCCATGCTGGCGCTGGCAGCGCCCGCACTCAGCCAGGAGGCCGGCACGGCAGCTGCCGGCGATGGCCTCAACACTATAGTGGTGACGGCGCAACGCACGACGCAGAACCTGCAGGACGTGCCGATTGCAGTAACCGTGGTGAGCGGCGAGGAACTCGCCAAGCGGCAGATCCTCGACGTCAAAGGCCTAGAAATGGTCACCCCCAATTTGGTGATCAATCCCAACGCGGTTTCGGCCGGCGGTGCCAACATCTTCATTCGCGGTATCGGCACTGCCGATTTCGACCGCACATTCAGTCCGGCGGTGTCGCTGGTCGTCGACGGGGTGATTTTCGGCTCGTCGATCGCGGGGCAACTGCTGAACGTGGTCGATGTGGAACGCCTCGAAGTGTTGCGCGGGCCGCAAGGCACATTGTTCGGCGCCAATTCGATCGGCGGTGTCATCAACATCACCCGGCCCAAACCCAAGGACGAATTTGGCGGCAACGCCCAACTCACATTGGGCAATTATGGCGAATTCAACGTGCGCGGCGCCATTACCGGTCCGATCGTGCCGGGCAAGATCGACGCCCGCCTCGCGATCAACCGCGTCACCAACGACGGCCAGTTCGTCAACCAGTTCGACGGCCGGCGCCGCGGGTTCGCCGATCTGTGGCTGGTCTCGCCGTCTCTGCGCTTTACGCCATCCGACGATGTCGAAGTTCTGCTCACCTATGATTATTTGCAGAACAGGGGTGATTGGGGCGTGTTGTTCAACCGATCCAACCAGACCGAGTTGATGTGCCTTGGCATCTTGCTGACGACCATCCCGCGCTGCGCTGATCCGAACCAGGATCTGACGAGGCCGAACCAGGACACACCAACCTTCCTCAACTCGGTCACCCATTCGGCATCATTAACCACCAACATCGCGGCCGGTGACGATGTTAACATAACGGCAATTACCGGGTTTAATCTGTTCCGTGAGGAAAAGCAGACCGATTTCGATGGTGTACCGATCCCGGTTTTCGCGAGCATCCAGCCGGTCACCGAGCGTCAGTTCATGCAGGAGTTTCGCGCCAACTGGAGGGTGAATGACCGGCTGACGCTGCTCGGCGGTCTATTTGGCCAGTTCGTCAGCTACAAGGACGGGGCCAATTCGCTCTTCGTGTTCGACCTGCTGGGTTTCCCCCCTAACACGGTGGAGGTCGTCGATCGTCAGCAGGACACGTACAGCTTTGGCGCATATCTGACCGGAACCTATCGACTGACCGACCAGCTCGGTCTTTCGCTGGGCGGCCGCTACACCTACGAATATAAGGAATTCACCTATCGCAACGGCTTCAACCAGGTCGGCGGCGGCTTTTTCCCAGACGCGCCCGGCTTCAATAATGAAGCCAATGGATCACAGGGCTGGAGCCAGTTCACCCCGCGCGTCGCACTCGATTTCAGCCCGCGCGAGGGTGTGCTGACCTATCTGTCATGGAGCCAAGGGTTTAAGTCTGGCGGTTTCAATGGCCGCGGCAACTCCACTGAAACGATCGGCCCCTATGATCCGGAACTGGTCAACACCTACGAGCTCGGCCTGAAAAGCGAGTGGCTCGATCGCACGCTGCGGGTCAATCTCGCAGGCTTCCTCACCGATTACACGAACAAGCAGGAAGAGATCATCCGTCGCAACCCTGCAACAAACGCCACCATAACCACTGTCACCAACGCCTCGTCGGTACGGTATTGGGGAGTAGAGGCGGAGGTCGTGGCGGTGCCGGCGAGGGGGCTCACCCTGTCCGGCACCGGCGGCTATCTGAATGCCCGCTATCGGGACTTCATCTTTGACAATTTCGACGTTTATAATTCGGTCCGGCCGCGCAACGCGCCGGCTTTACAGTTGTCGGGCACAATTCAATATGAAACCAAGATTGGCGCTGTCGGCATTGATGCCCTCGTCACCTATCGCTGGACCGACAGCTACTTCTTCCACATGGGACCGCGCTTCGATGGCGGCGGGCCGTCGCCGCTAATCAACGATCCCCGCGGCGAGATCGCTGCCTATGGCCTGCTCGACGCGCAGCTGGGCGCGACCTTGCCGATGGGCAAGACCGAGCTGCGTGCAAGTCTCTATGGCCGCAACCTGACCAACGAACGGTTCTTCTCGGCATTCAACCCGGTAGCCAATCTCTGGGCCAACGGCGCCGTCAACCTGGGCCGGACCTATGGCGTGCGGCTTGGTGTGAGCTTCTGAGCTGCCTCCGCTTCCGGTCTTCCCGACGAATTGGGTTATCGCTGCGGACAGCCGCAGCAATGACCCTTTTTCGCACCGGCCTGGCTGCGGTAAACTGTTCCCGGCTTGCTGGCAGGTAAGCGGATGAAAGGGTTATCGCATGGCCACGATTGACACTGCCGCCGCCCTCGAACCTGTGCCGGGAAATCCGTATCTGCTCGGCCCCTATGCGCCGATCAGCGGCGAGATGACGGCCGAATTGCTCGCCGTGACGGGCGTCCTGCCGCCGGGACTGGATGGCACCTACCTGCGCATCGGCCCCAATCCGATCACGCCGCCTAATCATGGCACCTATCACTGGTTCGCCGGCGACGGCATGATTCACGCGGTCCGCATCGGCGATGGCAAGGCGCTATGGTACCGCAATCGCTATATCCGCTCCAAGCGCGTCAGCGCCGTCCTGGGGGAGCCTCAGGTCCCCGGCCCGCGCCATGATCGCGGGGACAACGTTAACACCAACGTCATCGGCCATGCCGGCAAGATCCTCGCGCTGATCGAAGCAGGCGGGTTTCCGGTGGAAATCGATTCGCTGCTGGGCACCACCGCCTATACCGATCTCGATGGCACCCTCCGCTTGGGCGGCTTCACCGCCCACCCGCATCTCGATCACGACAGCGGCGAACTCCACGCGGTCTGCTACAATGGCGGCAATCGCGAATTCATCCGCCACGTCGTCGTCGGCCGCGACGGGCGCGTGCGGCGGGAAGTGAAGATACCGGTTCCCGATGGCCCGATGATCCATGATTGCGCCATCACCGCGCGGTTCGTCATCATCCTCGATCTGCCGATCACGTTCTCGATCGCGGCGGCGCGCGCCGGCATGTCGATGCCCTATGCCTGGAACACCGCCCATCCGGCCCGTGTCGGCCTGCTGCCTCGCGAAGGCAGCGCCGAGGATGTGATCTGGTGTGCGGTGGACCCGGCCTATGTGTTCCACCCTTGCAACGCCTATGATCTGCCCGATGGCCAGGTCGTCATGGATGTGTCGGTCCACGATCGTCTGTTCGTCGCCGAGGGCAGCGAGACCCCAGGCGGCTCCATCGTCACCTTCGAACGCTGGATCTGCGATCCCCGAACGCAGCGCGTCGAACGCCATGTGATCGACACCGTGCCGCAGGAATTCCCGCGCTGTGACGAACGGTTGACCGGCCAGCCCTACCGCTACGCCTACACCGTCAGCCTGGACGAAGGGCGCAGCGCGCCCGGCGATGTCTGTGGCGTGTTCGCGCACGATCTTCAGGAAGGCACCCGCACTAGCCACGATTTCGGCGCCGGTCGCATACCCGGCGAGTTCGTGTTCGTTCCGCGCGCCGCCAATGCGGCCGAAAACGACGGCTGGCTGATGGGCTTCGTGCTCGATACGAACAGCGACACCACCGATCTGGTGATCCTCGATGCCGGCGACATCGCGCGCCCGCCGGTGGCAGTGGTGGCGATGCCGCAACGTGTGCCGCTGGGCTTCCATGGCAACTGGGTCGCCGCCGGATGACCGTCTGATGCGGCGCACGCGCGACTGGTTCGAACCGGCACGGTTTGGCCTCTTTGTCCATTGGGGCCCCTGGGCGCGGGCCGGGTGGGAAGCGAGCTGGCCACTGGTCGGCGGCGTCGTCACCTTGCCGCTGGGCCAGGATATTCCGGCCGATGAGTATCACGCCAACGCCGGCGGCTGGCAGCCCGATCCGGCCGCGCCCGAAGCCTGGGCTACCGCCGCGGCCGCGGCTGGCATGCGCTATGCCGTGCTTACCACGCGCCACCACGACGGCTATGCGCTTTGGCCTAGCCGCCACGGCGCCCATGGCGTGGCGCATACCGCACCCGGCGTCGATATCGTCCGCACCTTTGCCGAAGCATGTCGCCGCCACGGGCTCAAGATCGGCTTGTATTACTCGTTGCCCGACTGGCATCACCCTGATTATCCGGCGTTTACCGATGCGCAACGCCCCTATGTTTTCGGCGGCTATCCGTCCCCCAGCGCCGATGGCTGGCAGCGGTACATGGAGTATGTACGCGGCCAGATAACCGAGCTGTTGAGCGATTATGGCACCATCGACATGATCTGGTTCGATGGCGCATGGGAACGCAGCGCCGACATGTGGGATGTCGACGCGCTGGAACGGCTGATCCGCGGCCTTCAGCCCTGCATATTGATCAACGACCGGCTGCCCGGCCACGGGAACTTCGCCACGCCGGAACAGTTCGTGCCGCCCGAACCCCCGGCCGAGCCGTGGGAAACGTGCCTGACGATGAACCGCAGCTGGGGCTACAACAGCAGCGACACCGATTACAAACTACCGGCCACGCTGGTGCACACGCTCAGCGAGGTGGCCGGGCGCGGCGGCAATCTGCTGCTCAACATCGGCCCGGATGGCGATGGACGCATCCCGCCGCCGCAGCAGGCGCGCATGTCCGAATTCGCCCGCTGGATGGCACGACATGCCGAGGCGATCATCGGCACAAGCGCGGGGCTGAAGCCGTGGCAGTTCGCCGGGCCGACCACGTTGAAGGGCAACACGCTCTACTGCCACCTGCTGATGCAGCCGGTGGCGCCGGTGTCGGTGCGCGGCGTGCCAGTGCAGCATCTTAAGTCGGTGCGGGTGCTCGGCCATGACGCGGCGCTGCCGTTTGAAATCCGCATTCCGGTTATGGATGAACTGATGCACATCGATGGGTCAGGCGAAGTGCTGATCGATTTGCCCGAAGCCCTGCGCGACCCCGTTGCGACGGTTCTTGTGCTGGAGTTCGATTGCGATCCGGCGCGCAGCGGTTCGGCCGCGCCATCACAGGAGACTGCGGCATGAAACTGTTCCGCCACGGCGCCCCTGGCGCCGAACGCCCCGGGCTTGTCGCGCACGACGGCAGCCACCGCGATCTCGGCGGCGAGATCGGCGATCTGGCCGGGGCGGCGCTGCTGGCGGCGGGAATGCAGAAACTGCGCGACATCGATCCGCTCAGCCTGCCCGAACTTGCCGCGGGCTTCCGGTTCGGGCCATGCGTCGGCCAGGTGCCCAAGTTCATCTGCGTCGGTCTCAACTATGCCGATCACGCCGCCGAAACCGGCGCGACATTGCCGCCGGAGCCGGTGCTGTTCATGAAGGGGGTCAACGCCATCTGCGGCCCCGACGACGATCTCGAAATACCGCGCGGGTCCACCAAGACCGATTGGGAGGTGGAGCTCGGCGTGGTGATCGGTGCGCCGGCCAAATATGTCGCCGAGGCCGACGCGCTGGCGCATGTCGCCGGATATTGCGTCGTCCACGACGTGTCCGAACGCGCCTTCCAGATGGAGCGAGAGGGCCAGTGGGTGAAGGGTAAGAGCCACGATACCTTCGGCCCTATCGGCCCCTATCTGGTGACGCCCGACGACGTGCCCGATCCACAGGCGCTCGATTTATGGTTAGAGGTCGACGGGCATCGATACCAGCAGGGCAACACCCGGACCATGGTCTATGGCGTTGCCCATCTCGTCGCCTACATCAGCCAGTTCATGACTCTGCAGACCGGCGACATCATCTCCACCGGTACGCCGCCGGGAGTCGGGCTGGGCCAGAAGCCGCCCGTCTATCTGCGCGCCGGGCAGTCGGTGCGGCTGGGCATCGCCGGGCTGGGCGAGCAGCGCCAGCGCACCGTCCAGTCCTGATCGCCCGGCCCGAGACAGCGGTTCTCAGGCCTTCCACACCTTGCCATCTGGAAAGCTGTAGTCGGCACGCGACTGCGCCTTCATCTCGATGCTGTAGCCCGGCAGCTCAGGCGCCAGATAGCGCCCGGCACGAATGCGGATCGGATCGACAAAATGCTCGTGCAGATGGGCGGCATGTTCGATCATGCGCCCCTCTGCACTGCCGGCGACCGCGGCGGCATCGAAGAAGCTGAGGTGCTGCACATATTCGCACAGCCCCACGCCGCCCGCATGAGGGCACACCGGCTTGTCGAATGCCGCGGCGAGCAGCAGGACGGACAGGACCTCGTTCACCCCGCCCAGGCGGCAGGCGTCGATCTGCACCACATCGATGGCATTGGCCTGCAGGAACTGCTTGAACATCACCCGGTTGTGGCAATGTTCGCCGGTGGCGACACGGATTGGCGCCACGACGCTGCGGATGCGGCCATGGCCCAGGATATCGTCCGGGCTCACCGGCTCCTCGATCCAGTAGGGATCGAAAGGCGCCAGCGCCTTCACCCAGTCGATCGCCTCATCGACGTCCCACACCTGGTTAGCATCGATCATCAGCAGCCGGTCGGGCCCCAGTACATCGCGCAGCACTTCGCAGCGGCGGATATCGTCCGCCCGGTTGCCGCCCACCTTCATCTTGATCGCCGACCAGCCGTCAGTGATTGCGGCGCCCGCAAGCGCGCGGATCTTGTCGTCGTCATAGCCCAGCCAGCCGGCCGACGTGGTGTAGGCGGCATGGCCATCGGCCAGCAGGCGGGCGATGCGGGCCGGCTTGTCAGCGAGGTTACGCTTCAGCAGGTCGAGCGCCAGCGACGGCGGCAGCGCATCGGCGATATGGCGAAAATCGATCGCCGAAACAATCTGTTCGGGCGGCATGTCGGCAAGGTATCGCCACAAGGGCTTGCCGGCGCGGCGGGCCAGCATGTCCCACACGGCATTGACGATGGCGGCAGTCGCCAGATGCATGATACCCTTTTCCGGGCCCAGCCAGCGATACTGGCTGTCGCCGACAAGGCTGCGCCAGAAACCGGCGAGATCGTTCTCGATCCCGTCGAGGCTGCGGCCGATCACCTGCGGCAGCAGCGCATCGATGGCAGCGACGACCAGGTCGGTGCCACGCCCCAGCGTGAAGGAAAGCCCATGCCCCTCCAGCCCGTCGGCGTGCAGAATCAAATACGCCGCCGAATAATCCGGGTCGGGATTCATCGCATCCGATCCGTCAAGCGTGCGCGAAGTCGGGAAGCGGATATCGGCGGTGCGGGCGCGGCTGATCACCGGGCTGGCGAGCGCGCCATGATGCCGATTGCTGGCCTGGTCAATGGACATTGATGGCGCCGCTCCGCATACTTATGAACTGTAATTTCATCCATGAACCGTGCCACGGCCAATCGCCCGGTGCAAGTGGTCCCCACACCTCGTTCGAAAACGCGGCATTTTGGCATTGCCAGCGACTCCGAACCATGGTTCTAATCAGGCGTGAAGCACGATTTCACCCATAAACCGGCACATCATATCGCATTGCCGGCGCTCGGCATGGGGTGCGCCATGCTGGGCAATCTCTACGCCCCGGTCAGCGATGCCGAAGCCGATTCCGCGCTGCGGGCGGCCAGCACAGGCGGCGTGCATTATTACGATACAGCGCCCTTTTATGGCCATGGCCTGTCGGAAGCCCGGCTGGGACGATTCCTCGCCAGCATGGAAACGCGGCCGCTGCTGTCCACCAAGGTCGGCCGCAGCCTCGCCCATGGTGAAATGCCGGGGGAAACCGGCTTCGTCGATGCCGCGCGCGCGCGGCCATATTTCGATTACAGCGCCGGCGCCGTCTCGCGCCAGGTCGCCGAAAGCCTTGGCCGCTTGGCGGTGGACAATGTCGACATGCTGCTGGTCCATGATCTCGGCGCGTTCACGCATGGCAGCGCGCACGAACGGCAGTTTGATACCGCCATGGCCGGTGCCTTTCCGGCGCTTGCCGGGCTTCAGCGGCAGGGCATCACCCGCGCCATCGGGCTCGGAGTCAACGAGGTCGCCATATGCCTCCAGGTGCTCGCCCAAATCGACATAGACGTGATCCTGCTGGCCGGCCGCTACACCCTGCTCGAACAGGCGCCGCTCGATGATCTCCTGCCGCTGTGCGAAGCGCGCGGCGTGCAGGTGATCGTCGGCGGGCCGTTCAATTCAGGCGTGCTCGCCGGCAGTCCGCATTATGATTATGGCGCTGTGCCGCCGGCGGTGGCGGCGCGCGTGCAGGCGCTGTCGGCTATCTGCGCTCGCCATGATGTGCCTCTGGCGGCGGCGGCGCTGCAATTCCCGCTGGCCCATCCGGCTGTGTGCAGCGTGATCCCGGGCTCCAGCTCAGCCGCCGAGATCCGCGCCAACATCACCCTCGTGGCCCGCCCCATCCCGGCCGCGCTCTGGGCCGATCTGAAGCAGGCCGGCCTCCTGCGCGCCGATGCCCCGGTGCCGGCCTGAACACGATGCGCATCGATGCCCATCAGCATTTCTGGCGCCGCGATCGCGGCGATTATGGCTGGCTGACCCCGGCGCTGACGCCGCTGTGGCGCGATTACCTGCCCGACGATCTGGCACCGCTTCTGGACGAACACGCCATCACCGGCACCGTGCTGGTGCAGGCGGCCGCAACCGCGGCGGAAACGGCATTCATGCTGCCGCTGGCGGCGGCGCATGATTTCATCCGCGGCGTCGTCGGCTGGACAGATCTGGCCGCACCCGATGCGCCCGATCGGATCGCAGCGCTGGCCGCCGAGCCGAAACTCGTTGGTCTGCGGCCTATGCTGCAGGACCTGCCGGACGATCGCTATATTCTTGATCCTGCCGTGCAACCGGCGCTGGCGGCGATGGCGCGCCACGGCCTGGCGCTCGATGCCCTGATCCGCCCGCGCCAGCTGCCGCAGATGCTCGCCTTGCATGCGGCGCACCCTGATCTGCGCATCGTCATCGATCACGCCGCCAAGCCCGATCTTGCCTCGGGCGATCTCGCGCGATGGCGCAAGGACATCGCCCATGTCGCCGCTACCGGACAGCTCTTCTGCAAGCTGTCGGGCTTGGCGACTGAGGCGGGACCGGGCTGGACGCCGGCACAACTGCAGCCGGCGGCTGAGTTTGTGCTCGGCGTCTTCGGAACGGATCGGGTGATGTGGGGCAGTGACTGGCCGGTGCTCAATCTTGCCGGTGACTACGCCGGGTGGGTGGCGGCAACGCAGGAATTGCTTGCCAGCCTGGGTGATGAGGGCAAGGCCGCCGTGCTCGGCGAAACCGCCCGACAATTTTACCGGCTCCAGGACATCTGATGCAGCGCCGTGCCATGGTGATAAGGGTCAAACCCGATAGGCTCGACGAATACAAGGCACTCCATGCCAAGCCCTTTGCCGGCGTGCTTGCCGCGCTGAAGGCAGCGAATGTCTCGAACTATTCCATCTTCCTCAAGGACGATATCCTGTTCGCCTATCTCGAATATTCCGGCAGCGATTGGGATGCGGACATGGCGCGGGTGGCTGCCGATCCAGAAACCCAGCGCTGGTGGCAGTTGACTGATCCCTGCCAGACCCCATGGCCCACGGCGCATCAGGGCGATTGGTGGTCCGACATGGAATGCGTATTCTACATGGCTTGAAGGACGAACGATGGGGCGCTTGACAGGCAAGCAGGCTTTCGTGACAGCGGCCGGGGCCGGCATCGGGCGGGCGACGGCGCTGGCCTTCGCGCGCGAAGGCGCAAGCGTCACGGCAACCGATATCGACGAGGCTGCACTCGCCAGCCTCGCAGGCGAAGCGCCCGGCATTACCGCTGCGCGGCTCGACGTCCGCGATGGCCAAGCGGTGGCTGCGGCATTGGCCGGGCTTGCACCCGATGTGCTGTTCAATTGCGCGGGCTTCGTTCACCACGGCACCATCCTCGACCTCCGCGATGCCGACTGGGACTTCAGTTGGGACCTCAACGTCACTTCAATGGTGCGCACCTGCCGGGCGGCCTTGCCCGGCATGCTGGCACGCGGCAGCGGGACGATCATCAACATGGCATCGGTTGCGTCATCGATCCGCGGTGTGCAAAACCGCTTTGCCTATGGTGCCACCAAGGCGGCCGTCATCGGCCTGACCAAGGCGCTCGCCGCAGATTATGTGACGCAAGGCATCAGGGCCCATGCCATCTGCCCGGGCACGGTCGAATCGCCCTCGCTCGAGGGCCGCATCAATGCCCAGCCCGATCCGGTGGCGGCGCGCGCGGCTTTCATAACGCGCCAGCCCATGGCCCGCCTCGGCCGGCCGGAAGAAATAGCGGCACTGGCGGTCTACCTAGCTTCGGACGAGGCTAGCTATACCACCGGCCAGGCCCATGTCATCGATGGCGGCTGGAGCAATTGACCCTTTGATTCAAGCGGGCACACTACCCTCCTGCGCCGAAAGCTTTGCTCTCAATTCGGCCTGCATGGCGCGGGTGATCGGGAAGTTCCAGGTCAGCGCAATGATCGAAAGCTTGCAAAGCACCGGCACACCAACGAACATCACGGCCAGCCACATCAGCGGCGCGCCGCTGTTGCCGCCGTTGGGATTGAAACCGACCAGATCTAGGAGCGGGAACAACAAGCCGACGGGCAAGGCATAGCCGATCTTGTTGGTCATCGACATCAGCGCGAAGAAAAAGCCGGTGCGCTGCTCGCCGGTTTGCGCTTGGTCGAGATCGACGACATCGGCAAGCATGGCGCGGTCGAGGAAGGGCGCCGCGCCGAAGGCTATGCCGTTCACCAAATAGAACACCGAAGCCGCGAGGAAATCCCCCTTCGGCATGATCATCGCATAGCCAAAGGCGGCTATGGTGACCAATGCAGATGCCGCTACCGCCCGGTGCTTGCCGACGCGGTATGACAGCTTCAGCCACAGCGGCACGCCGAAAAACGCCCCCAGATAGGTAAAGATCAGAAGCGCACCGGGATCGACCGCGACTCCGCCGAGGCTCAGGGCACCCTGCAGCCGGAACAGATCAGTGGTGACATAGACGAACAGCCCGCTCGCGGTCCCACCTGCGAGCCCGGCCAGCATGTCCACCCCCAGCAGGCGCAGCAGCGCCGGGTTGCGCGCGGCCAGCTTTAACCCTTCGCCGAAACCCATTGGTCGCTCGCCCGGTACCCGGCGCGGCACCGGCTTTTCCTTCACCATGAACACTGCAGCCAACACGGTGATAGGCAGCAGCACCGCCGCATAGATGCCCATCGCTTCCACTTTCTGCTCGAGCCCGCTGTCACCGAGCACGGCCCCAACTAGGATCGGCGCCGTCAGCACCAGCAGCAAGCCCGAAAAATACACGGCAAGCACCCGGCTCTGGATGCGCGAGCGCTCGTCGTAGCTGTCCGACAGTTCTGCCGCCCAGGCGATGTGGCAGAGGTGGATCAGCGTCCACCAGATGTAGATGAAGCTGAGCCAGAAGAAGAGATAGAAGGCGCCCGCACCTGCGGGCGGAAAACAGATCGCCACGGTGCCGCCGACCATCAGCGGAGTGGAGACCAGCATCCAAATCTTGCGCCGGCCCCAGCGCGTTGGAAACCGGTCGGCTGCCCAGCCGAGCAGGCCATCGGTGAACACGTCCCAGAAGCGGGTAAGCATGAAGATGAAGCCGGTGGTCGCCAGCCCCAGCCCCATCGGTCCGGCATAAAAGGCCGGCAGATAGATGACGATCGGCAGGCCCAGTGTGGCAAGCGCCAATTGCGGCGAGGCGAACAGGAAGAAGCGGAAGCCATGCGGGACCTGCTGCTGCGCCGCTTCGGGCCGAACTTGCGCATCCATCTCGCGGCGCCTCCCATCGCGCGCGGGCGGCTCGTGCCGACCCAGATCGCCTCGGCAGCGATGATGCGTGTTGCAGAAATAAAATGCAACTTCACATATGCGTTTTGATTGGATTCAGTCGGAGGCCAATCCCGGCATGCCGACAGCCATTTCGGCCGACACTGCTGCCGCTTCCCCCGCAACCATGGCGATGGCATCCTCCAGCCCGGCTTGGGCACCGTCGCGCAGGATGAACGGTACGGTGAGCGCCGCAACCGCCCAGCCCGTTTCGCCGATGATCGGCGCGCTGATGTCGGTTACCCCCCTCACTGTGCGGCTGGGGCCATGCTCATGGCCTTGCGTGACCACCCGCTCGATACGCGCGCCGAAATCGGCGGCGTCGAAATCCGGATGCGCATCCGCCAGCTTGCTGATCAAGCGTTGTCGATCGGCCGAGCTGGCAAAGGCCGCGAGCACCCGCCCCGAGGTGGAATGATCGACGCGGCGGCGATAGCCTAAGCGAACGGCAAAGCCGAGTTCGCCGGGCGCTTCCACCCGGGCGATCACCACGATCTGCGTGTCGGACAGCACGGCAAGGTGACAGGACTGGTCGAGCACATGCGCCACCGCCGAGATATGCGGCATCGCCGTCTGGATCAGATTGCGGGTCGGCGGGGCTTTCATTGCCATTTCAAACAGGCGATTGCCGATCAGAAAGCCGTCGCTGGCCTCATCGCGCATGATATAGCGGCGGCGTTCCAGCGCGACCAGCATCCGAAAGATTTCGCCTTTTGAGCGGCTTAGCCGCTCAGCGATCTGGCCCATGGTGAGCGGTCGGCTGCTTTCTGCCAGCAGCTCCAATATGTCCAACCCCTTGTCGAGGGCCGGCGCCGAATATTTTGCACTTGTCTCGGCCATCGTTGGTGCCCTGCTGTCGTGGCCTTCATGGCATGACAGTGTGGAATGGCAAGGCTCAGCCGGTGATGCGCACCACAGCTTTCAGGCTGCGGCGGCCCGCCACGGCGGCGATGGCATCGCCGATGCTGTCAAGTGGGTAGGGGGCAGCCGGATCGAACCACAAGCGCGCATCGAGCGCACCCGATGCCATCATCGCCGCGGCCTGGTCATGGGCTTCGCCTTCGGCATAGTCGCCGGGCCCGTGCACATCGAAGCCCTGCGCCGCGATGGTCTTGAGAGCGGCCATGCGCTCGCCGAGCGCCTCGATGCCATATAGCCCGATGGCGGCACCGGGCGCCAGCATCGGCAGCACGGCCTCTATTCCGCCGCTATGGCCGACGGCATCCACCAGCATGTCGAAGCCGGCGGACCCGGCGATCGTGCCCAGCCCGGCCACGGCCGCCGGGTCGCGATAATCGGCGAATCCGGCTGCGCCGGCATCGCCTGCATGAGCCGCCCAGCCCGGGTTGCCGACCATCGCCACGGCTTCGGCACCGAGGGCAAGCGCCAGAACCAAGAACGAAAATCCGTTGCCGCCCGATCCCAGGATCAACAGCCGTTTACCCGCAACTGGGCCCAGCCGCGTAATATAGCTTAATGTCTCGCGCCAGGTGATCATCATGGTGGCGGCGGCGGCATCGGTGCCCGGAGGCAGCACCCGGTTGATCAGATGCGGGCTCCAGTCGGCTTCGGGGAGACCATCGTCGCGCATGGCGGCGAAATCGCTCGCCAATCCCAGTTCGGCAAAGCCGCCCCAGTACGCCGCACAGCCGTCCGTCGCCGGCGCGCCACTGCGGGTGACGAGATCGCCAGGTTTCATGTTGCGCACCTTTGCGCCCACCGCGATTACCTCGCCGATTGCTTCATGGCCGAGGATCAGCGGATAGCTGATGCCGGGGATCGGCAGCGCTCCTTCGACGAGATGCCTATCGGTGGCGGCACAGATGCCGCCGAACAACTGCCGAGTCAGCGCCTCGTAGGGACCGGGCACTGGATCCGACAATGTGCGGATGGCAAGTACGCCTGGAGCTTCGACAATGGCAGCACGCATGATGCGTCTCCTCAGATCGGGCCGACGGCAGGGGTGCCGGCATAGGGACGCCCGAAGGGCAGGGCGAAGGGTTCATCGTGCGGGCGGAACGGCACCATGGCGGCAATCTCGTCCAGCCGCGCCATCAGCGCTGGCGGCAGCGGCCCTTTCGCGACGGCGTCGATATTGCTGTCGACCTCCTCGACACTGCGAGCCCCCATCAGAATGGTCGACAGCCGCGGGTCGGCCAGCAGGAAGCGCAGCGAAAGCTCGGGGACCGAAACATCGAGCTCATCGACTAGCGCGTAAAGCGCCCGGAACTGCTCGCGGCGCGGCTTCGACAGCCAGTCGGCGCTCTCCACCTCGTCGCGCCAGATGCGGGCGAGGGCGCCCTGCTGCAGCGGCGATGCAGCGATGATGCCCATGCCCTGTTCGGCCGCGGCCGGGATGAGCTCGTGCCAAGCTTCTCGCCACATGAGGCTGGTGTTGAAAGCGGTCAGTACCACATCGAAGCGGCCGGTGCGGATCAGCCGCGCCATGTCATAGGCGGTAGTGCCGCCCAGCCCGGCAAAGCGGATGCGGCCTTCGCCCTTCAGCCGGTCGATCACCTCCATCACCGGCCCGCGGGCGGCGTCCATCGCCTCCCACCAGTCGAATTGGCGTGGGCGGTCGGGCTCGTGGATCATCAGGATGTCGATCTGGCGGCGGCCGAGTAAACGGCAGCTTGTTTCGAAAGACTCGAGCAACGCGGCGCCATCGCGCGGGTCGAAGGGCTGCGGCCGGGCCCCCAATTTGGTGGAAAGGATCACTGGCGCGCTGATTTCGGGCAGGATGCGGCCGAGCACCTCCTCGCTGTCGAGATACATTGGCGCGGTGTCGACATAGTTCACACCGCGCACAACGGCATGATGTACGGCCTCGCGCGCGCGCTCGAACGGGCCGCCGGCCGCAGATACGAACAGGCCCCCTAGCGAAACCACTCCCACTGACAGACCAGTGGATCCTAATGCGCGCAGTTCCATCGAGTCGCACTCCCCAACGCCGTCCATATTTGAACCACGGTTTCACATGCAGTCGCGCTATGCAAGCGGCCACGGCCTTTAGCGGCTTGGAAACGGGTTGCCAGCCCCGCGATGTCATGCTTAAATCAATCTAAATCGGCGTTTTACCAGTGAAGTAGGTTACCCGAAGGACGACAGGGAGAGCACGATCATGCCGTCAGCAGCCTCTCGTCGCACCCGGGCCGGCGGCCGCCAGTGGCTATGAGCGGCCAGCAATGGATCCTAGCGCAGCGTCCCCAGGGCCGGCTTCGCCCCGACATTTTCCGATTACAACCCCAGCCCGCCGACGAAGCCTCGCTGGCGCCGGGCGAGGTCGATGTGGCGCTGCGCCTGTTCTTGTGCGCGCCGACCATGCGCAACTGGATGGACCCGCCCGGCAACCATCTTTACCCCTCCGTGCCGATCGATGAGGCCATGCTGTCACCGGCGGGCGGACGCATCACGGCTTCCGCAGATCCCGACCGGCCGGTCGGCGCCGATGTGACCTGTTTTGGCCGCTGGCAGAGCCACATCCGCGCGGCTGGCTGTGACACCGCGCTGGTGCCACCCACGCGTAGCCTCGTTGATGCCATGGGCCGGTTCGGTATCAACCCGCTTACTGCCTGGTTCGGCATCAAGCGCATCGGGCAACTCCAGGCCGGTGAAACCCTGCTGGTCTCGGGCGCTGCCGGGTCGGTCGGCAGCATTGCCGTGCAGCTCGGCCGGCTGGCAGGCGCCCGAGTCGTCGGCATCGCCGGCGGGCCGGACAAATGCCGCTGGCTTACCGAAGTCATCGGCACCGATGCCGCGATCGATTACCGCAGCGAAAACCTGCCTGCAGCGATCGCCATCGCCTGCCCGAACGGCGTGGATGTGTTCTTCGACAATGTCGGCGGCAACGCGCTCGATGCGGCGGTCGATGCAATGAACCGCTTGGGCCGCATCGCGCTGTGCGGGCAGATCTCGGGCTACGATGGCGCCGACATGCGCGGCCCGGCCAACATGATGCGCCTCATCTACGGCGGCATCACCATGCGCGGCTTCCTCGTCGGCGATTTCGCTTCGGAATGGGACGCCGCCCGCGCCGATCTCAAGGCCGGCTATGACAGCGGCGCAATCGTCTATCGCGACGATCTGCGCGAAGGCTTCGAACAGCTGCCGCAGCATTTCTGCGACCTGTTCGAAGGCCGCAACAATGGCACGCTGCTGGTAATGAGCGATCGGCAAGCGCGGGAGCCGGCGCGATGATCGTGCTGCCCACCGATAATCACCTGTGGGGCGGCGAGCCTAACTCGCCGCTGGTCGCCGCCATCCACCTGTCCGTCCGCGATCTCGTCCGCCGCCGATTGGTGCAAAGCGGCCTGGACTGGAATGCCTTCGTCAGTGGCCCGATTGACGATCTCATCGGCCAGGACGATTTCGCCGCCATCGATGCGGCGGTCCTCGCCACCGGCCACCGCTACGCCTTTTCCGCTACGATTTCAGCGACCGAGCGTCCCGAAGCCTATCAGGGGCTGGCCACGCTCGATGGGGGCTTTGATCACCCCGACGCCCCCTCTGCCCCGCCTGATGCACAGGGCCGGGCGCTGTGTGGCACCGGCGACAATGTCGTGCAGGGCAGCGATGTGGAAGGCGTCGCCCGCTTCGTGCGCTCGGCCGGGCAGGTGATCGCATTGATGGAACAGGGCATCCCGCAAGGCAGCATCGCCATTATCGACGACAGCGGCGGCACGCTCACCGCGCCGATCCTCAATCGCTTCGCCGGCCTCGTCTGCGCCGGCGGCACCGTGCGCTCGCACCTGGGCATATTGGCGCGCGAATATGGCATTCCCTGCCTCATGAACGTACGGCTCGCCGGCATTCAGGATGGCGACCGCGTCCGGCTCGAAACCGGCGCGCCGGCGCGTACCGCCGAATCCTATCTATCGGGCACCGAAATGCCCGCGCGCATCTGGAAACTGGCATGACCGGCCAACGTCCGGCTCCTGGCCCCGGCCCCGCCCCCAGCTACGCGCAGCTGCTCGAAACCAACCAGCTGATCCAGGCCTGCGGAGACATGACCTATTGGCTGTGCCTCACCCGCACCGTGCAGGGATCGAAGCTGTTCCCCGTCTCCGCCTATATCCTCTTGTCCTACCTCAACGCCTTCTACCGCTATCCCACTCTCATCCGGAAGGTGGAGGCGGTGATGCCTGCCGAAGCCATCGCCGATCGCGCCCGGCAGATGGGGGTAAAGGCCCAGAACAGCTCGATCGGCTGGGCCTTGCCCTGCTTCTACCTGCTGGGCCGTGAATATCTGATCAACCTCGGCTTCCTGCGCCCGCAGGACGCCATTGAGGACGTGGTCACGGTCATGGACTTCTGGAAGCGCTTCCAGCTCGCCTGGCACCGCAACGACGGCCATCTCACCAACGCCGACAACAACCAGCGCGCCCAGATCCTGTCGCATGCCGATGTGACGCGCTTTGCCGGCGAGCTGCACAAGGTCGTGCCGGGCGACGCGCTGTCGGTGGCGGCCCAGCGCTTCCTCGCCACCGTCTCGCAATATGGCTTCCTCGTCAGCGCTGAAAGCCGCATCAGCCTCACCAATTCCGGCCCCTATCGCCTCGATGCCGATCGCCAGCTGTTGATGCGCGATTTCATGGATCTCGGCGAAACCTCGCTGCCTTGGCTCGACGATATTGCCGCCGACATGCCGTTCAACAACCTGACCGTGGCGATGGAGGCGACCGGCTGCAATTTCCACCTCGTCGACGATTGGGGCAGCTTCGAAGCCACGCCGGAATTCACCACGGATCGGCTCACCGGCATAGGTATCTATGCCTCCGACACCTTGAGCGAAGGCCATGTGCCGGTGGCGATGGACAGTCCCGAAGCCCTGGCGGCCATGCTGCACGACCTGTCCGACCGCGCCAAGGTCGCGACCGACAGGCTGTGGATGCGCATGGCGGGGTGGAGCCGCGACCAGCTGATCGACGCCGGCGCCATCAGCTATTTCGCCATTTGCAAGGAGATCGCCCATATCGCCGGCGTCTTTGATCCCGCCGACTGGCTGGAGATCGATCCCCGCGCCGAGCGGTTCCGGCCGTTACTGTCGGATGAATATGCTGACAATGCATTGGGCGAGCTCGTCGGCGGCATATCCTTGCCCAGCCAGCAGACGGCGCCGCACTTCATGATGAAATGGTCCGATCAGCCGACGCGCGTGCTCACCCCGCTGCCGCTGTCGGTGCTCAACGGCGCGCCGTTTATGGGCCGGGTAGCGCCGACCCAGCCAGGCGCGTCGCATCTGCCGCCGAAGAACGACCGCTATCGCACCACCCGCGGCGTGCTGGGCCTCGCCGAATACAACGCTGCCGCGCGCAGCTTCGTGCCGGCGCGCTGCCAGCCCGGCCCGAACTTCACATGCGATACCACGCTTGCCTGGCCGGGCAGCGTCGAATGAGCCAGATCGCCGGTCTCATCACCCGCGCCGCCCGCCAGTTCGGCAGCCGTCCCTGCCTGGTGGAAGGCGGCCGCCGCGTCTCCTTCGCCGAATTCGATGCCGCCACCAATCGCTTTGCCAACGCCATGCAGACTTTGGGCCTGGCGCATGGCGATCGCGTCGGCGTGCTGCTCCCCAACGGAATCGATTGCCTCATCGCCTATTATGGACTCGCCAAGGCCGGATTGGTGCGCGTCAGCCTCAACAGCCGGGACACCTTGGCAGATCTGCGCTTCAAGCTGGCCGAAGTCGGCAGCGGCGCGGTGCTGACCGCCGATGTTACAGCCGATCTCGGCGTGCCGATCACGTTCGCGCCGGCGCAGCTGCAGGCCATCATCGCGGCCGCCAGCGATGCGCCCTGCGGGATCGATCGCGGCCTCGATGATTCCTATCGGCTGGGCTTCACCGGCGGCACCACCGGCCGGCCCAAGGCGGTGACCCTCACCGAACGCGGCGAGCTCGCCGAGCTGTCGGCCTTCCTCACCGATCTCGTGCCCGATATCGGCCCGCACGATCGCTTCCTGCACGCAGCACCCATTGCCCATGCATCGGGCGCCTTCTTCCTGCCGGCGCTGGTGCGGGGTGCCACCTCGCTGGTGATGGCCAGATATGATGCAGCCGAATTCGTCGCGCTTGCCGCCGCCAGCCGCGCCACCATGACCTTCCTGGTGCCGACCATGCTCGCGCTCCTGCTCGACGATCCGGCATTAGAAGGCGCCGATCTGGCGCTGCGCCGCATTGCCTATGGCGCCTCGCCGCTGGCCCCGGCGGTCTATGCCCGCGCCGAGGCCCGCTTCGGCCGGGTGTTCGCCCAAACCTACGGTCAGGCGGAATCGCCGATGGTGATAACCTGCCTCAAACCCAACGAGCACGACCGCATCGGATCGTGCGGCCGGCCGTTCACCCTCGCCGAGGTCGCGGTGATGGACGATGCCGGCACCCTGCTGCCGCCCGGCAGTGTCGGCGAAATGGTGGTGCGCGGGCCGCAGCTCATGGCGCGCTACTGGAACCGGCCCGAAGCCACGGCCGAGGCCTTTCGCGGCGGCTGGCTGCACACCGGCGATATCGGCCGCATGGACGATGAAGGCTTCTTCTACCTGCTCGATCGCAAGGGGGACATGCTCATCTCCGGCGGCTACAATGTCTATCCGCGTGAGGTCGAAGATGCGCTGCTGGCCTTTCCTGGCGTTGCTGAGGCCGCGGTCGTCGGCCTCCCCGATGAAACCTGGGGCGATCGGGTCCACGCCGTGGTGAGCGGGCAAGGCATCGACCAGCTGGCGCTGCTCGCCCACACCCGTGCCGTGCTGGCGGGATACAAGGCGCCCAGGTCGGTCGATGTGTGGCCAGATCTGCCCAAGAGCCCCGCCGGCAAGATCCTGCGCCGCGAAGTCAGGCGGCTGGTGGTCGAAGCCCGGGAAGCGGTGGCATGAGAAACCCCGGACCTGTCTGGCACCTGGCGCTGCATGGCCTCGCCATCCTGCGCGCCGCAACCCCCGCCGCGGTGGCCCGCCGCATGGCACTGGCCCCGGCAGAGGTCGAGGCCATGATCGATCTCGCCGCCGCACATGGTCGGGTGGTGCGCACCGGCGATCGGCTGATGCTGGCGCCACTGGCAAGGCTGGCGCTGGCGGCGGACTATTCGCGCACCTGCGCGGCGCTACGGGCCGATCCGGCGTTCAACGATGCAGCGGCGCGGTTCGAGGTGGTGAACCTCGATCTCAAGGCGTTGATGACCGATTGGCAGACCCGCGTCGTCGGCGGCCTTACTCTGCCGAACGATCACAGCGACCAAGCCCATGACGAACGGCTGATCGATCGCGTCGGCCGCTTCCACGATCGCGTCACCCCGCTGCTCGATGCCTTGGTCGGGCTGGTGCCACGCCTCGCAGTTTATCGCGACGGACTGCTGGCGGCACTGGAGCGCGCCGAAGACGGTGACATCGCCTGGGTCTCCGACGTGGCGTGCGAAAGCTATCACACCTTGTGGTTCGATCTGCACGAGGAGCTTCTGCGGCTCTCGGGGACGGAGCGGATCGAATGATCCTGCCGCTCGCCAATGATCTGGAGGCTGGCCCCGATCGCATCGGCGGCAAGGCGGCATCCCTGCTCGCCATGGCGCGGCTCGGCCTGCCGGTGCCGCCAGCCTTCGTAGTGCCCACCGATGTCGCGCGCACCTGGGCCGCCACAGGGCGCTTGCCGGATGGCTTTGCAGGCCAGCTGATGGAGGGGGTCCGCGGCCTTGAAGCCGCCTCCGGCCGCGGTTTCGGCGCCGCGCATCGCCCGCTACTGCTGTCGGTGCGCTCGGGCGCATCCGTGTCGATGCCCGGCATGATGGAAACACTGCTGAACCTCGGTCTCGTCGATCAATCCGCCACCGGGCTCGCTGCCGAAACCGGCAACACCGCCTTTGTCGATGCTTTGCGCACCGGCTTCGCCGCCCAATTCAACCAATGCGTGGGGCCGGTGCCCGACAATGCGGAAGCGCAGTTGCTGGCTGCGGTCGAGGCGGTGATGGCATCTTGGAACAGCCGCCGTGCCCGCCGCTATCGCGCCCATCACGGCATCGCCGATGATCTCGGCACCGCCGTGACCGTGCAGGCGATGGTCTTCGGCAATCTGTGCGAGCGGTCGGGCACGGGGGTGCTGTTCAGCCGCAACCCCATCGATGGCGATTCGGCGCCCTGGGGGGAATGGCTGCCCGGCGCACAGGGCGAAGCACTCGTCGCCGGCACTCACGATGGCCAGCCGATCGATGCCCTTGCAGCGGCACTGCCTGAGGCGCACGCGCAGCTGCTCGCCGGCGCTCGCGCTCTCGAACAGGCCGGGCGCGATGCCCAAGATATCGAATTCACCATCGAATCGGGCCAGCTCTACTTCCTGCAAAGCCGCGCCGCCAAGCGCACGGCGCGTGCCGCCGTCGCCATCGCGGTCGCGCTCCACGATGAAGGCCTGTTGTCGCGCGCCGAAGCGGTGGCGCGGGTCAGCCCCGATCAGATCGCCGCGCTGCTGGCACCTGTGCTCGGCGATGCCGGCGCCGCCCCGGTGCTGGCCAGCGGCACACCGGCCTCGCCCGGCGCCGGCGCCGGCCTTGCGGTTGGAACCGCCGCCGAAGCCGAAGCCCGCAGCGCTGCGGGTGAACCCGTGGTGCTGGTGCGGCCCACCACCAGCCCCGATGATGTCGGCGGCATGCTGGTGGCGATGGCGGTGGTCACCGGCGCCGGCGGCGCGACCAGCCATGCGGCTGTCGTCGGCCGCGCGCTCGGAAAGCCAGTGGTCACCGGGTGCGGCGCCGATGTGCCGGCGCGGCTTGTCGGCCAGCCGGTCACCGTGTGCGGTGCCAGCGGGCGGGTGTTCGCCGGGCTGCTGCCACTGGTACCCCCGCCCGTCGAACCGGCACTCGCCCGCTGGCGCGCGCTGGCAGGGTGAAGCACCGATGACGATCACCCGCAGCGATATCGACGCGATTCTCGCCGCTTTCGAGGCCAGCGACTGGCGCAGCATCGTGCTCAAGGCCGATGGCGTCGAAATAGCCTTGTCGAAGGACGGCGCTACAGCGCCGGCGGCTACGATCGCGGCAGCCGCGCCCGTCTCGGCGCCCGCGCCACTGACCCCGGCGGACGGCGTGGAGGTCCGTGCCCCTACGCTCGGCAGCTTCTACCGCGCGCCGAAGCCCGGTGCCGCACCCTTCACCGATACCGGCGTCCGCGTCGCCGACGGCGACGAGCTGTGCTTGATCGAGGTGATGAAGCTGTTCACCAGCGTTCGCGCCCCCTGCGCCGGCGTGGTCACCGCGATCATGGCGAGCGACGGCGATCTCGTCGAACACGGCCAGCCGCTGCTTCGAATCGCGCCCGATGCCTAGGCTGTTCGTGGCCAATCGCGGCGAGATCGCGCTGCGCATCATTAACGCCGCGCATGCGCTGGGCATCGAAACCGTGGTTGGCGTCTCGGCGGCGGATCGGGGCAGCCTGTGGGCGTGCGCTGCGGGCCGTGCGCTGGTCCTCGGACCGGCGCCGGCGCGGCAATCCTATCTCGATGGCCGGCTGCTCCTCCACGCCGCGCGCGCCAGCGGCTGCACCGCACTCCACCCCGGCTACGGCTTCCTGTCCGAAAATGCCGGTTTCGCCGCCGCCGTCGCCGATGCCGGCATCGCCTTCTGCGGGCCGACGGCCGAACAGATGCGCGCGGTGGGGGACAAGCTGGCGGCACGGGCCCTGGCACGCCGGCTCGGCGTCGAAACCGGCCAGGCCAGCGAAGCCGTGTCCGATGCCGAAGGGCCTGCCGCTGCCGCCGCTCTCGGTTATCCGGTGGTCACCAAGGCCTCGGCCGGCGGCGGCGGACGCGGCATGCGCGTCGTGCACGCGGCCGGCGATCTCGCCGCTGCCATGGTCGCGGCCCGCACCGAAGCGGAGGCCGCGTTCGGCGATGGCCGCCTTTATCTCGAACCGTTCGTCACCGCTGCCCGCCATGTGGAGGTGCAGGCCTTCGGGCTCGGCGATGGCCGGGTCATCACGCTCGGCACCCGCGATTGCTCGATCCAGCGCCGCTACCAGAAGCTGGTGGAGGAAGCTCCCGCCGGCGCCGTGCCCGGAGCCGCACGCGCCGCCATGGAAGCCGATGCGAAGCGCCTTCTCGGCGACATCGCCTATCGCGGCGCCGGCACGGTCGAATATCTCTGGGATGAAGCGCGCGGGCACTATCGCTTCCTCGAGGTTAACGCCCGCATCCAAGTCGAGCATCCGGTCACCGAAATGGTCTGGGGCGTCGATCTGGTGCAATGGCAGATCGCCCTCGCGCTCGGTCGCTTCGAACCCCCGGCCGGCATTGCGCCCCGCGGCCACGCCATCGAGGTCCGGATCCTCGCCGAAGACGATGCCTTCCGACCTGCCCCCGGCTGCATCACCTGCTGGGCGCCGCCGCCCGGGGTGCGGGTGGATAGCGGCTTCGACAAGGGCTGCCTGGTGTCCCCCTTCTACGACAGCATGGTCGCAAAGCTGATCGTTGCCGGCCCGACCCGCGCCGCAGCGGTGGAGCGCCTGCAACAGGCCCTGGCAGACTTCCGGGTAGAGGGCATCGCCACCTCGATCCCGTTGCTGCGCCGCATCGCCGGCCACCCCGATTTCGCCGCCGACCATCTGTCCACGCGCTGGCTCGATACCGGGCCGCTGGCGGTGGGGCAGGCGGCATGAAGGTCGAATTTCTCGATCAGACGCTGCGCGACGGGCAGCAGTCGCTCTGGGGCATGCGCATGCAGGCGCGCCACGCGCTGCCCGCCTGCGACGCCCTCGATCGCACCGGCTTTCGCGTCATCGATCTTACTGGGTCGCATCATTTCGAAGTCCTGGTCCGCCATTGCCGCGAAGATCCCTGGGCGATGCTGGATGCGCTTGCCGCCGCCATGCCGCACACGGTGCTGCGATCGGGCATGCGCGCCAATGCCGCGATCAGCTTCCGCACCACGCCCGATGCGCTGATGGACCTGTGGATGCGGCAACTGAACTGCCACGGCGCCCGCAGCTTCTGGATCTACGATGTCCTTTTCGACATTGCCCGCACCCGGCGGCTGGCGCGGGTGGCCAAGGAATTCGGCTCCGAAATCGCCGGCGCGATCATGTTCACCTTGTCGCCGGTGCACACCGATGAATATTATGCCGGCAAGGCCGCCGCGCTCGCCGCCTTGCCCGAAGTCGATACGCTGCTGCTCTACGATACCGCGGGCGTGCTCGAAAAGGATCGGCTGGCCACGCTGCTCCCCGCCATCCTGGCACAGGCGCGCGGCAAGCCCATCGAATTCCACGCCAACAACCTGATGGGCCAATCGGCCAAGGCCTATTGCGACGCGCTCGCCCTCGGCGTGTCGATCCTCCACACGGCCAGCCGGCCGATGGCCAACGGGCCGTCGGTGCCGTCGACCGAATGCATTGCCGCCAATCTCGCCCATCTCGGCCACAGCCATGATCTCGATCTCGCTTGGCTGCCGCCGGTGGCGGCGCATTTCGAAGCGATGGGCGCCAAATGCGGCTTCCGCGTCAATCAACACGCCGAATATGATCTGTTTGGGATTGCCCACCAGATCCCCGGCGGCATGGTCGGCACATTGCGCGCCCAGTTGCAGCAGCATGGCATGGAAGATCGCCTCCACGAGGTGCTTGCAGAAGTCGCCACCGTGCGCCGTGAACTCGGCTGGCCCGGCATGGCGACCCCGTTCAGCCAGCTCGTCGGCATCCAGTCGGTCCTCAACATCGTCACCGGCAAACGCTGGTCGGTAATCCCCGAGGAAGTCATCACCTATGCCGCCGGCCATTACGGCGAGCCGGTGGCGCCGATCGACCCCCAGGTGCTCGATCGCATCATGGCCGATCCCAAGGCCGCCCATGTGCTGGCCACCCCGCCCGAACAGCCGACCCTCGCCGAGCTGCACCGCCGCCACGGCACCGATGACGATGACGAGCTGTTCTTGCGCGCTCTGGTGCCCCAGGCCGATATCGACCGGATGCGCGCCGCAGGGCCGCTGGTCAGATCATTGCCGCTGGCTTCCTCTGCCGAGGCCGATCAGGTGATTCGCCTGATGCGCACCCTCGGCAGCCGGCACTTTCGGCTGGCCAGCGAAACCCTTTCGGTGGAACTGGCACGATGAGGCACGCGGTCATCGTCGATGGCGTGCGCTCGCCGTTCGGCAAGGGCAGGGCCGGCGGCGCGCTCCATGGGCTGCACCCCGTCGATCTGCTGGCCCGGTGCCTCGAAGCGCTGGCGTCACGCACCGGCATCGATTCCGCGATCATCGAGGATGTCATCACCGGCTGCGTGATCCAGGCCGGCGAACAGGCCGGCAATATCGGGCGCCAGGCGGTGCTGGCCGCGGGCTGGCCCGAACACATCCCGGCGGTCAGCCTCGATCGCAAATGCGGCTCGGCGCAGCAGGCCATCGATTTCGCCGCCTGCGGGATCATCGCCGGCGCCTATGATGTGGTGGTGGCGGCCGGGGTGGAGATGATGTCCACGGTGCCCGCCAAGGCCAACCGGCTGGGGCGCGACAACCTCGGGGTGGGCTTCGCCACGCGCTACCCCGAAGGCCTGGTGCATCAGGGCGTCTCGGCGGAACTGATCGCGGCACGAGGGGGCATCGGCCGCGCGCAAATGGACGAGTTCGCGCTGCGGTCGCACCAACTGGCGGCAGCCGGGCCGGCGCCCGGGCTGGTGCCGGTGCAGGTGGGCGACCGGCTGGTGACCCATGACGAAGGTGTGCGCGCCGATTCGACCCTGGAACGGCTCGCCGCGCTGCCGCCGGCCTTCCACACTCCGGCAATGGCCGATCGCTTCCCGCAAATCGACTGGCAGGTCACCGCCGGCAATTCCAGCCAGGTCAGCGATGGCGCCTTCGCCATGCTGCTGATGGAAGAAGCCCGCGCCCGCGCCCTCGGCCTTCGCCCGCGCGCCCGGGTCACGCATTTCGCCGTCGCCGGCGACGATCCGCTGTACATGCTCACCGCAATCGTGCCGGCCACCGGCAAGCTGCTGGCGCGGACCGGGCTCGGCATCGCCGATATCGATGTTTTCGAGGTCAACGAAGCCTTTGCCAGCGTCGTTCTCGATTGGCTGGCCGCCACCGGCGCCGATCCGGCGCGGGTCAACGTGCACGGCGGTGCCATCGCCACCGGCCATCCCGTCGGCGCATCCGGCGGCCGGCTGTTTCTCAACTGCCTTGCCGCGCTGGAGGCAACCGGCGGCCGCCACGGCCTCGTTACGATGTGCGAATCGGGCGGCATGGCCAATGCCACGTTGATCACCCGCTGCGAGGATTGAACATGTTCGAACCCGATGCGACCACCACTGGACTGGCCAGCCGCCTGAAGGCGTTCATGGCCGCCCATGTCTATCCTAACGAAGCGCGCTACTATGCCGAGGCCGAACGGCTCGGCCCCTGGGGTGTCTATCCGGTAATGGAGGAACTGAAGCCGCTGGCCCGCGCCGCGGGGCTGTGGAACTTGTTCCTGCCGCCGCACGATGGCCGGCCCGGCCTCACCAACCTCCAATATGCGCCCCTGTGCGAGATCATGGGCCGCTCCCTGATGGCGCCCGAAATCTTCAACTGCGCAGCCCCCGATACCGGCAACATGGAAGTGCTGGCGCGCTATGGCACGCCCGAACAACAGGCGCAGTGGTTGGAGCCGCTGCTCGCCGGCGAAGCGCGATCGTCCTTCGCGATGACCGAGCCCGATGCAGCCTCGTCGGACGCCACCAACGTCGCCTGCCGCATCGTGCGCGATGGCGACGAATATGTGATCGACGGGCGCAAATGGTACACCACCGGCGCTACCGATCCGCGCTGCCGCATCATCATCCTGATGGGCAAGACCGCGCCCGATCATCCCGATCGCCACCGCCAGCAATCGATGATCCTGGTGCCCCGCGACACGCCGGGGGTGCAGGTGCTGCGCCCGCTGCCGGTGCTGGGTTTCTACGGCGTGCCCGATCGCGCCTCCGAAGTGCTGTTCGAAAATGTACGCGTGCCGGCCGCCAACATGCTGCTGGGGGAAGGCCGCGGCTTCGAAATTGCACAGGGACGGCTGGGGCCGGGGCGCATCCACCATTGCATGCGGCTGATCGGCCTGGCCGAACGCACATTGGAGCGCATGTGCCGCCGGGCCGATCGCCGATCGCCGTTCGGGCAGCCGCTGTCCGAACAGTCCGTGACGCTGGAACGCATTGCCGATGCGCGGCTCGCCATCGAACAGTGCCGGCTGCTCACATTCAAGGCGGCGCACATGATGGACACGGTCGGCAACAAGGCCGCCCGCGCCGAAATCGCCATGATCAAGATCGCAGCGCCCGCCATGGCGCAAAAGCTGGTGGATAACGCCATGCAGCTGTTCGGCGGCGGCGGCACCGCCAACGATCACCTGCTCGCCGCCGCCTTCGCCACCGCCCGCCTTCTGCGGCTGGCCGATGGGCCCGACGAGGTGCATCGCAACCAGCTCGCCCGCTTCGAGCTGAAGCGCCACCGCAACACCGATCTGCGTGAGACCGGCGGCGATGCCGATGTGCTGTCGGTGGACGGTGTCCGCGGGCGCTTCGCCCATCTGCACCCCGAGGGCGAAGGCTATATCTGGGCATGACACACTATACGCCCGATCCCGAGAGCCTCGCCGCCCATCCGGTGCCGGCATGGTGGCGCGATGCCAAGCTGGGGGTGATGATCACCTGGGGCCTCTATTCGGTCCCAGCCTTCGCGCCGCGCGGCACCGATGTCGTGCAACTGCTCGCCGATCGGCCCGACGATGCGCTCAAGCTCACGCCCTATGCCGAATGGTATGAGAACAGCCTCAAGTTCGCCGATGGCCACACGGCCGCCCAGCATCGCGATCGGTTCGGCGATACGCCCTACACCGCTTTCCGCACCGCGTTCGAAGCGGGGCTGGAGGCCTGGTCCGCCGAACCGTTGATGGACTTTGTCGCCGGCATCGGCGCGCGCTATGTCGTGCCGATCACCAAGCATCACGACAGCTACTGCCTGTGGCCAACGCGCTTTCCCAACCCGCTGCGGGGTGCCGATTGGCATGCGCCGCGCGATCTGGTTGCCGAAATGGCGGTGGCAGCGCGGGCGCGGGGCCTACGCTTCGGCGTCTATTACAGCGCTGGGCTGGATTGGACCCTCAACCCCGAACCCATCGCCAATCTTGGCGAAATGCGCGCCGCGCTTCCCGCCGGGCCGGCGGCGCGCCAGATGATGCGCGATCATTATCGCGAACTGATCGCCGCCACCGATCCCGACATCCTCTGGAACGATATTGGCTATCCGGATGCAGATGATCTCTGGGAACTGCTCGCCGAATATTACAATGCGCGCGACGATCGCCTGATCAACGACCGCTTCCAGCTGCCGACGCGCGGCCATGCCGCCATGACCGATCCGGCCGCGCGCGCAGCCTTCAATCGCGGCGTCGCCGGTGCCTTGCGCACCCCCGGCTTCGCCTTCGCCCCCGACACGCCGCCGGTGTTCGATCACCGCACGCCCGAATATGCCACTAGCGGCGGCATCGGCGATATCGCCTGGGAAACCGTGCGCGGCGTCGGACACAGTTTCGGCTACAAGGCGAATGAAACCTCCGCCGATTATCTCACCGGCGACGCCCTCATCGCGATGTTCCTGCGCATCGTCGGCAATGGTGGCAACCTGCTCATCAACATCGGGCCGCGTGCCGATGGCAGCATTCCCGATGAACAGACGGGACCGCTGCGCCAGCTCGGCGATTTCCTCCAGCGTAACGGCGATGCCATCTATGGCAGCCGGCCGTGTCAGGGCCTGCAGCAGATCGAGTGCGACGGCACCAGCATGCTCCCAGTCAGCGTCGGCCAGCGTCGTCACGTCCTTGTAGTCGGGCCAATACCTCCCCAACTCCGCCTCGCCGGCTGGGGCGGCGTCGCCGGGCTGGCGGCGCTGCACGGCCCGCACCTGGCCTGCAGGCGGGATGGGAACGATCTCATCGTCACCGTCCCGCCGCTCGTGTCCGCCGCCGCCGCGAGCGTGCTGACGGTGGCGCCATGAAACAGGTGCTGCTGCTCGGTCCCGCCGACAATGTGGTGGTCGCCATCGCAGATCTCCGCGCCGGGCAGCAGCTCGACGATGCCGGGCTGTCGGTCCGCCTCCCCGAACCGGTGCCGCTGGGCCACAAGCTGGCACGCCTGCCCATCGCCGCCGGCACGCGCATCGTCAAAATCAGCTCGGCCGCGGCCCACGAAGCGCCCTAAGTCCTCGATGGCTGACGAGCCATGGGACCACTTTGAATATCAAGGAGCATTACACCGACACGGGCGGCGCCACCGATCATGTCTTTGGGCTATTTGAGGGCAGCGCGACCATTGTGAGATAAACAACGCCGCCATTATCAACCAAAGACAGCAGAAAGGCTGTAAGCCGCTGTGATAATGTGCTATTCTTCAGGACGGGGTAGGTCTGGAGGATAGCCGATGTTGCCCGACGAGTTACAGAAAGTTCGCACCGTCAGGGATATGGTGACAGCGTTTGCCGACGACTCCGGGTGCCGGTCGATGCTCGAGGCGATGGTCTGGCCCGGCGGGCGGCAATGTCCGTTCTGCGGGTCGACACGATCAGGCGCGATCGGCGGCCGCTGGGCACGGCCCGGGCTCTACCAATGCGGCAGGCGGGAGTGTCGCAAGCAATTCACGGTCACCACCGGGACGCCGCTACATTCCACCAAGCTGCCGATCCGCACCTGGCTCACAGCAATGTGGCTGATCCTGCAGTCGGACAAAGGGCTGTCCTCGCCGCGCCTGGCTGAAGCGCTGGGTGTCAGCCAGCCCACGGCATGGCGGATCGGGCATGCCGTCCGGCTGATGCTGGCCCAGGACAAACCATTGGACGGCATGGTCGAGGCTGACATCAGCTACCTGGGCGGCCTGCCGCGGCACCATGCCGATGATCCTCGTCCGGGACGCGGTCGCAAGGGCCAGCGCCGCACCACCAAGGCGTCGATGCTTGGGCTGGTCGAGCGTCCTGCCGATCTGACGCCCGGCGCCCCTGCTGGCGAGGTGCGGGTCAGGACCGTTCCAAGCGGATCCAACGTCGAGATCGGCCGCATGTTCGAGACGACGATCAGCCCGGATGCTCATTTGATCAGCGACGAGGCCAAGGCTTTCGTGGCGATCGGCACAGCCTTTCCTGCCCACGACACTGTCTGCCACAAAGACCGCATCTACGTTCGCGGCACTGTCCACACCAATGGCGCTGATGGCCTCGCTGACCGCATCCGCCGCACCGTGCTCGGTGTGTTCCACCACATCAGCCCGGCTCACGCCGACCTCTACCTCGACGAGATCGCCTGGCGCTGGTCGCAGCGTTACGTCACCGGCAGAG
>QBLU01000042.1 GCA_003241875.1 Alphaproteobacteria bacterium
TGCCGGGGCCCCACAGGATGACGGGGCCCGATGACAGGCCGCGCCGGCGCCGGCTCGCCGACACCACCAGCCAGATCAGGATGATGACCATCCAGACGATGGTGCCGATCGGGATGCCGCGACCGTCGCCGGAGGGCCGGGCCTGTGCCGCCGCGGCGGCTGCCTGGGCCTGCTGGTCGGTGGGCAGCTCGAGCAGCGTGACCAGCGCCTCGGTGCCGGCGGTGACCCCGCCGGCCATGTCGCCCGCCTTGAAATAGGGGATGATGTTGCGGCGGATGATCTGCGACGTCAGCGCGTCGGTCAGCGTGCCTTCCTGGCCATAGCCGACTTCGATGCGGACCTTGCGTTCGTTGGGGGCGACCAGCAGCAGTACGCCGTTGTTGGTGGCCTTTTGCCCGACGCCCCAGGTGCGGAACAGCTGGTTGGCATAGTCCGCGATGTCGTTGCCCTCGAGGTCCGGCACCGTCGCGACCACAAGCTGGGTGGTCGTCGAGGTTTCCAGCGCCGCGAGCCGGGCTTCGAGCGTCGCGACCGTGTCGGCGGGCAAGATGCCGGCGGCATCGGTGACCCGGCCGGTCAGTTTCGGAAACGCCGGGGCGGCGAGCGCGGGCCAGGCGACAAGGCCCAGGACCAGCGCCACGACGAGCAGGATGCGCGTCGCCAGTCCGTTACGCGGCGCAGCAGCGGTCCGGTCGAAATGCCCGGAGACCATGGGCAAGCGTCCCTTTATCGTGGAAGCCGGGCCGGCGGCGCGCGCCGGCCCGTGGGCATCAGAAGGCGACGGTCGGCGCCGTATTGGCGTTGACGGTCGTCGCCTTGAACGGCGCGATCGGCTTCGAGCCATAGATCACCTTGGCGGCGACCATCGACGGGAAGGTCCGGATCTCGGTATTATAGTCCTGCACGGCGGCATTATAATCGCGGCGGGCGACGGTAATGCGGTTCTCGGTGCCTTCCAATTGCGACTGGAGCTGCAGGAAGTTCTCGTTCGACTTGAGCTCGGGGTATTTTTCCACCGTGACGAGCAGGCGGCCGAGCGACTGGCCGAGCTGGCCCTGCGCCTGGTCGAACGCCGCCACCTGGGCCGGATCGGTCAGCTTGGAGGGATCGACGGTCACCTGTGTCGCGCTGGCGCGCGCGCGGGTGACGGATTCGAGCACGTCCTTTTCCTGGGCGGCAAAGCCCTTCACCGTGGCGACAAGGTTGGGGATCAGGTCGGCGCGGCGCTGGTACTGGTTCTCGACGTCGCCCCATTTCGCCTTGACCGCCTCCTCCTTGGTCGGGACGGTGTTGACGCCGCAGGCGGACAGGCCAAGGGCCAGGCCGGCGAGCAGCGCGGCGCGGGTGGCGCGAGTGGCGATACGTCCCATGATAACCTTACCCTCCATGGCCGGCACGCGGCGCGGCTTCGCAAATTTCCCGTTCCGGTTCGGCGCCGACCGTGGCACAACCCCGATACCGGAACGGTCGCATACATAATGCGCCGGCAGCGATTGCAATAGGGGTACGACATCCATGTTTCAGGAGTTCAAGACCTTCATCGCCCGGGGCAACGTGCTCGATCTCGCCGTGGCCGTCGTCATCGGTGCCGCCTTCGGCACCATCGTCAGTTCGCTGACCGACGGTATCATCATGCCGTTCATCGGCGCGGCAACGGGCGGGGTCGATTTCTCCAGTCATTATCTGCTGATCGGCGATGTGCCGGCCAGCTACACCGGATCATTGACCGATTATGACGCGCTGAAAAAGGCCGGCGTCGCGATGTTCGGCTATGGCAAGTTCCTGACGGCGGTGTTGAACTTCCTGATCATCGCCTTCATCATTTTCCAGATCGTGCGGACGGCCAACAAGCTCGTGAAGCCGGCGGACGCGGCGCCGGCAGGGCCCACGCCATCCGAAGTGCTGCTCGCCGAGATCCGCGACGAACTGAAAGTCCGCCGGCCTTGATCGCGCTGCCGGCCCTGCCGGATAGTGTACCGCTGTGGCTGGTCGGCGGCGTCCTGGTGCTGCTGTTTGTTGTCGCGTGCAGCATAGGCTATCGCGTCCACGGCCGGCTGCAACCGTCGGTCGGCGGCGCTGGCGCCGAAGACGAGACCCAGGTGCTGTCGGCGGCGTTGCTGCTGCTGGCCCTGCTGATCGGCTTCACCTTCTCGATGGCTCTTGGACGCTATGACACGAGACGTCAGATTGTCGTGCAGGAGGCCAACGATATCGGGACGGCGTGGCTGCGGGCCGGGCTGGTGCCGGGCGAGCCGGGACAGATGCTGCAGGATCGGCTCGCCGCCTATGCCGCGACCCGGGTATCGACCGCCGCGAATACCGGTGATCCCCGGCTTTTCGCCGCCCGGATGGCGCGCGGCGCGGCGCTGCGCCGGGAGATCTGGACGCTGACGGCCGCGGCCATCGCCCCCGATAGCGGTACCGCACAGTCGGCGGCGCTGGTCGCGGCGGTCAATGCCGTGCTCAACACCGCAACGACCCGCGCCGCGGCGATCGAGGCGCGGGTGCCGTCAAAGGTCATCGACCTGCTGATCGTCTATGCCATCGTCGCGGCGTTCATGCTCGGGAACGTGCTCGCCGCGCATGGCTCGCAGCACCGCGTCGCGACCTTTATCTTGTTCACGCTGCTGGCCATGACGATCACGCTGATCCTCGATCTCGATCGGCCGCAATCGGGCGACATCACGATCAGCCAGACGCCGCTGGTCGATCTGGTCGCCGATATCGGTCGGCCGCGGCCGTCGGCGCCAACACCAATGGGGATGCCATGATCATCGCCGCGCTCATGCTCGCCGCTGCCACCGTGGCGCCACCCAAGCCGCCACCGCCGCCTACGCTCACGCTGTTCGCGCAGCCGTTTTTTCGCGGCAACAGCGTCACCTATGCCATGGACGAAGGCGATGTACGGCCCGGGTTCACCCCGCACAGTGTCAAGGCCGGCGGCCGCTGGCTGGTGTGTTCGGAACCGCGCTTCAAGGGGCGCTGCATCGAACTCGCCGCCGACTATCCCGTCGATGCCGCGCTCGGTCTGAACTTCAACATCCGGTCGGTGCGCGGGCTGCAGCCGGGAAGTGGCGCCGCCACGCCGCCACCCGGGGTTGCCCCGGAAGGGCCATCGCTGGCCGGCAGCAGCGCGCGTTTCTTCGCGGCGCCGCGTTTCGGTGGCGAACGCGCGCTCGCCTGCCCCAACGGCGCGCCCGAAGTACGCTGCGCCAGGCGCACGGCCGAGGACCTGTGTCGCCGCGCCGGCTATCGCAAGGCCACCAACTTCATCCTCGAAAGCGAGCGCGGGCTGTATTATCTCGCGGACCTGCTGTGCACGCGGCCATGATGCGGATCGGGCTGATGCTCATGGCGCTGGCACCGGTGCTGCTGGGCGGCTGCAACAAGGCGATGGCCATCGCCAAGGGGCAGGCACCGGTGGTCGCCGGCACTCTGGAGGGCGGGCCGTGGCTGGTGGAGGACCTCAACGGCGGCGGCATCATGGACAATGCCCGGGTCGACCTGACCTTCGACCCCGGCGACCAGGGCACCAGCGTCGTCATCGGCCGATCGGGCTGCAACCGTTATCGCGGCGCCTGGCAGCAGGACGGCGCCACGCTGAAGCTCGGCCCGCTGGCGAGCACGATGATGGCCTGCACGCCGGCGCTGATGGACCTGGAGCGCAAGTTTCTCGGCACGCTGGAGGCGGTGCGGACCGTCACCTATGACGAAACCGGCGCGGCGATGCTGAAGGCGCCCGACGGTCGAATCATGAAAATCCGCCGCGAGACGCGCTAGCGCCCGATCGCCTCGTTGGGATAGGTGCCCCACAGCTGGTTGCGCAGGATATAGCCCGAGCGGCCACCGTTGGAGACGCGGCACCAGACGTTTTCACACAGGGTGATGGTGACGACGGTGCCCGGCTCGATGCGCCAGGCGACGCGGGCCTGCAGGTCGGGCGAGGTGTAGAGGGTGCGGATGCCGCCGGTGACAAAGCCGGTGCGTTCCCCGGTCAACAGCGACTTGTTCATCCAGCCGATAGTGCCTTCGGGATCGCGGACCTGCCGCCAGATGCCGTATTCGCGGAGTATCTCGAGCGGCAGCCCGCGCCGCTTGTATTCCCAGGCAATCGGGAAGCGGCGGTCATCGGGCCCGGTGCGCATCATCGCACTATTGGATTTCAGCGAAACGAAGCGCGGCACCGGCAGGTCGGTGGTGCCGTCGGCACGTTCTTCGACAGCGCGGGCCGGCATGGCGACGAGCAGCGCCAAGCCGCAGGCGGCAATCGGCGCAAAGCCGCAGGCGGCAATCAGGCCAGAAACGGCAATCGAAAGGCGGTGGCGCACCGCCACGTCTTGACGCACCCGGCGGCGCGGGGCAACCCTTTGGTCATGCCTGCTCCCAATGTGCGCCCCCGGCCAAAGGTCATCGTGACACGGCGCCTGCCCCAGGCCGTCGAGGCGCGCATGGCCGAGCTCTTCGATGTCGAGCTCAATCTCGGCGACGAGCCGATGAGCCAGGCGCAGCTTGCCGATGCCGCACGGCGCAGCGACGTGCTGGTCGCCACCGTCACCGACGAGGTCGACGCCGCGGTGTTTTCCGCCGCCAGCGAGACCGGAAAGTTGAAATTGCTCGCGAATTTCGGTGTCGGCGTCGATCATATCGATCTTGGCGCCGCCCGCGCCGCCAAGGTCGTCGTCACCAACACGCCCGGCGTGCTGACCGACGATACCGCCGACATGGTGATGGCACTGATTCTCAGCGTGCCGCGCCGGCTGGCGGAGGGCGAAAAGCTGGTGCGCGCCGGCGAATGGCACGGCTGGTCGCCGACGGGGATGCTCGGCCACCGCATCACCGGCAAGCGGCTGGGTATCATCGGCATGGGTCGCATCGGCCGCGCCATCGCCACCCGCGCGCGGGGTTTCGGCCTGACCGTCCACTATCACAACCGCCACCGCCTGCCGCCCGAAGTGGAGGGCGAACTGGAAGCGACGTGGTGGGATAATCTCGACGCCATGCTGGCGCGGGTCGACATCATCACGATCAATTGCCCGCACACGCCCGAAACGCACCATCTGATCGGCGCGAAGCAGTTCTCCCTGATGCAGCGCCAAGCCTATATCATCAATGCGGCACGCGGCGAGATCGTCGATGAGAATGCGCTGTGCGAGGCGCTGGCGGCCGGAAAGATCGCCGGCGCCGGGCTCGATGTGTTCGAGAATGAACCGGCGATCGACCAGCGGCTGATGGATTTGCCGGGCGTCGTGCTGATCCCGCACATGGGCAGCGCCACCTTCGAGGGACGCCAGGCGATGGGCGAGAAGGTCATCGCCAATATCCGGGTGTGGGTCGATGGCCATCGCCCGCCGGATCAGGTGCTGGAGGGGTGGGCGTAGCGCCGCGAGCGCGCTGGCGCAGCCAGGCGCGCCGACAGCGCTAGCCCGGCCGGCGGGGCGGTCGGGCACCCCGACCGAACCCGTCCGACGCCAGCATGGGCTTTGCCCTTGCCTCTGCCCTCCGCCTGAGCTGACGCTCCACCCCCAACCTGTAACAACCACCCTCAAACCAGCGAACTCTCCGGCACCCCCGCCACACGAGTCCCCGCCATGCGCACCGCCATCCTCGCCGTCGCCCTCATCGCCAGCACCGCCCAGGCCGCCGACGCCACCCATCCGACCGTTGTCGAACTTTTCCAGTCGCAGGGGTGCTCGTCGTGCCCGCCGGCCAACGCCAACGTCAACGCGCTGGCCGGGCGCCCCGATGTCCTGGCGCTGTCGTTCGCGGTAACTTACTGGGACGGGCTCGGCTGGAAGGACGGTTTCGCCAGGCCGCAATATACCGAGCGGCAATGGGCCTATGCTCGCGCTTTCGGCAATGCCCAGGTCTGGACGCCGCAGGTCGTCGTCAACGGCCGCGCCACCGTCGTCGGCAGCAAGCTGGCGCCGTTGCAGGCGCTCGTTGCAAGGACCGACCGCGGCACCACCGGGCCGCTGCTTCGCATCGCCGGGGACACGGTGGTGGTCGACGGGCGCACCACGGCTGCAGTCGATGTCTGGCTCGTCCGTTACGACCCGCGCAGCGTCGAGGTCGCGATCAAGGCCGGCGAGAACGGCGGACGGACACTGCCGCACCGCAATATCGTCCATGAACTGGTGCGGATCGGGCGCTGGAGCGGCGGCAGCGCGCGTTTTGCCGTCCCGGCGGCGCGCCGGCCGGGCCTCGACACCGCGGCCTTTGTGCAGGCGGGTGCCGGCGGCGCCATCATCGCCGCGGCGCGCGGTTGAGCTTTACCAGCGCACCAGCCGCGGCAGCAGCCAGCGGCTGAGCAGCGCCACGCCGAGCACGGCGCCGCCGTACCAGACGGCGACATACAGCGGATCATCGTGGCTGCAGTGAAATCCGAAGACAAAGGCCCCGGAACCGGCCGCCGCCAGCCCGGCCGCCATCGCCGTTTGTTCGGGCCGGGTCGGCGCCCCCCGCCGCATCAGCGCGACGAGCGCCGCGATCATTGGCAGCGACAGCAGGAAGATACTGATCAGGCAGTCGACACCCTGCCGCCAGTCCAGCCGTTCGGCCAGCGACGGCGCGTGCGTGGTCGCATCGATCAGCCAGCCGAGCCCGAGTGCAACGGGAACAACGACGCCCAGCGCCCGCCACAGGCGCGCCAGCCGCGGGCCATTGGTGACCGCGGGATCGAGCGAGACCAGCAGCGCCGTCGCCGACAGGCCGGCAAAGATCGCCAGGGCTGCCGCCTTCCACCAAAAGGCCATGTCACCCATTGCGGCGGGCATGTCGGGCCGCATGCCGCGCAGCGCGATCAGCAGCGGAATCTCGACAATAACGAGCGCCGCGATGACCAGCGCATCCCGTGTCCAGTGCCGCGGCCGCACCGGGCGCAGGTCGGCGACAAGATCGTCGATCAACGGATCATGCGGGGTAAAATCACGCGTCATCACTGTTACCTTCGACCAATCGTGCCAGCCGGCCGAGGCCGCGATGGATGTTCACCTTGACCAGCGCGACCGATTGGCCGGTCCGCGCCGCTGCTTCCTCGATCGACAGGCCATCGATCTTGACCAGCCGGATGACCTCGGCCTGTGCCGGCTTCAGCGTCGCCATCAGGCCGCGCAGGGCCGCGGCACTGGTCACCGCCGTTTCATGATCGGGGGTCGACAGCGTGTCGGGCAGGACGTCGGCGGCATGACGCCCAGCGTTGCGCAGCCGGTCGATCCATTTGTAGCGCGCGATGCCGGCGAGCCACGGCCCGAACGGCCGCGCCGGATCCCAGGTGTGGCGTTTGGCATGGATGGCGACCAGCGTGTCCTGCACGGCATCCTCGACCGCCGAAGGCGGCAGCCGCCGGGCGAAATAGCGCAGCAGCCAGGGCCGCAGCTCGGCGAGCAGCCGGCGATAGGGCGCCGCTTCGCCGGCCTGGGCGGCGGCCATAAGGGCAGCCCAGCCGTGCGGATCGGTGTCGGCCGCGGTCCCCGGTGGCGACTCAGGCGGCGGCACGACGGCAAGCGAAGCAAATGCGGCGAACATCGCTGCCACCTTCCCGGCATGGCGCCTTTTGATATCGCGCGACTTGCCACGTCCCGGTCATTCGCCGGCGCGCCGGGAAAGGTTACACCCGGGTCAGTCGCCGGTCAGGATGCGATCGACCAGCTGCTTCACCGTGGGCACGAAGCCATTCGAATAGAACGGGTCCTTGGCGAAGCGGAAGGCCGAATGCCCGCCGAACATCAGGTTCTGCTCGGTATCGCCGCCGTGGACGATGTCCTGCAGAGTCTTCTGGATGCAGAAACTACGCGGGTCGGCGAGCCGGCCGGTGGTGTTGGTCTCGTTGTCGGCCCAGCTCGAAAAGCCGCATTGCGACAGGCAGCCCATGCAATCCGACTGGTCCTTGCGGATGACGGCCTTGTCGGCGGGCGTGACGAAGATCAGCGTGTTGTCGGGCGTCTTCAGCGCGTCGGTAAAGCCGGCGCCGTACCAGCCGCGAGCGTGCAGCAGGTCGTCACGGGTGACGTAATAATTCTTCCGGCCGACGCCGACATCGAGCAGGAACTGGTGGTCGCCGGTCGCCGTCGTCGAAAATGCGACCTGGCGTTCCGACCGGCCTTCGAGGTTGCGCAGGAACGGGTTGCGCACCGCGCTCGAATAGAAACCCGTCGGCGAGAATTTGTGGAGCAGGATGTCGCCTTCCTCCAGCGTCATCAGCCGCTGTTTCCAGCCTTCCGGGATCGGGCTTTCCTGGGTTAGCAATGGCCGGGTGCCGAACTGGAAAACGATCTGGCCGAGCTCGGGATTGTCGATCCAGTCGGTCCATTCGCGCAGCGCCCAGACCCCGCCGGCCATGATGATCGGTACCGAATCGGCGATGCCGGCTTCGCGCATGGTGGCGCGCAGGTCGCGAACCCGGGGGAACGGGTCCTGCGGCACGCGCGGGTCCTCGGCGTTCGACAGGCCGTTGTGGCCGCCGGCGAGCCAGGGATCTTCGTAAACAACAGCGCCGAGCCATTCCGCAGCCTTGGAATAGGCGCGTTTCCACAGCGCGCGAAAGGCGCGGGCGCTGCTGATGATCGGATAATAATAGACTTCGTGATGTGCAGCGATCTCGCTCAGCTTGTACGGCATGCCGGCGCCGCAGGTGACGCCATTGACGAGGCCCTTGGTGCGCGACAGCACGCCTTCGAGGACCCGCTGGGCGCCGCCCATTTCCCACAGGACGTTGATGTTGATGGCGCCGATGCCGCGCTGCAGTTCGCTCGATGCCATGTCATAGGCGCGCTCGACCTGCTGGACGGCGCCGGCAATGGCATAATCGACGAGCTCCTCGTGGCGCTCGCGGCGGGTCAGGGCGCGATAGACCTGGGGGATGATGCGGCCGGTCGGATCATAGCTGTCGGCATTGACGGCGGAGATGGTGCCAACACCGCCGGCCAGCGCCCAGGCACCGGATGAAAGGTGATTGGTCGCGGCGACGCCCTTGCCGCCTTCGACCAGCGGCCAGACCTGGCGGCCGCCCATCGCTATCTGCTTCAGCCCGTTCAACATGGTATCTGGATCCAGCCTGGCGCCCCCGCGCGCATTGCAATGGTGTAAGGCCCAATCGTGCCCAAAGCGCAAGTCCATGATGCGCGGCGCACGGCCACAGGGGCCGACTGATAAGGAACATTTGGCATCGCTATCGGTTTCGCGTGGCAGGAGACGTTCATGACCCCCGATAATGACCACCCGCTGGCGGAGCGCTTTCGCGCGTTCGTCCGTAATCCCGAATTTCCGTGCGTCGGCGCCAAATCGGCGCTGAGCCGAGGGCGCATGCGCATCGTCGTTGCCCGCGACCTGGCGTCGGCCTGGGATGATCTCCGCATCCTGCCCCAACTGACGGCTCTGGCGAAAGATTATCGCGCCGAGCCTGAGTTGTTCCAGTCGCTGGTCGTCGTTTTCGAGGGCCCCGAGGCAATCGAGGAGGCGGTGTTCGAGCATCACCTGTGGGAACGTGTCCAGTCGCTGGCCGACAAGGACGCCCTCTGGTTTGGCCAGCCGCACGACCCGCGCGTCAGCGACGATCCCGACGATCCGCATTTCTCGCTGAGTTTCGGAGGCGAGGCCTTCTTCGTCGTCGGCCTGCATCCCGGCGCCAGCCGCCCGGCGCGGCGATTCGAGCGCCCGGCGCTGGTCTTCAACCTCCACGACCAGTTCGAGGAATTGCGTCGCCAGCAGCGTTACGAGGGCCTTCGCGCCAAGATCCTGCAGCGCGATGAGGCGCTGGCCGGCTCGATCAATCCGATGCTGGCCCGTCACGGCGCTTCGTCGGAGGCGCGCCAGTACAGCGGCCGCGTCGTCGGCAACGACTGGAAATGCCCCTATGCCGGGCGCGGTGCCGGTGCCGAGCTCGAACAGGCCTGATCGATGCAGGAGATTCCGCCGCGCAGCGGCACGGCCTTCACTCTCGACCGCGGCCAGCGCCTGACCGTCATCGATCCCCAGGGCGAGCAGGTTGCCGACCTGCTTGCCTTTGCGCGCGCCGATATCGACGAAGTGATTTCATCGGGTCGGACGCTGGATTACCTCAGCCGCATCTATTTGACGGCGCCGGATCCGATCTATTCGAACCGGTCGAACATCCTGCTGCGGATCGTCGAAGACACCGTCGGCCGGCATGATTTCCTGCTGACGCCATGCTCGCGCGATACGTTTCGCATCATCTATGGCGATGAACAGCCGCATCGGGGCTGTTTCGGCAATCTCGCCGAGGCGCTGGCGCCCTATGGCATCGTGCCGGACCGCATTCCGGTGGCGTTCAACCTGTTCATGAACGTGCCCGTTGACGGCACCACAGGTGAGCTGAAGGTGCTGCCCCCGCTCAGCAAGGCCGGCGATCGCATCGTGCTCGAGGCCGAGACCGACCTCATCATCGGGCTGACGGCGTGCTCGGCGCTGCAGTCCAACAACGGCAGCTTCAAGCCGATCCACTATCAGATCGACTGACCCGGCAATCATTGGTTCAGGTGCGATGCTGTTCGGTTGCGGCCGGACACACGAGGGAACGCATGCTGGGACTGGTAGGGGTGGCGATGGCCGTACTGGCCGCGAGTCCGCTGCCCGATATGGATGCGGCGGTGCTCGCCGAAGTCAATCGCGCCCGCACAGCGCCGCGCGCCTATGCCGAAGTGCTGAGGGACTATCGCCGCCACTACCGCGGCCGCGTCGTCGATGATCCCGGCGACCCGGGCTATCGCACCACCAGCGAAGGCGTGCGCGCCGTCGACGAGGCGATCCGGTTCGTCGAGCGCCAGCCGCCGTTGCCGCCGCTCTCGGCTGCCGATGTGCTCGCCGCCGCCGCCGGCGACCATGCCGCCGCGCAAGGAGCGCGCGGCGATGTTGGCCATGTCTCGGCCGACGGCGCGACGCCGGGTGACCGGGTCAGGCGCCGCGGCGGTGGGCCGTATATGTCGGAAACCATAGCTTATGGCTCGACCAACCCGGTTGCCGTCGTCCGCCAGCTGATCATCGACGACGGTGTCCGCGATCGCGGCCATCGCGCCGTCATATTCGATCCGCGCCTGCGCTTTGCCGGGGTCGGTTGCGGTCCGCACCCCGTTTACATCGCGCTTTGCGTCATCGATTTCAGCGCGACACCGGATGGTCGGCCGGCACCGCGATAAACCGCTGTCCCATGAGACCGAAAAAGGGCCGCCCCTTTCGGGACGGCCCCGTTCCGTTTCAGCCGGAGCCGAAGATCAGTCGCGCGAACCCGTCAGGAAGTCGGGCAGGCTGCCACCTTCCTGGGGGGCGTCTTCACGCGGTGCACGCTCTGGACGCGGGCCGCGGTCGCCTTCGCTGCGCGGGCCGCGGTCGCCTTCGCTGCGTGGGCCGCGGTCGCCTTCGCTCCGGGGACCACGATCACCGCCGTCGCGACGCGGGCCACGATCGCCACCATCACGGCGCGGACCACGGTCATCACGACCACCACCATCACGACGCGGACCACGATCACCGCGGGGGCCGCGATCATCGCCACCTTCACGCGGCGGGCGGGTGTCGGCGATTTCCTCGCCCGTCTCCTGGTCGACCAGGCGCATCGACAGGCGGACCTTGCCGCGCTCGTCGACAGCGAGGACCTTGACCTGCTGGCCTTCGGTCAGCGCGTCCTTGACGTTGGCGACGCGCTCGTTCTTGATTTCCGAGATGTGGACGAGACCGTCCTTGCCACCCATGAAATTCACGAACGCGCCGAAATCGACCATCGACACGACCTTGCCGGTGTAGATCTTGCCGACTTCGGCTTCCATCGTGATGCCTTCGATCCACTTGCGGGCCGCGGCGATCTTTTCCGGGTCCGACGAGGCGATCTTGACGGTACCGTCGTCCTCGATGTCGACCTTGGCGCCGGTCGTCGCGACGATTTCGCGAATGACCTTGCCGCCGGTGCCGATGACGTCACGGATCTTGTCCTTGGGCACCTGCATCGTTTCGATACGCGGCGCGTGCGACGACATTTCCTCGCGGGTGTGATCGAGCGCCTTGGCCATTTCGCCGAGGATGTGCTGGCGGCCGGCCTTGGCCTGGTCCAGCGCGACCTTCATGATCTCTTCGGTAATCCCGGCGATCTTGATGTCCATCTGGAGGGCGGTGACGCCTTCCGAGGTGCCGGCAACCTTGAAGTCCATGTCGCCCAGGTGATCTTCGTCACCCAGGATGTCGGACAGGACGGCAAAGTCCTTGCCTTCGAGGATCAGGCCCATGGCGATACCGGCGACGGGACGCGTCAGCGGCACACCGGCGTCCATCAGCGCCAGGCTGGCGCCGCAGACGGTGGCCATCGACGACGAACCGTTTGATTCGGTAATGTCGGACAGGACGCGGATCGTATAGGGAAAGGCTTCCTTGGCCGGGAGCACACCGTGGACGGCGCGCCAGGCGAGCTTGCCATGGCCGATGTCGCGGCGGCTGGGCGCCCCGAAACGACCGACTTCACCCACCGAGTATGGGGGGAAGTTATAGTGCAGCATGAAGCGTTCGTAGCGCAGGCCGTCGAGGCCATCGATCATCTGCTCGGCATCGGCGGTGCCCAGCGTCGTCGTGACGATCGCCTGGGTTTCGCCGCGGGTGAACAGCGCCGAACCATGGGTGCGTGGCAACAGGCCGACCATCGCTTCGATGGTGCGGACGGTCTTGGTGTCGCGACCATCGATGCGGCTGCCGTCCTTCAGGATGGCGCCGCGGACGATCTCGCCCTCGAGCTTCTTGAAAAGCTTGCCGGCTTTCTGCTGGGTGGCGCTGTCGGCATCGGCGAACAGCGGCTTCATCTTGGCCTTGGCATCGGACAGCGCCTGCTGGCGATCCGACTTCTTGGTCAGCTTGTAGGCGGCGGTGATGTCGCTGCCGACAGCCTTGCGGATCTGGGCCAGCATCGCGGTGTTGTCCGGAAGCGCCAGTTCCCAGGGGTCCTTGGCAGCCTTTTCGGCAAGCCCGATGATCGCGTCGATCACCGGCTGGATGCCGCGGTGGGCAAACATCACGGCGCCAAGCATCTCGTCTTCCGAAAGCTCCTTGGCTTCGGATTCGACCATCATCACGGCGTCATGGGTGCCGGCGACGACGAGGTCGAGGCGACCGGCGGCGATCTCGGCCTTGGTCGGGTTGAGGATGTACTCGCCATCGACGAAGCCGACACGAGCCGAAGCGATCGGACCCATGAACGGCACGCCGGAAATGGTCAGCGCGGCCGATGCGGCGATCATCGCGACCATGTCGGCCTCGTTCTCGCCGTCATAGCTCAGCACCTGGCAGATGACGTTGATTTCGTTGTAGAAACCTTCCGGGAACAGCGGGCGCAGCGGGCGATCGATCAGGCGGCTGGTCAGCGTCTCATGCTCGGTGGCACCGCGCTCGCGCTTGAAGAAGCCGCCCGGGATGCGGCCGGCGGCCGAATATTTTTCCTGGTAGTGGACGGTCAGCGGAAAGAAATCCTGGCCTTCCTTGACGCTCTTGGCAGCCGTGACGGCGCAGAGAACGACGGTTTCGCCATAGGTGGCGAGGACGGCGCCATCTGCCTGGCGCGCGATGTGACCGGTTTCGAGGGTCAGCTTGCGGCCGCCCCATTCGATTTCCTGTTTGTGGATATTGAACATGCTTGCGTCTTTCGTGTGCGCGCTGCGACCCTATTGTCGCGACGCTGTGCGGGCTGGTTTCAGGCCCGCGGCCTGTGTGGCGGGCGGCCGCAACTGCGGCCCTTGCCTGCCGTCCGGGGCCCGCGACCATCGCCGGCACCCGGATAGACAAACGGCCCCCGTTCGGGGGCCGTTCGGGTTACTTGCGAAGACCGAGCTTCGCGATGAGATCGGTGTAGCGCGCACTGTCGATCTTCTTCAGATAATCGAGCAGCGAGCGGCGCTTGTTGACGAGGACGAGCAGGCCGCGACGGCTGTGATTGTCCTTGGCATGCGTCTTGAAATGTTCGGTCAGGTTGGCGATGCGCTCCGAAAGGATAGCAACCTGGACTTCGGGCGAACCCGTGTCGTTGGCGGCGCGGGCATTGCCCTTGATGACGTCGGCCTTGCGTTCTGCGGTAATCGACATCGGATACTCCTATGATTCAATGTTGAACCCGCGGAGCACCCGGACCGCTTCTGGGTCGATCTCGACAAGCGCCACGGGAACAGAGCCGAGGCAGGCGAGATAGGTGCCGGGTGTGGCGGGGTGCCCGAAAAGCCTGCGCCCCTGTCGGAGTGCCGCCGCTTCGTCGGGATCAACAGCGAGAGCCGGGATGTCGTCCAGCCCCGCCATCAGTGGCAGGATGACCTGTTCTAGCTGCGCCCCCTGCACCAGCATCTCGAATTTGTCCAGCGATATCGCCTGTTCGATACGGAACGGGCCGGCGCGGGTGCGGCGCAGCATGGTGACATGGCCGACGCTGCCCAGCGCCAGCGCGAGATCGCGGGCGAGGCTGCGGATATAGGTGCCCTTGGACACGGTCGCCGACAATGTCGCGTTGTCCGGCACCGATTCGGCCAGCCGAAGTTCGTGGATGGTGACGTGGCGCGTGGCCAGTTCCACCGTCTCGCCGGCGCGGGCGAGGGCATAGGCGCGTTGGCCGTCGACCTTGAGCGCCGAATAGGCCGGCGGCACCTGGTCGATAGGGCCGGTGAAGCGCGGCAGGATGGCGGTGATGGCGGCCCTCGTCGGCCGCACGGCGGACGTGGCGATCACGGCGCCTTCGGCATCCTCGGTCGCCGTCGCGGTGCCCCACTGCACGGTGAAGTCATAGCCCTTGGTCGCATCGAGCATCCGGCCGGCGAGCTTGGTCGCCTCCCCGATGGCGATCGGCAGCACGCCGGTGGCCAGCGGATCGAGCGTGCCGCCGTGGCCGATGCGATCGGGGCGGATACCCACCCCGCGCAGGATGCGCTTTACGGCCGCGACGCCCTGTGCGCTCGACAGGCCGAGCGGCTTGTCGAGGATAATCCAGCCGTTGATGCTCAAGTGGCGCCGCGCAACAGGTCGGATTCCTCGCCCGGCAGCAGCGAAAACACGCAGGTGTCGCGGACATGGCCGGTCCAGGTGATCTTGTTCGATCGCAAGATGCCATCGAGCCGGGCGCCGAGCTTGCGCACCGCCGCCTGCGAACGGGTGTTGCGGACATCGATGTCGAAAACGATGCGGACGATGCCGCAGGCCCGGGCATGGCCAATCATCAGGCGTTTCAGCCGCAGGTTGAAGCCGCTGCCGCGGACGGACGGGTGGAGATAGGTGAAGCCGATGGCGACAACATGATTCGCCGCGTCATGATCGTACCAGGACGTGCAGCCGACGAGCGCATCGCCATCGAAAACCGCATAGGCGGCGCGGCCAAGCAGCATGGCGAAGCCGGGATCGAAATGCTCGCCATGCAGCGACACCGAATAGATCGCCCAGATTTCGCTGTCGGCGGCGCACGCGGCGCGCAGGCCCTCGCGATGCGCCTCGGCAAGTGGTTCGAGTCGCAGCGTGCCGTCGGCGAGCGGGACGTGCACCTCAGCCGTCGTCGTCAAGCGCGTCTTCCTCATCGCGCACGTCGGACAGGCGGCGCGGCTTGGCCGCCGGCTCCAGGTCGCGGGCGATCGACGGCTGGCGTAGGATCGCATCGATACGGGCGCCGGCGTCGAAGCGTTCGTCGGCGCGGAACCGCAGATCGGGGGTGTATTTGGTCACCATCTGGCGGGCGACTTCGCCGCGCAGGTAACGGGCATGGCTGGCGAGCGCCTTGACGACAGCCTGGTCGTCGCCGCCGCCCAGCGCCTTGATAAACACCGTGGCGTGGCGCAGGTCGGCAGTGACGCGAACCTCGCTGACCGACACGATCGTCCGCTGCAGCAGTTCGTCGCGCAGTTCGCCGCGGCCGATCACCTCGGCGAGCGCATGGCGCACCTGTTCGCCGATGCGCTGCTGGCGAATCGAGCGGCCTTGGGAATCGGGGGTGGCACGGGCCATGATGAAACTTATGCCTAGCTCAAATTAAAAAGAAGAGCGTCGCGGCAAAGCCGCGCCGTCGGACGGGTTCGGGCGGGGTATCCGCCCGCCCCGCCGGCCGCTCGCGCGCGAGTCCGTGCGCTGCTCCCCGATCGCTGCGCAATCGGGTCGCTGCGCTCGGCCGCGCTAGAGTGTCCGATCGCGCATCTCGACTTCATAGGTCTCGACCACGTCGCCGGCCTTGACGTCCGAGGACGCTTCCAGCGTGATACCGCATTCGAGGCCGGCCTTGACCTCCGCGACGTCGTCCTTGAAGCGGCGCAGCGAGGCGATGACACCGGTGTAGATGATGACATCGTCGCGCATGACGCGGGCGCGCAGGGCCTTCTTGATGAAGCCTTCGGTGACGCGGATACCCGCCGCCTTGCCGGTCTTGCCGGCCTGGAAGACTTCGAGAACCTGGGCGCGGCCGACGACCGTTTCCAGCGCTTCCGGACCCAGCTGGCCCGCCATCGCCGCCTTCACTTCGTCGATCAGGTCGTAGATGACGTCGTAATATTTCAGCGCCACGCCATCGCGCTGGGCGATTTCGCGGGCCTTGGCATTGGCACGGACGTTGAAGCCGATGATCGGCGCACCGCTCGCCTTGGCCAGCGTCACGTCGGATTCGGTGATGCCACCGACACCGGCGGCCAGCACCTTGGCCTTGATGAGATCGGTCGAGATCTTGTTGACCGCCCCGGCAATGGCTTCGGCCGAGCCTTGCGTATCCGCCTTGATGACCAGCGGATAAACCTGGGCCTTGGCCTGACGCAGCACCGAGAACATCGTCTCGAGGTTGGCCGGTTCCTGCTCGATGCGCTTGGCATTGGCGAGGCCGGCGCGATAATCAGCGACCTCGCGAGCGCGGGCTTCGCTCTCGACGACGGTGACCGGGTCACCGGCGGCGGGAACGCCCGTCAACCCGAGCACTTCCACCGGCATCGAAGGCGTGGCCTCCTTCACCTGGGCACCCTTGTCGTCGACCAGGGCGCGGACCTTGCCCCATTCCTGGCCCATCACGAAGATGTCGCCACGCTTGAGCGTGCCGCGGCGAACGAGGACCGTCGCCAGGGCGCCCTTGCCCTTGTCGAGCCGCGCCTCGATGACGCTGCCTTCGGCTGCGCGATCGGGGTTGGCCTTCAGCTCCAGGATTTCGGCCTGCAGCAGGATCTTTTCGATCAGCTCGTCGAGGCCGGTCTTCTGCGTTGCCGAAACTTCGACATCCTGGACTTCGCCGCCCATCGATTCGACCTGCACGTCATACTGCAGGAGCGCCTGGCGGATCTTTTCCGCGTTGGCACCGGCCTTGTCCATCTTGTTGATGGCGACGATCATCGGGACACCGGCAGCCTTGGTGTGCTGGATGGCCTCGATGGTCTGCGGCATGATGCCGTCGTCCCACGCCACCACCAGGATGACGATGTCGGTCACGCTGGCGCCGCGGGCGCGCATCTGGGTGAAGGCTTCGTGGCCCGGCGTGTCGAGGAAGGTGATCTTGTCCTTCGACTTCGTCGTGATCTGATAGGCGCCGATGTGCTGGGTGATGCCGCCGGCCTCGCCCTTGACGACATTGGTGCCGCGCAGCGCGTCGAGCAGCGACGTCTTGCCGTGGTCGACATGGCCCATGATGGTAACGACCGGCGGCCGCGGCAGCAGGTGATCATCGACATCCGCGCCGCCGACCATGCCGATTTCGACATCGGATTCGGACACGCGAACGATGTTGTGGCCGAATTCGGTCAGTACCAGCTCGGCAGTGTCCTGGTCGAGCTCGTCGACGGCTGCCGACGGCACGCCCATGCGGGCGAGCAGGCGGACGACGTTCGACGTACGCTCGGCCATGCGGTGCGCCAGTTCGGCGACCGTGATGCGATCAGGGACGGTAACGTCGCGGACCTGCTTCGCCTGGCTGCCGAGGCGACCGCGTTCCTTTTCACGGGCACGGCGCAGCGCGGCGAGCGACCGGGTGCGGACGCTGTCATCCGAATCGAGCGCGCGGGTGACGGTCAGCTTGCCCGACTGGCGGCGATCGTCGCCCATGCGCAGGCGCGCCGGCTTGGCGGCGAGGTCGGGCTTGCGACCCGGCAGAGCGCGAACACGCAGGCGCTCCTCTTCCTCGTCGAGCTCGACCAGCGTCTGCGGCGTGTCGCTCGGCACCGGATCGGGGCGAGTGGCGATTTCTTCCTCGCGGGCGCGCTTCTCCTCGAGACGCAGGCGCTCGGCCTCGGCGGCTTCGGCGCGGGCGGCTTCCTCGCGGATGCGGCCTTCCTCGGCCATGCGCAGCCGGTCTTCCTCGGCCTGGCGCAGCAACAGTGCCTGGCGCTCCTGCCGGGTCATCAGGTCGGTGGCGGCGGGGCGACGCTGCTCCTGGACCGGCGGACGCACCGGCGGCTTGGCAGCGGGGCGTGCGGCAGCGGGCGCCGGCGTTGGCGTCGGGGCCGGAGCGGGCGTTTCGACCTTGGCGACGGGCGCCGGCTCGGGCGCCTTCGGTTGCGGGGCCGGCTGGCGCTCGACCGGGCGGAACATCACCGGCGGCGGCACCGGCCGCGCGGGTGCGGCGGGCGCGACCTCGGGTGCAGGAGCAGCAGCCACCGGGGTCGGCGTCGGCGTTGCAACCGGAACCGGGGTCGGCTCCGGAGCGCGGGCAACAGGCGCTTCCGCGGGCGCTGCGACAGGCGCCGCCGGCGGCGGGGCTGGCGCGGCGACGGGTGCCGGCACTTCGACGACGGGCGCCGGATCACCTGGGCGATGCAGCACGCGCGCACGTTTCACTTCCACGACCACCTGCTTGGTGCGGCCATGGCTGAAGCTCTGTTTCACCTTGCCCACTTCGACAGCCTTGTTCAGGCCGAGGGGGGCTCGCATGCCGAGCTTGGGTTTGTTGTCGTCACTCATCAAGTCGTGCCTAATGCCTTTCAGCGGTCGCCACGGCAACTGCCGCGGCGGCCTGTTCTTCGTCGTCTTCGTCTTCTGCCTGGTGCACCTTGCCGCCGTTGAAGGCCGCCCAGCGTTCCAGCGCCTGCATCACCCGCGCGGCGCTGGCAGCGTCGGATATCGCGGCATGTACAACATTCTCGCGGCCAAGGGCCATCGACAATTGGTCCCGCCCGACCGGCAACACGATGGATGGCGTGCCGGGGGAGGCGCCGCGGCGCTTTGCCTCCAGCTTGCCGACACCATCGGGGCGGGCATCGCCGGCGTGAATCAACAGGCGGATCTTGCCCTTGATCAGCGCCTCGCCGATGCGTTCGTGTCCCCATATCAGGTTGCCGGCGCGGTTTTCCAACCCCAGCCGGTCGAGCGCGCGGCGTTCCAGCCCGGCGGCGATCTGGTCGGGCAGGTCGTCCGGCAGCTTCAGCGCATTGGACTTGAAGGCGCGGGCGAGCGCACCCTTCAGCTTGCCCTTCGCCATTGCGGATTCGAGGATGGCGCGGTCGGCAACGATCCAGGCACCGCGGCCCGGCAGCTTGCCGTTGAAATCCGGTGCAACCTGCTGCTCGGGGCCGACGGCAAGCCGAATCAGCGACGCCCGCGGGCCGTGCGCCTGGGTCAGGACGCAGCGGCGTTCAGGGGCTTGTGCGCCGACGGCGCACGGGGCCGGCCCCGCATCGGCAGGGTCGGCAACGCCGGTGATGTCGGCCGTCAGATGCTCATCGTGTTCCATCCGCGGGTGCGTCCTCCCCGGCGGATTCGAACCAGTGGGCGCGCGCGGCCATGATGATGCGGTTGCCGTCGTCTTCGGAAATGCCGAAGTCGCGCAGCACGCCGATGTTCTTCGACACCAGCTCGTCGGTGGCGAGATCGCCGAGGTCGTCGAGCGTCTTGATGCCCTTCTTGCCGAGCGCAACGAGCATCGCCTCGCTCAGGCCCTCGATGGCGGCAACATCGTCCTCGACGCCAAGCGTCTTGCGCTCCTCGCGGGCAGCAGCCTCGCGGCGATCGAGCGCCTCGACGGCGCGGTTCTGCAGCTCGGCGGCGAGATCGTCGTCAAAGCCTTCGATGCTCGCCAGCTCGGCGATCTCGACATAGGCGACTTCCTCGAGCTCGCTGAAGCCTTCCGCGACCAGCAGCTGGGCCAGCGTCTCGTCGACATCGAGCTCGCTTTCGAACATTGCCGACTTCTCGGTGAATTCCTTCTGGCGGCGCTCGCTCTCGTCGGCCTCGGTCATGATGTCGATCTGGCGACCGGTCAGCTGGCTGGCGAGGCGGACGTTCTGGCCGCGGCGACCGATGGCGAGGCTCAACTGGTCATCGGGGACGACGACATCGATGCGATTGTCTTCCTCGTCCATCACCACCTTGCTGACTTCGGCGGGCTGCAATGCGTTGACGACGAAGGTCGCGACATCGGGCGACCAGGGGATGATGTCGATCTTTTCGCCCTGCAGCTCCTGGACGACGGCCTGGACGCGGCTGCCCTTCATGCCGACGCAGGCGCCGACCGGGTCGATCGACGAATCGCGGCTGATGACGCCGATCTTGGCGCGGCTGCCCGGGTCGCGGGCAACGGCCTTGATCTCGATGATGCCGTCATAGATTTCCGGCACTTCCTGGGCGAACAGCTTTTTCATGAAGTCGCCGGCAGCGCGCGACAGGAAAATCTGGGGCCCGCGCGGTTCGCGGCGGACGCTTGCGATGAGGGCGCGGACGCGATCGCCGGGCTTCAGCACTTCGCGCGGGATCTGCTGGTCGCGGCGGATGACGCCCTCGGCCTTGCCCAGGTCGACGACGACATGGCCGAACTCGGCGCGCTTGACGAGGCCGGTGATGATCTCCCCGGCGCGGTCCTTGAATTCCTCGTACTGGCGGTCGCGCTCGGCATCGCGGACCTTTTGAACGATGACCTGCTTTGCGGCCTGGGCGGCGATGCGGCCGAACTCCACCGGCGGCAGCGGATCGACGATGAAGTCGCCGAGCTTGGCCTCCTTGTCTTTCTTCAGAGCGCCCTTGAGGTCGATCTGCTTGAAGAAATCCTCGGGCTCCTCGACGACTTCGAGGACGCGCCACAGCCGGGTTTCACCGCCCTTGGGGTCGATCTTGGCGCGAATGTCGTTTTCGGCGCCATAGCGGGCGCGGGCGGCGCGCTGGATGGCGTCTTCCATGGCCTCGATGACGATGGTCCGGTCGATCGACTTTTCGCGTGCCACCGCATCGGCGATGGCGATCAGTTCGGCGCGGTTGGCGGTGACGGCGGTGGCCATTGTCTCAGTCCTCGGCAGAATCGTTGATTGCGTCGTTGTCGTTGTCGGCGTCTTCGGTCTCGATCACTTCGTCGGCACCGCCGGCATCGAGCGGCTTCGACGCCTGGATCAGCTTTTGCGTCAACACCAGCTTGGCGGCGGTGATGGCGGCCAGCGGCAGCACCACCGGGCCGACGCTTTTCACCAGCAGCGTCACCATATCATCTTTGCGGCCGTCGATCACGCCATGCGCGCGGGCGCGGCCGTCGACCGGCGGGTCGAGTTTCAGGCGCACTTCATGGCCCAGCCACTTGTCCCAGTCGGTCGGCCGGGTCAGCGGCCGGTCGATGCCGGGCGACGACACCTCCAGCGCATATTCGCTGGCGATCGGATCGGCTTCCTCCAGCGGCAGGTCGAGCGCGCGGCTGATTTCGGCGCACTGGTCGAGCGTCAACTGGCCGGTGGCGCGGTCTTCGGCCATCACCTGCAGCGTCATGTCGCCGGGCTTGCCCGACAACTGGACGCGCACCAGGTCGAACCCCAGGTCGGTGACCACGGGGGCGATGATGGCGTTCAGCGTCGCGTCGAGACTGGCGTTATCGGTCAATGCGGTTCCTGCAAGCACCTCCGGCGGCGGACGGGAGCGTTCCCGGCCGACCTCCATGCGGTTACCCATGTAGAGATGACGGCCCTATAGTCCGCGGCGGCGGCGGCGGCAAGGGTGCACTGCATCGTGGCCGGACCGGAGCATGTTTGTTGGCTGCGTGTTATGACCGTTCACATTGTGTTGCCGCATGGTTGGCCATAGCGTTTCGATGATCGACAGGAGTTACCATCACATGTCCCGGACTGTTTCCCTCTTCGCCCTGGCAGCGCTGCTCGCCGTCACCGTCCCCGCCGGCGCGCAGGACCAGAGCCAGCCGCAGGAAAAGCCGCGCAGCGACATCGACAAGGTCGGCGACACTGTGGAGAATATCGGCGCGCGACCGCTGAAGGACCTCAACATCATCAAGGCCAAGGTTGCGCCGGAAATCGAGCGCATCATGGACGCGCCCTATTCGCTCCAGGGCATCCGGACCTGCACCCAGTTCAAGACGGCGATCACCCGCCTGACCGGCGTGCTCGGTCCCGACGTCGATTCGCCGCAGCTGCAGAAAAAGGACAAGACGCCCGCCGAACAGGCGCTGTCGCTCGGCGAATCGGCGGCGGGCGGCATCATCCCGTTTTCGGGCGTCATCCGGCGTCTGTCGGGTGCCGAAGCCCGCCAGAAATACGCCCAGGCGGCGATCTATGCGGGATCGGTGCGCCGCGCATATTTGAAGGGCACGGCACGCGCCAAGGGCTGCAAGGTCTAGCCGTTTTGGTCGGCCAGCGGGTGGCGGGTGTTGACGAGCTCGACCAGCGCCTTCGACGCGACATGGGTGTAGATCTGCGTGGTCGCAATGTCGGCATGGCCGAGCAGCGTCTGCAACGTCCGCAGATCGGCGCCGCCCTCGAGCAGATGCGTGGCAAAGGCGTGACGGAGCACGTGCGGCGACACGCGGTCGGGAGGAATTCCGGCCGCCGCCGCGAGTTCCTTGACGATCTGGTACAGCCGTAGCCGCGTCAGGTGCGTGCCGCCGCGCGACGGAAACAGGTACCGCGCGTCGATCGGTACCAGTGCGGCGTGCGCCGCCACCGCAGCTTCGGCGCGTGATCCGATCGGCACCAGCCGCTCCTTGCCGCCCTTGCCGGCCAGCACGATGAACCCGCGACCCGGCCGCACGCCGTGGCGCGGCATCGACACCAGCTCGGTGGCGCGCAATCCAGAGCCATAGAGCAGCTCGACCAGCGCCGCGAGGCGCAGCGTGCGCGGATTGGCGGGCTCGGCCGCCAATTTATCGGCGAGCGCCGCGAACAGCCGGTCGACATCACGCGGGTCGAGCGTCTTCGGCAGCGGCCGTGCAGCGGTGGCGGCGGCGAGGTCGCGCCCCGGATTGTCGGCGCGAATGCCGTCCGACAGCAGGAACGCCAGGAATTGCCGCACCGCCGAGCCCTTGCGCGCGGCGGACGCACGGGCCAGCCCGGCCCAATGCGCCGACAGCCGCGCCAGTTCCGGGGCCTGTGCGGTGCCCAGCCGGCCATCGAGCCAGGCGCTTGCCTGCTGGAGATCGCGGCCATAGGCGAGCAGCGTGTTGCGCGCCGCGCCGCGTTCGGCGGCGAGCATATCGAGGAACAGGGCGATCAGGCGGGCATCATCGGGACCCGCTGCGGCGGTCATGCCCGGGTCATCGCCTCCGCCACGATCAGCCGGGCCTCGTCGCCGCGCCCGACCCGGACCAGCGCCGCCACGATGTGATACAGGTGCAGCGGCGGCACGTCGGCCCAGCCGGCCTGCAGCCCGGTGGCGGCGAGCAGCGCCACTTCGCCGGTGCGGCCGGCGGCGGCGGCGGCATCGATCGCCCGCGTCCAGCTGTTGGCGGCGCGGGGCAGCAGGTTACCGCGCAGCCCGTCCCAATCACCGCCGCGGGCGATGCCGAGTCCCGCCAGCCCGGCGACCATCATGGCGGCGTGCCGATCGTCGGCGCCGCTGTCCGATCGCCAGCTGTCGAACGCCGATGCTGTCGCCGGCGCGGCGCCGACGGGCGCCAGCACTGCCCAGGCGGCAGCGCGCACCTTGGCGTCGGCCTTGTCGGCGATCGGCCACCAGCGCCGGGCCGCGTCGGTCATGCCGGCGGCGACCAGCGCCGCGACGATGTCGCCGCTGTCGGCGGCACTCTCGGCGCTGATCGGCAGCCGCGCCGCCGCGGTTGCCGATTCGAGCAGCGCGCCATAGCGATCGTCGATGCCGCCGCTGGCCCAGATCGCCTTCAGCGCATTGCGGCGGTCGGTCATGCTGGCGCCGGCAAAGGCGGTGCGCAGCCGGCCGCCCGGCGTATCGGCGGCCGCATCGCCGGGCGACAGCGCCGCAATGCCGCTGGCCAGTTCGGCGGCCGACACGGTGCCGAGCACCGCCGCCGGGCGCAGCGCCGCCAGCCGTATCTCGGGCGCGACGCCGGGCGCCCGCACCAGCCAGCCGAATCGCGCCGGGCCGAGGCCCGCCAGCTTTTCGGCCGGCACCTGCACCCCGGCCGCTGTCGCCACGCCATAGCGATACGGGGTCATTGCCGGCGCCTCGTTCCAGTCGATGTTCGTCGCCCGGCCGGCACCGCCGGCGATCGTCGCGACGCGTTCGCCCAACCGCACGTCGAACGGCTCGACGATCGTGGCATCGGCGCGCAGCGCGTCGAACAGCCGGGCGGCGGTGATGTCGTCACCCTGCACGGCGGCGCACATGCCGACGGCGAGCTGCCACAGCGGATCCCGCGACAGCAGCCGGCCGGTGCTGGCGATGGGGCACAGGCCGTTGATGTCGGCGGCGGCGAGCGCCACCTGGGCCGAGACCCGGTACAGGCTCGGGCTGTAGCGATCGACCGGCACCATGTCGGTCAGCGCTTTGGCGCCATCGATCTCGCCCATCCGCATCAGCAGCCACGCCCGCGCCGCGACCCAGTCGCCCGGGACGATGCCCCACGGCGCGGCGCTTTCGCTCAGCAGCGCACGGCGCAGCGTGATGGCGACCCAGCGCGACGCCGTCGGTGCCTGCATGCGATAGGCGAGGCCCGACAGGAACGCGCCGCGCGAGCCGGTGAAAGTGGCGAGGCCATAGCCGCCGGTGGCGGTGGTCAGCGGACCGAAAACGGTGATGTCGCGCCCGGTCGGCGCTGTCGCGGCAAAGGGATCGACCTGTTGCGGTTCCGGCGGGAGCAGCGCCGGCAGCAGCGGTGCAGGCGGCAGGGCATCGGTGGTAACCGTCGCGTCGTCGGGCAGCAGGTCGGGCGCCGGCGCCACCGCCGCGGGCGGCGCGTCGAAACCGTCGGGCAGCAGCGATCGGGGCGATGCGGGATCGGTTTCGGAGGGCGGCACCGCGGGCTGGGTGTCGCTCTGCTGGCCGATGACCGGCAGCGCCAGCAGCGCGGCGATGCCGCCGGCGGCCAGCCACCGGGCACGGCGGCGCGGTCCGGCCTGTCGCTTTGCCTTCACCGCTTCCATCCGCAACATCGATCTCCGCGCCCCGGGTTCGAGGCATTGCCGGCGCCGATTCCTTGCGCGCCTGTTACGGCACCGCTGTCACCGCGCCGCGCGCCGTGTATAGCGAGGGGAGACATGGAGTGCGACGCCAAAATCCCGGGCGCTGACCCCGATTTGCGTGCCGCCGCGGCGCGACCGGTGGCGCTTGTCGGCCTGATGGGCGCCGGCAAGACGACGATCGGCCGGCGGCTGGCGTTGCGGCTGGGCCTGCCGTTCGTCGATGCCGATGCGGAAATCGAGACCGCCAGCGGGCTGAGCGTCGCCGAGATCTTCGAACGTTTCGGCGAGGCGCATTTCCGCGATGGCGAGCGCCGCGTCATCGCCCGGCTGGTCGATGGCGATCCCAAGGTGATTGCCACCGGCGGCGGCGCCTTCATCCAGGACGATACGCGGGCGCTGCTGCTCGAGCGCGCCCTCGTCATCTGGCTCGACGCCGATATCGCGACGCTCGTCGACCGCGTGCGCCGCCGCAACACCCGCCCGCTGCTGAAGGGCCGCGACCCCGGCGAGGTGTTGCGAACGCTGGCAGCGGTGCGCAACCCGATCTACGCCACCGCTCACCTGCGCATTGCCAGCAAGGCCGGGCCGCATGGCGAGACTGTCGATACCATCGTCCGCGCGCTCGCCGCGGCCAACCGCGGAACGCCGGCATGATCGTTGAAGTCCCCCTGGGCGAACGCGCCTATCCCATCCACATCGCGCCGGGGCTGCTCGGCAATGCGGCGCCGTTGCTCGGGCCGCTGGCGCCGCGCGGTCGGCTGGCGCTGGTCACCGACAGCAATGTCGCGGCGCTGCACCTGCCGGCCTTCACCGCCGGGCTGGCCGCCGGCGGCATCGCCATCGACGAGATCGTGCTGCCGCCCGGCGAAGCGACGAAGGACTGGGCGACGCTCGCCCATGTCACCGAACGGCTGCTGCAGCTTGGCGTCGAGCGCGGCGACGCCGTGGTGGCGCTGGGCGGCGGCGTCATCGGCGACCTGACCGGCTTTGCCGCCAGCATCCTCAGGCGCGGCTGCAGGTTCGTGCAGGTGCCGACAACGTTGCTGGCGCAGGTCGATTCGTCGGTCGGTGGCAAGACGGCGATCAATGCGGCGGCGGGCAAGAACCTGGTTGGCGCCTTTCACCAGCCGGCGCTGGTGCTGATCGATCCGCAGGTGCTGGCGACGCTGCCGCCACGCGAGCTGCGCGCCGGCTATGCCGAGGTGGTGAAATACGGGCTGATCGGCGACCCGGCTTTCTTTGCCTGGTGCGAGCAGAATGCCGCGGCGGTGCTGGCCGGCGATGCCGGGGCGCAGGCCCAGGCGATCGCGGTGTCGTGCCGTGCCAAGGCGGCCGTGGTGGCGGCCGACGAGCACGAGACCGGCGACATCCGGGCGCTGCTCAACCTCGGGCACACCTTCGGCCATGCGTTCGAGGCGGAGGCCGGGTTTTCCGATCGCCTGCTGCATGGTGAAGGCGTGGCGCTGGGCATGGCGCTGGCCTTCGACCTGTCGGCGGCACGCGGGCTTTGTGCGGCGGAAGACGCCGCGCGGGTGCGGGCGCATCTGCTGGCCTGCGGGTTTACCCTGTCACCGCAGGCGCTTGGCCTGGCCGCGCCGGCCCACACGCTTGTCCACCACATGCGGCAGGACAAGAAGATGAAGGCCGGCACGCTGCCGTTCATCCTGGCGCGCGGCATCGGCCAGGTGTTCGTGGCGCGCGACGTGCCGCTGGCGGATGTGGAGGCGTTTCTGGCGCGGGTGGTTGCCGGCTGACGGGTGGGTTGGGTCGCGCTCAGGCTGAGCTTGTCGAAGCCCGTCGTGACCCGGCTTCGACAAGCTCAGCCTGGGCGCTGCCCTCATGCAATTGCTACTTCGTCTCCAGTCGATCCCCCGGCGCCAGTCGCGTCCTCAACTCCTTGGCCAGGAACGCCTTGTCCTTCGCCGCGCCGAGCAGGGTCGCCCCCCAGAACGCCGTCGTCGCCGCGGCCGTCACCGCCTTCACATGCGGGTCGACCGGGCGTGCGGCGCGGCGGGCGTTGCCGCTGAACACCATGTGGTCGGCGCCGGCAAAGACCAGCAGGTACTTTTCGCCCGGCGGCATGGCGCGATACGGCGCGGTGCGCTGCGCCTCGGCGGCGACGCGCACCTCGGCGGGGGCCAGCGCCGGGGCACCATCCTCGCTGCCGGTGATCGACAGGAACGGCATGCCGATCTTGCCAAAGGCATCGCCCGCATCGCCGACGAACGGTGCCGACGGGCTGAGCGCGATCGCGGCGCGGATGCGGCGATCGGCCAGCGTCACCCCGCCGCCCCAGCGCTGGCCGGCGAGCGCCTGGGCTGTCCACGCGCCCATGCTGTGGCCGGCAAAGCCGATGCGGTCGGGATCGATGCGGGCAAGGTTGCAGGCGCCTTCGCGCGGCCGGCGCGTCGCTTCGTTGAGGACGAAGCGCGCATCGCCGACCCGCGCCAGCAGCTGTTCGGCGGTTGCCGCGGCCCGCACCCGCGCCGGCACATCCGCCGGGGTCGGCGCGTCGCGATAGACGGCGACGTCGCTGCCGGCATGCTGCATCTGGATGACGGCAAGGCCGCGCGCCGCCCAGGCCGTGGCCCACAAGGTGCCGCCGCTGGTGTCACCGCCGAGGCCATGGCTGAACAGCACCAGCGGCACCTTGCCGCCGCCGGCGGGCATGCGCACCCGCACCGGCACGTCGCGGTTGCGGGCGTCGTCGTGCCAGACGGCGTTGCAGACCGGGCCGGGTGTCGCGGCGAGCAGCAGTGCGAACAGGGCAATCAGGTGGCGTGCCTCGCGTTTCCGTATCCCCGGCCGGGCCGGGGATCATCGCGGCACCACACAGGAAAGCCGGGTCCCGGGTCAAGCCCGGGATGACAGCGGCTAGGCCAGCACCATCCTGCGCCGCCCGCGCTGCACCGTCGCGGCCTGGCCGGTGCTGGTGGCCGTCGTCCGTTCCCTGATCGTCGACATGAACACCCAGTCGCAGCGCGCCGATTCGGGCGTGAAGGCGACGGTCATGTAGCCGCGTCGGCTGGTGTCGCACCATGTCATCTCGGGGCTGGCGGCGACCAGGGCTTCGCGAACCCGTGCCGGATCGGCCTTGAGCGCGCTTTCATAGCCCGGGCTGGTCACAGAATGGCCGGCGAATTCGACTCCCGCCGGCTTGCCGCCTTCGGCGAGGTCGAATGCCCAGGCGTTGTGGCTGTCGCCCGACACGACGACCATGTCGGCATTTGCGGCCTGTGCCGCCTTCAGCAGCCGCTTGCGCGCCTGGGGATAGCCGCCCCAGCTGTCCATGTTGCTGGGGATGCCGGCAGCCGCCGCCATCACGCCGGCGTTGACATAGCCCTGGATGCGCTTGTCGGCATCGGCGCCGAGCAGGCTCATGCCGTCCTTGGGCGCATATTGGTTGCCCATGACGATCTGCTGGGCGACGAGCTGCCACTTCTGGCCATCCTTGACCGACGCCTTCATCGTGTCGGCGAACCAGGCTTCCTGTTCGGCGCCCAGCAGCGATCGGCCGGCATCGCTCCACGCGCCGTCGCGGAAGCTGACAAGGCCGGCCTTGCCCTCCTTCAGCGCCGGGCCGAGCTCAAGCGGCTTGTCGCGCCCGGTGTTGCGGGTGTCGAGCGTCAGCAGGCTGACAAGATTGCCGATGTCGTAGCGGTGATACATGCGATCGGGCTGGGGCAGCCATTCGCGATTCGCCTTGGTCGCCGCTGACAGCCGCGCACCGAAATCGCCTTCCTCCGGCTGATGGTTCTGGGCGCCGCCCTTCCAGGTGTCGTTGGCGACTTCGTGATCGTCCCAGATGTTGATCATCGGGAACAGCCGGTGGATTTCCTGCAGGCCGGGATCGACGCGATAGCTGGCATAGCGCTGGCGATAATCGTCGAGCCGGATCATCTCGGTGGCGGGCTCGATTTCGCGCCCGGCCAGCGTTTCGGCAGCGCTCGGGTAGCTGCCGCGGGCGTATTCGTACAGATAGTCGCCGGTATGGACGACGAGATCGATGTCGTTGCGGGCCGCGGCATGGGCATAGGCGTTGAACCAGCCGAACGGCTTGTTGGCGCAGCTGAACACCGCGATGTTGAAGCGCGCCAGCGGCCCTACCGGCAGCGTGCGGGTGCGGCCGACCGGCGACATGCTGCCGTCGGGCGCGGTGAAGCGGTAGAACACCCAGCCGCCCGCCGGCAGCCCGGTGATGCTGGCTTGCGCGGTGCCCCAGGTCTCGGGGCCGGCGCTGGCCTCGGCGCGCTTGATGATGGTGCCCATGCCGGCGTCGGTGGCGACCTCGACCTTCAGCACGGTGTCGCGGCCATCGGCGCTGGCATAGCGTGTCCATAGCTTGATCGAATCGGGACCCGGCGCGCCCGAGGCGACGCCATGGGTAAAGCCCCTGTCGGCCCAAAGCCCGGCGAGCGCCGGCCGCGTCGGCAGCAGCAGCCCGGCGGCGCCGGCAGCAAGGAAGGCGCGACGATCGATAGCAGGATACATTTGGTCCACCCCGGATATATGCTTTGCGGCCGATAACCCGGCTTTGTGACAATTGTTAAGGTAAGCTTTGGGAATGGCCAAGATGCGGCAAAAGGCCGACCTGCCGACAAAGGATTGCGTGACCTGCGGTCGGCCCTTTGCCTGGCGCAAGAAATGGGCCCGCGACTGGGACAATGTCCGCCATTGCTCCGATGCCTGCCGCACCGGTGCCTATTCCCGCGCCGTCAAAAATGGGGCAGGCTGACGAAAATCATCTTGGGAGTCGCAACATGGCCACGCAATTGAAGCCGGTCGCCAACGTCAAGGACCAGGTGTCGGCCGAAGAATGGCAGATCCGCGTCGATCTCGCCGCCGCCTATCGGCTGGTGGCGCTGTACGGCTGGGACGACATGATCTTCACCCATTTGTCGGCGCGCATTCCCGGGCCGGAGCATCATTTCCTGATCAACCCGTACAACCTGATGTTCGAGGAGATCACCGCCTCGTCGCTGGTCAAGATCGACGTCGAGGGCCATCCGGTGATGGAAACGCCCTACATCACCAACCCGGCGGGCTTCACCATCCATTCGGCGATCCACATGGCGCGCGACGATGCCCATGCGGTGATGCACGTCCACACCCGCGCCGGCCAGGCCGTCAGCGCGATGACCGAAGGGCTGATGCCGATCACCCAGACCGCGCTGATCGCCCGCCACGACCTCGCCTATCACGAGTATGAAGGCATCGCGACCGACCTCGAGGAGCGCGAGCGGCTGGTCGAGGACATTGGCACCAAGAACACCATGATCCTGCGCAACCACGGCACGCTGGCGGTCGGCGCGACGGTCGCGGAATGCTTCCTGCGGCTGTATTTCATCGAGCGCGCCTGCGAGGCCCAGGTCGCGGCGTTGTCGGCGGGCCGCGACGGCCTGTCGATGCCGCCGCAGGGCACGCCGGAAAAGGTCGCCGGGCAGACGCGGGGCATCGGCATGCTGGCCAATGGGCTGGCGTGGCCGGCGCTGATCCGCAAGCTGGACCGGATCGACCCGAGCTATCGGGACTGAACTGTCACCGCCAGCGGCCTATTCCGGCTCGATCTTGTCGATCACCAGCGCGACGATCGCGATCCAGAACCAGCCGATCATCATCAGCGAGCCGCCGATGGGGGCCAGCGCAGCGATCATGCGCGGCGCGCCCAGCGCCAGCGCATCGAGAACGACGGCAAAGATGAAGCTGCCGATGCTGACGGCCCAGGCCGGGCGCACCACCAGCGGCGAATTGCGCCAGGCGAGGAGCCCGAACACCGCGGCGACATGCGGCAGCTGGAACAGCACGCCGGTCATGATCCAGTCGCGCGCCTGCGGATCCTTGATGCCATGCGCGGCAAATGTCCCGAAGGCGAGCGCAATAATGGCGTTGAAGGCGGCAAAGGCCGGCAGGGCGCGAGGTTTCGTCATTGCCCTTCATAACGTGCGCCGACGCCAAAAAAAGGTTAAAGAATTCGATACGCCGTCGACGAATGATGGCTGGACAGCGACGAGTTGCAACTTTCGCGATTTCGAACCGTAGCTTCCTGAATGTTGTTCATGTCGGGTCAATGTCGGCGGGGGCATAAGACACGGGCGGTTGGCACCGCAGCCGGAGTTTGCCCCCTGTTATCTGGCTGCGACCCAGTGCCACCTGCTGCGTGACGAGCGCAAAAATGGCCCCCTGTTCCATGCCCCCGGAGCAGGGGGCCTACTTGCGTTCGGGTCAAGCGGCTTGCCGGCCCCTGCTTGTAAGCGACAGGTGACGCTGGCGTCGCCATCCCCTACAGCCCGTTGCATGACCCTGCGTATCGCCACCTGGAACATCAATTCGGTGCGTTTCCGGCTCGACATCGTCGAACGCTTTCTGCGCAACCACGCCCCCGACGTGCTGTGCCTGCAGGAAACCAAGGTGATGGACGATGCCTTCCCGCATCCGATGTTCGAGGCATTGGGCTATCGGCACCGCCTGCTCAACGGCCAGCGCATGCATCACGGCGTCGCCACCCTGTCGCGCATCCCGATGATCGAGGAGCGCCGCTACGACTGGCAGGACAATGGCGAGGCCCGCCACATCGGCGCGCGGCTCGCCGTCGGCCCGGGCGCCGGCCTGCTGATCGAGAACGTCTATATCCCGGCCGGCGGCGACGTGCCCGACACCCAGATCAATCCCAAATTCGCGCAGAAGCTGGCGTTTCTCGGCCGCATGACGCGCTGGTCCGAATCGTTGCGCGATGCCAGCGTGATCGTCGGCGATTTCAACGTGGCGCCGCTCGAATGCGACGTGTGGAGCCACAAGGCGCTGATCGACGTCGTCAGCCACACCCCGATCGAGGTCGCAGCGCTGGCAGCGCTGCAGCAGAGCCATGACTGGGTCGACATGGGCCGGCACTTCATCGCTGCGCCCGAGCGGCTGTTCACTTGGTGGAGCTATCGCGCCACCGATTGGCGGCTGTCCGATCGCGGCCGCCGGCTCGATCATATCTGGGTGTCGCCCGAGCTGGCGCCGCTGGCCAATCGCTTCGAAGTCATCGAGGACGCGCGCGACTGGGGCAAGCCATCCGACCATGTCCCGCAGTTGCTGACGCTCGACCTGTGAGCGGCGACGCGGCCTGGCGGGCCGAAGCGGCGGGCGATGCGCTGCGCCGCGGCCGCATCGTCGGCGTCGGCACGCTCGCGATCCTGTCGGCAGAGCTGGCGGATGCGGCGACGCTGGCAGCGCTGGAGGCCGCTACCCGCGCCGGGCTGGTCATCACCGCGCGGCGCGGCGCGGTGCTGAACCTGACCAATCAGCTGGCCGCGGCCGTCGACGATCCGGAACCGGTGTGGGTCGATCGCCCGGCCTGGCTCGATCTCCCCGGCTCGCGCGCCGTCGCCGACCCAGTGCTCGATCTCGCGACGCCGTTCAAAGGGCCGTTCACGACGCGGGCGCTGGCCGGCGACCGCCAATCGGCGCGCGCCGCGATCGCGCTGGCCAAGCATGCCGCGCTGCTGCCGGCGGTCTATGCCGTGCCGATCGCCGGCGCCGCGCCGGTGGTGAGCGCTGATCCCGCGGCGGTGCTGGCGCTGCCCGCTGTCGCAGCCGATGTCCGGATTTCGTCGCGCGCGCGCCTGCCGCTGGCGCCGGCGGAGGATACCGAGGTGGTCGCTTTCCGCCCCGGCGATGGCGGCCCCGAACATCTGGCGCTGGTCATCGGCGACCCGTCGCGTGCCGGGCCGGTCCTGGTGCGGCTGCATTCGGCGTGCCTGACCGGCGATGTTCTCGGCAGCCTCAAATGCGATTGCGGCCCGCAGCTGCACGCGGCGCTGGCCGCCATCGCCGCCAATCCCGGTGGTGGCATCCTGCTCTATCTCCAGCAGGAGGGCCGCGGCATCGGCCTCCTCAACAAGCTGCGCGCCTATGCGCTGCAGGACCAGGGCTTCGACACCGTCGACGCGAACACGCGGCTGGGATTCGAGCCCGATGAGCGCGATTTCACGCTGGCCGCAACCATGTTGCAGCTGCTCGGCGTCAGCGAAGTCAGGCTGCTGACCAACAACCCGCTGAAGGTCGCGGGCCTGGCTGCCCATGGTCTCATCGTCAGCCGCGTCGAGCACAGCATGCCGCCCAACCCGCACAACATCGCCTATCTCGGCACCAAGCGCGATCGGCAGGGCCATCTGCTGTGATGCTGTCGGCGTCCGTCGCCGCCGGCACCGTCACGGCCTTTGGCGAGACCGTAGCGGCGGTGTTCGGCAAGGGCGGCGCGATTCCGGCCGCTGCCAAGCGCGAGGGCGATGGCGCCACGCCGCTCGGCATCTGGCCGGTGCGCGCCGCGCTGATCCGTCCCGATCGCATGGCGGCGCCGGCGACGCGGCTGCCGTGGCGCTGGCTGCGGGCCGATGACGGCTGGTCCGACGATGCCGCCGATCCGGCATACAATCGCCCGGTCAGCCACCCCCATCGCTTCAGTGCGGAACGGCTGTGGCGGGATGACCATGCCTATGACATCGTCATCGTGCTCGGCCACAACGACAGCCCGCCGGTGGCGCCGCTGGGCAGCGCGATCTTCTGGCACTGCACCCAGCCCGACCGCCGCCCGACCGAGGGTTGTGTCGCCATCGACCGGGCGGTCCTGGCGCGCTGGCTGGACCGGATGACGCCCGGGGATGCCATCACGATAACGCCCTGAAAAGCAACGGGCGGGTCTTTCGACC
>QBLU01000043.1:0-14346 GCA_003241875.1 Alphaproteobacteria bacterium
GCCGGGCGCGGTGCCGGGGGTGGGCCAGCATGGCGCGGCGATCCGCGCCGAATTTGCGGCATGATGCGCGACCGCGTCTCGGCGCGGCTGGTCGGCGAATATGCGGCGACGCTCGGCGCATGGCTGGCGCCGGTGCCGGCGGGAACGGCGCCGCTCGGGCTGCACTGGTGCCTGGCGCCGGCGCTGGCGGCGCAGGACAGGCTGGGGCCGGACGGGCACGGGCCGCGGGTCCATGCGGTCGACTTGGCGGCCTATCCGCGGCGAATGTGGGTCGGCGGGGCGCTTGAGCTGCTGGCGCGGTTGCCGCTCGAGGCCGAGGTGACGCGCGTGTCGACGCTGCTGCCGCTGGCCTACAAGACCGGAGCGGCGGGGCCGCTGTGCCTGACCGGCGCCGCGCATGTGCTGTCGGTGGCGGGTGACGCAGTGTTGCGCGAGCGGCAGGATATCGCGTTTCGCGGGCCGGCGGGGGCGGGCCAGTCGGCAGCGGTTGTGGAAGCGATGCCGCCGGCGGGCCTCGAATGGACCATCGCGACGCCGACGACGCTGCTGCTGCGCTATTCGGCGCTGACCTTCAACGCCCACCGCATCCATTACGACCGCGACTATGCCCGCGCTGTCGAGGGCTATGCCGACCTCGTCGTCCATGGGCCGTTGCAGGCGACGGTGCTGCTCAACCTGGCGGCGACGCTGCTCGGGCAGGCGCCGGCGCGGTTCGACTATCGCGCCACGGCGCCGCTGCTTGCCGGTGGTGGCGGCGTGGCGCGCGGGGTGCGGACGCCGGCGGGGGCGGAGTTGACGATGCACGACGCCGCCGGCGGGGTGACAATGCGCGCGACGGCGTCGCGGTGAACCCGACCTGGAGTTGATTGCATTCAAATCGATCCGCTCAGGTTGGGCTTGTCGAAGACCCGGCGAGCGCCACCTTGCGACACGGCCTCGACAGGCTCAGCCTGAGCGGACTTGGTGGTTCAACCAGACGCGATTGCACGCAAAGCGATCCGCTCAGGCTGAGCTTGTCGAAGCCCCGGCGAGCGCCACCCTGCGACACGGCTTCGACAGGCTCAGCCTGAGTGGACTTTGTGGTTCAACCAGACGCGGTTGCACGCAAAGCGATCCGCTCAGGCTGAGTTTGTCGAAGCCCCGGCGGGCGCCACCTTGCGACACGGCTTCGACAGGCTCAGCCTGAGCGGGCTTTGTGGTTCAACCAGACTTGATTGCATTCGAACTGCGGGCGAATCTAGCGGCCACCGCGGGTCGCGACGGCGCTGCCGCCGAAGACGACGGCCTGGCGCGCCTTGGCGGCGAACAGGCCATAGACCATCGCCTGCTGCGGCGCGCTGGCGGCATCGAGGGCGGCGATATCGGCATCCGACAGGCGCAGGTCGGTGGCGGCGATATTGTCATGGACCTGCTCGACCCGGCTGACCCCCATCAGCGCCGTATCGACGCCGGGCCGCGACAGCACCCAGGCCAGCGCGACGCGGGCCGGCGGTTGCCCGATCCTGGCGGCAATGCCCTGCAGCGCCGCGACGATGTCCCAGTTGCGCGGCGTGAACAGCGTGTCGCCGAACGGATTGGCGCCATCGAGCCGCTTGTCGCCGTCGGCGCGGGCAGCGCCGGTGGCGGCATCGCTCGGCAGGCCGCCGGCGCGGGGCGGGCCGGCCTCGACCGTCGCGCGGTCGTACTTGCCGGTCAGCAGGCCATAGGCGAGCGGGCTCCACGGCATCATGCCGAGACCCATGTCGCGCGCCAGCGGCAGATGCTCGGCCTCGACCTCGCGGCTGACGAGCGAATAGAAATACTGGAGGGCGATCGGCCCGGGCAGGCCGCGCTCCGCCGCCAGCGTCGCCAGCCGCGCGACATACCAGGCCGGCGCGTTGGACAGGCCCCAATAGCGGATCTTCCCCTGGCGGACGAGGCCGGCCATGGTCTCCAGTAGTTCCTCGGCCGGGGTCACCGAATCCCAGACATGGACCCAGTAGAGGTCGATATGGTCGGTGCCGAGCCGGCGCAGCGAGGCTTCGAGGGCGGTGTGGACATGTTTGGCGCCATTGCCGCCGGCGTGCGGACCGGCGCCGCTGGCAAAGCCCGATTTCGTCGCGATGACGATGCGGTCGCGCAAGCCGCGATCGGCGATGATGGCGCCGAGCATTTCTTCGCTGCGGCCGCCGGCATAGACATCGGCGGTGTCGACGATGTTGCCGCCGGCCTCGACATAGGCGTCGAACACCGCCTCGGCGGCGGGGCGGTCCATGCCCCAGCGGGCGACGCCGAACGTCATCGTGCCGAGCACCAGCGGACTGACGACGAGGCCCGAGCGGCCGAGGGTGCGGTAATCGGCAAGCGACATGAAGCGACTTCCATAGCGATCGATACGATATTTCGGTTGGACGCCGATTGCCGCCATGCGTCAAGCGATATATAGCGATCGCTATGGAACTGTCCGAGCCTGTCATTGCCCGGCGTACCGGTCGGCCGCTGTCCTTCGATCGCGACGCCGCGCTGGTCGTCGCGATGCGCCTGTTCTGGCAGCACGGCTATGAGGCGACATCGGTCGCCGACCTGACCCGCGCCATGGGGATCACGCCGCCGAGCCTGTACACCGCGTTCGGCGACAAGCGGCAGCTGTTCCGGGAAGCGGTCGATCGTTATCTCGGCGGGGCGGCGACGATCGTCGCCGGTATCGCGGCGGCGGCGCGTGCCAGCGATGCAGCGCGCGACCTGCTGACCGCGGCGGCGCTCGGCGATACCGGTGACGACACGCCGCCGGGGTGCCTGCTGGCCAGCGCCATCGTCAGCAGCTCGGCGAGCGCCGCCGATGTGCGGGAGGAGCTGGCGGCGATCCGGCGCGGTATCGAGGCGGCATTGCGGGCGCGGATCGAACGCGATGTGGCGCAGGGCGTGCTGCCGGCCGACAGCGACGCCGAGGCGCTGGCCGGGCTGGTGTTCGCCGTGGTGCAGGGCATGTCGACGCTGGCCAAGGACGGCGCCGGGCGCGACAAGCTGATGCGCATCGTCGATGGCGCCATGCGGTCGTGGCCGGCGGCCGGCTAACGCGTCGTTTCCGTGCAGCGTCGCAACATGTTTTGCGATATGGTTAGCGCCGGTTTCGAACAGGGGCGCTCCCGGCTGTGCAATCGCTTGTCCAGATGGTTTCCGGCGCGGCTTCGGAACGCGAGGCCTCCGACGCCATGGCCGCTCTGGGCGTGCTGACCGCGGCGGGGTGGGACTGGACTTCAGGCTTCGACCAGGCGCGGGCGGCCGCGACCATGGCGACGCTCGGCGCCGAACGGCCCTGGGCGGCGCCGCCGGCATCGGTGTCGGCAGCGATGGCGGGGCGGCTGCCCGAGCTGGCGGCGGCGTGGCGGCTGTCGTTTGCCGGCGCGGGCGACGACGGGCCGGCGCGGCTGCTGGTCAGGTCGCCCCGCGTGCGCTGGGATCGCGCGACGGTGGAAACGCTGGCCCGGGTGCTGCTGGCGCCGATGGGCATGCTGGCGCTCGACAGGTTGAAGGATCGGGCGCTGGTGGCATCGGTGGCAGTGTCGGGCCGGCTGGCGCGGGAGGTTACCGGCGCCGGCATCAGCGGCTGGACTGATATCGACCCGGGCTTTGGCGACGAGGCACCCGTCGTGGCGCCCGGCAGCGCGGAAAATCTGGAAATGCCGTTCGGCACTGAAAGCGTCGACGTGCCGCCGGCGGGCGAGGCCGACCGCTTCGTCGACCTGGCGCTGCTCGCCGACCATTATGCCCCGGGCGATGCGGTCGCGGCGGAGGCGCGGCTGCCGGCCACCGCCGGGCTCGAGGCCGCGAGTGACCATACGCTGGAGGTCGCGATCCGCGCCGCTCGCCTCGGCTTCGGCGGCTCGCAACGGCCGGTGAAGGCGCCGCGGCAGCAGCAGGAGCCGATCACCGTCTATGCGCGGGTGACGGGCCATGCGGGCGTGGTGTTCGATGACACGCTGTTGCCGCTGACCTGGCCCCATGATGCCGACAGCACGCCGGCGTTCTTCCGCTTTCGCACCGCTGCCGCGTTCACCGATGGCGTGCTCGCCGAGGTCCGGCTGCTCAGCGCCGACCTGCGCCTGCTCGACCAGGTCGAGCTCGTCTGCGACCACGGCCAATGGCAGGTGCGCGCCGTCGATGCGGCGATCCCGTTCGCGCGGCCGGCCAGCGACGCGGCGCCCGACGTGCTGGCGCTGCACGTCAACCCGGCCGGTGCCGGCTATGCCATCGACGCGACGTTGACACGGGCCGGCGCGCCGCCGCTGGCGCTGCCGATCGGCCAGACCATGCTGCCCGCCGACATTGCCGGGCTGCTCGCCGCCGTCCGCAACGTGTGGACGAAGCTGGTGATCGGCACGCTGAGCGACAAGGTCACGCTCAGCGCGCCGTCCTATCGCAAGGCCTGCGCCGAGCTTGCCGCGCATGGCCGCGATGCCTGGCGGCTGCTGTTCGGCGACGGCCGCGGCAGCCAGGCCGGAACGAGCGAGGCGTTCGGCACGCTGCTTGCCGAACATCCGCTGCCGCCCGACAGCGTCATCCGCATCACCTGCGCCGACGCGGCGCAGGGCTTTGTGTTTCCCTGGACCATCGTTTGCCCGCCGGCGGCGCCTGATGCCGAGCCGCAATTCTGGGGCCTCGATTACCGGATCGAGATCGCCCGCAAGCAAGGGCGATCCTCGCCGCCGAAGGGCGCGCCCCGGATCAACGCCGTCGTCGATGCGGGCTTTGCCAGGTTCGTCGACCATCCGGCGACCCTCGCCGACGTCACCGCGGCCGGCAGCGGCGCGACGCTGGCCATGGCCGGCAACCGCAAGGCCATCGACGACGCGCTGGCCGCCGACGACCCGGCCGAGCTGTTCTATTTCTTCTGCCACGGCATCATGGGCGGCGCCGCGTCGGGGCTGCCCGCCGATATCGCCGCGGTGATCCGCGGCGCCGCGAAACAGCTTTGCGATGACGCGGCGCGGGCGCCGTGGGACCGGCTGCTCGAGCAGCTGGCGGTGACCGACGGCAAGGGCGCGCGCATCTTTTTCGGCACTGCCGAGCTGACCGAGCAGAGCTTGCGCGACAGCGAATTCTTCAAGGCGCATCGGCGCCCGCTGGTGTTCCTCAACATGTGCCATTCGGCGGCGACGCTGCCGGCCTCGCGTGCCGGCCTGCCGGCGGTGTTCCTCGACCGCGATGCGGTGGCGGTGATCGGCACCGAGTCGCCGATCAATGCCCAGTTCGGCGATGCCTTTGCGCGTGAGCTGCTGCCGCGGCTGCTCGCCGGGGAGCCGCTCGGCGCCGCGATGCTGGCGAGCCGGCGCATTTTTCATGCGGCGCGCAACCCGCTTGGCCTGACCTATGTGGTCTATGGCCGGGGCGACACCATGCTGGCGCCCGCCGCCGGCGGCGACAGGATTTTGGCAGTGCAGAGGGAGGACGTTGAATGACGGATATCGCGAACATGCAGGCGGAAACGATCGCGGCGGCGCAGGACCTGGCGGGTCTCGACGAGGCCGCGCTCTATGTGTTGATCGGCACGCAGGAAAAGGCCATCGAGCGCAACCCGGTGCTCGCCTTCGATGCGCGGCTGGCGCCGGGCTATGAGACCGCTCACCAGGGCCTGGTCACCGAGCTGAAGACGCTCGGGGAGCGGATCGTCAACAAATGGTCGCGGGCGCTGTTCGACCTCGTCTGCGGCGCCGAGCCCAACGATCCGGCGCGGACGCAGCTGCTGTCGGCCGTCGGGCTCAGCGAGGCCGCCGCGATCGCCGCCGTCACCGCACTGATCATGCCGCTGGTATCGCCGCCGATCGCCGCCGCGGTGTCGGTGGTCATCGTCAAGAAGTTCCTGATTCCGGCCGGCGGCGAGGTCTGCCTGTACTGGGGCGAGCAGCTGGGGCCGGCGGAGGGCTGACGCGCTGGAGTCGCCTTCATTTCAGTTGAACCACGAAGCCCGCTCAGGCTGAGCTTGTCGAAGCCGCGTCGCAGGGCGGTGCTGGCTGCGGCTTCGACAAGCGCAGGCTGAGCGGATCAACTTCAATGCAGCAACTCTAGCCGGCCCAGTCCGCGCGCCGATAGCCCTGCGCCCGCAGCAGGACCGTCAGGTCGCCGATGCGCACCGCCGCGTCGGCGGCGGCGGCGGCCTTGGGCTTGGCGTGATAGGCGATGCCGAGGCCGGCCGCCGCGATCATCGGGATGTCGTTGGCGCCGTCGCCGACCGCGAGCGTGGCCGGCAGGGCGATGCCGGCCCCCAATAGCCGCGCGCGCTTGGCGGCGGCATCGACGATCGGGCGCGCGACGCTGCCGCTCAGCCGGCCGTCCGCGACCAGCAGCGTGTTGGCGTGGACTTCGGCAAAGCCGATCTCGGCGGCGACCGGCCGGGCAAAGGCGGTGAAGCCGCCGGAGATCAGGATCGAATGGGCGCCGTGCGCCGCCATTGTGCGGACAAGGGTCTGCGCGCCGGGCATCAGCCGCACGCGTTCGGCGCGGCAGCGATCGATGACGGCGGCGTCGAGGCCCTTCAACAGCGCCACCCGGGCATCGAGCGCAGCCTCGAAATCGAGTTCGCCGCGCATCGCCGCCTCGGTGACCGCGGCGACTTCGGCCTTCAGCCCGGCATAATCGGCGAGCTCGTCGATGCATTCGACGGTGATCATCGTCGAATCCATGTCGGCGATGATCAGCGCCTTGCGGCGGGGAGCGTCGGCGGGCTGGACGATGATGTCGATCCCGGGCAGCGCCGCCTCCAGTGCGGCGCGGGCCGCCGGCGCGGCGATGTCGGTGACGTGCAGGTCGATGGCGTCGCCGGCGTCGATCCATTCGGCGAGGCCGGGCTCCCCGCAGGCGGCGCGCACCACGTCACTTGCGGTGGCGGCGTCGCCGGACGACAAGGCGCCTTCGGCAACCAGGGTGACGATGAGCGGCGTGACGGATTCCATGGTGGCGGTCATTGCAGGGCCGACGGCGAGCGGCAAGTCGGCATTGGCGCTGGCGGTGGCGGCGCGCATCGGCGGGACGATCATCAATGCCGACGCCAGCCAGCTTTATGCCGACCTGCACATCGTCAGCGCCCGGCCGAGCGCCGCCGAGGCAGCGCTGGTGCCGCATCGGCTTTATGGCGTGCTCGATGGCGACGACGCGGCGAGCGCGGCGCGCTGGGCCGACATGGCCAAGGCCGCGATCGCCGAGGCGCGGGAGGCGGGGCGGGTGCCGATCCTGGTCGGCGGTACCGGCATGTATATCGCGACGCTGCTCGACGGCATCGCGCCGGTGCCCGAAATCGACCCGGCGGTGCGCGCTGCCGTGCGCAGTCTCGACACGCCGGCGGCGGCGGCGGCGCTGGCGGCGGAGGATGCGGCGCTGGCGGCCCGGCTGATGCCGGCGGATCGCCAGCGGCTGTTGCGCGGGCTGGAGGTGGTGCGATCGACGGGCCGCTCGCTGCTGCACTGGCACGCGACCCGAGAGGGCGGGATCGCCGCGTCCACCGATGTGCGGGCGATCGTCGTCGATGTTTCGCGCCCGGTGCTGAATGCCCGCGCCGAGACCCGCCTGCGCGCCATGGTGGCGGTCGGCGCCCGCGATGAAGTGGCGGCGCTGCTGGCACGTAGCTTGTCGCCGGAGCGGCCGGTGCTGCGGGCGCTCGGGGTGCCGGAGTTCGCCGCGCACCTCGCCGGCGAGACGACTCTGGAGGCGGCGATCGCGGCGGCGGCGGCGGCGACCCGCCGGTATCAGAAACGCCAGCTGACCTGGCTGCGCAACCAGGTCGGGCACTGGCCGCGCGTCGATCCCGGGCCGTTGGACGCCGCCTGCGAAACGGTGTCGAGATTCTTTACAGTTTCCTAACTGGCCGCGCCGGTAACATCTTGTTAACGCTGTGGCGAAGCAAGTGGCGCGGTTCTTGCATAACTGTTGGCAGGCCTGCTGAAGGCAAGAAACACAAGGGTTCCCATGTTCAAGAGCACCGTTCTCGCCATCGCCACTTTCGCCGCAATGGCCGCCGCGCCGGTTTCCGCGGCGACGATCACCACGCTGTTCAACACCGGCACCGACGCGTCGAACACGTCGGTCGCGGGCATCGGCGCTGTCGACCAGCATTGGACCCTCGCCGGCGGCACGGCCTATGTCAGCGGCCAGAACGGCGTCTTCCCGGTCGGCACCAACTGGCTGGCCGAAGATGCGGTTTCGCGCTGGATCACGCCCGCCCCGCTGGCCGGCGCGACGCTCGATCCGACCGTCGACGGCACCTACACCTATTCGCTGGCCTTCTCTCTCGCCGGCCTGTCGCCGGGTTCGGCGTTCCTGTCGGGTCGCTATGCGGCCGACAATGAAGTGCTGTTCATCACGCTCAACGGCACGGCGCTGGCCACGAACGGCGGCGGCGGCTTCGCTGCCTGGACGGCGTTCGATTCGACCGGCGCCAGCTTCCTCGCCGGCCTCAACACGCTGAGCTTCACGGTCAGCAACTTCGGCCAGGCGTCGGGCAATCCGTCGGGCCTGCGCGTCGAAGTCGGCGGCACCGCCGCTGTGCCGGAGCCGCAGACCTGGGCGATGCTGGTGCTCGGCTTCGGCCTTGTCGGCTTTGCCGCGCGGCGCCGCACGGTCGTCGTCGCCGCCTGATCCGGCGCAATTCCTTCGGGACGGCAAGCGGCGGCCAGCGATGGTCGCCGCTTTCGTGTGTGCCGGCTGTTTATCGTAATTTAACGCCTGTTGATGCCTAATCCGCCGGCATGGGGCAACAGGGGGCGGGCGATGCGTTTCGGGCACTCGATGATGTTGGCGGCGCTGCTGGTGGCGGCGCCGGTGGCGGCGGCGCTGCCCGACCGCGTTTATGTCTTTGGTGACAGTTTCGTCGATTCGGGCAATGCCAACCTCGCGACTGGCGGGCTCGCGGCCAATGCGGCGCAGGGCTATTTCATGGGCCGCTTCGGCGACGGCTACAACTTTGCCGACATCATCTCGAAGCGGCTGACCGGCACCTATGCGACGCCGTTCCTGGCCGGTGGCACCAATTTCGCGGTCGGTGGCGCGCGCGCGGCGGGCGATGCCAGCGCGGCGCCGTTTCCGGGCGTCATCCCCGGGTTGACCAGCCAGCTCGGTTTCTATGGCTCGGTGTTCGGCAGCTATGTCGACCCCGATGGCCTGTACATCATCAATTTCGGCAACAACGACGTCAACGCCATCCAGGGCGGCGACACCTATGGGCTGACGGCGGAGGATTACGGCGATCTGTTCACCAGCAACATCGTCAACACCGTGCTCGGCCTCAACGCCGGCGGGGCGACGCGGATCATCGTGCTCGGCGTGCCCAACCCGACCGAGGCGGAGGGGCTGGCGTTGCAGGCGCAGCTCGATGCCGGGCTCGACGCGATCTCGCCGTTGCTGACCGCGCAGCTGACCCGGTTCGACTATTTCGGGTTTTTCAACCGCGTGCTGGCGACGCCCCAGGCCTATGGGCTGACCGCCGATGTCGATTTCACCACGCCGTGCATCGCGGCGCGGCCGGTGATCGCCGGCAGCATCGATTGCACCGGCTATTTCAGCTTTGACGGCATCCATGTCACGGCGCCGGTGCAGCGCGCCATCGCCCGCGAGGTGCTGATCCAGGCCGGGCTGCCGACAGTGCCGGAGCCCGGGACCTGGCTGCAGATGATCGCCGGCTTCGGGCTTGTCGGGGTGGTGGCGCGCCGGCGCAAAGCGGTGCCGGCATTGGCTTGACGCAGAATATTCTGTTCTACGCTGACATTTTGTTGTTTTGTTGCGCGCGGGGCGGTTGACAGCGCAACTTGATGCTTCTACCCCGCAGCCCTTCAACAGCATCGAAGGGCTGAGTCGTGGGCGCGGAACTGACAGGCGCGGACATCGTCGTGCAGGCACTGGCCGATCTCGGCGTCGAGGTCGTGTTCGGCTATCCCGGCGGCGCCGTGCTGCCGATCTATGACGCGCTGTTTGCGCAGGGGCGAATCCGCCACATCCTGGTGCGCCACGAGCAGGCGGCTGTGCACGCGGCGGAAGGCTATGCCCGGTCGACGGGCAAGGTCGGCGTGGTGCTGGTCACCTCGGGGCCCGGCGCCACCAACGCCGTCACCGGCATTACCGATGCGATGATGGATTCGGTGCCGCTGCTGGTGCTGACCGGCCAGGTGCCGACGCATCTGATCGGCACCGACGCCTTTCAGGAATGCGACACGATCGGCATCACCCGCCATTGTTCGAAGCATAATTACCTGGTGAAGGACACCGCCCGGCTGGGCCCGGTGCTGCACGAGGCGCATTACATCGCCCGCTCCGGCCGGCCCGGCCCGGTGGTCATCGACATCCCCAAGGATGTGCAGATCATGAAGGCGCGGTATGAAAAACCCGGCGCCGGCATCGGCCACAAGACCTACAAGCCGCAGGTGAAGGGCGACCGCGCCAGCATCGAGGCGGCGGTGGAAATGCTCGCCGCGGCCGAACGCCCGATCTTCTACACCGGCGGCGGCATCATCAATTCAGGACCTGTTGCAACCCAGCTGCTGCGCGACCTCGCCAAGCTGACCGGCGCGCCGGTGACGTCGACGCTGATGGGGCTGGGGACGATGCCCAACGAGCATCCGCAGTTCCTCGGCATGTTGGGGATGCATGGCAGCTACGAAGCCAATATGGCAATGAACCGCTGTGACCTGATGGTGTGCCTGGGCGCGCGCTTCGACGACCGGGTCACCGGCCGGCTCGATGCATTTTCGCCCAATTCCAAGAAGATCCATGTCGATATCGACCGGTCGAGCATGAACAAGACGGTGCGCGTCGACCTCGGCATCGTCGGCGATGTCGGCGGCGTGCTCGAGGACATGCTGAAGATCTGGCGGTCGCGCGGGCACAAGCCGGCGGACCTGGAATCCTGGTGGTACGATATCGCCGGCTGGCGGGCGCGGGACAGCTTCGGCTTCACCCAAAAGGGCAAGGACCTGCTGCCCCAGCACGCCATCAAGCGGCTGTACGAGATGACCCGCGCGCAGAAACCGATCATCAGCACCGAGGTCGGCCAGCACCAGATGTGGGCGGCGCAGCATTTCGGTTTCGATGCGCCGAACAAATGGCTGACCAGCGGCGGCCTCGGCACGATGGGCTATGGGTTGCCCGCGGCGATCGGCGCGCAGATCGCCAATCCGGGTGCGCTGGTCGTCGACATCGCCGGCGAGGCCAGCATCCAGATGAACATCCAGGAGCTCGGCACGGCGGCGCAATACCGGCTGCCGGTGAAGGTGTTCATCATCAACAACGAATATATGGGGATGGTCCGCCAGTGGCAGGAGCTGAACCATGGCAGCCGGTACAGCGAAAGCTATTCGGATTCGCTGCCCGACTTCGTCAAGCTGGCCGAGGCCTATGGCTGGAAGGGTATCGTCATCGAGGATGCCGACGGGCTGGACGCCGGCATTGCCGCGATGCTGGCGCATGACGGCCCGGTGATGGTCGATTGCCGGGTGTCGAAGCTGGCGAATTGCTTCCCGATGATCCCAAGCGGGGCGGCGCATACCGACATGATTTTGGACGCCCGCGATGCGCAGGGCGAGCGCGATGAAGATGCTAAGGCGCTGGTGTGACGGCGACCGCAAAATTGACGCCAGTCACTCTCAGTCGGCAACGAGTTGCTCGAGAAGAGATTGATCAGGCGATCGATATTCTTTTCGCGGAAGGATCTTCGATAGCTGTAAACGTCTTGGCGTGGGCAGCAAACGACGTGCTTCGCGGGGTTGCAAGGAAGCACGGATCTGAGACTTTCCACGACACACTGGAGAAGTTTGTCCCTGATGACCAAAAAAAGCTTTGGCGAGATGCGATTAGAGAATCATACTGGTTTATGAAGCATTCTGACCGAGACCCAGATCGTACTATCGACTTCTATGAAGAGTCCTCAGTCGTTAGTCTTTTTCTAGCAGTTACTGACTACCGTACTGTCTATGGTAAATATACATTGCCAATGACTGTATTTATATCTTGGTTTGGCGCTAATCATTCTGATCTGCTAAAGGGAAATAGTGACCATTCCGTTTTCAAAGCTATGAAGATGTTCGAGAAAGATAAGAGCTTAAAGTATGCACGCCAGATATTGACCTTCGGACGATCCAATATGCAGGCTATCGCTGAGTCGCTCGGAGAAGTGCGACTTGAAAATCATATTGAGATGACATGAAACACCTTCCCTCCGAGCGGCACACGCTCTCCATCCTCGTCGACAATGAATCGGGCGTGCTCGCCCGCATCGTCGGGCTGTTTTCGGCGCGCGGCTATAATATCGACAGCCTGACGGTGGCCGATGTGTCGGGCGATCATGCGGTGTCGCGGATCACCGTCGTCACCAATGGCCCGCCGCCGGTGATCGAGCAGATCATCGCGCAGCTCGACCGGCTGGTGCCGGTGCACCGGGTGCTCGACCTGACGGCGCTGGGCCCGCATGTCGAGCGCGAGATGGCGCTGGTCAAGGTGGCGGGCAAGGGCGCCCAGCGCGACGAGGCGCTGCGCATTGCCGACATTTTCCGGGCGCGGCCGGTGGATACGACGACGGGATCGTTCGTGTTCGAGGTTTCGGGGCCGACGTCGAAGGTCGACCAGTTCATCGCGCTGATGCGCGAGGTCGGGCTCGTCGAGGTGGCGCGGACCGGGGTGGTGGCGATCGCCCGGGGGGCGGACGCGGTTTAGGGTTTCAAGATCGTCATCCCCGCGAAGGCGGGGATCCATCGCCGGCACGCTGGGGTGATGGATCCCCGCCTTCGCGGGGATGACGAAAAGCAACAGGAAGAGATACGGAATGCGCGTTTACTATGATGCCGATGCGGACGTCGGCCTGATCAAGGGCAAGAAGGTCGCGATTGTCGGCTATGGCAGCCAGGGCCATGCCCATGCGCAGAATTTGCGCGACAGCGGCGTCGGCGAGGTGGCGGTGGCGCTGCGCAAGGGCTCGGCGACCGCGGCCAAGGCCGAAGGCGCCGGCTTCAAGGTGTTGAGCAATGCCGAGGCGGCGGCGTGGGCCGATGTCATCATGGTGCTGGCGCCCGACGAGCATCAGGCCGGCATCTATGCCGAGGACCTGCACGCCAACATGAAGCCCGGCGCGGCGCTGGCCTTCGCCCATGGCCTCAACGTGCATTTCCAGCTGATCGAGCCGCGCGCCGACATCGACGTGTTCATGATCGCGCCCAAGGGCCCCGGCCATACCGTCCGCAGCGAATATGCCCGCGGCGGCGGCGTGCCGTGCCTGATCGCCATCCACCAGGATGCCAGCGGCAACGCCCATGACGTCGCCCTGTCCTATGCGTCGGCAATCGGCGGCGGCCGCTCCGGCGTCATCGAGACAACGTTCAAGGAAGAATGCGAGACCGACCTGTTCGGCGAGCAGGCGGTGCTGTGCGGCGGCCTGACCCATCTGATCCAGGCCGGCTTCGAAACGCTGACCGAGGCCGGCTATGCGCCGGAAATGGCCTATTTCGAGTGCCTTCACGAAGTGAAGCTGATCGTCGACCTGATGTACGAGGGCGGCATCGCCAACATGCGCTATTCGATCTCGAACACCGCCGAATATGGCGACATCACCACCGGGCCGCGGATCATCACGTCGGAAACCAAGGCCGAGATGAAGCGCGTCCTCGCCGACATCCAGGGCGGGCGCTTCGTGAAGAACTTCATCCTCGACAACCGCGCCGGCCAGCCCGAGCTGAAGGCGTCCCGCATCGCCGCCAAGGCGCATCCGATCGAGGAGGTCGGGGCGCGGCTGCGGGCGATGATGCCGTGGATCGGCAAGAACGCGCTGGTGGACAAGGCCAAGAATTGAGCGACGGCCAGCGCGCAGCGCTGGACGCGACTCAATTCCGGCCGGCCGGCGGGGCGGCGGGGCCTTCTCCCGCCGAACCCGTCCGACGCGTGGGCTTTGCCCACGCGCGCCTGCGGCACTACCGCGGCTGGCTAGCCCAGAACGCCTCCGCCTTGGCGATATTGCCCGGCACGTCGGCGAGCCACTTCGTTTCCGCGTCCGGGCTGCAATTGAGGTAGAGCTTGCCGCCGACGACGCGCCAGATCCAGGGATCGGGTTTTGCCAGCCGGCCCTGCGACGCCGCCCAGGCGCAGTAGCCGCCGAATTGCGGCAGATAGCGTTGCGGTTCGGCGAGGAAGACGGCGCGGTTGGCGGCGCTGGCGAAGCGGTAGGTGGCGCCGGCATGGACGGTGGTGAACGCCGCGCTGCCCAGCGCCGGGGCGCCGCTGAAATAGGCGACCGGGTCGTGGCCACCGATGGCGGGGCTGGCGCTTTCCGGTGCGGTCGTCGGCGGCGCTGCCGGCACGGTCGACGCCATCTGGGCGGCAACCGGCAGCGGCGCCGACGAC
>QBLU01000043.1:14356-33814 GCA_003241875.1 Alphaproteobacteria bacterium
GGGCGAGGCAGGGCAGGGCGAGGCAGGGCAGGGCGGCAGGGGCAGGGCGCGACATGGGCAGGACCTTTCGTGTCAGTCGACGGCTTCGCCGGTCAGCACCGCGGCGCGGATGCGGACCGAGCGCAGTGAAATGCGGACTTCCAGAAGGAACATTAGCAGCCCGATGATGACCAGCGCCATGGCGGCGATAAACAGGATTGCCACGATGCCGGTCCAGCGCATCGGCACCAGTTCACCGATGAACAGGATGGCGACGACGATGCAGACAAGCAGCGCGGACGAGGTGCAGAGCGCGATCGCCCAGTTCGACAGCGCCATGCGGCGATCGAGCGCCACCAGTTCGGCCACGGCGGTGGTGCGGCGCGGCGACGGATAGCCCGGGATCTCGGATTCGAGCTTGCGCGCCCGATCGACGACGCGGCTGAGCCGGTGGACGAGGACATTGAGGAACGATCCGATCCCGGTCAGCAGGAAGATCGGCGTGACGGCAAGCTGGATACTGGCGGCGATCGTGTCGACCGGTCCGAAAACCATGGTGTTCTACCTGTTGCGGCAGCGGCGGGGCTGTTCTAGTCGGGCGACATTCGTCACACAGGCGCGGCCCGCGCGCAATGCTGCGGATGCGAACGGCGTGAGGACAGTGTGTTGAACAGCAAGGCGCCCAGCGGCGGTACAGGCAGGGCGGCGAAGCCGGCGGACCGCAGGCAGCCGGCGCTGCATCCGGGCTGGACGATGGTCATCGCCTTTTACAACGAGGCCGATTTCCTGGGCGCGACGCTGGCTTCGCTGGCGGTGCAGACGCTGCGGCCGTTCCGGCTGGTGCTGGTCGACAATGGCTCAACCGACGGCAGCGGTGCCATCGCGCGCGACTGGGCGGCGTCGCAAAAGGGTGTGTTCACCCAGGTCATCGACGAGCCGGAGCCGGGGCAGGTCCATGCCCTGGCGGCGGGCATCGCGGCGGTGCGGACCGACTTTGTCGCGATCGGCGATGCTGACACCATCTATCCGCCCGATTATCTCGCCAAGGCCGATGCGGCGTTTCGTGCCGGCCCGGCCGATACGGTGGCGGTGTTCGCCCATGACAGCGCCGGCGATCCGCAAGCCTGGCAGGAACGGCTGGCACGGCAGGCGCGCGACCTGCTGCTGATCGGCCTGACCCGCGGCCAGACCTATGCCGGCGGCTATGCCCATCTGTACCGGACGGCGGCACTGCGCGCGGCGGGCGGCTATGCGGCCGGGCAATGGCCCTATGTGCTGAAGGACCATGAACTCGTCCACCGCATGGCGAAGCAGGGCCGCTTCGGCCACAGCCCCGAATTGTGGGTGCTGGCGTCCGACCGGCGCAGCGATCGCGGCGGCGTGCGCTGGACGCTGGCGGAGCGGCTGCTTTACCATGTGACGCCCTATGTCGCGAAGGACTGGTTCTTTTATCGGTTCCTCGGGCCGCGGCTGGCGGCGCGCGGCATGAAGGATACGGTGCTGCGCCAGCGGGCGTGGGAACCGGCTGGACAGGCGCCGGCGCCACGGGCATAAACATCGGCATGCATCTGTCCGGCCTGCTGCTGCTTCGACTTACGCGCCCTTAGGCGCGACGTCCTGCTCGCCTGTGCGAGCCACCGCGCCTGAGGGACCTTCCGACCGGAACCCGAATTCAGACAGGCAGACATGATGATGACCGACCATATCCGTATTTTCGACACGACGCTGCGCGACGGCGAGCAATCGCCCGGCTGTTCGATGAACCTCGAGGAGAAACTGAAGGTCGCGGCGCAGCTGGAAGCGCTCGGCGTCGATATCATCGAGGCGGGCTTTGCCATCGCCAGCGAGGGTGATTTCGAGGCGGTGACCGCAGTGGCCAAGCAGTGCGAAACGGCGATCGTCGCCAGCCTCGCCCGCGCCGCCGCCGCCGATATCGACCGCGCCTGGGCGGCGGTGCGCCATGCCCGGCGGCCGCGCATCCACACCTTCATCGCCACCTCGCCGCTGCACATGCGGGCCAAGCTCAACAAGACGCCGATGGAAGTGCTCGACGCCATCGCCGCTTCGGTCGGCCACGCCCGCAACCTGTGCGAGGATGTCGAATGGTCGGCGGAGGATGCGACGCGCAGCGACCCCGATTTCCTGTGCCGCGCCGTCGAAACCGCCATCCGCGCCGGGGCGACGACGATCAACCTGCCGGATACCGTCGGCTATGCGACGCCCGAGACCTATGGCGCCATGTTCCGCGATGTCATCGGCCGCGTGCCCGATGCCGACAAGGCGATTTTCTCGACGCATTGCCACAACGACCTGGGGCTGGCGGTGGCCAATACGCTCGCCGCCATCATGGCCGGGGCGCGGCAGTGCGAGGCGACCGTCAACGGCATCGGCGAACGCGCCGGCAATGCCGCGGTGGAGGAAATCGCCATGGCGATCCGCGTCCGCCACGACGTGCTGCCGGTGCGCACCGGCATCGTGACGACCGAGATCACCAAGGCGTCGCGGCTGGTCAGCGGCATCACCGGCATGGCGGTGCAGGCCAACAAGGCGATCGTCGGCGCCAATGCCTTTGCCCATGAAAGCGGCATCCACCAGGACGGGATGCTCAAGGATTCGGGCACCTACGAGATCATGACGCCCGAAAGCGTCGGCATGGGTGCGACCAACCTGGTGCTCGGCAAGCATTCTGGGCGGGCGGCGTTCAAGCAAAAGCTCGCCGAGATGGGCTATGACCTCAGCGACAACGAGTTCGGCGACGCCTTCAAGCGCGTCAAGGACCTCGCCGACGCCAAGAAGCAGGTGTTCGACGAGGATATCGTCGCGCTTGTCGATGACCAGGTGCTGCGCGGGCACGACCGCATCCAGGTGCTGGAGGTCGAGGTCTATTGCGGCTCCAATGGCCCGCAGCGGGCGATCCTGACGCTGAGCATCGACGGCGAGGAAGCCACCGCGGCGGTGCGCGGCAACGGCCCGGTCGACGCGCTGTTCAATGCGGTCAGGAAGCTGGTGCCGCACGAAGGCGCGACGCTGCAGCTGTACCAGGTCCATGCGGTGACGGCGGGAACCGATGCCCAGGCCGAAGTGTCGGTGGTGCTGTCGGAGGATGGCCGCACGGCGCGCGGGCAGGGCGCCCATACCGATACGCTGGTGGCGAGCGCCCGCGCCTATGTGAATGCGCTCAACAAGCTGGTGGTCAAGCGCGGGCGTCACGCACTGGCGGCGGCGGGCTGAGCGGCGGCGGTTAGAGCGGCAGGCTGGCCACGACCGCGGCGACTTGCGCCGCGGTCGGCAGGTCGGCCGCCAGCGTCAGGACATCGGCTTCCGCCGGCACTTCGAGCGCCGCGAACTGGCTGGCGATGAGGGTCGCCGGCATGAAATGGCCCTGCCGCGTCGCCAGCCGGGCGCGGGCAAGGTCGGCATCGATGGCGAGGAAGACGAAGCCGATGCGGCCGGCGGCGCGCAGGCGGTCGCGATAGGCGCGCTTCAACGCCGAACAGGTGACGATGCCGGGGGTGCCGGCGGTGTTCCAGCCGGCGACGACCGCGGCAATGGCATCGAGCCAGGGCGCGCGGTCGGCATCGTCGAGCGGGGTGCCGGCCGCCATCCTGGCGACGTTTTCCGGCGGATGCAGGTCGTCGCCTTCCTGCAGGGGCGTGCCGAGCTGCCGGGCCAGTGCCGTCGCCAGCTGCGTCTTACCGGCGCCGGCGACGCCGCAGATGACAAGCGAATAAGGCAGGGTCATGCCGCACGATAGCGGGGCGGCGGGCGACAGGGAACGCCTTGCCGGACATGACAAGGGCGGCGCACCGGAATGCGCCGCCCTTGGGTTCGTCGTACCGGTATCAGGCGGCGCTGGCGCCGCCGCGAAATCAGGCGGCGACAGCGACCTGGCGACGCGAGCGCATGCCGGCACCGACGAGGCCGAAGCCGACGACCATCAGGCCCCAGGCGGCGGGTTCCGGCACGGCTGCCGACACGTTGCCGAACTGGGCGTTGTCGAGGTTGAAGGTTTCGGCAGAGCCATTGATGTCGTCGAAGCCGCGCCAGGTGACCGAATCGAAGCGGTTGGTCGAGGTGAAGCCGAAGAAGCCCGGCGTTTCGTACTGGATACGGCCGGCAAGTTCGGTGCCGCCGCCGGTCAGGTTGAGCGTGAACTCCAGACCCTGGCCACGGCCGCCCGGATCGAGGTTGAAGCTGCCGCCGAAGGCATCGGCGCCACCGGCGAAGAAGAAGGTGGTCTCGGCGATGTTCTTGACCGGACGATCGTTGAACAGGCCGCCGCTGATGTTGCCGACCGTCGAGCTGAACGACAGGCCGGAGACCAGCGTGCCGTCCTCGAAATCTTCGGTAACGACGCCCGACAGGGCGGCGGCGAATGCAGCGCCGTCGTTGTAGGTGGTGACGGCGGCGTTGGCGGCGCCAGCGGCAGTCATCGCCAGAACGGCGACGAGAACATTGAACTTCATGCGGATTCCCCCGGAGTGTCGCTCACGAACTGTGGCGCTGCCCTGGTTCCTTGCACGATGCATGCCAAAATACAGGTTTATTAATTCATTTTAGTTTCAGGACTTTAAAGGTGTTGCGCCGGAGCAGGCCGCAAAGACTGTAAAATCTACCGACACTGTGCATGCGCTTTTGCCCGTTGACGCTGCGCCTCCTTGCCGAGCGTCAGGCCGGGTCCGGCGGTCGCCGCGCACGGCTTCATCGACCTGGTCATCGCCGTCAGCAACTGGCCGCGCTCCCGGCCTGGACGCGTCCTCCCGGGCCTCGACAATCGCGTTCGGCCGGCACGGCGACAAGCAGGCGGCTGGGGCAAACGCCCGGTTGATTTTGCGTTGCCGGGGCGCGACACCTGTCGCTGAAACGACTGGGGGATAGTGAATGCAGGGGCTTTGGGGGTTCATGGCGCTGGTCGTGGCCGCGCCGGTGGCGGCGCAACCGGTCGGCCCGGCCGAAACCGAGACGCGGGCCGCCATCGCGCGGGTCGCGGCGCTCAACCCCAGGGTGAATGCCGTGCTGGCGATTGACCCGACGGCGATCGACCAGGCGCGCAGCCTCGATCGCCAGCGCAAGGCGCGGGGGCCGCTTTTCGGCGTGCCGGTGCTGATCAAGGACAATATCGAAACCCGGGGCCCGCTGCCGACGACCGCCGGCAGCCTGGCGCTCGCCGCCAATGTCACCGATCGCGACGCGCCGCTGGTGACGGGGCTGCGCGCCGCGGGTGCCGTCATCCTCGGCAAGACCAACCTCAGCGAATGGGCCAACATCCGGTCGGACACTTCGATTTCGGGCTGGAGCGGCCTCGGCGGCCAGGTCCGCAATCCGCATGCGCTCGACCGGACGCCGTGCGGATCGTCGTCGGGCAGCGGCGCTGCCGTCGCCGCCGGCATGGTCACCGCGGCGATCGGTACCGAGACCGATGGCTCCGTCACCTGCCCGGCGGCGATCAACGGCATCGTCGGGCTGAAGCCGACGGTCGGCCTCGTCAGCCGCACCCATGTCGTGCCGATCAGCCACAGCCAGGATACGCCGGGGCCGATGACCAGGGACGTGCGGACGACGGCGCTGGTGCTCGGCGCCATCGCCGGCAGCGACCCCGCCGATGCGCAGACGGCCGCCGCCGACGCGCACCGGACGGATTATGTGGCGGCGCTCGATGCCGAAGCGCTGAAGGGGGCACGCATCGGCGTCATGCGCTTCACCACCGGCTGGTCGCCGGCGACCGATGCGGTGTTCGAAACGGCGCTGGCGGTGCTGAAGGCGCGGGGCGCGGTGCTGGTCGAGGTCGAGGCGCCCAAGGATCGCCGTGCCATCGGTACCGCCGAATTCCAGGTGCTGCTGAGCGAATTGAAGGCCGATCTCAACGCCTATCTGGCGACGACGCCCGCGACAGTGAAGGTGCGCACGCTCGCCGATGCCATCGCCTTCAACGCCGCGACGCCGCGCGAGATGCTGCTGTTCGGGCAGGACACCTTCATCAAGGCCGAAGCCACCAGGGGCCTGGACGACAAGGCCTATGTCGAGGCGCGGGCGACGTCGCTGAAGGGTGCCAGGGAGGCGCTCGATGCGATGCTGGCCAAGGACAATGTCGTGGCGCTGGTCGGCATCACCGCGTCGCCGGCCTGGCCGATCGACGCCGTCATCGGCGACCAGAGCCCCGGCGGCGGTGCCGGCGGGTTGGCGGCGGTATCGGGCTATCCGCATCTGACCGTGCCGATGGGCGCGGTGCGCGGATTGCCGGTGGGGCTGAGCTTCATCGGCCCGGCGTGGAGCGAGGCGCGGCTGCTGGGGCTGGGCTATGCCTATGAGCAGGCGAGCCATGCGATGGTGAAGCCGACGTTTGCGGCATCTGTGGAGACGCTGCCGGATGTGCTGGAGGCGCTGGCGCCGCCGAAGTGAGGATCAGCGGGTCAGCTCGGCCTTGATGCCGGTCATCAGCCGGCCGCGCTGGCGCATGCCGCTGCGGTTCATCGGCATCTTGTAGAGCGCGGTCAGGAATGCATTGTCCCAGTTCGACAGCAGCGGCGATGCGTTGCCGCTGAACAGGGCCAGCACGCTGGGCACGCCGGGGGCCGGCGGCGGCAGCTTCATCGGGGCAAGGCCGACGAGCGCGACATAGTCGGCGACGGCGTCGAGCGACTTGCCGGTGGCGAGGCCGACATCGACGATGACGACGCCGCTGGTCGCCCAGACGGCGATGTTGGTGTCGATCAGGCTGGACGACCGACTGTCGGTTTCCGCGACATTGGGCGGCAGGACGTTGGCAAGCGGCACGCCGCCGCCGGATTGTGCCGACATCAGCGCGGCGCTGGCGTTGGGGGCGGCCGCGCGACCATCGGCGCCGCGCAGTTCCAGCCCGTGCCAGAAGCGCACCGGCAGCGGCGCCGTCAGCAGCCGCTCCCGGTCAGGTGCAGACAGGCGCGCGACCTGCTTGGGTTTCTTGCGGACGATGACGGCGGCGGTGGTTGCGGCATCCTCGGAAAAGACGACCGAAAGGTTGGCGCGGCAGCCGGGCTTGCCGCGGCGGATCTCCGCCTTCGCCGCCGCGGCATCGATGCGGGCGGCGACACGGGCGGCATAGGTGTCGTCGAGGCCCGTCACCTTGACGCAGACAGGATCGGCCCAGCGGGCGTACTGGCCATAGGCAGGCGCCGGCAGCACGGCGCCGACATAGTCGCGGGCGCCGGTGGCGATCTCGGCGTCGGTCAGCCGGGTGTTGGTGACGGTGATCGCCGAATCATCGGGGGCCAAGGCGATGACGCTGAGCAACAGGAACGGCAGCATCGAGGCTCCTTTGGCTGAGGCGACACCCTACACGCGACCGGGGGTGGCGGCCAAGCTTGCCTTTGCACCGGCTTTCCGTCATAGGGCCGCTTCTCGATGCCGCCGGGGTTTGCGCCCCGGCGTTGTCGTTTGGACGCAAGCCGGAGGGGTGTCGCATGGTGCGGCATCAGCGATCGGCAGAGGAGTGATGACACATGCCATTCTATGAGCATGTCTTTCTCGCGCGACAGGACCTGGCCGCTGCCCAGGTCGAAGCGATGACGGAGACATTTTCGCGCATTATCGCCGACGGCAACGGGACTGTTGCCTCGAACGAATATTGGGGCCTGCGTAGCCTCGCCTACCGCATCGCGAAGAATCGCAAGGCGCATTATGTGATGCTCAGCATCGACGCACCGGCCCCGGCCGTCGCCGAGCTCGAGCGCCAGGTCGCGCTGAACGAAGACATCATCCGCTACATGACCGTCCGCACCGAGACTCTCCCGACCGAGCCGTCGGCGATGATGAAGCGCGGCGAGCGCGAGCGTGAACGCGGCGACCGTGACGGCGCCCCCCGCGGCGACCGCCCGGATCGCGGCGACCGTGGTGATCGCGGCGACCGCCCGCGCGGTGACCGCCCCGACCGCGCTCCGCGCGCGTATTGATCGGAAAGGATAGATCATGGGACGTCCCTTTTTCCGCCGCCGCAAGAGCTGCCCGTTCTCCGGCGCCAATGCACCGATCATCGATTACAAGGACGTGCGCCTGCTGCAGGGCTTTGTGTCCGAGCGTGGCAAGATCGTGCCGTCGCGCATCACCGCCGTTTCGGGCAAGAAGCAGCGCGAACTGGCCCAGGCCATCAAGCGCGCCCGCCATCTGGGCTTGCTGCCCTACCTCGTGAAGTAGGAGTAGCCCCCATGGAAATCATCCTGCTCGAGCGTGTCGAAAAGCTTGGTGCCATTGGCGATGTCGTCAATGTGAAGCCCGGTTTCGCCCGCAACTTCCTGCTGCCGCGCGGCAAGGCGCTGCGCGCCTCGGAAGCCAACAAGAAGAAGTTCGAAGCCGATCGCGCTCGCATCGAGGCTGAAAATGCCAAGCGCCGCGATATCGCCCGGGCCGAAGCCAAGGACGTCGACGGTGCCACCGTCGTGATGATCCGCCAGGCCTCGCAGACCGGCCAGCTGTTCGGTTCGGTCGCCGCGCGCGATCTCGCCGAAGTGCTGGTGGCGGGTGGCCACAAGGTCGCCAAGAACCAGATCGTCCTCGATCGTCCGATTAAGACGCTGGGCATCCACGACGTGAAGGTTGCGCTGCACCCCGAAGTCGTCGTGATGGTCAAGGTCAACATCGCGCGCTCGCCGGAAGAAGCCGAGCTGCAGGCCAAGGGCGTCGACATCAACGCCGACATGTTCGAGCGCGAGGAAGCCGGCTTCGTCGAAGCCTTCGACCCCGGCGCCGAGCCCGGCGTGCCTGTCGACGACGAAGCGCCGGCGGCGGTTGCGGACGACGCGACCGAAGCCTGAGGCTTTTCGTTTCGAAAAAATCGGGCCGTGCTGTGCAAGCAGCGCGGCCCTTTTTTGTGTGAGCAAAGCAACCGTCACCCCGGCGAAGGCCGGGGCCCATGGCCCACGAGCTTCGGCACACGCGAACCCAGGCGGCCAAGCTTGTGGGCCATGGGCCCCGGCCTTCGCCGGGGTGACAGGAACGACGGGGGGCTTGACCCTCGGGCGCCGAAGCGTCACTTCCCCCGACATGAGCGAAGAACCCGAAACCATCCCCGAAGCCAGCCCGCCGGCCACCGAAACGCCGCCCGATCGGCTGGCGGCGCAGCCCAACAGCCCGTTCTACAATGCCGATCTGCTCGAACGCGGTGTCGGCATCATCTTCAACGGCGTCGAGCGCACCAATGTCGACGAATATTGCGTGTCCGAAGGCTGGGTGAAGGTCGCCGCCGGCAACAGCCGCGACCGCTATGGCCGGCCGCTGACCATCAAGGTCAAGGGCGACGTGAAACCCTATTTCAAGAGCTGAGCGCTGATGGCCGACCTGTTCGGCTCGGATGCGGCGCCGGCGTCGGCCCCCAATCCGCCGCTCGCCGAACGGCTGCGGCCGCGCAGCCTCGCCGATGTCGTCGGCCAGGCGCACCTGACCGGGCCCGAGGGCGCCATCGGCCGCATGGTGGCGGCGGGGACGTTGAGCAGCCTGGTCCTGTGGGGACCGCCCGGCACCGGCAAGACCAGCATCGCGCGGCTGCTGGCCGAAGCCGTCGGCCTGCGCTTCGTCGGCATTTCGGCGGTGTTCTCGGGCGTCGCCGAATTGAAGAAGCTGTTTGCCGAGGCGCGCGAGGCGGCGCGCGGCGGCCACAAGACGTTGCTGTTCGTCGACGAGATCCACCGCTTCAATCGGGCGCAGCAGGACGGGTTCCTGGGCGTCGTCGAGGACGGCACGGTGACGCTCGTCGGCGCGACCACCGAGAATCCGAGTTTCGAGCTCAACGCCGCCATCCTCAGCCGGGCGCAGGTCCTGATTGTGCGGCGGCTCGACGAGGCGGCGCTGGGCGAATTGCTCGACCGCGCCGAGGCCAGCGAGGGCCGGCCGTTGCCGCTGACCGCCGACGCCCGCGGCGCGCTGGTGGCGTCGGCCGACGGCGACGGGCGCTTCCTGCTCAACCAGGTCGAATCGCTTTATGCGGTGACGCTGTCGGAACCGCTCGACCCGGCCGGGCTGGCAGCGCTGCTGCATCGCCGGATGCCGGTCTATGACAAGGATCGCGAGGGCCATTACGGGCTGATTTCGGCGCTGCACAAGGCGCTGCGCGGGTCGGACCCGGATGCCGCGCTTTATTATCTGGAGCGTATGCTGACGGCGGGGGAGGAGCCGCTCTACCTGCTGCGCCGCATGGTGCGTTTCGCCAGCGAGGATATCGGGCTGGCCGATTCGAACGCGCTGGCGGTGACGCTGGCGGCGAAGGACGCCTATGATTTCCTGGGGTCTCCGGAGGGCGAACTGGCGATCGTCCACGCCTGCCTGTATTTGGCGACGGCGCCCAAATCGAACGCCGCCTATGTCGCCGAAAAGGCGGCGAAGCGAAGCGCCATCGCGACCGGCTCGCTGTCGCCGCCGCCGCACATCCTCAACGCCCCGACCCGGCTGATGAAGGACATCGGCTATGGCAAGGGCTATGCCTATGACCATGATGCGGAAGGTGGCTTTTCAGGCGCCGATTACTGGCCGGAAGGCATGGGCGCCCAGACCTATTACACGCCGAGCCCACGCGGCGCCGAGGCCCGCATCGGCGAGCGGCTGGCCGAATGGGCGCGGCGACGGGCCGCGAAGCGCGGGTGACGCTGGACGGGTGAGTGGCAAAGGCTCCGCAGAGCGGCTATAAGCCGGGCATGCAGCCGGCCTATCTCGCGCACATTGTCTCCAGCCCTGATGTCTGCGGTGGCAAGCCCTGCATCCGCGGCACCCGCCTGCGGGTGCGCGATGTGCTGGAATACATGGCCGGCGGCGATAGCGTCGACGACTTGCTGCAGGCGTTTCCCTATATCCAGCGCGCCGATGTGATGGCTTGCCTGGCCTTTGCCGCCGATCACTCCGACTATCCGGTCCTCGCCGCCGCCGAATGAAGTTCATCATCGATTCGCAGTTGCCGCCGGCGCTTGCGGTGCGTCTGACCGCGATGGGGCATGCCAGCTGGCATATCGGCGAGCTCGCTGCCCTTGATGCGCCGGACGCCGCGATCTGCGCCCTGGCTGCGCAGCGTGGTTGTGCGATCATCAGCAAGGATGCGGATTTCCTGCGCTTGACGATGTCACACGGCGTGCCGCTGCTGTGGCTGCGGGTCGGGAACTGCAGCAATGCCAGTTTGCTCGATATCGTCTGCGGTCGGATGGCGGTGGTCGTCGCGACATTCGAGGGCGGGGAACGCATCGTCGAGCTTCGGTGAGATTCAACCGCTTCATCGGCATCGACTGGTCGGGCGCGGTCGGCAGCCGGCATCCGTCGGTGCAGGTTGCGGTCTGCGAGGTTGGCGGCGACGCGCCGCGGCTGGTGCTGCCGGCGTCGGGGGTGTGGTCGCGGGGCGGGGTGCTCGATTGGCTGGGCGGCCTGTCGGGTGATGTGCTGGTCGGCATGGATGCGGGCTTCGGCTTTGCTGCGGTGGCGCCGTTCCTCGGGCCGGCGCGGGATTTGTGGGCGGAGATCGATGCGGTGGCGGCGGCGGATGCCGATCTCGGCGGCCATGGCTTCATCACCCATCGCCGCGACGCCTTCTGGCTTGGCGCCGCCGATGGCCCGCGGCATTTGCGGGCGCATCTGCGGGTGACCGAGCAGGTCTATGCGGCGTCGCGACTGGGCACGCCGACGTCGAATTTCGTGCTTTTGGGGGCGGCGCAGGTCGGCAAGGCGACGCTGTCGGCGATGCGGCTGCTGCACCGGCTCGACTGGCCGGTGTGGCCGTTCGACCCGCTGCCCGACAGCGGCCCGGTGATCCTGGAGATCTATGCCCAGGCCTTTGCGCGGATGGGCGGCGTGCGCGGCAAGCTGCGTGACCGGGTGGCGCTCGACCGCGCGCTGGCGGTGCATGGCTCGGCGCCGCTGCCGGTGGGGTTTCCGGCGGTGTTTCCGGACCATGTCGGCGATGCGGTCATCACGGCGGCGGGGCTGCGCGCCATCGCCGGCGACGCTCGCTGGTGGGCGCCGGCCGCGCTCACGCCCGGGATTGCGGTGACCGAGGGCTGGACGTTCGGGGTCGGCTAGGGTCACTTGTCGGCTATAGAATCCGCTCAGGCTGAGCTTGTCGAAGCCGGGTCGCGGATGGCTCTCCGGACCCGGCTTCGACAAGCTCAGCCTGAGCGGATGATTTCTGATGGGCCTGTCCTAATTCCGCTCCCACCATTTCGCCGCCTGCGACCTGGCGCGGCCATAGTCGATCAGGCACAGCATCTCGCGCTTGTGGAACTGCACCGGCGGCGGTCTGTCGGCCTGGTCGAGCGTTCGCCAGTCGGCGCAGCTGCGGCCGTTGAAGACATGGCCGCGGGCGTCGGGTTCGATGCGCACAAAGCCGGTGCCGGCCGCCGCGGCCGCGTCGGCGGAGAAGCGATAGACCTGGTTGGTGAGGATATCGACCGAGCGCAGGCCTAGGTCGAGCAGGTCCCAGTCGCGGAGCGTACCGCTGGCCGGGCAGGTCCCGTCCTTGTTGGCGGCGAACGGGCATTGCCGCTCCACTGCCAGCGTGCCGTTGACGATGACGAAGCTGGCCGGCGCCACACCGCGCTGGGCGGCGGCCTGGCTGCGGGCCAGCGCCGCGCCATTGGCCTCCGCGGCGCGGAACACGCCAAAGCGCATGCCACCGTCGACGAGCATGCGGCCGTCGATATAGACCGGCGGCGCGGCGAGCGGCACCGAGGACGAGGCGACCAGCGCCTCGACATAGCATTGCCGGATGCGCAGCCGCGCGGCTGGTTCGGCGGCGGCCCAGCGCGACGCCAGCGCGGTCATGTCGACGGCATAGGCCTCCCCCTCGCGGGCATCGACGACGCCGACGAAGAATTTGCGGCCGGCGGCATCGGCGGCGGCGATCTCGCCCATCAGCGTGTCGTCGAGCGTGGTCGCCAGCCGGCGGCGCAGCGGATCGAGCGTGCCGGCGGCGCCCTCGCGGATCCTGGCGACGAGCCCGCGCGCCTTGACGTCGACGAGGTCGGCCTCGCTGCCGATGGTATAGCCGGCGACGGCGCGGTCGCTGTGGCCGGTGAACACCGTGGTGCCGATCAACGCGCCGGTGCTGATGCCGGTGACGACGCGAAACGCCGGCAGGCTGCCGCCGCCACCGGCGCGCCACGCGTCGACGAAGCCGGCACCAAAGGCGCCGTTCTGGCCGCCCCCCGACAGGAACAGCGAGACCGGTCGCTGGGCGGGGGCACGATCGGGTTGGGGCGATTCGGTCGTCGGCGGTGCCAGCGCGGTGGCGATGGCGGCTTCATAGGCGCTGGGGGCGGCGCCGACGGCCTCCAGCCCTGGTGGCGGCGGCGGCGTCGACAGCGCCGACAGCGGCAGGTCGCAGCCGGTGACGTCGATGGGTTTGTGGGCGCAGCCCGCAAGTGTGAGGGCCGTAACGGACAGCAACAGGCCGGTCTTCGCCATCATGGCGGTGCTCCTTGACTGGTAGCGGCCCGTTTTGTCGGCAGTCTATGGCGCGACGCTTCACGCAACAAGCCGGTTCGATTGGTCAAAAGCGCCTTGTCCGGCTAAGGGGTGGCGATGCCCGTGCTGTCGTCCGTCCCGCCGCTGTTGCTCGTTGCCGTCGGTGGCGGCATCGGATCGATGCTGCGCTATCTGGTCGGCCGCTGGGCGCTGGTGAACTTCGGCGCGAATTTTCCGGCCGGCACCTGGGCCGTCAACATCGCCGGCGGGCTGGCGATGGGCCTGCTGGTCGGTTGGCTGGCGCGGGTCGACGAAGGCGGCGAGCACTTGCGGCTGCTGCTCGGCGTCGGCGTGCTCGGCGGCTTCACCACCTTTTCGGCGTTCAGCCTCGAGGTGTTCGCCATGATCAACCGCGGCGACATCGGCCTTGCCGCTGCCTATGCGGTGTCCTCGGTCGCCGGCAGCGTGCTCGCCGTGCTGACCGGCATTTATGTAATGAGAGCCTGATGCCGACGATTATCATAGCCGACGACGACGACGGCATCCGGCTCGACCGCTGGTTCCAGCGGCACGCCCCCGATACCAGTTTCAATATCGTGTCGCGCTGGGCGCGCACCGGTGGCATCCGGCTCGATGGCGCCAAGGCGGCGCCGGGTGACCGCATCGCCGCCGGGCAGACGTTGCTCTATCCCGATCACCTGCCCGAGCCCTCGGCGGCGACGCGGGCGCGGGCCGAGGTCGAATATCGCGAGCCGTTGAGCGATGCCCAGATCGGCTATATCCGCGGCATGATCATCCACCAGGATGCCCATGCCATCGTCATCAACAAGCCGCCGGGGCTGGCGACGCAGGGCGGCAGCGGCATCACCACCCATGTCGACGGGCTGCTCGATGCGCTGCAGTTCGATGCGGCGACGCGGCCCAAGCTGGTGCATCGGCTCGACAAGGACACTTCGGGGGTGCTGCTGCTGGCGCGGACGGCGCGGGCGGCGGCGTTTTTCTCCAAGTCCTTTGCCGGCCGCGACGCAAGGAAGACCTATTGGGCGCTGACCATCGGCGTACCCAATGTCGAATCGGGCGAGATCGACGCGCCGCTGTCGAAACAGCCCGGCACCGGCGGCGAAAAGATGCATGTCGACCCTGAAGGCGGGCTGAAGGCCAAGACGCGCTATCGCGTGCTCGATCGCGCCGCGGGGCGGGCGGCCTGGGTCGAGTTCTCGCCGCTGACCGGCCGCACCCACCAGATCCGCGTCCATGCCGCGGCGATCGGCAATGCCATCGTCGGCGACGGCAAATATGGCGGCAAGGAAGCGTTCCTGACCGGCGGCATCAGCCGCAAGCTGCACCTGCACGCGCGGCGACTGGTCATCGATGCGCCCGATGGCGGCCGCATCGATATCAGTGCGGAGTTGCCGGCGCACATCGCCGAAAGCTTTGCCTTGCTGGGGTTCGACCCGGCGCTGGGCGCGCCGCTGGTCGAGGTGCCGAAATCGGCGACGCCAAAGCCCAAGTCGCGGCGGCTGTCGTCGGCGACGAGCGGCAATCGCCGCGGCGAAAGGCGTTCGCGCGGGGGTTGAAGGCGAACGGCGTTCGGTCGGTTGAGGGCGAACTGCGCTCGGGCGTTTGAAGGCGAACTGCGTTCGCGGGGGGGGCTGAACGCGAACGGCCCGGCAGCTGGTGCCGGGCCGTTGCCGTTTCAGGTCGGGATCAGGGCCGGATCAGGCGCTGACCGTCCGCAGCCGACGGCGGCGTGCGGCGGCACCGACAAAGCCGAAGCCGGCGAGCAGCATCGCCCAGGTTTCGGGTTCCGGCACCGTGGCGCCGGCACCGCCGCCGGCGAGGACGCCATAGACATCGTCGACTTCGAAGGCGACGCCGGTCGAATTGAACCGGATGCCGCTGATCAGCTCATCGCCTACCGCGGTGAAGAACACGCGGCGGTTGGTGCTCGGCAGGCCCTGGTCGCCATTGGCCGGCGGCAGCGCGTCGCCGGCGATGCTGAACATGCTGCCATCGGTCAACATGATGTCGACCGAGTTGTAGTCGTCGATCGAGCCCCAGTAGAAGCTGACCGCGGTCAGGTCGAACGTCGACAGCGTCGCCGAGCCATTCGGGATGGCCGAGGAGACATAGAGATACTGGGTGTCGTTGCCGGCCGGTGCGGCGGCGTTGCCGTTGGTTCCGGTCTGCAGGCCGAAGTCGCCGCTGAGCGTATAGCCGTCGGCGAGCGGACCGTTGAAATCGACGAGCAGGACCTGGCCGGGTGCGCCGGGATCGGGGGCGCCGAAGACCGAGGTAACCGTCACGGCCGCAGCCGGTAGTGCCATCGCGGCGGCGATTGCGGCCGCAATGATGGGCAGAATTTTAACACGCATGTCGATGCTCCCTTAGCAAACCCCCCGGTTTACCCCGCGGAAACATCTCTGCAATGTTCGTGCCAAAGGCGCATATGCAGCGATTTCAAAAACTTACCTTTTCGTTAACGGTAAAGAATGTAAAGCATTCCGACAGTATCTTTAGTATATAGTGAATATGAACAGCTATAACGCGTAAGTAACGAATGGTAAGGCATTTAAGAACTCCAATAGTCACGCCTTAACAATGAAAGTCGCGGTTTGGCGATACGAGGGCGAGGCCAAAACAGGATTGTTACGGCTGCGCAAGGTCGATCCTCGTGACAAGCTTGTGACGCAAGAACGGCGTCGAGGACGACGGTTTGTCTGGAGCGGTGTGCCCCCAACGCGGTCGCCGACGCGACGGCTCTGCAAGCGCGCTGTTCCCGGATAGAGGAAGACGATCGCGCCTCGCCGCGTCGGTGGCGCCCAGCCCGGTCCACGCGCAGATCGCGCCGTCGGAGCGCCAGCCTCAGGTGGCGGCGCGGAGCAGCGTTTCGACCGTGTCGGCCTCGTGCGCCGGCTTGTCGGTGCGGATGCGGCTGATCCGCGGGAAGCGCATGGCGAGGCCCGACTTGTGGCGTTTCGACAGGTGGATGGAATCGAACGCCACCTCGAGCACCAGCGCCTTTTCGACTTCGCGGACCGGACCGAACTTGCCCGTCGTGTGGCTGCGCACCCATTTGTCGAGGAAGCGCAATTCTTCATCGGTGAAGCCCGAATAGGCCTTGCCGACGGGCAGCAGCTCGCCTTCGGGGGACCAGCAGCCGAAGGTATAGTCGCTGTAATAGCTCGATCGCTTGCCGTGGCCGCGCTGGGCGTACATCAGCACGCAATCGCAGGTCAGCGCCGCGCGTTTCCATTTGTACCACAGGCCGACGCGGCGCCCGGCGACATAGGGGCTGTCGCGGCGCTTCAGCATCAGCCCTTCGATGGCGCTGTCGCGGGCGCCGTCGCGCAGCGCCTGCAGCGCCGCGAAGTCCGGCGCCTCGACCAGCGTCGAAATGTCGAAGCGGCCGGGATCGAGCCGCGGCACGATCGCCTCCAGCCGCGATCGGCGCTCCGTCCAGGGCAGCGCGCGCAGGTCGGCACGGCCGATCGACAGCGCGTCGTAGAGCCGCACGAATGCCGGGAAGTCGGTGAGCGTCTTGGCCGGCGGCGCCTTGCGGCCGAGACGCTGCTGGAGCGCGTTGAAGCTCGCCGCCTCGCCCATCTGGGCCTGGCCGCGGACGAGCAGTTCGCCGTCGAGCACCGCCTCGGTGGTGAAGGCGGCGGCGATGTCGGGAAAGCTGCCGGTGATGTCGTCGCCGGCGCGACTGAACAGCCGGGTGGTGGCGGTGCGGTCGCCGGCCTCCGACGCCGGGATGTGGACGAGCTGGATGCGGATACCGTCCCATTTCCATTCGGCGGCATAGTCGGCGAGATCGACGCTGCCCTCCTCGAGCGGGTGGGCGAGCATGAACGGCCGGAACACCGGCAGGTCGCCGGCGGTCGGTTGCGGGGCGCGGCCTTCGGCCCAGTCGAACAGCGGCGCATAGGGCGGTTGCAGGCCGTGCCAGACCTCCTCGACGGCTTCGACATCGAGGCCGAAGGCTTCGGCGAGCGCCGTCTTGGCCAGCCGCGCCGACACGCCGATGCGCAAGGACCCCGTCGCCAGCTTGAGCAGGGCATAGCGGCCCTGCGCCGGCAGCCGGTCCAGCAGTGCCGTCAGCGCCGCCGGCGCGGTGACGCGGGTCAACGCCGCCAGCTCGCAGACGATGGCATCGAGCGAAGGCGATGGCGGCTGTTCACCGGGCACGTCGGGCCACAGCAGCGACACGGTTTCGGCCATGTCACCGACGAAATCATGGCTCATCGCGAACAGCACCGGATCGACGCGGGCGGCGATCAGCTCGCGGATCAGCCGCGGCTGCACCGCCTTCAGATCGAGCCCGCCGGTCAGCGCCGCCAGCGCCCAGCCGCGATCGGGATCGGGCGTGGCGCGCAGATAGGCACCGATCAGCCGCAACTTGGCATTGCGCGATGTCGTGTAGAGCAGGGCGTCGAGCAGGGCGGCGAAGGCGAGCATCGGAACCCTGTGTAGCAGCAGCAGCCATTGAGGACGATTGCCATTCCCGTTACGTTCCGCGTATCCACACTCCGCAGATTCTGCTAAGTGCCGCCGCGAACGATCGCGGCCGCCGGCAACCAGGGGTGTAACTTCGCAGATGCGCATGCGCGAACTGGAAAAGGCCAGCGGCGTCGGGCGGGAAACCATCCGCTATTACATCCGCGAAGGCCTGTTGCCCGAACCGGCGCGGGCCAGCCGCAATTCGGCCTTCTACAGCGACGACCATGTCAGCCGGCTGCGCGCCATCAAGCGGCTGCAGGAGGAGCGGTTCCTGCCGCTGGCGGTCATCCGCAGCCTGCTCGAAGCCGAGGACGGCGAACGCTGGCTGGCGCCGGCGGCGTTTCCGATGCTCGATTCGATGCTGGCGGCGCGGCTGGGCGCGGGCCAGGAGCGCGTGGCCATCAGCGAGGTCATCGAGCAGCTGGGCATCGATGCCAAGGTCCTCGCCGAGCATACCGCGACCGGCATGATCACCGTCGATGCCGCCGGCACGGTGTCGACGCGCGATGTCGCCATCCTGCGCTCGCTGAAGGAACTGTCCGACATCGGCTTTACCGAGGACCTGGGGTTCGTCGGCGACCAGGTGCGGTTCTACATCGATTTCATCGAATGGGTCACCAACCAGGAAATGCGGCTGTTTTTCGAACGCACCGCCGGCCATGTCGGCGAGGCGCGGGCGCTCGACATGGCAGAGCGTGGCGTTTCAGCGGTGAACGATCTGCTGTCGCAACTGCGGACGCGGGCGCTTTTGCGTAAACTCGGCGAACGGCGCCGGGTCGCCAACGACAACAGCTGAGCTAGCCGGGGAGGGCTGGCCCCTCTTGCCGCCAACGCGGCGGGAGGGGCCGAATATCCCGATCAGAAGCGCGTCGAGACGGTGAGCGCCGGCCCGCTGCCGGGTTCGGCATTGCCGGCGACGCGAAAGCGCCAATCGGCCGACAGCTCGACCGCCAGCCCGGCCAGCGGCGCCGTGGCGACGATGGTCGGCACCAGGTCGACCCGGCCGGTGGTGAAATCGCCGGTCTGCAGGCTGGCCCAGGCCGCCGGGCCGATGGCGACGTCCGCCCCGCCGAGCCTCGCCAGCGGCAGCAATGTGCGCGCCTGGCCGCCGGCATAGATGTCGCCATTGCCGAGCACGCCGGCCTCGCCATAGCCGTGCCAGCGCACGGGTCCACGCCGGCCGTCGGCGCCCGCGGCGACCCGCAGGGTCCAGTCGCTGCGCGCATTGCTGCCGATGGCGAACAGGCGCTCGGCGGCGACGGTCACGCCCGGCAGCGGCCGCCAGCGGAGCCCGAGCGCGGCCTGGGCCGATTGCGGGTCATCATTGGCGGCGTTGCTGCGGGCGACGATGGCGACCGGGCGCCGGGCGAGGGGATCGAGGGTCCAGGCGAGGCTGGCGCCCGACTGGCCGCCGCCGAGCACCGGGGACGCCGCCGGCCCGGCGATGCCGCCGTCGCGCAGCAGCACATAGGCATCGGCCGACCAGCGGCGGGCGAGGGCACGGCGGTCGCGCTGCCATTGCGCCGCGCGGGGATCGGGCCCGGCGCTGGTCGGCCGATGCCTATGTGC
>QBLU01000044.1 GCA_003241875.1 Alphaproteobacteria bacterium
AGCGCGAGTCGCCCTCCCCTCAAGGGGGAGGGATGCGGCCTTCACCTTGGCCCGCCAGCGCGCGCTCGTACAGCCAGACCCTTATCGCGCTGCTCAGGTTGGTCGTACGCGCTTCGTCGATCTCGGCGACCAGCGCGGCGAGCGGCTTGCCGTCGGCGGCGGCGGCGGCCTTCAGCGCCTCCCAGAAAATCGGTTCCAGCGTCAGCGACGTGGCGTGACCGGCGATGGTGAGGGAGTGTTTCGCGGTCATGGCGACGGCGGGCGCACGGCTATTTCATGCGTCGCACCAGCAGCCGTACGCCCAGCGCCAGGGCGAGGCCTGCCGGCAGGAACCTTAGCCAGACCGGCCAGCCGAGTTCCGCCAGCTTCACACTCAACCAGCCGGCGCCCACGGAGCCGGCCACCAGTGCGACGACGACGACCAGGAACAGCAACCACGCCGCGCCGAGCGTCTTGGCAAAGGGTTGGCGCGGCGCCATGGCTCAATACATGTGCTGCCCGCCGTTGATGCTCAACGTCGAGCCGGTGACGAAGCCGGCGTTCTCGCCGATCAGGAACACCACGCCCCGCGCGATCTCCTGCGCCTGCCCCAGTCGGCCGGCCGGGATCTTGGCGACGATCTTTTCCAGCACGTCCGCCGGCACCGCGGCGACCATGTCGGTGTCGATATAGCCCGGTGCGATGGCGTTGACGGTGATGCCGAAGCGCGCGCCTTCCTGGGCCAGCGCCTTGGTGAAGCCGTGGATGCCCGACTTGGCGGCGGCATAGTTGACCTGGCCGTACTGGCCGGCCTGGCCGTTGATGCTGCCGATGTTGACGATGCGGCCAAACCCGCGCGACTTCATGCCGGTGAACGTCGCCTTGGCCATGTTGAAGCAGCCGCCCAGGTTGACGCGGATGACTTCGTCCCAGGCCTCATAGCTCATCTTCATCAGGGTGCCGTCGCGGGTGATGCCGGCGTTGTTGACGACGATGTCGATCGGGCCGAGCGCCGCCTCCACCGCCGCCACGCCATCGAGGCAGGCCTGGTGGTCGCCAACGTTCCACTTGTACGCCGGAATGCCGGTGCGCTCGGTAAAGGCGGCGGCCTTGGCGTCGTCGCCGCCGTAATTCGCCGCGACGCTGATGCCTTCGGCCTGCAATGCGAGGCAGATCGCCTCGCCGATGCCGCGCGTGCCGCCGGTGACAATTGCTGTTCGTGCCATGCGTGTCTCTCCCCGGCCCTATTCAATGGGCTCGATGAACCGACACTAGCGGCTTACACCCAGCCCGCAAGTTCCCGCGCCAGCAAGGCGCGCAACATTTCCACGCCCGTCGGCGTATCGTTGAGGCAGGGCAGATAGGCGAAATGCGTGCCGCCGTGCTCGAGGAACGTCTCGCGGCCTTCCATCGCGACCTCCTCGAGCGTTTCGAGGCAATCGGCGGAAAAGCCCGGGCAGACGACGGCAATGCGGTGAATACCCTCCGCCGCCAGCGTTTCGAGCGTGCCGTCGGTATAGGGACGCAGCCATTCGGCGCGGCCGAAGCGCGACTGGAAGGTCACCTTCACCGGCAGCTGCAGTTCCGCCTGCAGCAGCCGCCCGGTCTTCAGGCACTGGCAGTGATAGGGGTCGCCGCGATCGAGCGTGCGCTGCGGCATGCCGTGGAAGCTGGTGACGATCAGCTGCGGCTCGAAATCGAGGCGTTCCAGCCCCTCCCGCACCCCGGCGGCGAGCGCCGCGATATGGTCGGGATTGTCGTAATAGGGCGGCAGCGTGCGCAGCGCCGGCTGCCAGCGCCAGCCGGCGATCGCGGCATTGGCGGCATCGACGACCGTCGCGTTGGTGGCCGCCGAATATTGCGGATACAGCGGCGCCAGCACGATGCGGTCGCAACCTTCGGCCATCAGCGCCTGCAGCCGTTCGCCGATCGACCTTGTGCCATAGCGCATTGCCCAGTCGACGATGACCTGCGGGCCGAAGGCGCCCTGCAACGCCTCGGCCTGGCGCCGGGTGATGGCGGTGATCGGCGAGCCTTCGGGCGTCCACACCTTGGCATAGTTGGCAGCCGTCGTGCGCGGCCGGATGTTGAGGATGAGCAGGTTGAGGATCGGCTTCCAGATGAACGCCGGGATCTCGATGACGCGCGGATCCGACAGGAATTCGCCCAGGAAGCGCTTCACCGACGGCACATCGGGGGCGTCGGGGGAGCCGAGATTGACCAGCAGCACGCCGACCCGGCCGACCCGCGCCTTGGGGTGGTCGGCGGGCAACACGGTCATCGCCGGCTGCGGGTTGGGAAAGGCGCTGTTCATGCCGCCACCAACGGCAGGTCACGGCGGCGGCCGCCGCCCGCGGCAAAGATGGCGTTGGCGACGGCCGGCGCGATCGGCGGCGTGCCGGGCTCGCCGATGCCGCCGGGATTTTCGTTCGATGCGATGATGATGACCTCGATCGCCGGCGCATCGGCGAGGGTGAGCAGCGGATAGCTGTCGAAATTGCGCTGCTCGGCCTCGCCGCCGGCAAAGCTGACACGGCCGTGCAGCGCCGCGGTCAGGCCATAGACGATGCCGCCCTCGACCTGGGCACGCACCGTGTCGGGGTTGATGACGCGGCCGCAATCGACCGCCGCCCACACCCGGGTGACGCGCGGCGGCGCGCCATCGACCAGCGCCACCTCGGCGACCTGGGCGACGATGCTGCCGAAGCTTTCGACGAGCGCCACGCCGCGGCCGACACCCGGCGACACCCGGCCAAGCGGCCCGCCGGCCTGCAGCACGGCGCGCAGCACGGCGGCATGGCGGGGCTGGTCCTTGAGCATCGCCAGGCGGAAGCTGCCGGGATCGACATCGGCCGACACCGCCAGCTCGTCGACGAAGCTTTCGACGATGAAGCCGGTGAAGCTGTGGCCGACCGAACGCCAGAACCCCAGCGGCACGTTGCAGTCGGCAAGGCTGTGGACGACGCGGACGCCGTCGATGGCATAGGGCAGGTCGACCGCGCCCTCGATGGCGCCGGCGCCGGCCTTGGGGCTACCGGCGACGGCGGGGACGTTGCGGCCCGTGAAGCCGGCGCCGATGTCGGGCACCGCGACATGGGCATCCCAGGCGCCGATGCCGCCGGGGCCGGCGCTGCCGCGCAGCCGGGCGGCGACGGCGGGCCGCCACATGTCGTGGCCGAAATCTTCCTCGCGGCTCCAGATCAGCTGGACCGGCGCGCCGACGGCGCGGGCGATCAGCGCCGCCTGGACACAGGCATCCATCTCCACCTTGCGGCCGAAGCCGCCACCGAGCAGCGTCGGGTAGATGACGACATCATCGGCGTCGATATCGAGCGCCCGGGCCACGCCCCAGGTGGCGATGGTGGCGGACTGGGTCGGCGCCCAGACCTCGCACTTGCCGTTCTCGATGCGCGCCGTCGCCGTCATCGGCTCCAGGCAGGCATGGGCGAGGAACGGCAGCGTATAATCGGCGGTGATCGATCCGGTGCCACGCGCGGCGCCGACGCTGCCGTCGCTGCGCACTTCGGTGCCCTCCGAGTCGAGCGCCGCCTTCAGCCCGGCCTCCAGCCACGGCCCCGGCGGATTGGCGGCGGCGGCATAGCTGATCTTCACGGCCTCGAGCGCGGTCTTCGCGGCGAACCAGCCATCGGCGACGACGGCGACAAAGTCCGGCTGCTCGACCAGCCGCGCGCCGGCGGGCAGCGCCGAACGGTCGATACCGGTCCGCCGCGCGCCGATCGGGCCCTGGGCGATGGCGGCATAGCGCAGGCCCGGCAGGCGGACATCGGCACCAAAGCGCGCCGAGCCGTCGGTCTTGGCCGGGATGTCGAGGCGCAGCACCGGCTTGCCGACGAGCACCGGCGCCGCCCGCAGCACCGGTTCGTCGGGGGCATCCTCCAGCCGCGCGTCGCCGGCGATGTCGGCAAAGGCGATGCGATTGGCCTTGTGGACGACAAAGCCGCCGGCGGTGTCGCATTCGTCCCAGTCGACATCCCAGCGCCGGGCGGCGGCGCGGCACAGCATCTCGCGCGCCGCGGCGCCGGCGTGGCGCAGCGGCGCCTCGAAGCCGCGGATCGAGGTGCTGCCGCCGGTGATCTGGAATTCGAGATATTCGACGACCTTCGTCGCGCCCCAGCCGGCAAGGCCGCGCATCGCCGCCGGCATGCCGGCAAGCTGGTCGTTGAAGGCGCCGTGGTTGGCATATTCGGGGCCGAGCGGCGCCGGCTCGACACCGACGGCGCGCCAGTCGGCACCCAGTTCATCGGCGACGATCTGGGCAAGGCCCGACCAGACCCCCTGCCCCATTTCGGCCTGCGGCACGGCGACCGTCACCCGGCCGTCGACGCCGACCTTGATGAAGGCGTTGATGACCTGCTCGCCCTCGCCCGCCGCCCAGCCGATGGCGCGCCGGCGCGGCCACGCCGCCCAGCCGACGGCGAGGCCGGTGCCGACGCCGGCGGCGATCAGCAGGTTGCGGCGGGTAACGCCCCGGGTCACGCCCGCATTGACCCCCATGGGCTGGCTCCCGCCTGCCGCCTTCAGGCCAGCTGGCCCATCAGGTGCTCGGCCGACGACACGGCAAAGGCGCCCGGTTCCTCGACGTTGAGGAGGGTGACGACGCCGTCCTTGACGATCATCGAGAAACGCTGGCCGCGGATGCCCATGCCGAACTTGCTGGCGTCCATCTCGAGGCCGAGCGCCTTGGTGAAATCGGCGCTGCCGTCGGCAACCATCGTCACCTTGTCGCCGGCGCTGGCCGACTTGCCCCAAGCGCCCATGACAAAGGCGTCGTTGACCGACAGGCAGACGATTTCATCGACGCCGTGCTCGCGAATGGTCCCGGCATTGGAGACAAAGCCCGGCAGGTGCTTGGCCGAACAGGTCGGGGTAAAGGCGCCCGGCACCGAGAACAGTGCCACGGTGCGGCCGCCGAACAGCGCGTCGGTGGTAATCGGCTCGGGGCCGGCGTCGGTGGCCTTGACCAATGTTGCCGATGGAATCGTGTCACCAACCTTGATGGTCATTGTTCGGGTCCCTTTATCACGAAGGTGATGAATATGCCCCTGCGATAGCCGCGGCGACAAGCAGCGTCCAGCGCCGTAACGCCGCGTCCTGCCGCGGTCGCGACGCATGCGCAGCAGCGGGGGTCTGGCATTTGCGCGGCCACGACCTACTGTAGGGGGATGGACGCGCCCCCCTTCCTTGTCGGCCAGTTGCTGCTGTCGATGCCCGGCATCGGCGACCCGCGCTTCGAACGCAGCGTCATCGCCATGTGCGTCCACGACGAAGACGGCGCGCTCGGCCTCGTCGTCAACCATGCGCATGATTCGCTGACGGTGCGCGAGCTGATGGAACAGCTCGACATCGATCCCGGCGTGACGCCCATCGATGCCCGGGTGCTGGTCGGCGGCCCGGTCGAGCCCGGCCGCGGCTTTGTCCTGCACAGCCCCGAATACGAGGGCCAGAGCACCATCAACGTCGACGGCAAATGGGCGCTGACCTCGACCGTCGACATCCTGCGCGACATCGCGCTCGGCAAGGGCCCGCGGCACTGGCTGGCGGCGCTGGGCTATACCGGCTGGGCCGGCGGCCAGCTCGAAACGGAGCTGACGCGGCACGGTTGGCAACTGGCGCCGGGCGACACCGCGCTGCTGTTCGACACCGCGCAGGACGAGCGCTGGGCCAGCGCCTATCGCGGCCTCGGCATCGCCGTCGGGCAGCTGAGCGCCACCGCCGGGCGCGCCTGAGGCGCTGGAGCCGCTTGCTTACGCGTCGGATCGTCATCCCCGCGAAGGCGGGGATCCATCGCCTGCGCGTCGCGCTTGGATGGGCAGGTTCGGGCGATGGACCCCCGCCTTCGCGGGGGTGACGACAGGCAAGCCTAGTTCTTCGCCCTGGCGTTAGCTCGCCGACTGGCCGGATTATCGCGCCGCGCCGCCAGGATCGGCGTGCAGTTGACGTCCTTGGCGTCGCCCAGGTCGATGAACGCGGCGATGGCGGCGATCGGCGTCGCCACCAGGCCGAGCGTCGCGGCGGCGCCGGCGCGGGCGAGCAGTTCGCCCGAAATCGGGTTGATGCCGGGCTTGGCGAAATAGCCGTTGATGCCGATCGGCGACTGTCCGGAAAACAGGCTGAACTGCTTGGAATCGGCTTCCACCGACATGGCCAGCGCCTCGTCCTTGAAGCTGAAGCCGCCGCGCCCGCGCAGCACCGCCTTGTTGGTATCGATGAGGATCGGATCGGCGATGGCGCGCCCGTCGGTGACCGTAAAGGCGACGATCCCGCAGTTGATCTGCCGCTGCTCTTTCAGCTTCTTGCCGATGAGCGCGGTCAGGAAATTCTGCAAATCGAGCTCGGCAAGCTCGATATTGCGCAGCCACAGCGTCCCCGACGGCACCACAAAGGCGATGCGCCCGTTGGCCGAGGCCAGCGACTTGTGGACGGTGTCGCCCTTGCCCTTCAGCTGCAGGCGGCCGCGGATCGACGCCGTGGTGCCGGCATCCTCCACCTTGAAGCCGGTCAGCAGCTTGCCGAGCGGCAGCTGGGTCAGGCGAATGTCATAGTCGGTCAGCACCGGCACGTTGCGGGCGTTGATGCCGACCTTGGCGATCAGCCGGCCACCGGCGATATCGAAGGCCAGCGGCGACAGCGTCAGCAGCCGGTCATCGAGATCGAGCCGCAGCCGCAGATTGTCGAACGGCAGCTTGCCGGTGCGCACGCTGGTGGCGCGATAGTCGATGCGGGCGTCGAACTTGCCCAGCGCCTCGGTCGCCAGCGGCGCGTCGGGCATCAGCCGCGGCCGGCCGGCGACCTGAACGACGACGCCCTGCCCGGCCTCCAGCCGCTCCGGACTATAGCCGATCAGCGGGCCGACATCCTTGATGTCGAGCGTCTTGCTGGTCAGCGTGCCGTCGACGCGGAAGCGCCCCCGCGGTTCGCCGACGGGCCGGTCCTCGGCCATGGTGGCGGTCAGCCGGCCGGCAATGTCCGAATCGCCGATGCGTCCGGTGAGGTTGGTGAAGCGGAACTCGCGGTCGAGCTTGGTCATGTTGGCGGCAAGCCGATAGGGCCGCGTTGCCGGCAGGGCGACGCCGAACAGCAACCCCGGCTCCTGGAAATTGCGCCCCGCCACCGTCAGCCTGAGGTCGGCGCCGTCGATGCGAGTGGCGCCGGGGATGGTGCCGGCGACGGTGATGCGGGTGCGCGCGATGGTGCCGGCGACATCGAGGCCGAGGCGGCCACCGGTCATGGCCTCGTTGGGCGTCGTCAGCCGGCCTTCGAAGCTGATCGGCGCGCCGCGCGTCGAGCCCTTGCCGGCGAAGGTCAGCGGCCCGGCGATGCGGCGCGTGCCGGCAGACGTACCGGCGATATCGCCGATGGCGATGTCGAGGCGGGTTTTCGTCGGCGCGTCGATCAGCGCGATGCGGGTGTCGGTGACCGCGGCGCGGACGATATGGGGAATGTCGAGCTCGCCGCCGCCGAAGGTCCAGGTGTTGGCGCGGTCGGCGCGCCGCTCCAGCCCGAGCCGGCCACCGTCGACGACGAGGTCGTCGACCGTGATGTCACCGAAGATCGCCTGCCACAGCGACGCATCGAGGGCGATGGTGCGGGCGGTGAAGAACTGGTCCGCCGCCGCCCATTCGGGGTTGGCGACCGACAGGCCATCGGCGCGAAAGCGGATGTTGGGGTCGAGGTAGAGCTGGAATTCGCCGGCGACACGGACCGGGCGCCCGGCGCGTTCGGAAACCATGCGTTCGAAGGTGCTGCGCCAGAACCGGCCCTTGGTGACATATTGATAGACATAGAGGCCAAGCAGCACGGCCAGTACCACGCCGACGCCGATGGCGACGCCGCGCCAGCGCCGGCGGGCGGTCGATCGATCGGCAGGTACCGGCGGCTGGCTGGCTGGGGACAGGTCCATCGTCATATAAGCCCGGCCGGGCAGGTTCGTTCCGCATGGGTCATCCGGCAGGCTATAGCAGGTCGCCGGCGCGCGCGCAGACGTCCGCATCGCCTGCGACCGTACGGTCGAGGTGCAGATAGCCGGCGCTGAACAGGCCGATGGTCTTCAGGCGCGCGGGCTTCAGCACGGTCAGCAGGTGACTGCGCAGGCTGATGACGCCATCGTCGCGAAAGCGTTGCAGCACGCGGTTGACATGGCTGGGCGTCAGGCCGGTGGCATCGGCAAGGTCGGTCTGGGTGATCGGCCAGTCGAAACTGTTGCCGCTGGTGCCGCCGATGATGCGATAACGGATCAGCAGCTCGTACAGCAGATGGGCGATGCGTTCGGTGGCGTCGCGGCTGCCATGGTCGATGATCCGCTCGCGCAGCACGCCGAGGTCGGTCATGGTTCCCCACCACAGCGCCTCCGATATGCTGCTGTCCTCGCGCAGCATCTGCCGCATGTCGCAGGCCGGAATGACGGCGGTCGTCGTCGGGGTCAGGGCGCCGACGGCATGATCCATCGTCTTCAGCACGAAAATCTCGGCATCGCACAGGTCGCCGGGCACGAGGAAGGCCATGATCTGGCGGTCGCCGCCCGGCATCAGCTTGTAGCGGCAGGCCAGGCCGCTGAGCAGCACATGGCAGACCGCGGCATGGCCGCCATCGGCGATGATGTCGTCGCCGGCGGCGTAGGTACGCTGGCGGCTGTCGACAATGGCGTCGAGCCGCTGCCGCTCGGCGGGGCTGAAGCAGGTGAACTGCTCCATCTTCATAACCCAGGGATTGATCATCGCCATCTCATGGCGCGTAACGCGCGCCGGCTGCAATCGCACGCATGCCACCCCCGCAACTGCCGATGCGGCGGACAGGTCTATTCCGCCGCCCGGGCGAAGATCGCCCTGCGGCAGGACAGGGCAGCCCCCGCAACGACCGCCTACGCTGCCATGTATGAACATAGCCCATGCCATCCTACTCCCGGAGCCAGCGCCGGGGTTCATTCCGAACCGGCACCCTAACCAGCTGATTCAGGCAATGACCTCCGCCGATGCCGCGCGCATTCTCGATGCCGCGACCGAGGTCGACCTGGTGCGCGGGGTCGATCTGTTGCTGCCGCAGGCGCCGCTTCCCTATTGCTGGTTTCCGCTGGCGGGCTTGCTGTCGGCGATTGCCATGGCGCCGGCCGGGCAGGAAACCGAAGTCGCCGTCATCGGCTTCGACGGCTTTTCCGACGTCGCCATCCTGCTCGGCGCCGACCGTGCCAGCCAGCGGTTGCTCGTCCAGATTCCGGGCCCGGCGCTTCGCGTCAAGGCCAGCGTCATGCGCGACGCCATGGACGACAGCCCGGCGTTGACGGCGCTGATGCTCGCCTATGTGCAGGTGTTCATGACGCAGGTGGCCGACACGGCGCTGGCGAGTGCCCAGTTCAACGTCGAGCAACGCCTGGCGCGCTGGCTGCTGATGTGCGGCGATCGCGTCGGGCTGACCGGGATCGCGCTGACTCACGAGAGCATGTCGATCATGCTCGGCGTGCGGCGCGCCGGCATCACCGTCGCGCTGCATCGCCTGGTGGCGCTCGGCGGTATCGTCATGGAGCGCGGTGCGGTCGATGTCATCGACCGCACCCTGCTGCTCCACCTCGCCGGCGGTTCCTATGGCGGGCCGGAAGCCGAATATCAGCGCATGATCGGCTGACCGGCCCGCCGCAGGCTCAGCCCTCCACGGCGTCGATGTTGACCGTCGTCTCGGCAAGCTGGGTGGCGTATTCGTCGGCGCCGTAGATTTCGCCGGTTGCCGCCTTGAGCTCCTCGACATCATCCTCGAGGCCCAATGCCGCTGCATAGGCGGCGGCCGTGCCGAAACCGGCGATGCCGTAATGGCTCATGCGCTGGTACTGGGCGATGATCTGGGCGTCGAGCACCGGGCCCTTTTCAGGGGCATCGTCGATGGTGTGCTTGATCGCTTCGGCGACCAGTCCCTGCATGCCGCGGCAATGCTCCTTCTCGACCTCCTCGCCCTGCTCGGCGATCAGGTTCTTCAGCATGTCGGTATGCCGGCTGATGCCGTCCTGCGACTTCTCCAGCATTTCCTTCAGCTTGTCGTCGCTGGCTTCCTGGCCGATCTGCTTCAGCGCGCGCAGCATCTGGTCGTTGGCGGACCACAGATCCTTCAGCTCGTCGACGTACAGGTCCATCAGGTCTTCGGGGGCATCGGACATTTCGCATCTCCTCTGGTTGCCCGTCAAAAGCGCATGCGGCCCCTGCAGAGTTCCTTGGCCACAGCCATTTAATCGCACGTTCCGGCCTGCGCGACGCGATTGCCGCCAATGGCTTGCCTTCCGCCGCGCGCCGATGAATCGTGCCGCCCTGCCGAATCGCAAAAACTGTTGCCTGGCGTCTCCGACGCGCCGCTGCCCCGGGCACAAAGGGATGGACCGACCCCATGCTGGCCCCCGTCGATATCGCCGTCGTCATCGCCTATGCCATCGGCATCTTCGGCCTCGCGCAATATGTCAGCCGCGACAAGAAGGGCGAGGTGAAGGGCTCGTCGGACTATTTCCTTGCATCGAAATCGCTGCCCTGGTGGGCGATCGGCGCCTCGCTGATCGCCGCCAACATCTCGGCCGAACAGATCGTCGGCATGTCGGGGTCGGGCTATGCCATCGGCCTCGCCATCGCCTCCTATGAATGGATGGCGGCGGCGACATTGCTGATCGTCGGCAAGTTCTTCCTGCCGATCTTCCTCCGTAACGAGATCTACACGATGCCGCAGTTCCTCGAACGGCGCTACGGCACCCGCATCCGCACGCTGATGGCGGTGTTCTGGCTCGGCCTGTATGTGTTCGTGAACCTGACCTCGATCATCTGGCTCGGCTCGATCGCCGTCACCAAGGTCGCCGGGGTGCCGCAGGATATCGCGCTGATCGGCCTCGGCCTGTTCGCGCTGCTCTACCAGATCCGCGGCGGGCTGAAGGCGGTGGCGCTGACCGATATCGTCCAGGTCAGCCTGCTGGTCTTCGGCGGCCTCGTCATCTCGGCGCTGACATTGGGGGAGATCGGCGGCGGCAGCATCCTCGGCGGCTTCGCCACGCTCAGCGCCCGGCTGCCCGAACATTTCGACATGATCCTGTCGCGCGACAACCCGTTCTACAAGGACCTGCCCGGCATCTCCGTGCTGGTCGGCGGCATGTGGATCGCCAACCTCAGCTACTGGGGCTTCAACCAGTATATCATCCAGCGCGCGCTCGCCGCCAAAAGCCTGAAGGAAGCGCAAAAGGGCGTCGTCTTCGCCGTGTTCCTGAAACTGCTGATGCCGGTCATCATCGTGCTGCCGGGCATCGCCGCGGTGGTGCTGGCGCCCGATCTCGCCCGGCCCGACGAGGCCTATCCGACGATGATGCGGCTGTTGCCGACCGGGCTGCTCGGGCTGGTGTTCGCGGCGTTGGTCGCCGCCATCATCGCGTCGACAGCGTCCAAGATCAATTCGGTGGCGACGATCTTCACCCTCGACATCTATGCCCAGCGCGCCGGCTACAAGGCCAGCGAGGGCAGCGACCGCCATCTCGTCAAGGTCGGCCGCATCACCGCCGTCGTCGCCATCGGCCTGGCCATCGTCACCGCCCGGCCGCTGCTCGGCAGCTTCGACCAGGCCTTCCAGTACATCCAGGAATACACCGGCTTCTTCACGCCGGGCATCGTCGTCATCTTCCTGCTCGGCCTGTTCTGGAAGCCGGCGACCGAGGCCGGCGCGCTGGCCGCCACCATCGGCTCGTTCGTGCTGTCGGTGGCGATGAAGGCGCTGGCGCCCGGTGTGCCGTTCATGGACCGGATGGGCATCGTGTTCCTGCTGGCGCTGGCGCTGGCGGTGGTCGTGTCACTGGCGCGGCCGCGCGCCACCGCCACCAACCATATCCGCACCGACGATGTCGACTACACGACGACAGGCGGCTTCAACATCGCCGCCGTCGGTATCGTCGCCATCCTTGTTGCACTTTACGCCACCTGGTGGTGATCGGCTGATGCAATAAAACAACAGCGCGCCGATGTTACGCCTGTGTAATACTAGGCAGTGATTGTCGCACCCTGCCCGCATCGGTTAAGCCGTTCACCAGGTCTTCAAAGAAAGGCCATGTGTTAACGGGAGGTGTTGGCGATGCGTTACCGTTTTCTTTACGGGTCGGCGTGCTCATTGCTGATGCTCGCCGCCACCGGCGCTGCCGCGCAAAGCGTTCCCGAACAGGCCGGCACCGTGCCGCCGACCGGCCCAGCCGCCGGCAGCCAGGCCGGGACGCCGGCCGCCGGCACCGAAAGCGCCGCCGCCGACGACGCCGACGCCGGCGCCGACACCATCGTCGTCACCGGTTTCCGCCAGTCGCTGCGATCGGCGCAGGGCATCAAGCGCAACGCCGACCAGATCGTCGACGCCATCGTCGCCCAGGACATCGGCAAGCTGCCCGATATCAACGTGTCGGACTCGCTCGCCCGCATCACCGGTGTCCAGGTCGACCGCCGCAACGGCGAGGCCCAGCAGGTGCGCATCCGCGGCCTGCCGCAGTTCACCACCACCTACAACGGCCGCGAGATCTTCACCGCCGAACAGCGCGTCGTCGCCACCCAGGATTTCCCCGCCGGCGGCGTCGCCGCGCTGGAAGTGTTCAAGTCGTCGACCGCCAACCTCGTCGAGCCCGGCCTTGCCGGCCTCATCAACGTGCGCTCGCGGCGGCCCTTCGATTTCGACGGGTTGGAGATCGCCGGCGCCTTCAACACCACGCTCGCCACCCAGTCGCAATCGCTTGACTGGAACGGCAACCTGCTGGTGTCGAACCGCTGGGACACCGGCATCGGCGAAGTCGGCGCGCTGGTCAACGTGTCGTACACCCGGCTGCGCTACCTCGATTCGGCGCGCTTCGACAGCGGCGCCATCGCCACCGCCAGCCCCGAACAGAGCGCCCAGGCGCCGTTCCGCTTTCCCGATGCCGTCGGGTTCTTCCAGTCGCCCGGCTATCGCCAGCGGCCGTCGGTCAACGCCGCGGTGCAATGGAAACCGACCGACAACCTCGAATTCTATGGCGACTTCCTGTTCCAGGGCTTTCGCCGCGAAGTCGATGACCGCAACATGTTCGTGCCGCTGTTCGGCCCCGGCGGGGCGCCGCCGCCGCAGTTCAGCAACGTCGTGCTGCGCCCCGGCGGCACCAGCGCACAAAGCCTGACGGCGACCGGCACCAACCGCCCCGACGGCTATCAGGCGGCGACCAACGAAAAGACCGACACCTACCAATATGCCGTGGGCGGCGCCTGGACGACCGAGCGCGTCAAGCTGAGCTTCGACGTGGCGCGCACCCAGAGCCGCTTCGACCTGTCGATCTACAGCTTCGACTATGCCTTTGCCCGGGCACCGACGGTCGACGTCGATTTCGACGTGCCGCGCGGCGATGGCGGCGTCGAGTTCAACTTCCCGGGTTTCGACCTGACCGACGCCGGCAACTACATCTATCGCGGCTTTTTCGATCGCAACCTGATCGCCCGCGGTGACGACTGGCAGGCGCGCGCCGACCTCGAATGGCAAACGGGCTTCGACTTCATCCCGACGATCCAGTTCGGCGGCCGCTTCACCGACCGGCAGGGCAGTTTCGAAAACGCCGAACGCTATGCCCCGGCCGAAGACCAGCGCCGGCCGCTGGCATCATTGCCGGTGACCATCGCGACGACGCAGACGGGTTTTCGCGGCAGCGACATCCAGCCGCAACGGACCTGGGCCTCGGCGACGCGGGAGAGCATCCGCGCCAATGTCGCGCAACTGCGCCAGGTCGCCGGCTTTGCCCCCGGCCTGCCGACGCCCGATCCGCTGCAGGCCTATACGGCCAATGAAAAGACCTATGCGGTCTATGGCCAGGCCAAATATGCCGTGGATTTCGGCTTCCCGATCGACGGCACCGTCGGGCTGCGCGCCGTGCGCACCGAGAACGGGCTGCAGGGTACGTCGCGGGTGATCGACGCCAATGGCGAAAGCTTTGTGCCGACCGTCGCCAACACCGCCTATTGGGATTACCTGCCCAATGCCTCGCTGCGCGCCGGCTTTACCGACCAGCTGCAGCTGCGCCTGGCCTGGTCCAAGACCCGGACACGGCCCAACTTCGGCGACCTCAACCCCGGCCTCATCATCGATCCGCCCGGCGGCAACAGCTTCCGCACCGCGCGCGGCGGCAACCCCGACCTGCAGCCGACCGATTCGACCAATTGGGACGCCAGCCTCGAATATTATTTCTCGCGCACCGGGCTGGCCTCGGTCGGCGTGTTCCGGCGCGATTTCACCGGCTTCATCAACAATTTCACCTTCTTCGTCGACGATCCCGTCTATGGCAGCTTGCGCATCAGCCGGCCGGGCAACGGCGGCAAGGGCCGGCTCGAGGGCCTCGAGGCCCAGGTGACCAGCTTCTTCGATTTCGAATTCGTCCCCGAGCCGCTGCGCAATTTCGGCATCCAGGCCAATTACACGCTGTTGACCGGCGACCAGGCGCTGACCGACGAGTTCGGCGGGCTGAGCGACCTGCGGGTCGGCTTCAACGACGTGTCGAAACACACCTACAACATCGTCGGCCTGTACGAGAGCGGGCTGATCTCGGCGCGGCTGGCGTACAACTACCGCTCCGACTTCCCGCGCAGCTTCGAGGTCAGTGCCGGCGGCGGCAGCATCGCCAACGAGTTCACGCAGGGCATCTCCCGCCTGGACCTGTCGTTCAACGTAACCCCCGACCCGCGCATCACCTTCGCGATCGACATCTCCAACATCCTCGGCAAGCCGTTCCGCGATTTCCGCAACATCTCGGAGACCGAGCGCTACCCGCGCGACGTGCGTTACGAGGAGAGCATCTATTCCTTCGGCATCCGGGTGCGAATCTAGGGTGCCGCAACAGGCGCACGCGCAACTCCCTCCCCGCAAGGGGGAGGGAGCAGAAGCTTCTTACTCGGCGCCCACCACCGGCGTGTCGCCGTCCCAGCGCAGCGGCATGAGGTGAAGAAACCGCGCCTCGCGATCCGGCCGGCAGCGCGCCGTCGCCGACCAGGCATGGAAAGCGATGACATCGCCCTCCGGCCGTTGCAGCACCGCGGCATGGCCGGGGCCGGACAGGCAGCCGGCGGCGGCATCCCGGCTGGCGAGCAGCGGATTACCGGGCGCATCGCTGCACGGCCCCAGCGGTCCGGCACAGCGCGCCCAGCCGATGGCATAGGGCGACAGCGTGGCCGCGCGCGGCCAGCCATAGTCGTTGGCGGAAAACAGCAGCACATAGGCGCGGCCGCGACGCACCATGGTCGGCGCCTCGACGACCCGGCCTTCCCAGTCGGCATCGTTGCGGACCAGCGCCACCGGGCGGCCCGTCAGCGCCAGGCCGTCGGCGCTGAGCGGCTGCGCGACGATCTCGGTCGGCAGGTTGAAGCGCGGGTGGTTGCCGTCGTTCTTCACATAAAGATACAGCCGGCCGTCGGCGTCGCGGAACGGGCTCGGGTCGATGCTGCCGCCGCGCGCCGTGTCGCAGACCAGCGGCGCCGTGCCCTGCGGCGTGTACGGCCCGCGCGGGTCGACGGCGGTCGCGGCGCCGATGCACTGCAGGCCCGACTTTTCATCGCGCGCGGTGAAATACAGCACATAGCCGCCATCGACGGCGATCACCTCCGGCGCCCAGGTAAAGCCGCGTCTGGCCCAGGCCGGCAGCGTCGGCAGCGCATCGGGCAGCCGGCGCCAGTCCTTCAGGTCGGCGGAGATGGCGACCTGGACATTCGTGTCGCCGTGGTTGGTGGCGAACGCCAGTGTGCGGCTGCCTACCGGCAGCAGGAAAGGATCGGGAAAATCGGCGCGGATGACCGGTTCGGGGGCCGCGACGGCGGCGGCAAGCAGCACGACAAGCAACAGGCGCTCCACTACAACAGGCGTCCCCGCGGCCATGATAGAGGCTGCGACGGCAGCAGCAAGGCGATAGCATGCGGATGACTTTGGCGATGGGAGCGTTGGCGGTGGTGATGGCGAGCAGCGCGATGGCGGCGGAGCCGGAACGCAAGCCCTTCGGCACCCTGCCCGACGGCCGCGCGGTAGAGGCGATCACGCTCAGCGACGGGCGGCTGACGGTACGGATCATCACCTGGGGCGCCGGCATCCAGTCGGTGCTGGTGCCCGATCGCGCCGGCAAGGTCGTCGACGTGGCGCTCGGCTACAACGATCTCGCCGGCTATCTCGCCAAGTCCGAATATTTCGGCGTCATCGTCGGCCGCGTCGCCAACCGCATCGCCGGCGGCAAGTTCACGCTCGACGGCAAGAGCTATCAGGTGCCGGTCAACAACGGCCCCAATTCGCTGCACGGTGGCACCCAGGGCTTTGACAAGCAATTGTGGCGGGTGCTCGCCACGACGGGCGGCGACAAGCCCTCGGTGACTCTCGGCCTGACCAGCGCCGATGGTGACCAGGGCTATCCCGGCACTGTCACCGTCACCGCGCGCTATGCGCTGGAAGGCGGCGCCATCGCCATCGAATACACCGCGACCACCGACAAGCCGACACTCGTCAACCTGTCGAACCACGCCTATTGGAACCTCGCCGGCGAAGGCAGCCCCGGCGGCGCCATGGGCCATGTGCTGACCATCCCGGCCGACAGCTTCAACCCGACCGATGCCACCGCCATCCCGACCGGCGAATTCCGGTCCGTCGCCGGCACGCCGTTCGATTTCCGCAAACCCACCCCCGTCGGCGCCCGGGTCCGCGACGCCGGCGACGAGCAGATCCGTTTCGGCAAGGGCTACGACCACAACTGGGTCATCGATCGCAAGGTCGCGGCGGTACCGCGGCTGGTGGCGCGGGTCGAGGAGCCGGTGAGCGGCCGCGTCCTCGAAGTGCTGTCGAACCAGCCCGGCGTGCAATTCTATTCGGGCAATTTCCTCGATGCGAGCGTCGTCGGCAAATCCGGGAAACTGTACCGCCAAGGCGACGCCGTCGTGCTGGAACCGCAGATGTTCCCCGACACGCCCAACCGCCCCGACTTCGGATCGGTGCGGCTCGACCCCGGCCAGACCTATCGCAACACGATCCTGTTCCGCTTTCCAGCAGTGAGATGACGATGCCGCGTTCCGCCCTGTTCCTTGCCCTGGCGCTGGCCCTGCAGGCGCCGCTCGCCTCGCCCCTGGCCGCCCAGACCGAAGCCACAAGCCCAGCGCGCTGGACGCCGGCGCAGGCGCAGCGCTGGTACGACAAGCAGCCGTGGATCGTCGGCGCCAACTATATTCCCGCCACTGCCATCAACCAGCTCGAGATGTGGCAGGCGGCGACCTTCGATCCGAAGACCATCGATCGCGAGCTGGGGATCGCCCGCCAGCAGTTCGGCATGAACACCATGCGCGTCTATCTCCACGACCTCGCCTGGCAGCAGGACCCGGCGGGGATGAAGCAGCGCATCGACGCCTTCCTCGCCATCGCCGCCCGCCACGGCATCCGGCCGATCTTCGTGCTGTTCGACAGCTGCTGGGATCCCGACCCCGTCATCGGCCCGCAGCGACCGCCGATCCCCGGCGTCCACAACAGCGGCTGGGTGCAGGGGCCGAGCCGCAGCGCGCTGATCGACCCCACGCAGGACGCCCGGCTGCGCGCCTATGTAGAGGATATCGTCGGCAGCTTCGGCAACGATGATCGCGTGTTGGCCTGGGACGTCTGGAACGAGCCCGACAACCCCGGCGGCGGCAGCTACAACGCCTCGCAGCTCGCCGAGGAACGCACCCGCATCGAGCAATTGCTGCCCCAGGTCTTCCAATGGGCGCGTGCCAAGCGCCCGCGCCAGCCGTTGACCAGCGGGCTGTGGATCGGCGAGGACTGGTCGCCGACCGCCGGCAAGCTGACCCCCATCCAGCAGACGCAGGTGGCGCAGTCCGACGTCATCAGCTTCCACAATTACGAATGGCCCGAACAGTTCGAGGCGCGCATCCGCCAGCTGCGCCCCTATGGCCGGCCGCTGCTGTGTACCGAATGGCTGGCGCGCGGCAACGGCTCCAACGTCGATACCATCCTGCCGATCGCCCGGCGCGAAAAGATCGCCATGGTCAACTGGGGCCTGGTCGAGGGCCGCATCCAGACGACCCTGCCGTGGGACAGCTGGGAACGCCCCTATACGCTGCAGCCGCCGACAATCTGGTTCCACGACCTGATCCGCAAGGACGGCACCCTGTACCGCCCGCGCGAGGCGGAGATCTTCCGCCAGCTGGGGGCGGCGCGCTAGGGCGCCGGAACCCCGCAGCCCGGAACCCCGCAGTACTGTTGTCCGTAATGGTTCCGCCGGGGGCACAAACGGGCAACGACGGGCGCAACCATGGATGTTTCAAAGCCGCCGGTGCGGCCGGCGGGGCGCCTGCCGGGGCGATCGACGCGGATCCTGATCGGCCTGATCGCGGGCCTTGCCACCGGCGTCGTCATCGCCGGCAGCGACGCCGCGGCGCCGGTGCTGGCGGTGGCGCAGCCGGTCGGCAAATTGTGGATCGACGGCCTGACAATGACGGTGGTGCCGCTGGTGTTCGCGCTGCTGGTCACCGGCATTGCCGGCGCGGCCGCGAGCGCCGGCGGCCGGGTGGCGCGGCTGGCGATGCTGTGGTTCGCGGTGCTGCTGGTGGTGGCCTCGCTGGCGGCGGCGGCGCTGACGACCATGGCGCTGGCGGCGTGGCCGGTGCCGGTGGAGGCCGCCAGCCTGCGTTCAGCGACGCCGCCGCCCGACATGGCGCCGGTCGGCGCCTGGTTCGAGAACATCGTGCCGACCAACATCATCCGCAGCGCCGCCGATACCGCGATGGTGCCGCTGGTGGTGTTCGCCATGCTGTTCGGCTTTGCCATCAGCCGCATCGATCCCAGTTTGCGCGATGCCCTGCAGGCGGTGTTCAAGGGCCTGGCCCAGGCGATGCTGGTGATCGTCGACTGGGTGCTGTGGCTGGCGCCGCTGGGCGTATTCGCGCTCGCCATCGGGGTCGGCGTAACGGCCGGTGTCGGCGCCGCGGGCGTGCTGGTGCATTACATGCTGCTGGTCATCGCCGCCTGTTTGCTGGCGATCGCCATTGCCTATGCGGCGGCGATCGTCATCGGTCGGGTGTCGCCGGCGCTGTTCGCGCGCAGCATCGTGCCGGCGCAGGTGGTGGCGATGAGCACGCAATCGTCGCTGGCGTCGCTGCCGGCGATGGTCGCGGCGGCGGCCCCGCTGGGCGTCGACCGCGCCGCCGCCGGCATCATGCTGCCGCTGTCGGTGTCGCTGTTCCGCATGGCCAGCGCCGCGGCCAATGTCGCGGTGGCGGTGTACCTGGGGCATCTCCACGGCGTGCCGATGGGCGTCGGCACGCTGCTGCTGGGCGCGCTGGTCGCGGCACCAGTCAGCGTCGCCGCGGTCGGCCTGCCGGCGCAGGTATCGTTCTTCGCCGTCGTCGGGCCCGTCTGCATCGCGATGGGGGTGCCGCTGACCCTGCTGCCGCTGCTGCTCGCCATCGAGACCATCCCCGATATCTTCCGCACCATCGGCAATGTCACCGGCGGGCTGGCGGTGACACGCATCGTCGGGCGGCAGGTCGCGCCCTAGCCGATTGATTTTGGCAGCAAAAGTGTCGAAATATTTTACATTGTTAATATTTCAGGATTTTTAACCCCTTGTTTTCGCTTGATGTGGGTAACTGGCATGATTGTTGCTCACTGAACAGCAGCACAGTTTCATTTCGGGGGATCACATGCGTCACATTCTTTCCGCGGCCGCGGCCGCTGCCTTTGCCCTGGCCATTGCCAGCCCTGCCGCCGCCATCATCAATGCCCCGGTGCCGACCAATGCCTATGTCAACTTCGGCGGCCTCGACTGGGCCTGGGCCAGCCCGTGCGACGCCTCGGGTCCCAACAGCTGCGGCGCCATCGACCTCAGCTACCAGGGCACGCTCGGCTGGCGCGTTGCCGTCGCGGCGGACTTCGCCAGCGGCATGGACTATACCAAGTTCATCTTTGCCGGCGCCAACGTGCCGGCCGGTGGCACCGAAGCCGGCACCGGTGCGACCTTCTTCGGGGGCAACTCGGCCGATGCGGCCTGCGCCTCGGCATGGTTCTCGGCCTACACGCACTGCGATTACGGTGACGGCGCCGGCGGCAGTGTCTGGAACAAGCCCGACAACGGCAGCCAGGGCGACTGCTGCCATGAAACCTGGGTCGTCCGCGACGCCCTGGCAGTTGGCGTGCCCGAGCCGCAGAGCTGGACGCTGCTGATTGCCGGCTTCGGCCTCGTCGGTGCCGCCATGCGCCGCCGCAAGACCGTGGCCGCCTGAACCATCGCCACATGAAAGTCACCGGCCGCAGGGGTTGCCCTGTGGCCGGTGCTTCGTTATAGCCCCGCCTTCGCATGACCGAACCGCCCGGCTGAATGGGCTGCCGTGGCTGTTCAATGATGCGTCCACAGGAGACGAAATGCCCAAGCTCAAGACCAAGAGCGGTGTGAAGAAGCGCTTCAAGATCACCGCATCCGGCAAGGTCAAGCATGGTGTCGCTGGCAAGCGTCACCGTCTGATCAGCCACACTGCAAAGTATATTCGCCAGAATCGCGGAACCTCGGTGCTTGCCAAGTCGGATACCCCGACCATCAAGCTCTGGGCGCCGTACGGCCTGAAGTAGGAGGGCCGGTAAATGGCACGCGTCAAACGTGGTACGACGACTCACGCTCGTCACAAGCGGATCCTGGAACAGGCGAAGGGCTATTATGGCCGTCGCAAGAACACCATCCGCATCGCCAAGCAGGCCGTCGAAAAGGCCGGCCAGTACGCCTATCGCGATCGCAAGGTAAAGAAGCGCAGCTTCCGCGCCATCTGGATCCAGCGCATCAACGCTGCGGTGCGCGAACAGGGCCTGACCTATGGCGTGTTCATGCACGGCACCAAGCTCGCCGGCATCGAGATCGATCGCAAGATCATGGCCGACATGGCGATGCACGAGCCGGAAACCTTCAAGGCCATCATCGCGCAGGCCCAAGCCGCGCTTGATGCCAAGGTCGCTGCGTAACACCAGCCCGACCTGACGGACATCGAGGGGCGCGGAAGGGGAGACCTTTCCGCGCCCCTTGTTTTGGCGATGCAGCGGCTAGTTCCGGGCCGTCATCCCCGCGCCGGCGGGGATCCATCTCCCGGACCGACGGCGCGGGCGATGGATCCCCGCCGGCGCGGGGATGACGATTTGAGGATTGTGATGACCGATACCGACAGCCTGCAGGCCGACATCCTCGGCCAGATCACCGCCGCCGCCAGCCCCGAGGCGCTGGAGGCGGTGCGCGTCGCCGTGATGGGCAAGTCGGGGTCGGTCACCGCCCTGCTGAAGACGCTGGGCGGCATGTCGCCCGACGAACGCCAGGTTCAGGGGCCGCGCCTCAATGGCCTGCGCGAGGCCGTCTCCGCAGCGCTCGCCGCCCGCAAGGCCGCGCTCGAAAGCGCCGCGCTCGATGCCCGCCTCGCCGCCGAACGCCAGGACATGACCCTGCCCGTCGCGCTGCCGCCGCAGGGCAGCATCCACCCGGTCAGCCAGGTCATGGACGAGCTTGCCGAAATCTTCGCCGACCTCGGCTTCAGCGTCGTCGCCGGGCCGGAGATCGAGGACGACTGGCACAATTTCACCGCGCTCAACATGCCCGAAAGCCACCCGGCGCGGGCCATGCACGACACCTTCTATGTCGCCGAACAGCCCGATGGCGACAGGAAGCTGGTGCTGCGCACCCACACGTCGAACCTGCAGATCCGCACGATGATGACCCAGGCGCCGCCGATCCGCATCATCGCGCCGGGCCGCGTCTATCGCAGCGACAGCGACGCCACCCACACGCCGATGTTCCACCAGATCGAGGGGCTCGTCATCGACAAGGGCACCACCCTCGCCAACCTGCGCTGGACGCTCGAAACCTTCATCAAGGCGTTCTTCGAGGTCGACGACGTGACGCTGCGCTTCCGCCCGAGCTATTTCCCGTTCACCGAGCCGTCGGTGGAGGTCGATGTCGGCTATTCGTCGAAGACCAACAAGCCGGCCAGCGGCGACGCCGTCGACAAATGGCTGGAAGTGCTGGGCAGCGGCATGGTCCACCCGCGCGTCATCGCGGCGTGCGGCCTCGACCCGACGGTCTATCAGGGCTTTGCCTTCGGCTGCGGCATCGACCGGCTGGCGATGCTCAAATACGGCATGAACGACCTCAGGCCGTTCTTCGACGCTGATCTGCGCTGGCTCCGGCATCACGGCTTCTCGGCCTTCGACGTGCCCACGCTCAGCGGGGGAGTCTCGGCATGAAGTTCACCCTGTCATGGCTCAAGGAGCATCTCGACACCGACGCCGGTGTCGAGGCGATTTCGGTCGCGCTGACGTCACTGGGCCTCGAGGTCGAGGGCATCGACGATCCGGCGGCGCGTCTCGCCCCCTTCACCATCGCCCATGTGGTGTCGGCCGAACGCCACCCCCAGGCCGACAAGCTGCAAGTGCTCAGCGTCGATACCGGCGCCGGCGCCCCCGTGCAGGTCGTGTGCGGCGCCCCCAATGCGCGTGCCGGGATGAAGGGCGTGTTCGGCGCCCCCGGCACCTACGTCCCCGGCAGCGACATCACGCTCAAGGTCGCCGCCATCCGCGGTGTCGAATCGCGCGGCATGATGTGTTCGATGCGCGAGCTGGAACTGTCGGAGGAGCATGACGGCATCATCGCCCTGCCCGACGACGCCCCCGTCGGCGCGCGCTATGTCGACTGGGCCGATCTGTCCGACCCCGTTTTCGACGTGGCGATCAACCCCAACCGCCAGGATTGCATGGGCGTGCGCGGCATCGCCCGCGACCTCGCCGCGATCGGTGTTGGACGGCTGAAGCCGCTCGCCGAGGCCTATCGCGTCGCCGGCTTCGACGTGCCCCGCGCCGGCCCGGGGCCGGACATCCGCACCGACGACCCCGCCGGCTGCCCGGCCTTCCACGCCTGCACGGTCAGCGGCGTGACCAACGGTGCGTCGCATCCCTGGATGCAGAAAAAACTGAAGGCCATCGGGCAAAAGCCGATCTCGGCGCTGGTCGACATCACCAATTTCGTGATGTTCGACCTCGGCCGGCCGCTGCACGTCTATGATCGCGCCAAGCTGACAGGCGCGCTCGTCGCCCGCAAGGCCCGCGCCGGCGAGCAGGTGCAGGCGCTCAACGGCAAGACCTATGCCGTCGATGCGACGATGACCGTCATCGCCGACGACGTCGAAGTCCATGACATCGGCGGCATCATGGGCGGCATGCATTCGGGCTGTTCGGCGGAAACCACCGACGTGCTGATCGAATGCGCCTATTTCGATCCCGACAGCATCGCCCGCACCGGCCAGAAACTGCTGCTGACCAGCGATGCCCGCTCGCGCTTCGAACGCGGCGTCGATCCGGCCTTTCTCGACGATGGCCTGGCGGTCGCGACGCACCTCGTCCTCGCCCTGTGCGGAGGCAGCGCCAGCGACATCGCCCGCGCCGGCACCGCGCCGGTCGCCGCGCGCACCGTGCAGTTCCGCCCGTCGCGCGTCGCCGGCCTCGCCGGCATCGACGTGGCCGAGGACGAGCAGGCCGACATCCTCGCCCGCCTCGGTTTCGGCGTCGTCCGAGGCGACAGCTGGACCATCACCGTCCCGAGCTGGCGCCGCGATGTCGGCGTCGCCGGTGCCACCGAACGCTGGGACGGCGAGGCCGATATCGTCGAGGAAATCGTCCGCATCCATGGCCTTGACCGCGTGCCGGCGACGCCGCTGCCGCGCCGCGAGGGCGTCGCCCTGCCGACCGCCACCGCTGCCCAGAAACAGGAACGCCGCCTGCGCCGCGCGCTCGCTGCCCGCGGCGCCGACGAGGCGATCACCTGGAGCTTCCTGCCGCCGCGCGAGGCCGATGTCTTCGGCGGCGCCGCCTGGACGCTGGCCAACCCGATCTCCGCCGACCTGGCGGCGATGCGACCGTCGCTGCTGCCCGGCCTGCTGGCGGCGGCGCGGCGCAACGCCGATCGCGGCCAGCCCAGCGTGCGGCTGTTCGAGCTCGGCCAGCGCTACCTTGCCGATGGCGAGCACGCCACCGCGGCGCTGGTGCTGTCGGGCGAGGCGCGGCCGCGCGGCTGGCAGACCGGCAGCGCCACGACCTTCGACGCCTATGATGCCAAGGCCGAGGCCCTGGCGGCGCTGGCCGTTCTCGGCGCGCCGGTCGACCGGTTGAGCGTCGCCCTGCCCGCCGATCGCTGGTGGCATCCGGGGCGTTCGGGCCGGCTGGTGCTCGGCAAGGCGGTGCTCGCCGATTTCGGCATGGTGCATCCGGCGACGCTGGCGGCGTTCGACCTGAAGGGTCCGGTCGCGGCCTTCGAGCTTTATCTCGACGCGCTGCCGCCCCGCAGCCGCAAGCGCGCGACCTTTGCGCCGCCCGTCCTGCAGGCGGTGACTCGCGATTTCGCCTTTGTGATCGACGACACGACCCCGGCCGACACGCTGGTCCGCGCCGTCGCGCAAGCCGACAAGGCCCTGATCAGCGGCGTCCGCCTGTTCGACCGCTTCGCCGGCCCGGCGATCGGCACCGGCAAGGTCAGCCTCGCCCTCGAGGTGACGCTGCAGCCGACGGCGGCCACGCTGACCGATGCCGACATCGAGGCGGTGTCGGCCAAGGTCATCGCGGCGGCTGCGAAAGTCGGCGCGGTGCTGCGCAGCTAGACTCCTCCCCCTCAGGGGGGAGGCGACTCGGCGCGGCCGAGCGGGTGGGGGTCGACCCGTGTGGGCACATAACACCCCCACCCGGGCCGGCTTCGCCGTCTCTCGCCTCCCCCCTGAGGGGGAGGAAAAGCCTCAGTAAGGCTGGCCCGGCCGTACCGGCTGGCCCGGGCGGGCGCCCTGGTAATCCTGCTCGGTCACCGGCGACAGCTTGATCTCGACCCGGCGGTTCTGCGCCCGGCCGGCATCGGTGTCGTTCGACGCGATCGGGAACTGCTTGCCAAAGCCGCGCGTCGCGACGCGGGCGCGGTTGACGCCCTGGTAGCTGAGGTAATCGGCCACCGCCTGCGCCCGCTGTTCGGACAGGCGCTGGTTGACGGCGTCGCTGCCGATCGCATCGGTATGGCCCGACACGTCGATGAAGGTCGACTGGTAGGTCGCCAGCGTCTGCGCCACCTGGTCGAGCGCCGGGCGGAATTCCGGCTTCACCGCCGACGAGTTGAAATCGAAGCTGATGCCCGACGGCAGCTTGATGTTGATCTCCTCGCCCTGGCGCTCGACCTCGATGCCGGTGTTGGCGGTGCGGGCGCGCAGCTCGCGCTCCTGCTTGTCCATGTAGCCGCCGATCGCGCCGCCGGCGATGGCGCCGATGCCGGTGCCGATCAGCACCTCGGCACGATTGTTCCGGCCGCCGAGCAGCGCGCCGAGCAAGGCACCCGCGCCGGCCCCTGCCAGCGCCCCGCCGCCGCCGCGCGACAGCGTCTGCTGCCCGGTGTTGGGATCGGTGACACAAGCGGCCAGCGCCAGCGACGAGGCAATGACGGCGACAGTGATCCTGGTGTTGAAGGCCATGGTGGGCTCCCTTTTATTCCGGCGTGACGATAGCACCGGTTTGTTAACGCATATGGCTCGGTAACGATTGCGCGTGAGCCGAACATGAACGAAGCCCCTTCGCGCACGGCCGTTTTGCCTCTATCGTGGTGGGGAGCGGGCAGCACAGCCCCGCGCCGAATCCGGAGCCGATGCAGCCTTTCCCCTGGTTGGACACCGCCATCATCGTGGCGCTGATCCTCCTCAACGGCTTTTTCGCCATGTCCGAAATGGCCATCGTGTCGTCGCGCCGGCCGCGCCTGCGGGCCCTGGCCGGCACCGGCCACCGCGGCGCCCGCTCGGCGCTGGCCCTGGCCGAAAATCCCGGCAGCTTCCTGTCGTCGGTGCAGATCGGCATCACCCTCGTCGGCATCATCAACGGTGCCTATTCGGGCGCCACGCTGGCGGTGCCGGTCGGCCAGCGGTTGAGCGCCTGGTTCGGCTTTCGCCCGGCGCTGGCCGAGGAAATCGGCTTTGCCGTCGTCATCGTCATCACCACCTATCTGTCGCTGATCGTCGGTGAGCTCGTGCCCAAGCAGTTCGCGCTGCGCTCGCCCGAAAAGCTGGCGAGCTTCGTCGCCCCGATCATGGCCGTGGTCAGCCGCTTCGCGACGCCGGCGGTGTGGGCGCTCGACCGCTCGTCGGCGCTGGTGTTCAAGCTGCTCGGCCAAGCCCAGCACGGCGACAACCGCGTCACGGAAGAAGAACTGCGATCGGTGGTGCAGGAGGCCGAAACCGCCGGTGTCATCGAGGAAAGCGAACGCCAGATGATCTCGGGCATCATGCGCCTTGCCGACCGGCGGGTACGCGGCGTGATGACCCCGCGCGGCGCCATCGACTGGATCGATGCCGACATGGACGAGGCGGCGATCCGCGCGCATCTCGCCGCCAGCCCGCACACCCGCCTGCCGGTGGCGCGCGGCAGCGTCGACAACATCATCGGCGTGCTGCAGGCCCGCGACGTCGTGCAGGCGCTGATCGAGGGGCGCCCGCTCGACATCGCCGCGCTGGCCAAGTCGGCGCCGGTGCTGCCCGATGTCATCGACGCCGTCGACGCGCTCGCTGTGCTGCGCGATGCCGCCATCCCGATCGCGCTGGTGCACGACGAATACGGCCATTTCGAAGGCATCGTGACACCGGCCGACCTGCTCGCCGCCATCGCCGGCGAGTTCCGCTCCGACGTCGACGACGCCAGCGACCCGCCCGCGGTCGAGCGCGACGACGGCAGCTGGCTGTTCTCGGGCAAGCTGCCGGCCGACGAGATGGCCGACCGGCTGGGCTTCGACCTGCCCGACGACCGCGACTATGAAACCGTCGCCGGCTTCATGCTCGAACATTTCCGCCACCTGCCCGAAACCGGGGAGAGCTTCACGCTGAAGCGCTGGACCTTCGAGATCGCCGACATGGACGGCCGCAAGATCGACAAGGTGCTGGCGACGCCGGTGCGGCACGTGCAGGCCCCGCTCGGGGTTTAGCGGATCGCTCCCCAGCGCTGCACAAGGACCCCGCTCAGGCTGAGCGGGATCTGTGCTGGCCCGAACTAATAGCCGTTCTTGAGGCTGTAGACGGCCACCGACGGCGCCAGCGGGTCGAGCCGCACCCAGAGCGCCAGCCCGGCGGCCAGCACGATGCAAACGAGCGCCGCCAGCAGCGCCGTGCGGCGCGGCACCGGCGGCAGCAGCGGCCACAGCAGCATCAGCAACAGCGGCGCGAACACGGCCACCGCGGCGGGCATGCCGGGGCCGATGCCGAGCATGACGAAATGCGCCAGATTGCCGGCAAAGGCGATGCCGAAGACCGCGGCCAGCGCCGGGGCGACGGCCCCCAGCCGGGCGTGCAGCGCCATCCCCAGCGCCGCCACCAGCAGCGGCCAGGCCAGCACCGGCGCACCCGCCGGCAGCACCGCCTGCACCGCAATCGCCAGCGTGAAGTTGAGCCCGAACAGCCCCAGCCAGTTGCCGTGGAGGCTGCGCCAGCGCCCGGCCATGGCAAGGGTCAGCGCCAGCGCCGCCGCCATCAGCAGCAGCACCTGCCATTCCAGCCGCGGCAGCGCCGCCAGCCGATCGTAATAGTTCGACTTGCGGTCGGCGCCCGACAGCATGTTGACGCCATAGGCGAGCACCGCCGTCGCCAGCGCAAAGGCGACGCCGTCGGCGACCCCGGCGACGATCTCGCGCCAACGCCAGCCGCGGCCGCGCACCGCGACCCCCGCCAGCGCCGCCGCCGCGACCAGCACCAGCCAGCCGACCCAGGCCGGATAGGCGATGATGATGGTGCCGAGCACGTCGCTGAACACCGTGTCGGGGGCGCGTTCGGGCAGCGCCGGCGCCGTCAGCAGCGCGCGGGTGATGTCGAGGCCCTGGGCGCCGAGATGCTGGAGCGCGCCGCGATCGAGCGCCTCGGGCGTCGCCAGCGGCGAATGGTAGAGCCCGGCGTCACCGATGAAGGCGAAGTTGACGCCCGGGATGCCGCGCAGCTTGGCCGGCGTGAAGTCGGTCGAATTGGGCAGCAGTTCATAGATCTTCACCGCCAGCGAATTGGCCGCCGGATCGGCGACATTGGCGGCGAACAACTGCATCAGCGCGCCGTTGCCGGGGCCGGTCTCGAACATCGCGGCGCGGCCGCCGCCGCCGCGGGTTTCCATGTTGACGAGCACGCCGACGCGCGTCGCCAGCGGGTCGCCGGCAATGCCATCGGCGAAAAATGCCCGCGCCCCGACCAGCCCGAGCTCCTCCGCATCGGTCAGGATCAGCGCCAGGTCGCGGCGCTGGCTGGCCTGCGGAATGGCGCGGGCGACCTCGAGCGCGGCGGCGACGCCGGCGGCATCATCGGCAGCGCCGGGCGACCCCCAGACGCTGTCGTAATGCGCCATCACCGCGACCAGCGGCGACACCGGGTCCTGGCCGGGGCGCAGCGCCACGATGGTGCGGGCCATGGCGGTATCGGCGACCGGGCTGCCCCATTCGCGCAGGCGATCGCGCGATTTCGGCGGCAGCGGGGCATCGACGGTGCGGACACTGAAGCCCAGCGCCTCGAGCCGGCGAACGAGATGGGCATGGACAGCGGCATTTTCGGCCGACCCCGTCGGATGCGGCGCCCGGGCGATGATGCGGACATCGGCCATGGCGCGTTCCGCCGAAAACCGGTCCGCCGCTGCGGATGCCGGCAGCGGCGCCGGCGGCCGCACCGACCACACCCCGAGCAAGGCGGCGGCGACGATCGTCACCACCAGCGTCAACCACTTTGTCATCGTTATCCCTGCCCCAGCCGCGGCGCCTTGGTGACGCCGCAAGGCCCGAAGCGCAAGGCCCGAAGCGCAAGGCCCGAAGCGCAAGCCCGTCAGCGCGCCGGCAGCGTGTCGCGGCGCATGGCGGTGATCATCAGGCAGGCGACAAGCAGCACGATGGCCAGCAACGGCGAGCCGCCCAGCACGGTGAGATGCGCGATGACCGCGCCGACCATCACCACCGTCAGCACGGCGCCGCCGAGCGCGATCCGGCGCGGCCACAGCAAGGCAATCGCGCCGACGACTTCGAGCCCGCCGGTCAGATAGCGGAACCACTGGCCGAGGCCGATGGTGGCGAACACCTCCGCCATCTGCGCGTCACCGGTCAGCTTTTTCCACCCCGCCATCAGGAAGATCGCCGCCGCCATCAGTTGCAGCGACCAGGCGAGATAGAGAATCGGCTTGCCCGGCGGCGACGTCATGCACCGACCTTGCGGGCCTGTTCCCAGGCGAGATCGGCGAGCAGTTCGACACCCTCCGCGGTCTTCTTGGCATGGGCGCTGGCGGCGGTGCCGCGCACGACGCGGCCGCGGATGCCGTGGATGATGCCGGCCAGCCGGAACATGTTGTAGGCGACATAGAAATCGAGGTTGGGAATGCCGTCGCGGCCGGTGCGGGCGCAATAGGCGGCGACATATTCATCCTCGGTCGGGATGTTGAGCGCGGCCAGGTCGTTGCCGATCAGGCCGGTGGTTGCCGACGGCGGCATCCGGTACATCATTAGATGATAGCTGAAATCGGCGAGCGGATGCCCGAGCGTCGACAATTCCCAGTCGAGCACCGCCAGCACCTTGGGCTCGGTCTTGTGGAAAATCATGTTGTCGCAGCGGTAATCGCCATGGACGACGCTGGTCTCGTCGCCGGCCGGGATGTTGTTCGGCAGCCATTCGACCAGCCGGTCCATCGACGGCACCACGCCGGCGTCCTTGTCCTCCAGATACTGCTTCGACCAGCGGCCGATCTGGCGGGCGAAATAATTGCCGGGCTTGCCGAAATCCTGAAGCCCGGCCTTTTCGATGTCTACCAGGTGGAGGTCGGCCATCGTCTTGTTCATCGCGTCGAAATAGGCCCGCCGCTCGTCGCGTGGCACGTCGGGGAAGGTCGCATCCCAGATCACCCGGCCGTCGACGCAATCCATGACATAGAACCAGGTGCCGATGACGGCATCGTCCTTGCACAGCCCGAACGTCTTCGGCGCCGGAAAGCCCTGGCCGTGGAGCGCGGTGATGACCTTGTATTCGCGATCGACGGCATGCGCCGACGGCAGCAGGATGCCGGGGGGTTTCCGCCGCAGCACGTAATTCTGGTTCGGCGTCAGCAGCTTGTAGGTCGGGTTCGACTGGCCGCCTTTGAACTGCTCGATGGTCAGCGGGCCGGCATAGCCTTCGACATTCTCGCGCATCCAGGCGTCGAGGCGGGCGGGATCGATCTCCTGCCCGGCGCGGACATCGCCGGTGCCGGAAAACTGCTGCTGGCGTTCACTCATCTGCACGCTGAATTTCCCTGATAGCCGCGTCGTTTACACCCGCCCGATATCGCGCCGATAAAAGCCGCCATGCCAGCGGATCTTTCTGATAGCCGCATAGGCCAGCGACCGCGCCTCCCCGACATCATGGCCGAGTGCGGAGATCGCCAGCACCCGACCGCCGGCGGCGACCAGCTTGCCCGCCGCATTGCGCCGCGTGCCGGCATGGAACACCTCGACGCCCAGCGCCTCGGCGCCCTCGACCTCGTCGATGACGGTGCCGGTGATCGGCGTCCCCGGATAACCCATGGCGGCGTAGACGACGGTGACCGCGGTTTCCGCCGACCACGACGCCGCGGCCTCGTGCAGGCGCCCCTCCGCGCAGGCGAGCAGGATCTCGGCCAGGTCGCCGTCGAGCCGCAGCATCAGCGCCTGCGCCTCCGGGTCACCGAAGCGGCAGTTGTATTCGATCAGCTGCGGGCCCTGCGGCGTCAGCATCAGCCCGGCATAGAGCACGCCGGTATAGGGGGTGCCGGCCTCCGCCAGCGCCTTCAGCGTCGGCTTGATGATCGTCTCGATGGCCTGGTCGCGCAGCGCATCGGTCAGCCGCGGCGACGGCGAGACGACGCCCATGCCGCCGGTATTGGGGCCGGTGTCGTCGTCGAAGGCGCGCTTGTGGTCCTGCGCCGACGGCCAGATCGAGATGGTCTGGCCATCGGTCAGCACGAACAGGCTGGCCTCCGGGCCGCTCAGGCACTGCTCGATGACCACCGGGCCGTCGATGTCGGCGAGCGCTGCGAGCCCCTCCTCGTTGGTTTCGGCGACGGTGACGCCCTTGCCGCCGGCCAGGCCATCGGCCTTGACGACCACCGGCAGCGGATGGACGGCGACATAGTGATGCGCGGCGGCCGCCGACTTGAAGCGGCGATAGCCCGCGGTCGGGATGCCGGCGGCGCGGCACAGGTCCTTGGTGAAGCCCTTGGAGCCTTCGAGCTGCGCGGCGGCAGCGGTCGGCCCGAACGCCGGGATGCCGAGCCCGCGCAGAGCATCGACGACGCCGGCCACCAGCGGCCCCTCGGGGCCGACGACGACCAGCCCGATGGCATTGGCGCGGGCAAAGGCGGTGACCGCGGCAGCGTCGGTGATATCGAGGTCGACGCATTCGGCCACGGCGGCGATGCCGGCATTACCGGGCGCGCAGACCAGCCGGCCCGTGCGAGGCGACTGGCGCAGTTTCCAGCACAGCGCATGTTCGCGCCCACCACCGCCCAGAACCAGGATATCAAATTTACTCATGGGGCCGCTTCTAACAGGTGGGGACGCAACGGCAACGGCGGCATGGTCGCAAATCACGGGATTTTTGGGTTTCGGCGCTCAGGCCCCGCGCTTCAGCCGCTGGGCATAGCTGTTGCCGGGCTCCTCGCAGGCCAGCGTCACCGAGCGGCCGTCGCCGGCCAGTTCGCCGCTGCACTGGCCGCTGGCGGTGTCGGTGCGGTAATCGAAGCGGACGTCGCGCCCGGTGATCGTGCCGGTGGCCGACACGAATCCGGCAAAGCTCCAGCGCGTCACCGCGAAATTGCTGCCGGTCTGCACGATGACCAGCGCGTCGCCGTCCTTGTCGGTCCAGGCGCCGGCGAGCCCGGGCAACGGCGGCATCGTGGCGGACACGGTCGGCTCGCTGCCGCCGCTGTCGATGAATTTCGCCGCCAGCGTGCCGAGCACGCCGATCACGGCGACGGCGATGGCAACCTTGCCGGATTCGGTCATCGGACATCTCCCGGCGGTCAACATACCCCGCCACGGCCCCGACCGCAGCCCACTTCTCGCCGCGCCGCATCGCGCCTATGTGTCGGCGATGGACGACACCGCCACCAACACCCCCGAATATTCGGTCAGCGAGATCGCCGGCGCGCTGAAGCGCACGGTCGAGACGGCATTCGGCCAGGTGCGCGTGCGCGGCGAGCTGTCGGGCTTCCGCCGCCACAGCTCGGGCCATTGGTACGGCTGCATGAAGGACGACCGCGCGCTGATCGACCTCGTCATGTTCAAGGGCAGCGCCGCCACCCTCGCCTTCCAGCCCGAGGACGGCATGGAAGTCGTCGCCACCGGCAAGCTGACGACCTATCCCGGCCGCTCCAAATACCAGATCGTCGTCGAGCGCATGGCGCCCGCCGGCGTCGGCGCGCTGCTCGCCCAGATCGAGGCGCGACGCCTGAAACTCGCCGCCGAGGGCCTGTTCGATGTCGCCCGCAAGAAACCCCTGCCGCACATCCCGCGCGTCATCGGCGTCGTGACCTCGCCGACCGGCGCCGTCATCCGCGACATCCTGCACCGGCTCGCCGACCGCTTCCCGCGCCATGTGCTGGTCTGGCCGGTCGCCGTCCAGGGCGAGGCTGCCGCGGCGCAGGTGACGGCGGCGATCAATGGCTTCAACGCGATCGCCCCGGGCGGGCCTATTCCGCGCCCCGACCTGATCATCGTCGCGCGCGGCGGCGGCTCCATCGAGGATCTCGCCGCCTTCAACGACGAGGCCGTCGTCCGCGCCGCCGCCGCCAGCGCCATCCCGCTGATCAGCGCCGTCGGCCATGAAACCGACACGACGCTGATCGATTTCGCCTCAGACTGGCGCGCCCCGACCCCGACCGCCGCCGCCGAACGCGCCGTGCCGGTGCTCGCCGACTTGCGCGCGTCGCTCGCCATGCAGGCGGCGCGACTCGACCGCGCCGCCACCCGCGCCGTGGCCCAGCGCCGCGAACGTGCCGAAGCCGCCGGCCGGCTGTTGCCGAGCCCGCGGTCGCTGCTGCAACTGCCGGCCCAGCGCGCCGACGACCTGTTCGACCGGCTGCCGCGCGGGCTTTCCGCCACCGCCAGCCGCTGGCGCGGCCGCGCCATGAGCGCCGGCGCCGCGC
>QBLU01000045.1:0-26009 GCA_003241875.1 Alphaproteobacteria bacterium
GTGCGCTTGCAGGCCGACGCCGCGCTCGCCATATCGGCGGGTGATGTCCATCGTTGATCCCCGCCCGCCCAAGGCCTGCGCCTATTGCGGCAAATCCCCCCGTGTCGAAGCTTTTGCGCCGTTCTGCTCTCGGGGCTGCCAGGACCGCGATCTCGTCCAGTGGATGCGCGAGGGCTATGTCGTCCCGGCGAGCGACAACGAGGACGAACTTTCCGACACGCGCCCGCTGGACAACGAACGCGCCGACGGTTAGACGCCTGCCTCCGCCCCGGCTTACCCCGCCGGGTGCATCATGGGCCCGGGTAGCTCAGGGGTAGAGCAGGGGATTGAAAATCCCCGTGTCGGTGGTTCAAATCCGCCCCCGGGCACCATTTCACGCTGCCACCTGTCCCACCGCCTCCGACGCCGAAACCCGCACCGGGATCGCCTTGTAGGCGGGGGTGTGGGCGTGCAGGTCATGGTGGCCGAGCGGCACCAGCGGCGTTGCCTCGGGGAAATAGGCGGCGCAACTGCCCTGGGGGATGTCGTAGGGGACGACCAGGAGCCCCCGCACCACGCGCTCGTGGCCATCGTCGATGGCGCAGCGCAGGTCGACGCGATCGTCTGCCGACAGCTCCATGGACGCAATGTCGGCGGCGTTCATGAACACCACCAGGCGCGTGCCGTTCACGCCGCGGAAGCGGTCGTGATAGCCATAGATCGTGGTGTTGAACTGGTCGTTGCTGCGCACGGTCGTGAGCTGGAGGACGCCGGCTTCGCCATAGCTTTCGCTGGTGCCGGCGAACATTCTGGTCGGCAGCAGGAAATTGGCCTTGCCGCTGCGGGTGTTCCACTTGCGCTCGCGCGCCGCCACCGGCCGGGTGAGGCCACCGGGATCGAACATGTGCGCGTTGAGGCCAGCAAAGGTCGCCGGCCAGGTCTTTTCGATCGCGCGGCGGATGTCCGAATAGTCGCCCGTCCACAATTTCCACGGCACGCGCGGGTTGTCGGGCAGCGTCGCCGTCGCAATTCCGGCAATGATCGCCGGCTCCGACATCAACTCCGGTGAGGCCGGCGCGACGCGGCCGCGCGAGCCGTGGAACTGCGCGAGGCTGCTTTCGATCGATACCGCCTGGGGTCCGCTGGCCTGCTCATCGATCTCGATCCGGCCAAGGCAGGGCAGCAGATAGGCGACTTCGCCGTGGATGAGATGGCTGCGGTTGAGCTTGGTGGCGATCGCCACGGTCAGGCGCAGCTGGCGCCAGGCGTCCTCGACGCGCGGAATATCCGGGACGGCGCGGGTGAAGTTGCCGCCAAGCGCGACAAACGCCTTGACCTTGCCGGCGATCATCGCCTCGCAGCCGGTGACCGTCGTATAGCCTTCGTGGCGCGGCGGCTCGAAGTCGTACAGCTCCTTGAGCTTGTCGAGCGGCGCCAGCTCGGGCTTTTCGGTGATGCCGACGGTGCGCTGCCCCTGAACATTGGAATGGCCGCGCACCGGGCAGATGCCGGCGCCGGACTTGCCGATGTTGCCGCGCAGAAGCAGCAGGTTTACCAGCATCTGGACGGTTTCGGTGCCATGGACATGCTGGGTCAGCCCCATGCCATAGATTCCCATGACCTTGTCGGCCGCGGCATATTGCGTGGCGACGGCCTGTAGCTCGGCACGGTTCAAGCGCGAGACCTGCTCGATTTCCGCCCAGTCGGCGGACCGGCAGTAATCGGCAAAGGCTTCGAAGCCCTGGGTGTGTTCTGCGATGAAGTCATGGTCGAGCACCCGGCGCGAGCGTTCCGCGGCGGCGCCGGCCTTGATGCTGAAGCCGCCGTCGTCATCGGTTTCGGCGAGAAGCGCCTCGCGGTCGGTGGGACCCGCCTTGCCGACGCGTTCGCAGTCGTCGTCCATCGCCACCAGCGCCTTGCAGATGCCGGTCAGCGCGGCGATGTCGCCACCGACCGCGACCTGCAGGATCGTGTCGGAGATGATGGTTTCGTTCTGCGTCAGCATCTGTTTCGGCGACTGCGGGTCGACGAACCGTTCCAGCCCACGTTCGCGCAACGGGTTGATGCTGATGATGCCGGCGCCGCGCTTCCTGGCATCCTGGAACTGGTGGAGCATGCGCGGCGCGTTGGTCGCGACATTGTGCCCGAGATAGATCATCAGGTCGGTCGTCTCGAAGTCCTGCAGCGTCACCGTGCCGACCGATACGCCGATGCTTTCGGGCAGCGCCACGCTGGTTGATTCATGGCACATGTTCGAGCTGTCGGGCAGGTTGTTGGTGCCGTACATGCGCGCCAGCAGCTGGAACATGTAGCTGGCCTCCAGGCTGGCGCGGCCGCTGACATAGAAGATCGTCTGGTCGGGATCGTCCTGCAGCGCCTGCAACTCACGGCCGATCTCGGCAAAGGCGGTTTCCCAGGGCACCGGGCGATAGCGGTCGGTTTCAGGGTCCCAGCGCATCGGCATGGTCAGCCGGCCGGCCTCCTCCAGGTCGTGATCGGGCCATGTCTCCAGCTCGGCCATGGTGTGCGTCTCGAAGAATTTCTGGTCGGCGCGCTTGCGGGTGACTTCCCAGGCGGTGGCCTTGGCGCCGTTCTCGCAATATTCGAACGGCAGCGGCTTGGCCGGCTTGGCCCAGGCACAGGACACGCACATATAGCCATCGGGCTTGTTCTGGTGGCCCAGCGTTACCGCCGCGTCGGGAACTTGTTCCTCGATCAGCTTGCGCGCGACCGAACCCAGCGAGCCGAAGCCTCCCGACGGGCCGGAGTATTCCTCGATCTCGGGATTGTCCTTGGGGCCGGTCATCGAAATCTCCCTTCTTGCGTGCGGTGGCTGGATGCTCAGGCGTCGGTGGCGGGCTGGCCGCGCAGATAGGCGAACCAATAAGCCGCCCCCACCGCGAAGCCGCCGATGATGTTGCCGATGGTCACCGGGACGAGATTGGCGACGAACCCGGCCGGTGTGATGGCGGCATAGCGGTCTGCGGTTGCCCCGGCCGCTGCCCAGAAGCCGGCATCGGCGAACTGCTGCACGCCCCAGGCGAACGGGATGATGAACATGTTGGCGATGGAGTGTTCGAGGCCGGCGGCGACAAAGGCCGCGATCGGCGGGATGATGACCAGCACCTTGTCGGCGGCGGTGCGGGCGCCGAAGGCCATCCAGACCGCCAGGCACACCAGCATGTTGGCGAGGATACCGCTGGCGAGTGCAGGTCCGAACGCCAGCTTCACCTTGGCGTCCGCCATGTCGAGCGCCGCGATCCCGACGGCGCCGTCGCCGGCAACATGGACCGCCGCGACCACGGCCAGCGCCGCCACGGCAAGCGAGCCTGCCAAGTTGAAGCCATAGGCGAGCCCGAGCGCGCGCAGCATCGCCCCGAGCCCTATCGTGCCCTCGGCCAAGGCGATGATCATCAGCGTGTTGCCGGTGAACAGCTCGGCCCCAGCGAGGATGACGAGGATCAGGCCCACCGAAAATCCCAGACCGGCAATGACTTGCGCAGCGCCGAACGCCATCATGCCATCGCTGCCGGCGAGCGCCACGATCGCGAACAGGCCACCAAAGCTGATATAGACCCCGGCCAGCAGCGCCAGGACCGCCAGCACGCCCATGTCCAGCTGCGCCTTGTCCTTGCCCTTGTCGCCCGCCTCGACGGCGATCGCGTCCGGCGTGCGGACCGCGACCTCGGCGACAGGCGGTGGGCCGGTGTTCGCCATCAGTCGTGATCGACGCTGTCGGCAGGGAAGTGCACGGGCAGGACCTTTCCAGGGGCATCGGCCGCGCGTGGCACCGACAACGTAGGCTGGGTCTTTTCACAACAGCCAGCGCCGGCAACCGTTCCCGGTGCAGAATCGCCGCGGCACGGGTCGGTCATGACGATCGGCACGCCGGACACGATCATCGCGAACAGCCCGGCAATGGCCGAGCCGAGCGCCAGGCGGTCGAGCAACGGCATCGCGCCCGGCGGCGTTCGCCATGTGACGAGCGTCCAGACGGCGATCGCGGCGACGCCGCCGAGCCAGGCCAGCCCGAGGACCAGCCGCTGCAGGTCGAGCAGGCCGACATCCACCGCCGACCAGCCGCGGGCGCACGCGATGCCGTGCAGGCCATAGAGGATCGAGAAGCCGGCGGCCCAGCCGATCAGCCCGGCGAGAACCCGCAACAGCGCGCTCATGACAGCATCGCCGGCACTTTGGTGACGAGCAGGACGACCAGCGTCACGACCGCTGCATAGTCCTGCCACATGGCGGCGACCCGAAGTTCGGCCGTGCGGCGATCCGACACGAAGCCGGCGCCGACGCGGTTCCAGGCAAAGACCATGAGCAGCAGCGCCAGCGCGACATGGACGGCCGCATAGGCGAACAGCACCATGACGGTTGCCGCATAGGCATGGCTGGCGGGTGGCGGCACGGCGGTCGCGATCTCGAACACCAGCGCTGCCAGCGCCGCGAGTTGCGCCGCCGAACCGATACCGAGCGCGATCCGCCGCGTCGCTGCGGTCGCTGGAACGGCGCCGGCCCGTCGGCCGGCGAGACTGGCTGCCGCGAGAGCGATGACGGACAGTCCGGCGGCGAAAGGCGTCGCCGCAATCAGCTGCGGCGGTGGCCAGCCGCTGGCGATCGTCCACAGATAGGCATAACCAAAGACGAGGGTGGCAAACAGCGTCCCGTCGGCGACGATGGCCAGCACGCTGCCCCAATAGCCAGGCGAGCCCGGCGCTTCGCCATGGATCGGCAGCACCAGGTCGCAGCCGGCATCGATTGCCCCGAGATCCTCGCGCTGGCCGACCCGCCAGGCCCAGCGCCAGCCGCAGGCCGCGACGGCGACGAGGAACACCGGTGCCAGCACATAGACGCCGCCAAGGATCGACAGGAAGAAGCCTCCGGTCATGATCGCCATGACCAACGGGAGCAGGCTGTTGCCGGGCAGCAGCACGATATATTCGGGCCGGCCGGTCAGCATGTCGCCGGCCAATGTCTCGCGCCAGCCGTGCCGCGGCTCGGCGAGATAGCCTTCGCCGCGGGCCAGCGCCGTCGCGAGGTCCGGATCGGCCGCAAGCGGATCATGGTCCGCAACGCGCGGCAGGCTGGCGAAGTTGTATGTCGGCGGCGGCAGCAGCATCGCCCATTCCAGTGTGCCGGCGCGCCAGGGATTGCGCTGGCTGCGGCGGCCCAGAAAGACCTGCATCGCCACATCGAGGGCGAACAGCGCAAAGCCGAACGCCATGATGAAGCTGCCGAACGAGGCGAGCAGATTGTACCAGGTCCAGCCCATGGCCTCAGGGTAGCTGTAGACCCGCCGCGGCTGGCCGAGCAGCCCGACCATGTGCATCATGAAGAACGTCAGGTTGAACCCGATGAAGATCAGCCAGAACGCCGCCTTGCCCAGCCGCTCGATGGGGCGCCGGCCGGTGAAGTGCGGCAGCCAATAGGCGGCGCCGGCGAGCATCGGGAAGATGAAGCCGCCGACCAGCACATAGTGGAGGTGCGCGGTGACAAAGGCGGTGTCGTGCGCCTGCCAGTTGAACGGCACCATCGCCAGCATGACGCCGGTCAGCCCGCCGATGATGAAGACGACGAAAAAGCCGAAGATGTGCAGCATCGGTAGCTTCAACTCGGGGCGGCCGGCCCAGATCGTGCCGATCCAGGCAAAGATCTGGATGCCGGTCGGAATGGCAACGAGTGCCGAGGCCGCCGAAAAGAACCCCAGCGCCATGTGCGGGATGCCGGTGGCGAACATGTGGTGCACCCACAGCCCGAAGCTGAGGATCGCCAGCGCCAGGATCGCCGCGATGATCCAGCCATAGCCGACGATGCGGCTGCGGGCCATGACCGGCAGCACCGTCGACACCACCCCGGCGGCGGGGAGAAAGATGATGTAGACCTCCGGGTGGCCGAACAGCCAGAACAGATGCTGCCACAGCAGCGGGTCGCCGCCGCGGTTCGGGTCGAAGAACGGCCAGTCGAAGGCCCGCTCGATCTCGAGCAGGATCGAGCCCAGAATAAGCGGCGGAAAGCCGATCAGCATCATCAGTGCAGTGACCAGCAGATACCAGGCGAACAGCGGCATCTGGTCGATCCGCAGCCCGGGTGCGCGCAGCTTGAGCACCGAGACCATGATCTCGATGGCGGCGGCCATGGCCGAAACCTCGACAAAGGTCACCCCGATCAGCCAGATGTCGGCGTTGATGCCGGGCGTATAGGTCTTCGACGACAGCGGCGTGTACATGAACCAGCCGCCGTCGGGCGCGACGCCGAACAGCAGCGCCAGCACCAGGATCGTACCGCCGAACAGGTAGCACCAGTAACCGAACGCCGACAGCCGCGGATAGGCCATGTCGCGACCGCCGAGCAGCTTTGGCAGCATGTAGAAGGCAAGGCCCTCGATCATCGGAATGGCGAAGAGGAACATCATGATGCTGCCGTGCATCGTGAAGATCTGGTTGTAGATCGCCGGCCCGACAAAGGCGCTGCCGGGGGTCGCCAGCTGGGTGCGGATGAGCATCGCCAGCACGCCGCCGATGCAGAAGAAGACAAAGGCAGTGACGATGAAGCGTCGCCCGATGTCGGTATGGTTGACCGTCGCCAGCGCGCCGCGCCAGCCGGGCCCCCGGTCCCAGATGGCGTGCAGCGCGCGGTGTCGGCGCAGCGCGGTCATGAGGTGCCCTGCGCCAGCCGGGCCCAGCTTGCCGGGTCATGGGCGACAACGAAGAAGCGATTGCCGGTGTGGCCGATCCCGCAGAATTCGGCACAGGCGCCGGCATAGCGGCCAGGACGCGACGCCAGCAGCCGCAGCCGGTTTGTCTTGCCGGGGATGGCGTCCATCTTGCCGGCCAGCATCGGCACCCAGAAACTGTGGATCACATCTTCGGAGCGGACCAGCACGTCGACCGGACGGCCGGCGGGAATGTGCAGGACGCCGACGGTTTCCGCCCCGCGGCGATCGCCCTGCACCTGTCGGAAGCCCCACTCCCATTGCCGCCCCATGGCTTCGACCTCGACGACGTCCGGCGCTGCCGACGCCTGCAGCCGTTCGCCGACCAGCAGCCCATAGACCAGCAGCGAGACGAGAACGGTGGTGGGAAAGGCGATGCCGAGGCCCATGATCCAGAGCCGGGTCGAGGCCGGGCCCCGGGCCTGGGCTCGAAACGCCATGAGGAACAGCGCCATGGTGCCAGCAAAGATCGCGACGGCGCCGGCGAGCATGAACCACCACAGGTCGGCAATGGCCGCCGCCGCCGGTCCGCCGGGCGCAAGCGTCGACAACGGCCCCCCGCACGCGGGCAGGCCGGCGAGGCAACAAATCGTTGCCGATGCGCGTTGCCGGCTCAACAAAGGAATTCTCCGTGCCGGCCGAAATCCCGCAACAACTCGTCGATCCGATCGAGGCGCATCCGCACTTCCACCGGACCGAATCCAAGATCGCGATTGCCGGGCACCCGGTACACGCGATGCTCGTCGCCTTTCCGGTGGCCATGGCCTTTTGCGCGTTGGGCGCGGATGGCTTCTACTGGCTGACCGGCGACATATTCTGGGCACGCGCCGGCCTGTGGGCGAGCGGCATGGCCTTTCTGTTCGGCGTGCTCGCCGGCATTTCCGGTACGGTGGAGCTGCTGCTGGTGCCCGGCATCCGCAAGCGCGCGGCGAGCTGGTCGCACTTTATCTTTGCCGTCATGCTGCTCTCGGTGCTCGGCGCCAACTGGGGCTATCGCCTTGGCGGTTATGAACAGGCCGTGCTGCCCTGGGGCATATTGGTGTCGGCGCTCGCCGTCGGCGCAACGGCGCTGACTGGCTGGCACGGCGGCAAGCTGGTGTTCGACTATCACATCGGCACCTCGTCCAAGGGCAGGTGAAGCGCGCGCGGTTGCATCAACCAGTCGGGCACTAGGTCGAGCGGAATCGCCGGCTTGGCGAGCACAAGGCCGAGGATGACGGCCATCAGCCCCAGTGCGGCGACGATGCGCGGGATCGCCAGCCGCAACCGTGCTGCGTTGGGGTCCTCCCCGATAGCGATGATGGCGTGGCCGGTCAGGCCGTGCAGGCCGACTAGGAACCCGACCGCCACCAGCTTGGCGAACATCCAGGGCACATAGACGTTGCCAAGAAAGATCAACGCGGTCCCGGCCACGACGGCAATGACCGCGGCGGGCGTGACGACCCGGATATAGGCGTGCTGCAGGGTCAGGCGCAGCCGCGTGTAATCGGCCTGTGATTGCCCCTGGTGGTCGGCGGCGAGCAGCAGCGGCAGCGCCAACAGACCGGCACACCAGATCACCAGCATCATGATATGCACGGTCTTGAGCGCGACCAGCACCATCACGTGGCGGCCAGCCGCCATCCGCGACGCGCCAGCATGGCACCGACGACGGCATAAGGCAGCATGCCGGGCACCCACATCAGCAGACCGGCCAGTTGCTGGTCGGCAAGCGGCCCCAGCCCCCAGGCCAGCGTCGAGGCCAGGTGCGGCGCGTAAAGCGGCGCCGGCGCCAGGGCCAGCAAGGCGCCGAGCAATCCCATCTGCGCCGCGGCAACGACCGCCGTGATGACACCCTGGGCCGGCGACGCCGCAAAGACCGCGCGCCAGAACAGGGTCGCAGTCGCCAGCAGGCTTGCCTGCATCAGCCAGTAGATCGCCGTGTCGGCCAATGCTGCGGCATAGAGGGCCGGGACATGCCAGGCCCAGAACACCAGGGTCGAGACCACGAAGGCCGGACCCGGCGTTGTCGGCCCGGTGCGCGGTACCACCTGTGCAAGCAGCGGCGCTGCCACGGCGACGAGCAGCACATGGTGCAGGCTTCGCGCCGAAAACAGCGCGCTGGTGAGGCCGCACAACGGCGACAGGAACAGGATGGCCAGCACCGCGAGCGCCAGGGCCAACATGCGCCGCCGGTCCGGATGATCACGCAGCAGCGGGTAGCCGATGCCCGCGACCGCGACGAGGCCGGCGATGACGACGGGATCGAGATTCCACTGCCACAGCCACGCCGCAGGTGTCGGGGGCGGGCCACAATAGGTCGTCATGGTCTGTCACCCGGCACTGCGGAGATTGCGGAAAGTTAATGAACGAAAATTCCTGCAAAGCGTTCCATCGACAGGCTCCGGGACAGCAAGGACGGGACAGTGGCGATGCATGACGGGACTGCATACGCCCCGCAAGACGACACGCTGGCCAGCGGTGACGGGACCGGGCCGCCGTTGCGCGACACGGAATTTCATCGCGTCGAGCCCGGCGGCGCCAGCGGCACGATCACGCGGTCGATCGCCGTCGAAATGCCGGTTGCGATCGAGATCAACGGCGTGAACTATGCGGTGTTGATGGCGACGCCCGCCGAACTGTTCGACCTCGCCTGCGGGTTCGCCCGCGCCGAACGGCTGATCGACGACCTTGCCGATGTTGTCGATATCGACACCCACACCACGCCCGATGGCATATTGGTGCGGCTGACCCTGGTACCGCGCGTGGCCGAGCGGGTTTTCGACCGGGTTCGACATCGCGTTTCGGAATCGGCCTGTGGCCTCTGCGGGGTTGAAAATCTCGCCCAGGCGCTGCGCCCGTTGCCACCGGTCACCATGCCGACGCGGGCCACCGGCGCCGACGTCTTCCGGGCCTTGGCGGCACTGGCCGACCACCAGCCGCTCAACCGCGCCACCGGTGCCGTCCATGCCGCGGCTGCCTGCGCCGCCGATGGTGCGATCCGGCTAGTCCGCGAAGATGTCGGCCGCCACAATGCCTTCGACAAGCTGATCGGCGCGATGTTGCGCAGTGGCCTGTCCTGGGACGGCGGCTTTGCCCTGCTGTCGTCGCGCTGCTCCTTCGAGCTCGTCGAGAAGGCGGTGCTCGCCAACTGCCCGATGCTGGCGACCATATCGGCACCAACCAGCCTCGCGGTACAGCGCGCCGCCGACGCCGGCCTGCCGTTGCGCGTGCTGGCGCGCCCCGACGCCATGCTGGCGACCGCAACGCCGTCCCTCGAAGTCTTTTAGCCACGACCCCGAGAACGCGCATTGGCTCGGTGCACAAGGTGCGACCTTGCGAGCATTTCACCCTGGACAATGTGCGTCGATGACATGCCTCGTCATCTCTTGCTGCTCCGGCTCTGATCGCCCGTAAATCGGGCGTCGCGCATGGCATACGCAAGGCCGGCGCGCCCAGCCAGGGCGAGGGCCGACCGGCAGCCGAAATCGTCAGGCTTTATCGGATTTGTGCCCGCAACCTTTGGCCTGCGGCGCGTTATAGCCTCGACCAACGAGGAACATATTGTGGCCGATCGCAACCAGAACGCCGTCTCTCCCGCCAAGAAAGCCCGGGCCAGTTCCGACAAGGCCAAGGCTCGCGCAACCGCCGAAAGTCCGTCCCCCGCGACCGTCGTCCGCGGCGCCGGCGGCGAACTCCACCAGCAGGTCGTTGCTGGCCAGACGCAGCTGACCACCAACAACGGCACCGTCATTGCCGATGACCATAACAGCCTCAAGGGTGGCCCGCGCGGCCCGGTGCTGCTCGAAGACTTCATCCTGCGGGAGAAAATCTTTCACTTCGACCACGAGCGTATTCCCGAGCGCGTCGTCCACGCGCGCGGCCTCGCCGCCCATGGCTTTTTCGAGCTGACAGATTCGCTTGCCAAGCACACGACGGCGGCGATCCTCAGCGAGACCGGCGTGCGCACCCCGGTGTTCGTCCGCTTCTCGACCGTGGCCGGCAATCGCGGCTCGATGGACCTGGCGCGCGACGTGCGCGGCTTTGCCGTCAAGATGTACACGTCGGAAGGCAACTGGGACATCGTCGGCAACAATATCCCGGTGTTCTTCATTCAGGACGCCATCAAGTTTCCCGATCTCGCCCATGCCGTGAAGGAGGAGCCCGATCGTGGCTTCCCCCAGGCACAATCGGCGCATGACACCTTCTGGGATTGGATCGCCATGACGCCCGAGGCGATGCACATGGTGATGTGGCAGATGTCCGACCGCACGATCCCGCGGTCGATGCGGATGATGCAGGGCTTTGGCGTCCACACCTTCCGCCTCGTCGATGCCAAGGGCCGCTCGACATTCGTGAAGTTCCACTGGACCCCCAAGCTCGGCATCCAGTCGGTGATCTGGGACGAGGCGGTGAAGATCAACGGCGCCGACCCGGATTTTCACCGGCGCGATCTGTACAACGCCATCGAGGCCGGCGACTTCCCCGAATGGGAGCTGGGCGTCCAGCTGTTCAGCGAGGACGAGGCCGCCGAATTCGATTTCGACCATCTCGATTCGACCAAGGTCATCCCGGAGGAGGTGGTGCCGCTGCGCACCATCGGCCGGCTGGTGCTAGACCGGAACCCGACCAACGTCTTTTCGGAGACCGAGCAGGTGGCGTTCTGCACCCAGAACATGCCCGCCGGCATCGATTTCTCCGACGACCCGCTGCTGCACGGCCGCAACTTTTCCTATCTCGATACGCAGCTGAAGCGGCTCGGCTCGCCGAATTTCCACCAGTTGCCGATCAACGCGCCGAAATGCCCGTTCGCCAACATGCAGCGTGACGGCCACATGCAGATGGGGCTGCATCCGCAGCGCGTGACCTATTCGCCGAGCCTGCTCGACCCCACCGGTCCGCGCGAAGACCCGGCCAAGGGTTTCCGCAGCTTTCCGGCGCCGGTCGAAGGTCCCAAACTGCGGCAGCGGTCGCCGACCTTTGCCGATCATTACAGCCAGGCGCGGCAGTTCTTCGTCAGCCAGACTGAGCCCGAGCAGAACCATCTGGTGTCGGCGCTGATCTTTGAGCTTAGCAAGGTCGAGGCACTGATCGTGCGCGCCGCGATGCTCGGTCATCTGGTCAATATCGACCAGGGCTTGGGCGAGCGCGTCGCCGCCGGGCTGGGTCATGATGCGCCGATCGTGCCGGCCGAAGCCGCGGTGCAGACGCGCACCGACCTCGCCGCGGCGCCGTCTCTCAGCATACTGGCGCGCCTCGCCCCGACGCTCGTCGGCCGCAAGATCGGCGTTCTTGTAACCGATGGCGCCGAGGCGGCATTGGTCGCCGACCTGATGGCCGCCGCCAAGTCTGCTGGCGCAACCATCGAGGTGATCGCCCCTCGGGTTGGCGGTGCGACGCTCGACGATGGCGTCAAGCTGGCGGCCGATCATCAGCTGCAGGGTGGCCCATCGGTGCTGTTCGACACCGTCGTGCTGGCGGTATCGGAAGCCGGTGTCGCTGCGTTGCTCAAGGAGGCCGCCGCTGTCGCCTGGGTTCACGATGCCTTTGCCCATCTGAAGGTCATCGGTGCCAGCGCCGCGGCAGAGCCTCTGCTCGCCAAGGCCGGCGTCGTTGCCGATGCCGGGCTGGTGCCGCTGACCGACCGCGCCCATGTCGCCGACTATATCGAGATGGCAAAGGCGGGACGCATCTGGGGACGTGAGCCCTCCGTTCGTTCCGTATACTGATGACGTTGGAGGGCGGCAGCACATGGCGGTTGCCGACCCTCGCAACCGCGTTGGGCAATGTGTGTTAAGCGTCGGTGTGGATGACGCAGACACATTGCGCTGACGCCGTCCACGTCGGTCCCCATCGCGATATTGCCATCGCCATTCCGGCTCGCAACGAGGCCGCGACCATCGTCGCCTGCTTGCACGCCATCGACACTGCTGCGGCCCGGATTACGCCCGGCGTGGCGACCGTCATCGTTCTGGTCAACAACAGCGACGACGCGACCGCGATGCTGGCGCGAAGCGCGGCCATGCGCAATTGCCGCGTCGTCGTCGAGGAAATCGAACTGTCGCCGGGCCACGCCGGAGCCGCGCGCACGGCGGCGCTCGATCGGGCGGTCGCGATGCTGCCGCCAACCGGCATCGTCATGACGACTGATGCCGACAGCGAAGTGGCGCCGGACTGGATGGTGGCCAATCTGGCCGAAATCGCGGCCGGAGCCGATGCCGTGGCCGGGGTGGTGACGTTCAGCGCTGCGACGCTGGCAGCGCTGCCGAGCTTTGGCAGCGCGCGCGCGCTTGAATGGCGGCTCGCCGATTTGCATGCTAGGCTCGGCACGTTGATCGACCCGGTCGCGCATGACCCCTGGCCGAACCATATCTGGGCGTGGGGTGCGAGCCTGGCGGCAACCGCAGCTGCCTATCATGCCGTGGGCGGCATGCCATCGGTGCCGCTGGCCGAGGACCGCGCCTTTGCCGCGCGTATCGAGGCCCATGACCTGCGCCTGCGCCGCAGCCACGCGCCTGTCGTCTATACGTCGGCCCGGCGATCTGGCCGCGCGCCGGGCGGCTTTGCCGATTTGATCGATGCCTATGCGACCACGGCCGACACGCCCTGTGATGCGGCGCTGGAACCGACCCGCGTGCTGGTGCAGCGGCTGCGGCTGCGTGCCCGCTGCCGGGCCGAGGGCACGTCCGGGTTCGGGGCGCGCTGGGCGATCATCGAGGCCACGACGCCGGCGCTGCAGCGGCAGCGGTTGCGCCCCGACGCGCTGCCGGCGGAAGTCGCACTGGCCGGGCGGATCATCGCGGCGCTGTCGCCAGGCGCAACATGTCGAGCCGATATTCCGGCGTCCGCTCCCGGCGCCTGACCTCGCAATTGCCAAGCGCCGCTTCGAAGGTGCCGACGGCACTGTCGCCGGTGTGCGGATAATCCGGCGTCGGGCCGAGCCAATGCACGAGCAGTATGTCGGCGCCCGGCAACGCCATGGCCCGGACGGCATCGGCGACACCGGCAATTCCGGCGTCGTCGAAATAGTAGAGAACTTCCGACAGCAGGATCAGATCGAAGCGGCCCGGCGGCGGCGCGTCTGGCAGGGTCGACAGGGCAAAGCGGACCTGCGGTAGCCCGGCACAGCGTTTCCGCGCCACCGCGAGCGCCGCCTCCGCTACATCGGTACCGAGCAGGCGGTCGCACGATGGCGCCAGCCTTGCCGTGAGCACGCCGATCGAACAACCGACCTCGATGGCATCGGCATAGCGGCGTCCGTTCAGTGCAGCCAGCGTGGCGGCATATTTGGCGTCTTCGTACGGACTGGTCTCGAAACCCCAGGGGTCGGCGTTGCCCGCGTACAGCGCGTCGAAATAGCCGGGCTCCAGCGCCGGGGCGATCATGGCTGGAACGCCCCGCCGCGGGCGAGCAGATACGCGGCCGCATTGTCGCGTGAGGCATCGAGCATCGGCTGGCGCAGATAGGTTTCGAGATCACGACAGCAGCGGTCGAGCGGATCCGGACCTAGGAACGCCGCCAGCCCGGCATTGCGCCGAGCCGCGTCGACACCGAGCAGCGCCAGCGTCTCGAACGTGCCGCGAGCCAGGTCGACATAGGCGACGATCGCGTCGGGCGGGGCGGTCGCGTCGGTGGCGCGGCGGCCGGCCTCGGCCACCAGCAGGCGAGCACTTTCGAAGGCGCCGGCGGCCGCGGAAAAGCGATGCCGGCTCACCGCGTCGGCGCCGCGGCCGCTGCGCGTCAGTTGCGCAGCATGGAGCGCCAGGATCTGGCGCAAGCCACCCAGCTGCACGGCCAGGACGCGCCAGGCGCCGCCGGCGAACAGCGGCGCCCGGTAATAGTCACCCGGCCCGCCGATGACGGCATCGGCGGCGACGAAGACATCATCGAAATCGACCGTGCCGGTGGCCGTGCCGCGCATGCCGGCGGCCTGCCACACCGACAGGTCGACGGCGATACCGGCGCTTGCCATGTCGACCAGGCACATGAGCGGGCCATCGTCGGGGGTCTGCGCGGTCACCAGCGGGCGTCGAATGCTGCCGGCACCCGAGCAATGCACTTTGCGACCGGTCAGCCGCCAGCCATCGCTGCAGCGCCTCGCCTGCAGGCCGGCGCCGCGTTCGGCATTCCAGACCCCGGAAATGCGCCCTGCGGACGCCTCCGCAGCCAGCGTCGCCATCGGACCGCCGTAGCGGTCGACAAGCAGGATGGCATTGCAATGGCCCTCGAACAGCCGACCGACAGTCAGGCTCGCGGCGCCGATGGCGGTCAGCAACGCGCCAAGGCAGTCGGCCGCCTCGGTCGCCTCGGCCGCGACGGCAAGCGCCTCGCCGCCGTGGGCCCGGGGCAGCGGCCGTGTCAGCAAGCCGGCCGCAGCCAGGGACGCAATCGCGTCCGCCGGGAACGCGCCCAGCCGGTCGACAGTGTCCGCATCGGCGAAGATTTCGGGGGCGATCAGGGCAAAAGCCGCGACAGCGTCGACGCCATCGGGAACGCGGGCCTGCAGATGGACATTGACCATGTGAAATGAACACTTTTCCCCGACCGGCGTTCCGCCAGCGCCGCCCTTTGCTGGTCATCATCGCGCCGCATCCCGACGACGACATCCTCGGCTGTGGACTGCTGATCGACGCCGCCAGGCGCGCCGGCTGGCGCCTTCTCGTCGTGGCGCTCACCGATGGCCAGGCTTCGCACCCGAACTCGGCGCGCTGGCCGGCGGCGGCGCTCGGTCGGCTGCGTCGCGGCGAGATGCGCCGCGGACTGGCCCGGCTCGGTGCTGGCCGCGTGCCGCTCCGCTTCATGGGCTGGCGCGACGGCGCCCTTGCTGTCGACGGCTCGGCGCTCCGGCTGCGTCAGCTGTTGCACGCGGTCGGCGCCACCAATGTGGTGGCCGCGTCGCCCGTCGACCATCATCCCGACCATCGCGCCGCCTGGCAACTGGCCCGGATCGCCACGTCTGCCCGTTGGTGCCGGCTGCACGCTTATGAAGTCTGGGCGCGTTCAGAGACGCCTCAGCGCCCGCATTTCGCCGCGGGCAAGGCCGCCAAGCGCTGGGCGATGGCAGCGCACCGCAGCCAGGTCACCGGCTATATTGCCGACGATCCGGAAGGCTTCGTCTTTGCCGCGCCGATCCTGCGCCGCCTGATCGAAAGCGGTGAAACGTTGCGGCTGGGCCGCACGAAGGTGGTGCGGAGTCGAAACACGGACCCCCGTTCCCGATCTAGCCGAGCCGCATGCCGAGAACCGCACCCAGATCGTCGAGCGCCTGCGCTTCGCCGGTCACCTTGATCGCCGTCATGCCGAGTGCAGCGGCCGGCTTGCAGTTGATGCCGAGGTCGTCGAGGTAGACGCAGTCGGCAGGTGCCAGCCCCAGCTGATCGCACATCATTGCATAGATGCGCGGATCAGGCTTGCGCAGGCCGACCTTAGAGCTTTCGATGACATGGTCGAAACGGGCCAGGATGGCGGCGACGGCGGCGGTCTTGGCCGGGTCGCTGGTCATGCCGGCGCCATGGCCGACCTTGGCGTTGTTGGTGATGCAGCCGAGCTTGAGGCCGGCAGCCCGGCAGTTGTCGAGCGCCGCCACCATCGCCGGTCGAATGTCGCCGGCGAGCAGCGCGAGGACCGCAGAACCGCGCACCTCGTGCCCCAGCGCCAGGGCCTCGGTGGCGAACATGGCGTCGAAACCCTCGGCGTCGAGCTCGCTGCGTTCGAGCAGCGCCCAGGCGTTGCTATCGGGGTTGCGGGCGTTGACGCTGCGGATGAAATCGTGCGGCAGGCCGCGTTCGGCCTCATGGCGATTGAAGGCATCGAACGGCGACGAGGTGATGACCCCGCCGAAATCCCAGATCACCGCCTTGATACCCGTGTTCGCCATTGCTGCGCTCCCGTTGCGGGACGCGTCTAGCCGCTGGTGCGCGCCGCCGCCAGCGGGCGCGGGTTCAGCCGCACGATCGTCCAGTTCAGGAACGTCGCAAAGCTGACCCACAAAATATACGGCGCCAGCAGCAGCGCGGAAAAGAGCTCGATCGGCCCCAGCGCGACGATCATCGCCACCACCGATGCCCACAGGAACGGCACCTCGCCCAGCGCCCAGTCCGGCCGCCGGGACCGGAAGAACAACGGGCTCCACAACAGGTGGAAGACGCCATTCACCGCGAAGACGATAAGGATGTCGGTCTGCTGCGCCGGCGTTGCCAGCGCCCAGGTCCGCACGCCGGCCCAGGCGGCGAGCCCAAGGATCGCCGTCCAGGCCGGACCGAACAGCCAGCCCGGCGGCTGCCAGCTTGGCTTTTGCAGCTTTTCGTACCAGTCGCCGCGCGGCGTCATCAGCCCGCCGATCAGCAGCAGTCCGACCGCCCAGGCGATCGCATAAAGGGTGGGGGTGTGCACGTCGGGCATATGGGTCCTCGGCGGCGCAATTCCCAGCTACGCGCGTGGTTGCACTGGCGGAGTTGCCGGGGCATGGGCTGTCGCCATGAATCTCGCACGCTTTGCTCGCCGCCGCTATACCCCGGGTTTCACATCGCTTGAACCGATGCCGCGGCTTTCGGCGGCCCTCGGCGGCGCCGAACTCTGGATCAAGCGCGACGACCTGCTCGGGCTTGCGGGCGGCGGGAACAAGACCCGCAAGCTCGAATTCCTGGTCGCCGACGCCATCGCCCAGGGCTGCGACACGCTGGTCACCGTCGGGGCGCCGCAGTCGAACCATTGCCGGCTGACCCTGGCGGCGGCCGCGCGGGAGGGGCTGCAATGCCGCCTGGTCATCGAGGAACGGGTGCCAGGTACCTACCGCACCAATGCGCTGGGCAACAATCTGCTGTTCGACCTGATGGGTGCCGAGATCATCCGCAACGTCCCGCCCGGCACCGATCTGGGTGCCGAAATGGCCGCCGAGGTCGCGGCCGTGGCTGCGCTCGGGCGCAAGGCCTATGCGATCGTCGGCGGCGGCTCCAATGCGCTCGGCGCGCTCGGTTATGCCGCCTGTGCTGGCGAAATCATGGCGCAATCCTTCGAACTGGGCGTCGCCTTTGATCGCATCGTCGTCGCCAGCGGCAGCGCCGGCACGCACGCCGGGCTGCTGACCGGCCTTGTCGCGCTCAACGCCGGCGTGCCCGTGACCGGCATCAATGTGCGGCGGCCGCAGGCGGAGCAGGAGGCCAATGTCCACAAGCTCGCCGTCGCCACCGCCGAACTGATGGGCACCCCGGCGCCGGCGCGCGATGCCGTGGTTGCGCTCGATCGCTGGGTGGGTCCAGGTTATTCGCTGCCCACCGCCGACATGGTGGCCGCGGTGCGCCTGCTGGCGCAGAGCGAGGGCATATTGCTCGACCCGGTTTATACCGGCAAGGCGATGGCCGGGTTCGTCGCGCTGGTGCGCGACGGAACGTTTGCCGCCGGCCAGCGCATGCTGTTCCTCCACACCGGCGGCAGCCCGTCGCTGCACGCCTATGCCGACGACCTCCGCGATCCAGCGCTGAACTGATGGCCGGCTGGCGCGCGATCGGCGTCATCGGCGGTATGGGGCCGGCGGCAACCGCCGATTTCCTGGCGCGGCTGGTAATCGCGGCGGGTGCGACCCGCGACAGTGATCATCCCCGCGTGTTCGTCGACAGCAATCCGCAGGTGCCCGATCGCAACGCCGCGCGTCTGGGGCAGGGGCCATCGCCGGGTCCGGCACTGGCAACGATGGCGCGCGGCCTTGTGGCCCAGGGCGCCGAGGTGCTGGCGATGCCCTGCAACGCCGCGCATGGCTGGGCCGACGATATCCGGGCGGCGGTGCCGGGACTGTTCGTCGACATGATCGCGGCCGCCGTGGCGGAGACGCTTGTGCTGCGGCCGTCCCGGGTCGGCATCATCGCTGTCGGCGCCACGCTCGATGCGCGGCTGTACCATGATCGATTGGCTGCGACGGGCGTGGAAGCCCTTGATTGCGACCGCGCAGTCGTCCAGCCGCTGGTGACGCGGATCAAGGCCGGCGATACCGGCGGCGAGGTGCGGGCTGCCATGGTCGCCGAGGCTGCGCGGCTCGCCGGCGACGGGGTCGAGGTCATCATCGCCGCGTGCACCGAAGTGCCGCTGGTGCTGCGCGCTGGCGACAGCCCGGTGCCGCTGGTCGATGCGACGGCAGCGCTGGTGCGGGCGGTGATCGCAGCGGCGCGGCGCCCGGCTGCATAGGCCCGCTATCGGGCGGGCAAGAATCGATGATTCCAGCCTGTGACGCTACCTTGCCACAGTGCTTGTTCACCGTGGGGGTGAACCAGGGGCATGGATGCAGCACTCGATCGACCGGCGCTCGTCATGGAAGCTTGCGCTGCCGCCGCGGTCGCTGCTGGCGCACTGGTTCTGGCGCGGACTGACCGGGCTGGTCTTCGCCGGCACCGTCGCGATGCTGTTCGTCCAGCCGGTATCGGCAGCGCCGAAAAGCTGGTCGGGCACCTGGCGGGTGACCCTTGCCTTGCCCGGGGGTCCGCTGCCTTTCGGTCTCGAGGTCCGGCAGGGCAAGGCCGGCGTCGGAGCTACCCTCATCAACCCGCCCGAGCGGATGCGCGTCGAACGCGTCAGCCTCGATGGCGAGCGGCTGACGCTGGCGTTTCCGTCCTATGGCTCGCGGCTGTTGCTCGTGCGCGGTGCCGACGACCGGGTCACCGGCACGGCGGAACTGGCGCGCAACACCGGACCGGTCAGCCTGCCTGTCACCGGCCAGCGCGGCGCCTGGCGTTTCGATGCGCAGCCGGCAAAGCCGGCTGGCGACCTGTCGGGCCGCTGGCTGCTGACCTTTGGCAAGGATGCGCAGACCGGCCTTGTCCAGCTGCGGCAAGCTGGCAACCAGGTCACCGGCTCGGTCCAGCTGCCGAGCGGCGATTTCCGCTATCTGGCTGGGGAAGTTTCAGGGCGCAAACTGGCGCTTTCAACGTTCGACGGCAACGCGGCGACGATGTGGATTGCGACATTTGACGGCAAGGCGCTTGCCGGCGCGCAGTTTACGGCGACCGGCAGCGCCGGCGGCACGGCCTGGACCGCGCGCCGTGCCGGCAACACGGCTGTCGAGGCGGTGGCGGTGGAAAAGCCGGCAAGCACGCGGCTCGCCTTCAGTTTCCCCGACAGCAGCGGCCGGCAGGTTTCGTTGAGCGACGCGCGCTACAAGGGCAAGGTGGTGGTGATCACCTTGGGCGGTGCCTGGTGTCCCAATTGCCACGACGAAGCGACGTTCATGGGGCCCTATGCGGCGCGTCGCCAGCGGGAAGGGCTGGAAGTCATCGCCCTGCAATTCGAATATGGCGACGATCAAGCAAGGGCTTCTCAGCTGATCGACAGCTTCAAGGCGCGGTACAAATTGCCGTACCCGCTGCTGCTGGCCGGCCAGCCTACCCCTGAGTCGACCAAGGCTGCCCTTGGCGCGCTCGGTCCGGTCAAGGTCTATCCCTCGACCATCTTCATCGGCCGCGACGGCCGAGTCCGTGAAATGCATATCGGCTGGGCCGGCCCGGCGACAGGCGCGTTGAACGCCCGTGCCAAGGCCGACTTCGACGCGATCGTCACGCGACTCTTGCGCGAACGGTCATGACAGTCTTCAGACGCGGCGTCCGCTCACCAGCGACATGATCAGGCTGATCGCGAACAGTGCGATAAAGATGAAGAACAGGATCTTGGCGATGCCGACAGCGGCGGAAACAATGCCGCCAAAGCCGAACAAGGCTGCGATCAAGGCGATGACCAGGAATGTGATTGCCCAGTTCAGCATTTCGAATATCCCTTCATTGCGATGACGGTTTAACGTCCTCGCCAATGGCGGGTTCCGCCGTGCGCAGGGGGAAGGACAGGCTGGCGGTGCTTCCGGCGCCGTCCTGGTTCGATTGAAGCGCCATGGTGCCGGCGAGCTGGGTAGACAGGGCGCGGATGAGACGCAGCCCTTGGCCGCTGACGCTGTCGGTGGCAAAGCTGTCGGGGCTGAAGCCGACGCCGTTATCGGTGACCGACAGCACGGCCGGCTTGCCAGCCCGGAGTTTCACGCAGACTTGCCCCGGCTGCCCGGCCGGGAAACCGTGGTTGAGAGCGTTGTTGACGGTTTCGACGACCCACAGCGTCAGCGGCACGGCCGTGTCGATATCGACCTCGACATCGTCGACGTCGCAGACCAGCCGGACATTGCTGTCGGCCGCCGGCTGCAACTGCTGGCACAACGCGTCGAGCAAGGTTCGCGCCGAAATGCTTGCCAGTTCGCCGGTGTCGTAAAGCTGCCGATGCACCAGTGCCAGCGCCCCGATGCGGCGCCGCGCCTGGTCAATCGCGTGCCGCGCGGCCTCGTTCTGCAAACGGCTCGACTGCAGGCTGAGCAGGCTCATCACCATCTGGAAGTTGTTCTTGACCCGGTGGTGGAGCTCGCGCGCCAGCAGGCGCTGTCGTTCCAGCGAATCGCGCAGCCGTCGATCGCGTTCGCCGACGGCGCCCGACATCCGGTAGAGCGAGGCGGCGACGCTGCGGATTTCGCGCGGTGCCTCCGAAAAATTGACCGGACGGCGGCGATAATCGCCACCGGCAAAGCTCAGAGCCAGCCGCTGCAACGCCACCAGCCAACGCAGCACCAACTGGCGGGCGCCGAACCAGATGGCGAGCGAGGCCAGCAGGATGGCCAGCACCGGCAGCGTGAAATCGATGACCGTCTGCCACCAGACAGCGCCGAACCGCTCAGGGTCAGGGCTGGCATAGACGACGTAGAGGCCGACCTGCGCAGGTGCAGGACGAACCAGCGGCACCAGCGTGTACGACCAGGATCGGCCAGCCTCGTCCCGGGTCCGGCCGATATCGCCGATCGGCACGTTCAGATCGATCGGCGGCAGGGCCCGGCTGCTGATGAGGCGCTGGCCGTTGTCGCTGAAGATGGCCACGCCGGTGTCGCGCTCGGTCGCTGCGGCCATGGCCAACCGACGCTCCAGCCAGGCGAGATCGATGGCAATGCCCAGCGTGCCTTCAAAGACGTCCTTGTCGTTGCGCAGCGGCAGCACCAGCGACATGATCCGCTTGCCGGTGATCGGGCCGACCCGCGCCTCGCTGACCAGGATCTTGCGGCTTTCCCGTGCCTGTTGCCATTCGGGCAACGCCGCGATGTTGATCGACCGCGGCGATGCGATGGCCGAACAGAGCAATTGGCCATCGGCGTTATAACGGGCTAGATTGGTATAGGCGGGCGACAGCGTCTGGATTGACCGCAGCGTGGCGGCGCATTCCGGTCGTCCCTGCCGGATTTCGGGGTTCATCGCGGCTATCCGCAGCGTCGTGGCGGCGCCGTTCAAGATCATCTCGTTACTGTCGGCGAGCGAGTGGGCGCTCTCCGACAGATGGCCGATGACGCTAGCGCGGCGGTTTTCGACTCGCACCAAGCCCTGGCCGATGGACAGGATCGTGATCGGCAGCAGGGCAGCGATCAGCAACAACAACAGCCCGCGCCGCAGTGACAGGCGCTTGACGTTCAGCCAGCCGTATCTGGAAGGGGTGCCGGCACCCGGACCGGTCATCGACAACCGCAGCCTAGGCCGCAGGCCGGGCTTGCGGAGGGGGCGCTTCGGTGGCGCCGTTCATGTAAAGGTTGAGGGCTGCGCGACCGCGCGACACCCGGCTTTTTACTGTCCCGACGGCGCAGCCCATGACGGCGGCCGCCTCCTCGACCGACAGGCCGCTGGCGCTGACCAGCAGCAGCGCCTCGCGCTGTTCGGCCGGCAGCGTCGAAAGTCCGCGCTGGACGTCGGCAATGTCAATGCCAGAGCCCTGCGTCGCTGTGGTAACCAGCACGCGATCGGCAAGCGCTTCGTCCCACGGTGCAAAGCGGTGGGCGCGGCGTCCGAGCGAGAAATAATGATTGCGCAGGATGCGGAACAACCAGGCACGGAAATGTGTGCCGGGCATATAGCTGTCGCGCGCGGCCCAGGCCTTGGCGAGCGCGTCCTGCGCGAGATCGTCTGCCAGGTCGCGATTGCCGCACAGGCCGCGGGCAAAGCCGCGCAACGCCGGAATGGCGGCCAGCAGATCGCGGCGAAAGTCCTCCGGCGGCGGCGCAGGTGCGTCGTCGGTCATTGCGTCGTCCCCTTGCCGCGCGAATCGATTTCATCGAGCAGCTTCAGAAATTCGTCGGGAATGGGTTCATCGGCGATCGCGGCAAACAGCCTTTGCAGGCCCGTTGTTACAGGGTCAGGCTTTCCCGCCACCGGCGCCTCGCGGCGAATAGCGTTGTGTTCCATCCCGGCGTCCATCGCATCATCCTGTTTCATTCCGTCGCTTTCCCCCCGGACACGTCGACCAGCGCCAGTTAAACGCCGTATAAGATATTTCGTTCCACAAGGCGTACGATTTTGCGGAACCATGCCGATGATGGAGCGTATTCACTTGCGTCTACACAGCGCTGACACCGGCGAGGGGAATAAAGCATGAAGGATGTAGTTGGTTCCGGAGGACAGGTTACGTCGGGCCAAGGTGGCCTGCGTGCGTCGTTGGGGCCATATCTGCCGTATCTGCGTCGCTACGGCCGCGCCTTGACCGGCTCGCAGCGCACCGGCGATGCCTTTGTCCGCGCGGCGCTCGAGGCATTGGTCCAGGCGCCCGACCAGATCGATCAGGAGCGTTCACCGCGGGTTGAACTGTTCCGCCTGTTCCATGCGTTCTGGGGCCCCGTCGCCGATCAGGTCGGTGAAGCCGCCCCGTCATGGGCCGGTGCCAGCCGCATGGTTGGCGAGGACCTGCTCGAAAACCTGCCCGCGCACCGCCGGGAAGCGTTGTTGCTGACGGCGGTCGAGGGCTTCTCCCTCGCCGAGACGGCGACGATTCTGGCACGCGAAGAGGCCGAAGTCCGCGCTGATATCACGGCGGCCAATGCTGCCATTGCCGAGCAGATGGCTGGCCGCGTGATGATCATCGAGGACGAACCGATCATCGCCATGGACCTGCAGTCGATCGTCGAGGGCCTTGGCCACAGCGTTGTCGGCATTGCTGCCACGCGCACCGAAGCGGCCGCCCTTGTCGCGCGCGAGGAGGCCGATCTGGTGCTCGCCGATATCCAGCTTGCCGATGGCTCTTCGGGTATCGATGCGGTGAAGGATATTCTTGCCGATCACGACATCCCGGTCATCTTCGTCACCGCCTTCCCGGAACGGCTGTTGACGGGCGAGCGCCCCGAGCCGACCTATCTCATCACCAAGCCGTTCGCGGTCGAGACGCTGGTGGCGACGATCGGCCAGGCACTGATGCTGCAAAAGCGCTACGAACCAGCCTGACCCGCGTGTGAGCCTGGCGGAACCGGAAACCCGCCCGCGGGTTGTCCGGCGTCAGGCGATATGCAAGGGAGGTGCTTGTGCTGGTCTCGCGCAAGCGATCATCGATCGACCCTGGCGCCCGCGGTTTCCACCAGGCAATTGCGGATCCCGGTGCAGTCTATTCCGACCCAGCGGCAATTCTGGCTGACGCCCGGTTGAACCGCCGTCAACAGCTCAAGCTCCTGGTGGAGTGGACGCAGCAGTTGCTCGATCATCATGTCGCCGAAACCGAGCATCCTAGTTTCGGCGGCACGCTGAGTGGGGCGCAGGATGCCGACCTGCTGCGCCAGCTTGGATCCGCTATCGGTCGTCTCGAGGCCGAGACCGGGGAAGGTGGCCCCGGCGTGGTCAAGCGTCTTTGGCAGCGCTTGAAATCGCCCCAGGCGTGATCGTTACAGCGGCGCCTTGATGTGGCTGCCGATACTGCGCGCCGAGGTTCCGGTCGCGACGGCTGCGACCATTCGGAACAGCGAGACGACTCGGCCCGGGCTTTCCCACAGCTCACCAGTGTCGGGGCGGAACCGGATCAAACGGATTTCGGGGTCCATCGGTGCGGCGGGGTAGAACGCTTCGGCCGCCGGCGACCAGAGTGCTTCGATTAGGGCGCGTTCACTCGACACGCTCGCCTTGCCGGCGAAGACGACATGGGTCGATTTCGCGTCGCTGAGGACCACCGAGGCGCGCGGATCGGCGCGGATTTCGTCCAGCTTTCCCGATTCCTCGTCGCTCATGAACCAGATCAGCCCATCCTCGGCACGGATGATCGCCGACATCGGCCGGGCATGCGGGCCCTCTTCGCCGATTGTCACCAGCAGCGAGGATCCGACCGCTTCCGCCGCATCCCAGACCTTTTGCTGCTGCCGCTTTTCGTCGTCACCTGCACCCGACAGGCGATCGCCCGTTTCGTCGGTGGATCATAACGCCGATGCTGCGGTTCCGGTCCGGCCTTGTGCCGATGGCGCAACTCGCCTTATCGGTCGGTGCCCCACAAGGACCATGCGCCGCCCATGAAGATCACCGCCGCCGTCCTCGATGACGCGAGCAACGCGGCTCCCTTTGCCGACAGCCTGCCGCTGCGCCTGGCGACGCTCGACCTTGCCGACCCCGGACCGCATGAACTGCTGGTCCGCATCGAGGCCGCGGGCCTGTGCCATTCCGATCTGTCGGTGGTGAACGGCGACCGCCCGCGGCCGGTGCCGATGGCATTGGGGCATGAAGCCTGCGCTACCGTCGTTGCCACCGGCAGTGCCGACAGCCGCTTTGCCGTCGGCGACCGGGTCGTGCTGGCCTTCCTGCCGGCCTGCGGTCGCTGCGTCGCCTGTGCCAGCGGCGAGGGCTGGCTGTGCGCCGAGGCCGCCGGCGCCAATGGTCGCGGCGAATTGCTGGCGGGTGGCCGACGGCTGAGCGAGGACGGCCGGCCGGTCCACCATCACTTGGGGCTGTCGGCTTTTGCCGGACATGCCGTCATCGACGAGCGCTCGGCGGTGCGGATCGACGCCGATATTCCGCCGGCGATCGCTGCGTTGTTCGGCTGCGCGGTGCTCACCGGCGTCGGCGCTGTGTTCAATTCGGCGGCGGTGCGCCCCGGCGAGAGCGTGGCGATCTGGGGCCTTGGCGGCGTCGGCCTGGCGGCGCTGCTCGGCGCCGTCGCCGCGGGGGCCGAACCGGTGATCGCCATCGATCCGGTGCCGGCAAAGCGTGCGCTGGCGCTCGAGCTCGGCGCCCGCGTCGCTGTGCATCCGGACGATGCCGACGCTGCCATCAAGGCGGCGACCGGCACCGGCACCAATGTCGCCATCGAAAGCGTCGGCTCCGGCAAGGTGCTCGCCGAGGCCTATCGCCTGACCCGGCGCGGCGGTCGGACGGTGACCGTCGGCCTGCCCAATCCTGCCGAGCCGCTGACCATTCCGGCTGTCAGCCTCGTTGCCGATGCCAAGACGCTGATCGGCAGCTACATGGGCTCGGCGATCCCGTCCCGCGACGTGCCGCGCTATATCGCGCTGTGGCGGGCCGGGCGGCTGCCGGTCGAGCGG
>QBLU01000045.1:26019-31551 GCA_003241875.1 Alphaproteobacteria bacterium
GCTCGGCATCGTCGCCGGGCTGATCATCGGCAGCTTCATCGCGGCGCTGACCGGGCGCTGGCCGGCCGGTCGCAGTATCGCCGCCGGCCGCTCTCGCTGCGACCATTGCGACGCCGTGCTGACACCCCGCGACCTGGTGCCGGTCATCAGCCATCTGGTGCTGCGCGGGCGCTGCCGGCATTGCCACGGCCGCATCGCGCCGCGTCACCTGGTCATCGAGATTGCCGGCGCCGGTATCGGTGGGCTGGCGCTGGCGTTGCATCCCGATGCGACGGGCGTCGCGGGCGCGGCCTTCGGCTGGCTGCTGCTGGCGCTGCTGGTCCTCGATGTCGAACATCTGTGGCTTCCCGACGCGCTCACCGTGCCGTTGCTGGCAGCCGGGCTGCTGGCCGGCCTGTGGTTGCCGCCGGCGCTGTTCGACCGGGTCGTCGGCGCCGTTGCCGGCTTTGCCAGCCTCGCCGGGATCGCCGCCGGCTACAAGGCCGCGACGGGACGGGTCGGCATTGGCGGCGGCGACCCCAAGCTGTTCGGCGCCATCGGCGCCTGGCTGGGCTGGGCAGTGCTGCCGCTGGTGCTGCTGCTGGCGGCCGTGCTGGGCCTGGCGCTGGTGCTCCGTGACCGGCTGGCCGGGCGGGCGATGGGGCGCCACAGTCGCGTTCCCTTGGGTGCGATGCTCGCCGGCGCTGCATGGTGCTTGTGGCTCGTATCGCCTGCACTACAGTGGCTGCCATGACCATCGCACCTTTCGCCGGCGCGCAACGCCTGCCGTTCAGCGAAGCCACGCTGATTTCGCGGCGGCGTTTCCTCGACGCCGGCGAATGCGCGGAGCTGGTGAAGCGCATCGACGCCCAGCGCCGGCCCTCGGGCCTTGCCGACCAGAACGGCGATGCCGGCTTTCGGACCAGCGAAACCTGCGACCTCAGCGGCGACGATCCGCTCGTTGCCGGGATCACGGCGCGGCTGGCGGCCTATGCCGGGCTCGATCCGCGCCACGCCGAACCGCTGCAGGGCCAACGCTATGCCGTGGGGCAGGAGTTCAAGGCGCATACCGACACGTTCGAGCCGGACGGCGCCGATTACGATCTCTACTGCAGCGTCGCCGGGCAGCGCACCTGGACGATGATGGTCTACGTCAACGAGCCTCTCGCCGGTGGCGCGACGCGCTTCAAGCAGCTCGACAAGATCATCCAGCCCGAAACCGGCAAGCTGCTCGCCTGGAACAACCTGCTGCCCGACGGCCGGCCCAACTATGCGACGCTGCACCAGGGTATGCCGGTGCGGGGCGGCGTCAAATACATCATCACCAGCTGGTTTCGACAAAAGCCCTGGTGTTGATCAGCAGACAGGAGGTCAGAAGTTGACGCTGGCGCCAAAGGTGAACGACCGGCCCAGCTCATAGGTATTATTGTCGATCCGTGAGCCGTTCAGCAGCTGGAACTCCTGATAGCGGGTGTTGGTCAGGTTGCGGGCCTCGAACTTCAGCTCGAGGTTGAAGCCACCGAGATCGACAGCCTGGCGCATGACGAAATCGAGGCGCAGGCCGGGACGCTCGGTCAGGTCGGGCTGGCCCGACGGGCCGCGGTTGGTGGCGCGCTGGCTGGCATAGGTCAGCAGCAGCGTCTGTTCCGACAGCGAATCCTGGTCCTGCACGCCTAGCTGAAGATTGACGATATGGTCGGACTGGCCGGTCAGCCGCTGGCCGTCGCGGAACAGCTCGGACGCGGCGACCACCTGGCCGGTGAAGGGAACGATGGTGGTGTCGCCGTCGGCCACTTTGATCCGGGACTTGGTGTAGGTGTAGTTGGCGCTGGCCAGGATGCGGCGGCTGGCGAGAAAGCCGCTGTCGGACAGGGCATCTAGCGGGAAATACTTCTGGATCTCGGCCTCGGCGCCGTACAGCGTCGCCTTGGGGGCATTGGCAAAGGTGGTGTTGAAGCTGCCGCCGACCTGGAAGGCGATGGTTTCGATCGGGTTGGTGATCTGCTTGTAGAAGCCGCCGACCGTCAGCCGCTGGTCGCGGCCGAAATAGTATTCATAGCGGGCTTCGGCGTTGAACAGCGTCGAATCGATCAGGAACTGGTTGCCGAAGCTGTTGCGGTCGCTTTCGGTATCGAAGAACGGCTGCGGGGCCAATTCGCGGAACTGCGGGCGCGCAACGGTCTTGGAGGCCGAAAGGCGCAGCTGCATGTCCTCGGCGAAGTTCCAGGTCAGGGTGCCGGCCGGAAGCCAGTAGGTGTTGTCGATCCGGGTCGGCGTCAGCACGACGTCACCCAGGTTGAACAGGTCGATCGGCGCAACGAACTGCTTGCCGTCTTCATAGCGCACCCCGGCGACGAACTGCACGCCGTCGACGGGCTCGATCTCGATCTGGCCATAGCCGCCATGCACGGTCAGCCCGGCATCATAGCGCGCCGCGCCCGACGTAGCCGACGTCTCGTTGAGGATGATGCCATAGGTGTAGACGTTGTAGTCGGAGAGCAGGAAGTCCGGCCGCTGCTGGGTCACGCCCAGCGGCAGCGCATCGATGCTCTGGAAGCGGTAATCACGCCGGGTCGAGGTGCGCTTGTTGTCGCTATAGGCGTAACCGGCGGTGACCTTGATGGGGAAAGGCCCGTCCTCGAACTTGTAGCCGAGGTCGAAACCGCCGGCCCAGACATTCTCGTTCAGGCGCGAAAAGGCGATATCGCTGCGCTGCCCAGGGCTGCGCAGGTCGTTGACGAAGTCGTCGACCTCGGCACTGAAGGCATAGTTGTTGTTGCGTTCATAAGGCGAAAAGCGCTTCGAATTGGCGTAGGTGCCGCGCACGTCGACAGACAGCTGGCCGAACCGGAACTCGCCGACGGCTTGGGTGTCGAACAACTGACGCTCGAACCAGGCGGTGGCGTTGCGGTTAAGCAGGATATCCTCGCCGACGTTGACCGCGTCGAAACCGGACTGGATGCGGGCTTCCTTGATGGTGTCGTGGATGTAGAGGTTGGTGAACCGCACCTTGTGCTCGCCGAACTCGGCCCCGATTCCGACCAGGCCGTTGACGACGATGTGGTTCTCGGTCGAGAAAAAGCGGTAATTCTGGTCGGCGACGAGCACGGGATCGCTGCCCGGCGTCAGCACACGGGCGCCGCCCGACAATTGCTGCAGGCCCGCCTTGGTGCGCCACTCGTTCTTCAGCCCGGCCGAGGCAACGAGACCGACGCGCACGTCACCCATGTCGAAACTGGTGCCGGCTTCCAGATTGCCCGACAGGTTCACGGGGATGCTGTAGTTGCGCTGGATGACGTTGGTCGGCGAATTGGTCAGGCTTGCCGTGATGTCCTGCAGGTCGCGCACCGAAAAATTCGGGGCGGCGAACAGCAAGTTGCCGCTCTGCTGGGCATTCTTCAGCAACCGCGGCGTCGCCCGCGTGCCGTCGTCGAAGCCCAGCCAATCGGTGTTGCTGCCCTGGTAGACAAGGCCGAGCTCGCCGGTGGTGACGGTATTGCCGCCTATGCTGCCACCGATGGTGAGGAAGGGCTTTTCCGGCACGGCGCTGGTCGTCAGGTTGATGACGCCGCCACCGAACTCGCCGGGGAAGTTGACCGAATAGCTTTTCTGCACCAGCGACGACGCCAGCACGCTGGTCGGGAACAGATCGAGCGGCACGACCCGGCGCAGCGGATCCGGCGACGGGATCGGCAGGCCGTTGAGCAGCGCCAGCGAATAGCGTTCGCCGAGACCGCGGACATACACGAACCGGCCGCCGACAACCGACAGACCGGTCACGCGCTGCAGCGCTCCGGCAATGTCACCTTCACCGGTGCGCGCGATATCGGCCTGCGACAGCACCGAGACGACTTCGCGGGTCGAGCGGATGACGTTGGGGATGCGGCGACCGATGACCACGATCTCGCTGCTGCCGCCACCGCCGGGAACCGAGACATCGACCTCTGCTTCGGGAGCCTCGGTCGGCGCAGTCGGCGTTGCCGGGGTAGTCGCCGGTGCCGGCGTAGGCGCGGCTTGCGCAAAGGCGGCCCCTCCCGACAGCATGGTCGATACGAGCAGCACGCTGCCGAGCTTGGTCTTGAACTTCATCGTGCGGTCCCCTGATTCCCTCGATCATGCGGCCGGACGTCGGGCGCACGACGCTGCGGCGAGCGGGGGGTGGTCGCCGCCACCCCCCGGTCGACCTCAGCTGCCGGTGTTTACCGGCGCGGCTTCGCACGCCACCTGGCCAGGCAGCCCGCAGGTCCAGCCGTTGAACCAGTTGTCGTTGGCGTTGCGGAAGGCGCCGACATAGGTCGTGTTGACAAGGAACGGGTTGAGCGTGCTGGCGGCGAACGGCACCGCGGCCAGTTCGGTCGCCCCCGGGAAGAAGGTGTTGGTCAGCGACGGCACATAGTTCAGCACGTTGCTGTTGCCGGTGATCAACGGCGTGATGGCCGCAAGCGGCACATCGGCCTCGTCACGCGCCGGGGTGGCGCAGCCGAACAGCACCGAGCGGAACACCGGGGCGCCCGTCTCGTCGAGCGCGGCGTCGACCGCCGTCGATGCGGTCTGGGCACCGTCGATGTCGAGGCAGACAGGGGCGGTCGCCGCGATGATGCCGTTGACCAGCGTATAGTCGGTGCCGCCACGCAGCAGGACCGGATCGGCCGTGCGACGGTTGATGAAGGTGAAGTTGGCCAGCCGCACGTTGGTGCGCGGGGTCAGCAATTCTCCGCCGGCGGTATCGGCTTCGATAATGCGGTCGCCGCCGGTCGTGCGCTGGATCGCCAGCACGAACTGCAGGAAGCCCTTGTAGCCGAGGTCGGTATCGATGTTGTCATCGTCGATGCCGGTCAGCACCAGGTAGCGTCCGTTGACGCGGCCGCCGAACCATTCGATGCCGTCATCCGAACTGTTGTGGATCTGGATGTTTTCGAACGTCGTGCCCGAGCCGACGCCGGCGAGCGTGATGCCGTTGAGCTCGTTGCCCGGCGCCACTTCGAAGCCCGGATAGCGGACCTGGACATAGCGGATGCGGCCGCTGTTGTCGGTGGTGGTCGCGCCACCGTAGAAGGCGCCGGTCAGGCCCTCGACGGCCGACTGGCAGCCGACCGAGCCGCCGACCACGCCGGCACCGATGCAGGTGTGGATCGGGGCGCGGCCGAGGACGACGATGCCGCCCCATTGGCCGATGGTGTTGACGCCGGCGGAGCCTTCAATGTTCGAGCGGCTGGTGAAGATGATCGGCTGGGTCGCCGTGCCCTCGGCGAAAATCTGCGAGCCACGGTTGATGACGAGCGAGTCGGCACCCGAGGAACCGAACAGCACGGTGCCGGGCTCGATGGTCAGGATGCCCGCGGTGCTGCCGGCGATCGGCGCATTGGGGTCGCCGCCGCGGTCGGTGCCGACGTTGACGCGGCCGGACAGCGAGTAGATGACGCCGCGCAGGTTGCGGACGCTGAGATTGCCGAGGATGTTGCCCGAGATCTGGCAGTTGCGCAGGTTGTTGATGATGCCGACATCGGCGGTGCCGGTCGGGCAGCTGGCGGCGGGGCCGCCGGGGGTCGGTGT
>QBLU01000046.1 GCA_003241875.1 Alphaproteobacteria bacterium
CCTTTCAGGGAGGGGGAGCAGTGGCAGCGGCGGCGAAACCATCGTAAGGCTGGCGCGTGACTCCCGATCTCGACCCCCAGCGCAAGCCCGAAGACATCGACGCGGCGCTGCGCCCCAAGACCCTCGCGGAATTCATCGGGCAGGAGGCGTTGCGCGCCAACCTCGCCGTCTTCGTCGCCGCCGCCCGCTCGCGCGGCGAACCGCTCGACCATGTCCTCCTCCACGGCCCGCCCGGGCTTGGCAAGACGACGCTGGCGCAGATCGTCGCCCGCGAACTCGGTGTCGGCTTCCGCGCCACCTCCGGCCCCGTCATCGCCAAGGCCGGTGATCTCGCCGCGCTGCTGACCAACCTCGATCACCACGACGTGCTGTTCATCGACGAAATCCACCGCCTGTCGCCGGCGGTCGAGGAAATCCTCTATCCGGCGATGGAGGATCGCGTCCTCGACCTGATGATCGGCGAAGGTCCGTCGGCGCGGTCCGTCCGCATCGACCTGCCGCATTTCACCCTCGTCGGCGCCACCACCCGCGCCGGGCTGCTGACGACCCCCTTGCGCGACCGCTTCGGCATCCCGCTGCGGCTGGTGTTCTACACCGTCGACGAGCTCGAACGCGTCGTCACCCGCGCCGCGGCGCTGCTGCAGCTCGACCTCACCGCCGACGGCGCCCGCGAGATCGCCGGCCGCGCCCGCGGCACGCCGCGCATCGCCGGGCGGCTGCTGCGCCGGGTAAGGGACTTCGCCGCCGCCGCCGGCACCGCCAGCGTCGATGCGAAGGCTGCCGATCGCGCCCTCAATCGCCTCGAAGTCGACAAGCTCGGCCTCGACGCCATGGACCGCCGCTACCTGATGATGATCGCCGATATCTATCGCGGCGGGCCGGTCGGCATCGAGACGCTGGCCGCCGGGCTCAGCGAGGCGCGCGACACGCTGGAGGAGGTCATCGAGCCATTCCTGATCCAGTCGGGCCTCGTCGCCCGCACGGCGCGCGGCCGCATGCTCAACGGCGGCGCCTGGAAGCACCTCGGCCTCGCCCCGCCCGCCGGCACGCCGCTGCAGCTGCCGCTGCTCGATATCGATGACATGAACGGCGGGTAACGATCGCGTTCAGCCCCGGCGCAGCCGACTCGCGCTAAACCGTCTTCATCGACCGCCGGAGCGGCCGAGAAGGAGGACGCCATGAAGCTGATCACCACCACCGCACTGCTCTCGGCACTCGCGCTCGGCGTCGTCCCGGCCGCCGTCAGCGCCCAGAACCGCGACGGCTATCGCGACAACTACCGTGGCCAGAATTACGACAATCGTGACCGCAGCGGCTATGGCGGCCAGTATGCGCGCCAGGGCTATTACGGCAACCAGGGCTACAGCGGCGGCTATAACGGCGGCTATGTCCAGCCCGGCTACGGCGGCGGCTACAACAACGGTTATGTCCAGCAGGGCTATGGCGGCGGCTATTACCAGCAGCGCCCGGCGCGCGGCTACAATGGCCGCAACCAGGGCTATCGCTGCCAGAACAACAACACCGGCACCATCATCGGCGCCATTGCCGGCGGCCTGCTCGGCAACAGCGTCGCCGGCCGCGGTGATCGCCTGCTCGGCACCGTCATCGGTGGCGGCGCCGGTGCCCTCGTCGGCAACAGCATCGACCGCAACGGTCGCAACAATCGCCGCTGCTAGTCCCTTTCAGAGCAGACGGTCCCCTTGGCGGCGGTGGAGCAATCCACCGCCGTTTTTTTTCGACCCTAGGGCGCCGCGTCCATGATCGTGCCGAGCTGCAGCATCGGCAGCTGCGAGACCGTCACCAGCCCGGTGCGCGGCCGGTCGAGATCGAGCACCAGCATCAGCGCCAGGGTCACCGAGACAAGGAACGCCCAGTTCGCCAGCCGCGCCGCCCGGCCGTTGGCGGCGCCGGCATGGCCCAGGATGGCGGCGATGATCAGCGAGAACAGCACCAGCAGGTCGATGACCAGCAGCGGGATATGCTCGCGCGCCATCGATTCGCGCCGCGCGGCGGCATCGTCGAGCCGGGTCAGCGCGTCGATCAACGCGCGGGTGACGATGGGTTCGGCCTTGGCGTCGTTGAGCGTGTCGACGACCAGCCACAGCGCCAGACGCAGCCGGCGCCCGGCGGCGTCGGGCGGGCGGGTGCGATCGGTCTGCCGGTCGCGCTGGAAGTAATCGAGCCGGTCATCGACATAGGCGCGCAGCGTCGTCTCGACCGTTCCCCGCGCCGGATTGTCGAGCAGCCGGCCGCGCTGCCAGACCATGGAGATCGCCGCGGCTTCCTCCACCACCAGGTCGCGGCGGTTGTCATAGCGGTTGAGCGCCACCGAAAAGGTGAAGCTGATCATCAGCGCCAGCAGGCTGACCGAGGCAGCGGCGGCATGACCGGCCTCGCCGGCGTTGCTGCGGCGGCGAAGCTGGCCGCTGATCTCGGCGACGAGGCACAGCGCCACGAACAGCAGCGGGCCGATGACCTCGATGGGCAGGGTGTCGAGCAGGCTGTTCACGCGCGGCGGTGCATACAGGCCCGTAACGACCGCGTCCATGGCGCTTGCCGGTCGCGGCGATGTGCGGCAACAGGCAGGGCATGACCGACAGCCCGCGCACCCTCTACCAGAAAATCTGGGACGATCACCTCGTCCGCCAGCTCGATGACGGCACCGCGCTGATCTTCATCGACCGGCACCTGATTCACGAGGTCACGACCCCCCAGGCCTTCGAGAGCCTGCGCAGCGCCGGCCGCCGCCTGCGTCGCCCCGACCTGACGCTGGCGGTGCCCGATCACAATGTGCCGACGACCGACCGGAAACTTCCCATCCTCGACCCGATGTCGAGGGCGCAGCTCGAGGCGCTGACGCAGAACTGCGCCGATTTCGGTGTCGAGATGTTCGCCATCGACGCCCCCGAACAGGGCATCGTCCATGTCATCGGCCCCGAACAGGGCTTTACCCTGCCGGGCGTGACGCTCGTCTGCGGCGACAGCCATACCGCGACGCACGGTGCCTTTGGCGCGCTGGCCTTCGGCATCGGCACCTCCGAAGTCGAGCATGTCTTTGCCACCCAGACGCTGCTGCTGCGCCAGTCGAAGTCCATGGAGGTGCGCATCACCGGCAAGCTCGGCTTCTCGATCTCGCCCAAGGACGTGGCGATGGCGGTCATCGCCCGGCTCGGCACCGGCGGCGGCACCGGCTATGTCCTCGAATATACCGGCGCGGTCATCGACGACATGAGCATGGAAGGCCGCATGACGGTCTGCAACATGGCGATCGAGGCCGGTGCCCGCGCGGGCCTCGTGGCGCCCGATCAAAAGACCTTCGACTATGTCATCGGCCGGCCGCGGGCGCCCAGGGGCGCCGATCTCGACGCGGCGCTGGCCTGGTGGGGGACGCTGCCGACCGACGCCGGCGCGACCTATGACGCAACGGTGTTCATCGACGGCAGCAGCATCGCGCCGCTGGTCACCTGGGGCACCAGCCCGGAAGATGTCGTCGCCATCGGCGATGTCGTGCCGGCCCCCGACAGCTTTGCCGACGAGGGCAAGCGTGCCGCGGCGGCGAAAAGTCTCGATTACATGGGGCTGACCGCCGGCACGCCGATGCAGGATCTCAGCGTCGAGAATGTCTTCATCGGCAGCTGCACCAACAGCCGCATCGAGGATCTGCGCGTCGCCGCCGCCGTCGCCCGCGGCCGCAAGGTGGCGGCGCACGTCAAGCAGGCGCTGGTCGTCCCCGGCTCGGGCCTCGTCAAGCGCCAGGCCGAGGCGGAGGGGCTCGACCGCATCTTCATCGAGGCCGGCTTCGACTGGCGCGAGCCCGGCTGCTCGATGTGCCTCGGCATGAACCCCGACCAGGTGCCCGCCGGCGAACGCTGCGCCTCCACGTCGAACCGCAACTTCGTCGGGCGGCAGGGCGTCGGCGCGCGCACCCATCTGGTGTCGCCGGCAATGGCGGCGGCGGCGGCGGTCACCGGCCGGCTGACCGATGTGCGGGACCTGATGGGCTGAAAACCCGCCGCCCTCGCGGCGGGCTCAGCTCTGGTTGGGAAAACAGGCGCTGGCGCGGACCGGCAAGTTCATCGACCGGATCGGCGACAGGAACGGCGAGCGGAAGGTATAGCTGACGTCGATGCGGACGAGGTTGCTGGCACCGTCGCAGACCGTGTTCGGCGTGATGACGATGCCCGGCGCGGCGAGCGGCACATACCAGCCGGCGGCGCGGGCGCGCACATAGGCGAGGGTGAGCGTCTGGTCATAGCTGCGCCCGGTGCCGTTGCTCGTCGAACAGGCGGTGGCCCGCAAACCGGCGCAGCGCGCCCCGGCGATGGCGACCTGCTGCAGCGCGCTGCGCGTCCATTGCAGCCGCGCATATTCGATGACACCGAAGATCAGCACCAGCAGCGGCAGGATCAGCATGGCGAATTCGACCATCACCGATCCGCTGCGGCGGCGGTCTGGCCCCGTCCGGCGCACGCCGCTCATTCGGTCTGCACGATGTTGGTGGCGACGACGGTGCCGTTGCGCACCAGGCCATAGGTCGACAGCAGCGGCGTGAAGGACTTGCGCGCCGTGATGCGGACAAAGCGCCCGGCGGTGCCGCCGCCGGTGCAGGTGTTGCCGCAGCTGCCGGTGATCGCCCAGTCGCTGGCGGTCGTCGGGCAATAGCATTGGGCGTTGCTGGTGCCGGGGTTGCTGCTGACCGTGGCGGTGCCGCCGCCGATGGCGGTGGCCGACGGGCCGTTGTTGATCGTCACCGTCGCGGTGACGCCGCTGGTCTGCGACGAATTCGCCACCAGCCGGGCCAGCGACGTCGACAGCGTCGAGGCGCTCTCGGTGCCGACGTCTTCGCTGTGGACCATGCTGTAGTTGACGCCGGCGGCGACGGCGGCGTTGAGCCGGAACCGCGTTATCAGCAAATTGCCGATATCGACGACGCCGGCGAACATGGCGAGCAGCACCGGTGCGATGATGACGAACTCGATCGCGGCGGCGCCGCGGCGATCGAGATAGGGGGCTCGAAACCGGCGCATCAGCCTACCAGCCGTGCCGAGAACCCGGCCGGGGTGCCGGTGCCCATGCTCGACACGCAACTGCTGCCGAGCAGCGCGCCGGCCGACACGGTGATCTGGCGCCCGACGAGCTCGAGGCAACCGCTGGCGTCGCCGAGCGAAGCGCCGCCGCTGAAGTTCAACGACCCGTTGGGCATGTAGAAGACTCCGGTGACGACGGTGTTGGAGGCGCCCGAGGTGAAGGTGCCGCCCGCCGTGTTCGATGCCGACTGCGGCCCGATGACGGCAAAGCCGCCCAGCGCGCCGCTGGTCGGGGCGTTGATGACGACGTTGCTGTACCCGGCCGACAGGCAGAACGACTGGCCGGCGCAATCGCCGCTGGTGGCGGTGCTGCCCGCCGCCGCGCCGATGACGAAGGTGACGTTGTTGGCATAGACGCCGATCGTCGAGCCGCCGCAGCTGCTGTCGCCGCCGCCGCTGCCGCCGAAATTGACGCTGCCGGTGATGGTGTAGGTGCCGGCGCCCAGCTTCATCGCGCCGGTGCCCCACAGATTGCCCTTGATGTCATGGTTGGGCGCGGCGCCGACGACGAGGCAGCTGCCGCCGCCGGTCAGGTTCACATGGCCGCCGAATTCATAGACGTTCCCGCCCGACGATGCGTCGGCCATGATGGTGTCGGACCCGCCGTCGCCGCGAAAGGCAAAGCCATCGGAGCTGGCGCCGAGGCGATAGCTGTTGTTGGCGCCGGCGCCGAGGTTGAGCGTGGCGCCGCCGCCGGTGCGGACGCCGCTGCGCAGCACGAACACCGACGGGCCGGCGATGGTCGTCGTCCCCGATGACAGCGCGCAGATGCTGTAGGAGCCGCCACCGCACGACACCGACCCGGTGCCGATGGTGAAGGTGCCGGCGCCGAAATAGGTGCTGGCGCTGCCGTTGAGATACAGGCCCTGGCCGATATTGTAGGTGCCGGCGCCGAACACCGCGGCGCCGCTGGTGCCGACGTTGAGGAAGCCCGAGATGTTAAAATTGCTGGCGCGCGATTCGGTGCCGCCATAGCCGCCGGTGTAGTTGCCGTTGATGTTGATGGTGCCATAGCCGAAGGTCATCTTGGCCTGGGCGGTGATCGAGCTGTTGATGTTGAGCACCGTCGCCGCGCTGGCGCTGGTATTGAGCTGCAGGGTGCAGCCGCCGCAGATCGCGCCGATCTTCAGCGACGTGGTCGTTCCCGACGGGCATTCATAATCCCAGGCGTTGCTGGTCCAATAGGCCCGGCAGCCGTTGGCCCGCGCCTGGTTGTCGACGTCGGTGATGTCGCTGGCGTTGTAGCCGCCCTTGAAGACAACGAGCGTGTCATCGGTGCCCGAAGGGACCGTGGCTGCGTCGAGCGTCGCCATGCCGGTCACTTGCGACAGCCGCCCGGCGGCAGCGGCGACGGCGGCATTGCCGGCATAGGGATCGGCGACCGGCGCGCGGACCGCGGTCGGCGTGGTGCCGTCGGCCTTGCGCAGCGGCGGCTGGCCGCCGCCGCAGTTCGTCGGCACCACCAGGTTGGCGGCATAGGTGATGCCGGCCGACTGGACATAGGCGCCGCAGTTGGCGACGGTCAGGTTGGCGTTCGACGCGACGCCGCAATTGTTGGCGGTGATGTTGGCGCCGCCCGACACGGTGACGCCGGTGCCGCCGCCGTCGATGGCGGTGATGCAGCTGGGCGGCACCGCGGCCTGGGCGACCAGCTCGGCGGTCGCGACGACCGGCACGGCGACGCGGCGCGGCCCGTAGATGGCGCTGCTCAGCAGCAGCGGCGCGAACTGGGTGACGGTGACGCGGATCGCCGATCGCGACGCGTTGGCCGGCGACGTCACCTGCTGGGCGAGCACGGTGGCGCCCGCAAGATTGTTGAGGCTGGTGATGCGCAGGGCGGCGGTCTGCGCCGCCGACAGGCTGTTGCCGGAACTGTTGTAAGCGATCGCCGCGGCATAGGCCGCCGAATCTGCGACCCGCTGGTTGCGCGTCTGGATCATCAGCGCATTGCCGTATTCCACGGCCATGCCGGCCATGCCGATCAGTGCCGGCACCATCAGCATGAAAACCGTGCTGATCGCGCCGCGCCGATCCCGGCGAAACCTTTCGAAAAGTTTAATCATGTTACGTCGCCCCCGTAACATTACTATATAAGGCATTCGAAACATGCAATCTTTTGAATCGTCAAATCTGCAGTATGAACAAAACGGCAGCCACCGCGCCAATACATGATCGGCAGCGAAACGAAATAAGTCGTTGATATTCAACGAAATGAATTATGCTTCACAATCAGTGTGTTAACACTTTGAACAGCATCTTCGGCGGCCGCAAAGGCCCGCCGGCGCCGGTTTTCAGCCGCGCGCGGCGACCGGATCGAGCACCGTGTCCCGGGCCACCGGCAGCAATTCCGGATAGTCGGTGGTGTAATGCAGCCCACGACTTTCGCGCCGGGCGCGCGCCGATCGCACAATCAGGTCGGCGACGGTGACGAGGTTGCGCAGCTCGATCAGGTCGGGCGTCACCCGGAAATTGCCGTAATAGTCGGCGACCTCCTTGCGCAGCAGCTTGACCCGGTGGGCGGCGCGCTCCAGCCTCTTGTCGGTCCGCACGATGCCGACATAGTCCCACATGAACCGGCGCAGCTCGTCCCAATTGTGCGCGACGACGATCTCCTCGTCGGAATCGGTGACGCGGCTTTCGTCCCAGGGCCGGATCGGCGGGATGGTCCGCGCGTCCCAGCCGGCGGCGATGTCGTCGGCCACCGCCTGGCCGAACACCAGGCATTCGAGGATCGAATTCGACGCCAGCCGGTTGGCACCGTGCAGCCCCGATTGCGTCACCTCGCCCGCCGCCCACAGCCCGGCCAGATCGGTGCGGCCGGCAAGGTCGACCATGACGCCGCCGCACGAATAATGCGCCGCCGGCACCACCGGGATCGGCTGGATCGTGCAATCGATGCCCAGCTCGAGCAGCCGGGCATGGATGGTCGGGAAATGCTGGCGGACGAAATCGGCGCCCAGGTGCGCGATGTCGAGCAGCACATGGTCGAGGCCGAGCCGCTTCATCTCGGCATCGATGGCGCGCGCCACGACGTCGCGCGGTGCCAGCTCGAGCCGATCGTCATAGCGGGGCATGAAGCGTTCGCCCGACGGCAGCTTCAAATGCCCGCCTTCGCCCCGGCACGCCTCGGTGATCAGGAAATTCTTGACCGTCGGGTGGAACAGGCAGGTCGGGTGGAACTGGTTGAATTCCATGTTCGACACCCGGCAGCCGGCGCGCCAGGCCATGGCGATGCCGTCGCCGGTCGAGCCGTCGGGGTTGGTCGAATATTGATAGACGCGGCTCGCCCCGCCGGTCGCCAGCACCACCGCCTTGCCGAGGAAACGCCGGACCTGGCGGCTGGCGGTGTCGAAGGCATAGACGCCGTGGCAGCCGCGCGGCGCAAAGCGCTCGCCCTCGACATGCGCCGCGGTGATCAGGTCGATGGCGACCATGCCCGGCACCAGCGTGATGTTGGGATGCGCGGTCGCCGCCTTTTGCAGCGCCTGCTGCACCGCCCAGCCGGTGGCATCGTCGACATGGACGATGCGGCGGTGCGAATGGCCGCCCTCGCGGGTCAGGTGCCAGCGCTCGCTGATCGTCTCGCCGGGGTTGAACGGCACGCCGAGTTCGGCCAGCCGGTCGATGGCGGCGGACGCATGCTCGACGACGAATTCGACCGTGGCGCGGTGGTTCAGCCCGGCGCCGGCCACCATCGTGTCCTCGATATGGCTTTCGAACGTGTCGCCGGCCTCCAGCACCGCGGCGATGCCGCCCTGCGCCCAGGCCGTCGACCCGGCCGCGACATCGCCCTTGGCCAGCACCGCCACCTTGTAGCGGCCGGCGAGGTTGAGCGCCGCCGTCAGCCCGGCGGCACCGGAACCTATGATGACGACGTCATGGGTGTGCTCGGCGGCACGCCGGCCGTTACCCACGCGTCAGCTCCAGGAACACATCTTCCAGATCGGCTTCCTGCGTCGACACATCGACCACGCCCAGCCCGGCGGCGGCGACCGCCGCCAGCACCTGGCCGGCGTTGCGGGTCCGCTTGTCATAGGTCAGCGTCAGGATGCGGCCGCTCTTCAATTCGGTGCGATCGCCGAGGCCCGGCGGCACGCCGGCGAGGTCGCGATCGACGGTGACGATCAGCTTTTTATCGCCGGCGGTCGACAGCAGCACCGACGTCAGGTCGTTGGCGACGATGGCACCGTTGTTGACGATGGCGATACGGTCGCACAGCGCCTCGGCTTCCTCCAGGTAATGCGTCGTCAGCACGACGGTGGTGCCCATGGCGTGGAGGGTGCGGACATAATCCCACAGCTGCTGGCGCAATTCGATGTCGACGCCGGCGGTCGGCTCGTCGAGCACCAGCACCGGCGGGTTGTGGACCAGCGCCTTGGCGACCAGCAGCCGGCGCTTCATGCCGCCCGACAGCGTCCGCGAATAGACATGCGCCTTGTCGGCAAGATGCACCGCCTCCAGCAACTCCATCGTCCGCCGCTCGGGCTTCGGCACGCCGAACAGCCCGGCCTGCAGCTCCAGCGTCTCGAACGGCGTGAAGAAGGCGTCGAACACCAGTTCCTGCGGCACGATGCCGATGCTGCGCTTGGCGTTGCGCGGATGGTCGTCTATGTCGAAGCCCCAGATATCGGCCTTGCCGCCGGTCTTGTTGACGAGGCCGGCGAGGATGTTGATCATCGTCGACTTGCCGGCGCCGTTGGGCCCCAGCAGCCCGAACATGCTGCCGCGCGGAATCTCGAGGTCGATGCCCTTCAACGCCTGCTTGCCGCCGGCATAGGTTTTTTCAAGGCCGCGGATCGAAATGGCGGATTGGGTCATGCCAGCCGGATAGACCCCGCAAACAGGCCGGGCAAGCGCGACATGCTAGCACTCTGCAGCCGAGGGGCTGGGGGAGGGTGAGTCGTGCGACAGCCGGCGTCAGTGCCTCATGATTCACCCACCCCCGACCCCTCCCTTTCAGGGAGGGGAGCAGCGTGCGCTGCCATCGCCGCCCGCAACGCATCCATCGCGGCATGCAGCGCCGCCACATCCCCGGCATGCGCCGCCTCCAGCGCCGCCAGGTCGGCGCCGCAGAAATCGCAGGCCTCGTTCTCGATGCGCACAAAGCGCCGGCAGCCCCGGCACAGCCGTAGCGGCACCGGGATGCGGCCGGGTTCAGCCATGGCAGGCCGGCACCGGTTCCACGACGATCTCAAACTCGCCATGGTCGAACGACCGGCCTTCCGCGTCCTTCACCTTGACCAGCCGCTCGCGCAGGCCGCGACTTTCGAAATCGAGCGCCCGATGGTGGCACATCGGGTTGTTGCCGGCCCGCCCCATCAGCGCATGTGCCGTCCAGGTGCAGCCGGCGAGGCAGGTTTCGGCGTAATAGCAGGTGCGGCAATAGCCCCACAGGTCGTCGACGGTGCGGCGCCGGTTGAACGCCATCGGCTCGGCATTCTCCCAGATGTCGCGCAGCCGGCGGTCGCGGATATTGCCGCCGGCATAGGGGCTGGGCAGGCCCGGGCACGACTTGATGGTGCCATCGGCCTCGATGCCCATCACCGTGTCGCCGGCGTTGCAGCCGTGGAAATGGATCTCCTCGTCCATCACGTTGCGCAGCCGCGATTCATGGGGGCCGAAATAGCCGATGTTGCTCGCCGGCTGCAGGAACAGCCCCTGTTCCCGCCCACGGACGGCAAGGTCGGCGAGCAGGGGCAGCACGTCCATCATCTGCCAGGGCTGCAGCAGCATGTCGGGGTGATCGGCGGCATTGCCCATCGCCGTGGTGATCGCCAGTTGCCAGTTGCGGCAGCCGGCGGCGATGATGATGCCCATCAGTTCGGGCAGCTCGTGGAGCGTGCGGGCATTGATCTGGGTGTTGACGCCGACCTCCAGCCCGGCGTCGCGGACGTTGTGCATCGCCGCCAGCGCCAGTTCGAACGATCCCGGTACGCCGCGCAGCCGGTCATGCGTCGCGCCGATGCCGTCGATCGAGATGCCGACGGCGTTGAGCCCGGCGGCGGCAGCGGCAGCGACGCGATCCGCGGTCAGGTTGCGGCCGCCCGTCTGCAGGTCGCATTCCATCCCCGCAGCGCGCACCGCGGCGACGATCTGCAACCAGTCCTTGCGCAGATAGGCCTCGCCGCCGATCAGGCCGACACTGCGCGCGCCGAGCTCGGCGATCTGCCCGACCAGGTCGAGCGCCTCCGCCGTGCTCAGCTCGTCGCGTCGTCGCCGTCCGGCCCGGGACCCGCAATGCTGGCACGCGAGGTCGCAGGCGAGGGTGATTTCCCACACCACGCTGACGGGGACGCGCTTCAGTATGTCGTCGAGGCCGGAGTAGCGAACGGGCAGTCGAAAATCCGCCCGTTCGACATTCACGACGATCGGGCCTTGCGCCCGGCAGCCTCCGCCGCCTTGATGAGGCCGTCGAAATCGCCGTACTCCGCCTTCAGTTCCTGGGCGCCGACGACCAGTGCCTTCAACTCGGCGGCATCGGCACGCTGCAGGATGTCGAAGACGACCGGCCGGTAATAGACCCGGCCAGGGTCGAGAAGTTTCCAAAGTCGTTCGAGGGACAGCGCTTGCGCCTGGATCTTGGGAATTGCCATGACAAATCTCCCCGCCGGACTGTTCGAGTCGGCAAAGTAATTATACGGCAATTTGTCCCATGCTGCAAAAGGGCTGACGGGCATCAACGATTAGTTAACGACCCGCACCCGTAACGTCTGACTGTCAACCCCGTCCTCTCATGCCACTGCCGGGCGATGTCACCCCGCCGTTGCGGAGGCGACGTCGTCTTTCAACCCGGATGCAACCGGCCCTAGAAGCGGAACACGCCTTCGATGCCGTAAAGCCGCGGCAGCCCGCGGATGAAGGTCGGGATGCCGAAACCGCCGCCGGTGTTGCCGGCATCGAGGACATATTCCTTGTCGGTCAGGTTGCTGGCATAGCCGAGCAGCTGCCACTTGCCGCTGGGGTCCTGGATGCCGGCGCGCAGGTTGACCAGCGTGACGGGGCCCTGGCTGGTGATCGGGTTGTTCGGCAGCTCGAAGAACAGCCCCGAGCGATAGGTCACCGTCGGCGTCGCGAAGATCTCGATGCCGTCGGTCAGCGGCAGCTTGACGGTGCCGCCGGCCGCCGCCTGCCATTCGGACTGCAGGCGAAAACGGTCGCCCGAGAACGCCGGATAGCGCGGGTCCTCGTCGACCTTGGCGCTGATATAGGCGCCGTTGGCGAACAGGTTGAGGTTGCGGCCGATCTGGGCGCTGAACTCCGCCTCGACGCCATAGTTGGTGGCGCTGCCGGCGCTTTCGGTGCGGTTGGGCGCGCCCGGCGTCACGATGGTGACCTGGAAGTCGTTGTATTTCAGGTAATAGGCACCGATGCTGGCGTTGACGGCGCCGAACGCACCCTTGATGCCGGCTTCATAGTTGGTGATCTTTTCCGGCGCGATATCGGTGCGCAGCGGCCGGCCGACGCCGGCGACGCGCTGGGCGCCGAGCTGGACCACCGGCGAGCGCCGGCCCTTGGACCAGGTCAGGTACAGATTCACCTCGTCGGTGGCGCGGAACAGGATGTTGGCGCGCGGCAGGAAGGCATTGTTGTTGCCGTTGGCGGTGAACGTCTGGCCGCCGGTATCGATCTGCGGCAGCAGCGGCGCGCCGCTGATCACCGAATTTGGTGCCCGGGTGAAAAAGCCGCTGGTCCGGTCCTCGAAGAGCAGGCGGGCTCCGGCGGTCAGCTCCAGCCGCGGCACCGGGATCCAGGTCGCGTCGGCGAACACCGAGACATTGTGCATCTCCGCCGAGTTCTTGAATTCGGAGCTGTAGGGGATGACGCTCGCCGCGCCGTTCGTAAGACGAGCAGTCGCCTGCGCCGCCGTCACCACGCCGGCGGCGTTGATGCAGGGCAAGCCCGGCACCAGCCGCGCCGCGCATTGCAGATAGGTGCCTTCCTCGGTGGAGAAGGGCACGCGCTGCGAACCGTCCTCGCGGAAGAAGTTGATGCCGCCAAAGGCGCGGAACGTGTCGCTGTCGTAGTTCACCCGGGCTTCGGCGCTGAACTGCTTGCCGCGGGCGTCCTCGGCGAATTCGAGGAACCAGGCCTGGGTGCCGTCGGCGTCGAAGACCTCGTTCGAATCGAACTGGCGATAGCCGGCGACGAGCGTGTAGCTGAGCGGGCCATCGGCGTCATAGGTCGCGGTGGCGCTGAGATCATAGACGTTGCGGACCAGCTCGGGCTGGTCGCCGCCGAGCACTGCGGCGCTGACCGGCGAGCCGGCGACCTCGACGAAGGTGAACGGCGAGGTGGTGCCGCCGGTCGGCGCAAAGGTGCCCGACTTGAACGCCGTGCCCGGGGCGCGCTGGCCGTCATAGGTGCCGATGACATCGAGGCTGAAGCGATCGGTGGGCGTGTAGCGCAGCGACAGCCGGGCACCGTACTGGCCCTGGCCGTTGAGGTCGTCGATGCGCGGGCCGTTCGGCGTCTGCGAGCCCGGTCGCCCGGCGATGTTCTCGACGACGCCGTCACGCTTCTTGACGGCAAAGGCCAGCCGGGCGGCGAACACGTCGTTGCCCCAGTTGAGGAAACCGTCGACCCGGCGCTGGTCGTAATTGCCATAGGCGCCGCGCAGTTCGGCGGAGATGCCGGGGCGGGGCCGGGCGGTGATGATGCTGACCGCGCCGATGGCGGCCGCGGTGCCGAACAGCGTCGCCTGCGGGCCCTTCACCGCCTCGATGCGCTCCAGGTCGTAGAGATCGAAATAGGACCCGCGCGAGCGGCTGACGTCGATGCCGTTGAGGTAGACGGTGACGGCGGGGGAGCCCTGCGACGACCCCGAATCCGAGGTGATGCCGCGAATGACGAAGCCCGGGTTGTTGGGGCTCTGTTCCTGGACGTTGAGGCCCGGCACATAGGCGGCGAGCTGGTCGAACTGGGTGATGCCTAGCTCACGCAGGGTCCGGCCCGAATAGGCGGTGATGGTGATCGGCACGTTGGAGATGGTCTGCTCGCGCTTTTGCGCGGTGACGACGATTTCGGTGCTGTCATCAACCGCGACAGCGTCCGCCGCAACGGCGTCGGCAGCGAAGATGGCGGCATCGGCAGCCCGGACGGCCGTGACGGGTGCCAGGACCGCCAAAGCGGTCGTGGCGAGGCAGATGGCGCGCATGGATATTCCCCCTGTTGCAGTGCGTCATGGCCCGTTGCCGCACCGGTGTGACGATCGCGTTGCAGGAAGGTAACAATTTGACGACGCGGGCCGGCCAGGGGCCGGTGCGACATGGTGTACGCCCGCGTGACTTGGACGCCGCGGCTTGGTAGGACAGGCCATGGACACGATCCCGCCGCCGGAAACCTTTGTCATCGATGCTGCGCGCGTGGCCTGCGACGGCGACGAGAGCGGCGGCGACGGCCACCCGCGCGTCTGGCTGCAGATCGGCGCCGACGGTTTTGCCGATTGCAGCTATTGCGACCGGCGTTTCGTGCTCGCGGGCGGCCCGGCGGACCGGCGTTGATCGGGCGCGCCAGCGCCGCGCTGGTCGCCGTGGTGGCGCTCACCGGCGCCGCGCCGCCGCCGGCGGCGCCCTATGTCGTCACCGTCGCCCCCGGCGCCCAGCCGCACGTGCCGCTGCGCATCAAGCGCGGCGACCTCGATATCCGCCTGGCGCTCAGCTTCGACACCGCGCTGGTGCTGAATGCCGAACCGGCGAAGCGCGCCGAGCTGAAACCGTTCCCGCTGATCGGCAAGCGCACCTTCAAGAGCGCGCTGATCCCGGGCGGGGAGGCGACGTTCCGCGGCAATCTTTATGGCATCAACCCGCGCGGCCTGCCCAAATCGACGGTGCCGGCGATCTGGGTCGACAAGCCGATCGCCGCCGATGCCGATGGCGTGCTGGCGCTGTCGGCATTGAAGGCCGATCGCATCATCATCGACATGGGGCCTGTCGCGCCCGGCAGCCGGGTCCACACGCTCAGCCGGCCCGACAAGGGCTCCGTGATGATGAAGACCCGGATCGGCGAGGAAAAGATCTCGACGGCGCTCGAACTGAATTCCCCCGACACGGTGATGAACGCTCGCGCCGCCGCCGCGCTGATCACCGCCGGTCTCGTCAAGCGGTCGGGCCAGGTCGGGTTCTGGCGGCCGTTCCCCGGCGTCGCGCTGCCTTTCGAGCGGCTGACGCCGACGCCCGGCGCCCGGCTGCTCGACATGCCGCTGGTCCGCCCCGCGGTGCGCATCACCGAAGCACAGGCGAAGCAGCTCGACGCCCAGGCCCGCGCCGGCACCAGCACCAGCGACGATGATGACGATACGGTGACGGTCACCGCCAGCCGCAAGAAGGGCCGCGACCCCTGGATCCTGATCGGCCGCGACGTGCTGCAGCAATGCACCCGGATCGAATTCAACCGGCCGGGAAAGACCTGGGCACTGACCTGCGCTTTCTAAGGGCGCGCGCAGTCCAACACGTTATGCTGGCGAACGCCAGCATCCACCGCGGCGCCATGGACCGGCCATTGGCACTTGGCACGATGACTGGTGCAGCATCGAGCAGGGCGGTGCTTTGCCTTACGGTGGATGCTGGCGTACGCCAGCATGACGGGTTTGATCGAACAAGGCCGGACCGAGTCGCCACTTGATCGCGCAATCAAGCGATTTCCCCCAAGAATTCCCCCGAAAGCCGCCGCCAACGCCCCGCCTCAAGCCGCCTGCCGCACCCCGAGCAGTGCCTCATAGCTCCCGAACAGGTCGATAAAGTGCTGATCCATCAGCCGAATCCCCGGTGCCGCCAGCAGCGTCGAGGCCCGCAGCGCCGGTAATTGCGCGATCGCCGCCCCGATTGTCGTCGCCGCGCTCGCCGCATCGCCCGCCGCATAGCGCAAACCGAGCCCCGGCAGGGCCTGGTCACCGGCGCCGCCTTCGTCGGGAACCACGATCGGCAGCCCCGATGCCAGCGCCTCGGCCTGCACCATGCCGAAGGTTTCGGCGCTGGCGCCGTGCACCAGCAGGTCGGCACTGGCCAGCAATCGCGCCATTTCATGGCGGTCGGCTATCGGCGACGTCAGCTGGATGTGCGGATTTTCGCCCACGGCGCGCAGCACCGCCGCCCGGCCATGGCCATCGCCGACCAGCACCAGCCCCAGCGGTCGGCTGTAACCCGCGGCAGTGGCCCCGGCGACGACCAGCGGCCAGCGCTTTTCCGGCGACAATCGTCCGATGCCGAGCAGCAATGTCGCGGTTTCGGGCAGCTGGCAGCGCGCCAGAAGCCGCGCCCGCAGCGCCGGATCGCGATGCCGCGGCGAAAACACCCCCGCCTCGACCCCCATCGGGATCGTCCGCACCCGCCGCAAACCGCCATCGGTCATGCGCTGCGCGAGGCTCGGCGAGGCACAGACGACCATGTCGAAGCCCTCGTCGAGCCGGCGCAGATGCCGCCAGAACCAGTCGAAACCGCGATCGATGGTCTTCCGGCTGACCATTCCCTCCAGCCAGCGATAGGCCCAGGCCGACAGCGGATCGGCATGCATGATCAGCGCGCGGGGGGCCTTGCCGTGCCATTCCGCCACTGCCGTGGCACTGCCCCAGGGCGACGACGCCTCCACGACGTCGGGTCTATGGGCATCCAGCGCATCATGGATGATGCCGTCATTCTCGAAATAGAAGTAGCTGCGATCGAGCGGGAAGCGCGGCGAGGGGATGTTGACGAGGCGCGCCGTCGGCCCGAACACCTCCGTCGATGCATCGGCACCCGGCACGATCACCGTCAGATGATGGCCCAGCCGCGCCGCCGCCTTGAGTTTGTTGCGGGTATAGGTCCGGATGCCGCCGCCAGTGGGCGAATACAGCGCCGAAATGTCGACGATCTTCACCGTGGCCGCTTGTCGAGCGGGCCGAAACTCAGCAGCCCGCGGCGATAATTGAGGATGATCGGCACCGTCGTCAGCCCATTCCCGGCGGTCAGCACCGCCGATGCCGCCTTGGGCTTGGACAAACCCAGCTTGGGATTGCCCGGAAATCCGATGCCATCGCTCGACAGGCCGAACTTGTGGTTCGAATCTCGGTCGTGGAGCAGCGACAATGTATAGGTGCCGGGGCCCGGCACCCGGATGCAGATCTGCGCCGGACCCGTCGCCGGCACCGGCACATCGGCACGGCGGAAGGTCTTTCCCGCCATCACCAGCAGGTTGTCGTCCTGCAAGAAGTCGGCGTCATTGGCCGGATACAGCTCGGCGCGCAGCCGGCCGTTGCGATCCTTCAGCCCCTCCGCCACCACGATCAGCGCCGGGCCGGGTTCATTGGGGCGACACATCCCCTCCGCCATCCCCAGATTGGGCGACGGCCGCACCCGCGCCGGCTCGGCCGCGGCGGGCCCGGCCAGCGTCGCCGCCGTGATCAAGGCCGCAAGCCGCCTCACCGGCGCCGCCAATTGGCCGCGTCGGCGGCGACCAGCGCCACGCCCAGCCCCAGGTGGGTCGCCAGGATCACGCTCGCCATCATCGTCATCAGCGCGCCCATGTCGGCATCATGGCCGATCAGGAACACCGCCAGCCCGGCAAAAACGATGTCCTTGTTGGGCAGCAGCGGCAGCCGCGACAGCAGCATCCGCAGCGCCGACAGCAGCAGCCACCATTCGATGGCAACCTGCGGCAGCACCAGGTGCCAGCAGAACGCCGTCAGCGCCCCGCCGATGAAGATCCGCGCCAGGTGAATGCCCGTCACGAACCACAGATCCGCCCGCGGCAGGCTGAACAATGTCTTCCGGAACAGCAGGATTGCGCTCGACGATGCCAGCACAACGGCGGTCGACATCAGCAACGTCCGTGAATCGATGCCGAGGTGGAGCTGGCCGAGCAGCGGATAGGCAAGCGCCAGCATGGCGATGGTGACGGCATTGCCGGCCAGCGCCGACAGGATCGCGACATCCTTGATGGCGCCGAACGGGGCCGATGTCATCGCGGTGCGCCGCCGCGCCCAGGTGTAAAGGTACAATTCGCCGGCATAACCGAACAGCAATTCATTGCCGATCAGCTTGCGCAGCAGCGCTCCCAGCCCCGAAATCGGCATGCGCCACAGCCGCCGGAAGATCAGCCAGTCGGCAAAGGGCGCCGACAGATAGGAGATGGCGAACACCATCCAGAACAGCGGCGACGTCGGCAGCATGTCGCGGACATCGCTGAAGTCGACGTTGCGCAGCTCCACCAGCACGGCGACCAGCACCGCCAGCGAAAAGGCGGCGCCCAGCCACCAGGTCCAGCCGCGCTCGCTGGTCTCCAGCGGCACCGGATCGGGCGCAGGCACGCCCAGGCTGGCACCGGCTGGCAGGCTGCTGGCATTCGCGTTTAACACGGGCGAGGGACGTCCACTGGTACGACTGCCACCCCATTACGCAGCCAATATGGCATTTTCAGGGTGCAAACCGGCCGATCGCCGGCTCCGGCTGCCGTAATCGGGGTCGAAACGCTGCTGTCGTTACGCATCGGCCGCCTACCTTCACGAATGGCCATCGACCCTGAACGCCCGACCGGCGACGACAGACCCATGCCGCAGCGGCATGGCTCCCCCTCCTTCAGCCGCCGAGGTCGCCGTAACGCGCCGCCATCCGCCCCGGCAGCAGCCGCGCCAGCGTTGCATCGAGGCTGTCGAGCAGCGCAGGCACGCCGGTGTCGCCCGGATGCACCGCCACCCGCACCGTCGCCAGCGGCTGCAGGCCCCAGCGCGCCAGCCCGGCAAAGAACAGCGAACTGGCAATGCGGGCCGGCGATCGGCTCGCCCAGGTGATCACCGGGCCACGGGCGAGCACCTTGCCATCGGCCGGCCGCCACACCTTCATGTGATCCTCGGCAAGCGCAAAGCCCTCGGCCCGCACCGCCGCCAGCGCATCGGCGCTGTACAGCCAGGCCGGCGCAATGAACCCCGCCACCGGGCGACCGATGGCATCCTCCACCACCGCGCGCCCGCGCCGCAGCCGGGCAGTCGCCTCGGCCATGTCCAGCGCCGAAAACTCGCCCTCACCCGCGGTCATGTGCTGCGCCCTGAACCCCTGCGGCGCGCTGTCGAGGTGCCGCCAGCCGTGCAGGAACATCTCCACCCCGGCATCGGCCCAGCCGCGCAGCCGCGCCTGGAATGCCTTGTCGGCAGCGAGCGACGCCTGGTCCCAATGGTCGGGCACCACCAGCATGGCAAAGCGCGCGGCCCCCAGCCGCCGGTCGAGCCGCTCCGCCAGCACGTCGACCTCGCGTTCGAAGCGCGGCGACACGTCGTGGATGGAGGCAAGCAGGCGGCGCGTCATGGCGCCAGACTTCGGGCCGCCGCCCGATTTGTGCAAGTGTCGCGGCAAATCTGACAGTTTGCGACGCCGCCGGCCGCCGGGCATGAAGGCACGGTGACCGCCGTCTTTGCCCTGCCACCGCATGTTCCGCCCCCCGGCACCGCCGCGCTGCGTAGCGAAATCCGCAGCTTCATCGCCGCCAACCTGCCGGCAGGCGACGCCGTCAGCCGCGCCAACAGCTGGTCGGTGGCCGATGCCGGCTTCTCGCGGGCGCTCGGCGCCGCCGGCTGGCTCGGCATGGTGTGGCCGCGCGCCTGGGGCGGCCATGAGCGGCCGGCGATGGACCGCTATGTCGTGCTGGAGGAATTGCTCGCCGCCGGTGCGCCGGTGGGGGCGCACTGGATCGCCGACCGCCAGACAGGCCCGCTGCTGCTGCGCTATGGCACGGACGCCCAGCGCCAGAAATACCTGCCCGGCATGGCCCGCGGCGAAGTCTACGCCTGCATCGGCCTGTCCGAACCCGGCGCAGGATCCGACCTGGCGGCGGTGCGCTCGCGCGCCGAAAAGGTGCCGGGCGGCTGGCGTATCAACGGGCAGAAGCTGTGGACCAGCGGCGCCCACCGCGCCCATGCCATGCTGGCGCTGCTGCGCAGCGAAGCCGGCTCGGAACGCGGCGCCGGCCTCAGCCAGTTCCTCATCGACCTCGACACGCCGGGAATCACCATCCGGCCGGTCATCAACCTCACTGGCGAGCATGATTTCAACGAGCTTTTCTTCGACGACGTGATGGTCGGCGACGATGCGCTGGTTGGCGGGCAGGGCAATGGCTGGGCCCAGGTTACCGCCGAACTGGCGCTCGAACGCTCCGGCCCCGAACGCTACCTGTCGAGCCATGCCCTGCTGGTGACGCTGATCGATGCCGCCCGCGCTTCCGGCAGCGAGAACGCCGCCCTGCGCGCCACCATCGGCAAGCTGGTCGCGGAGCTGTGGACGCTGCGCCAGATGTCGATGGCGACCGCGGCAAAGCTCGCCGGCGGCGAGGATCCCGTCGTCGAGGCGGCGATCGTCAAGGATCTCGGCAATGATTTCGAACAGCGGCTGCCGCTGGCGGTACAGGCCGTGCTCGATCTCGACCTCGACGGCTCGACCGAACTGGTGCGGGTGCTGAGCCATTTGCTGCAGGTTTCCCCCAGCTTCTCGCTGCGCGGCGGCACCCGCGAGATCCTGCGCGGCATCATCGCCCGCGGGCTGGGGCTGCGATGAGCGAGCTTCGCGCCCAAGTCGTCGCCACCGCGCAGGCGCTGTTCGCCGCCGCACCCGACTGGCCGGCGATCGTCGCCGCTGGCTTCCCGCTGCTGCTGGTGCCCGAAAGCGCCGGCGGTTTCGGTGGCGACTGGGGCGATGCGTTCGCCGTGCTGCAGGTCGCAGGCGCCGAAGCGCTGGCCCAGCCGCTCGCCGAGGCCATGCTGGCGGCGCACCTGATCGCCCGCGCCGGGGTGGTGGCACCCCACGGCCTCGTCACCATCGGCAGCGGCGGCGGCACCATCCGCGCCGGCAAATTCACCGGCCATGTCGCCGCCGTGCCCTGGGGCCGGGTCGCCGCCCAGGTCGTCGCCACCATCGAGACCAACGCCGCCGAGCCGGTGCTGCTGCTGCTCCCCGCCGGCGCCGTCACCGAAGGCGCCAGCCCGGCCGGCGAACCCCGCGACCGGCTCGACTATCGCGGCGTCCCGGCGGTACGGCTGGGCGATGCCGACCATGCGCTCTATGGCGCCTTCCTGCGCGTCGGCCAGTCGGCGGGGGCGCTCGGCGCCGCGCTTGGCCTCGCAACCGCGCACGTCAACGCCCGCGTCCAGTTCGGCAAGCCGCTCGCCAAGCTCCAGGCCGTCCAGCAATCGCTGGCGGTGCTGGCCGAAGAGGTCGCGGCGGTGCAGATGGCCGGCGCGGCGGCGGCAGCGGCGCTCGATCGCAGTGGCGGCGCCTATGAGATGATGGCCGCCAAGTTGCGCACCAACATGGCCATCCACCGCGGCGTCGCGCTGGCGCACCAGGTCCATGGCGCCATCGGCTTCACTCAGGACTATCCGCTGCACCGGCTGACCCGCCGCCTGATGGGCTGGCGATCGGATTTCGGCGGCGACAGCTGGGCCGAAATGCTGGGCGAGCAGGCACTGTCGGAGCGCGGGGCGGGGCTGTGGGCGGACATGGTGCGGCGCGGGGACGGCTGAAAGACGGTCACCCCGGCGAGCCGAAGGCGACCGAAGGTCAACGCCGGGGCCCATGAACCACAAATTTTGCCGCACATGGGACTCATTCGCAGCGAAGATCGTGGGCCATGGGTCCCGGCCTTCGCCGGGATGACTAGAAACCCCGTACCAACCCCAGAACTTCCGCCGCCCGGTCCCGATGGCAGATCAGCAAATCCGGCAGCAACGGATCGGCGCGATTATACACCAGCGGCGAGCCATCGACCCGCGACGCATGCAGCCCCGCCGCCAGCGCCACCGCCGCCGGCGCGCAATTGTCCCATTCATACTGCCCGCCGGTGTGGAGGTAGATGTCGGCCTCGCCGCGCAGCACCGCCATCGCCTTGGCGCCGGCGCTGCCCATCGCCACCAGCTCGGCCCCAAGCGCCTCGGCAACGGCGATGGCTTCCCTTGCTGGCCGCGTGCGGCTGACCAGCATCCGCAGCGGCCGCGATTCGGCCTGCAGCACCGGCGGAAACTGGGTGCAGAAACACGCGCCCAGTGCCGGCAGCGCCACCGCGCCCTGTGCCGCGACGCCATCGATGCTCAGCCCGACATGCACCGCCCAGTCGTCGCGGCGCTCGCCATATTCGCGGGTGCCGTCCAGGGGATCGACGATCCAGATGCGCCGCGCCTGCAACCGCGCCGGATCGGCCGTCTCCTCCTCGCTCAAAATGGCATCGTGCGGCCGTTCCCGGCGCAGCGCGTCGAGGATCAGCCGGTTGGCGGCGCGATCGCCTTCATCCCCCAGCGCCTTGGCGTTGGTGTCCTCGTTGTCACGCAGGCGGAGCAGCAACTGCCCGGCTTCGGTGGCCAGCTTGCGGGCCAGGGCAGCGTCGTTCAACCGATCAACCTTTCGACGATCATCCGGGCCGCGTCTTCGGCGCTCATCGCCGTCGTGTCGATGCGCATTTCGGGGGCCTCGGGCGCCTCATAGGGGCTGTCGATGCCGGTGAAGTTCTTCAGTTCGCCGGCGCGGGCCTTCTTGTACAAGCCCTTGACGTCGCGCGCCTCGGCTTCGGCCAGCGGCGTATCGACATGGATTTCCCAGAATTCGCCCGGCGCCATCATGTCGCGCACCATCTGCCGTTCGGCACGGAACGGGCTGATGAAGGCGGTGATGACGATCAGCCCGGCATCGGCCATCAGCCGCGCCACCTCGCCGACGCGCCGGATATTCTCGATGCGGTCGGCGTCGGTGAAGCCCAGGTCCTTGTTCAGCCCATGGCGGACATTGTCGCCGTCGAGCAGGAAGGTATGCCGGTTCATGCGGTGCAGGCGCTTTTCGACCAGGTTGGCGATCGTCGACTTGCCGGCACCCGACAGCCCGGTCAGCCACAGCACCGCGGCCCGTTGGTTTTTGAGCCCGGCATGCGCTTCCCGCGTCACATCGGTCGCCTGCAGATGGATGTTCTGCGACCGACGCAGCGCGAAATTGATCATGCCGGCGCCGACCGTGGCATTGCTCTGCCGGTCGATGAGGATGAAGCCGCCCAATTCGCGGCTGTCGGCATAGGGTTCGAACACCAGCGGCGCCGCCGTCGTCAGCGGCACGACGCCGATGGCGTTCAGCTCCAGCGTCTTGGTGGCGACATGCTCGAGCGTGTTGACGTTGATCTGGTATTTCGGCGTCTGCACCGTTGCCGCCACCGTCTGGGTGCCCAGTTTCAGCAGGTACGACCGACCCGGCAGCAGCGCCTCGTCGGCCATCCAGACAAGCGTCGCCTCGAACTGGTCGGCGACCTGCGGCGGATCGCTGGCGGCGACGATGACGGACCCCCGCGAACAATCGACCTCGTCGGCCAGCGTCAGCGTCACCGCCTCGCCCGCCACGGCGCTGTCGCGGTCGCCATCCAACGTCACGATGCGGGCGATGCTGGTCGTCCGCCCCGACGGCAGGATGCGCACCGCGTCGCCTGGCGCCACGTGGCCGCTGGCGATGGTGCCGGCAAAGCCCCGGAAATCGAGATTGGGGCGGTTCACCCATTGCACCGGCAGGCGGAACGGCCGTCCCTGGTCGGCCTCGGTGGCGACTTCGACCGCCTCCAGCCAGCCGAGCAGCGTCGGGCCGGAATACCAGGGCGTCTGCGCCGACAGCGTCGTGATATTGTCGCCGCCAAGGCCGGAGATCGGCACGGTAGCGACGTCCTCGATCCCGATTTCGGCGGCAAAGGCGCGGTAATCGGCGACGATCGTGTCGAACACCGCCTGGTCGAACCCGACCAGATCCATCTTGTTGACCGCCAGCACGACGTGGCGGATGCCGATCAGCCGGGCCAGATAGCTGTGCCGCCGGGTCTGGGTCAGCACCCCTTTGCGGGCATCGACCAGCACGATCGCGGCATCGGCGGTCGAGGCGCCGGTGACCATGTTGCGGGTATATTGTTCGTGCCCCGGGCAGTCGGCGATGATGAACTTGGCCTTGTCGGTGGCGAAGAACCGGTACGCCACGTCGATGGTGATGCCCTGTTCGCGCTCGGCGGCCAGCCCGTCGACGAGCAGCGCGAAGTCGATCGCCTGGCCTTGCGTGCCCACACGCTTGCTGTCGGCCTCGAGCGCGCTCAGCTGGTCGTCGAAAATCTGTTTCGAATCATAGAGCAGCCGGCCGATGAGGGTCGATTTGCCGTCATCGACCGACCCGCAGGTGATGACGCGCAGCAGCGATTTCGCCGCCTGGCCGGCGAGATAGGCGGTGATGTCGCCGGCGATCAGCGGGTCGGGGGTGAAGCTCACAGGCCTGTCGCTTCGAAGCGCACTGTCACCCCGGCGAAGGCCGGGGCCCATGAACCACAGGCTGTTGCCGCACGTGGGCCCGTCCGCGGCAGTGTTCGTGGGCCATGGGCCCCGGCCTTCGCCGGGGTGACAGAATTGATTCGAACGGGGTTCCCCATCAGAAATACCCCTCCTGCTTCTTCTTCTCCATGCTCGCCGCCTGGTCATGATCGATAGCGCGGCCCTGCCGTTCCGATGTCGTCGTCAGCAGCATTTCCTGGATGACCTCGGGCAGCGTCGTCGCATTGCTTTCGACGGCGCCGCTGAGCGGGTAGCAACCAAGGGTCCGGAACCGCACCGATTTCATCTCGGGCACCCGGCCATCGAGCGGAAACCGCTCGTCATCGACCATGATCAGCAGCCCGCCGTGCTCGACAACCGGCCGCGGCGCCGACAGGTAAAGGTCGACGATCTCGATGTTTTCCTGGTGGATGTACTGCCAGATATCGAGCTCGGTCCAGTTGGAGATCGGGAACACCCGCATGCTTTCGCCGCGGTTGGCGCGGGCGTTGTACAGCCGCCACAGTTCGGGCCGCTGCGCCTTGGGGTCCCAACGGTGGTTATGGTCGCGGAAACTGAACACCCGCTCCTTGGCGCGGCTCTTTTCCTCGTCGCGCCGGGCGCCGCCGAACGCCGCGTCGAAGCCATGATGGTCGAGCGCCTGCTTCAGCCCCTGCGTCTTCCACAGGTCGGTATGGACGGCGCTGCCATGGTCGAACGGGTTGATGCCGGCGGCCTTGGCATCGGGATTCTGCCAGACCAGCAGTTCCATGCCGGCATCCCGCGCCGCTTTTTCGCGCAGGGCGTACATGGCGCGAAACTTCCAGGTGGTGTCGACATGGAGCAGCGGGAAGGGCGGCGGGGCGGGGTAAAAGGCCTTTTTGGCCAGGTGCAGCATCACCGCCGAATCCTTGCCGATCGAATAGAGCATCACCGGCCGCTCGGTTTCGGCGACGGTCTCGCGCAGGATATGGATGCTCTCGGCTTCGAGCCGTTGCAGATGGGTCAGCCGCACTGTCATGCCGGTGCTTGTACCAGCGCCAAAGCGGAACGCCTGCGTAAAAATCTTGGGCGCCGCATGGCTGTGCTTGGGCTCAATTGCCGGTAAAATGCGGCTGGCGTTTGTCGAGCAGCGCCGCCACCGCCTCCTTGTGATCGGCGGTTTCATGCGCCAGCGCCTGGAAGGCGGCGCTCAACTCGAGGATCTGGTCCATCCGCGCCGTCTGCGCTTCGCGCAGCAGCCGCTTGGTCAGGCGCAGCGCGCGCGGCGGATTGGCGACGATCTTCGCCGCCAATGCCATCGCGGCGGGCAGCAATTCGGCATCGGGCACGACGCGCGACACCAGCCCGATCTCCCGCGCCCGCGCCGCATCGAAGCGTTCGCCGGTGAAAAACAGCTCCGCCGCCATCGCATAGCCGACGACCCGCGCCAGCGACCAGGCGCCGCCGTCGCCGGGAACGATGCCGACCTTGATAAAACTGCAGGCGAACAGCGCCGAATCGGCCGCGATCCGCATGTCGCACAGGCAGGCAAGGTCGCAGCCGAGCCCCACGGCATGGCCGTTGACCGCGGCGATCGCCGGCACTTCGAGCTCCATCATCGCCCGGGTGATGCGCTGGACGCCGCGCTTGTAGTTGCTGCGGGTGCCGTCGGGCTGGTCCTGAGGTCCGATGCCGGTGCGATCCTGCATGGCCTTGAGGTTCCCGCCGGCCGAAAAGCCGCGGCCGTTGCCGGTCAGGATCACGCAACTGATGGCGGGATCATCGCCGACAGCCTCGATAGCGCGCACGAAATCGTCGCAATCCTCCAGAGTGCCGATGGCATTGAGCGCATCGGGCCGGTTCATGCGCAGCACCGCGATGCGGCCGTGCGTTTCGCGGATGATGAAATCGCCCATCATGTCGTCCTTCTTGCGGTGTTGACGGCGACAGCAACTGCCCTCGGATCGCGTTGCGGTCATGGTGACGCCGGGATGATACCCCGCGTCAAGCCCTTGCAATCGCCTCGGCCAGCCGCCAACCTCGCCGGAAAGCAAGAACAGCCGCACGGCGGTTGGGGAGATTGGCATGGCTACCGCGTCGGCATCATCGCCGTCCGTCGAACGCGTCACGTCGGAACGGCTGCTGCTGTGGACCCTGCTCGTCGTCTACATCTTCAACTTTCTCGATCGCCAGATCGTCACCATCCTCGCCGAACCGATCAAGCGCGACCTGGGGCTGTCGGACACCCAGCTCGGCCTGATGACCGGCCTCGCCTTCGCGCTGTTCTATGCGCTGCTCGGCATCCCGATCGCCCGTTATGCCGACCGGCCGACATCGAACCGCGTCGGCCTGATCTCGCTGTCGCTGGTCCTGTGGTCGGGCATGACGGCGTTGTGCGGCATGGCCCAGAACTTCACCCAACTGCTGCTCGCCCGGGTCGGCGTCGGGGTCGGGGAGGCGGGGTGCACGCCGGCTGCACACAGCCTGATTTCCGACATGGTGCCGCGCGAACGCCGCGCCTCGGCAATCGCCTTCTACGGCCTCGGCATTCCGATCGGCGGGCTGATCGGCATGGTGCTCGGCGGTTTCCTGGCCGATACCGTCGGCTGGCGACAAGCCTTTCTGGTTGTCGGCCTGCCGGGGCTGCTGCTCGCCGCCTTTGTCTGGTTCGCCCTCCGCGAACCCCGCCACGGCAGCATCGCCGCGGCGCTGCGCGAAGCCGCTCCCAAGGTCGAGCGCATCACCACCCGCGCGGCGCTGGGCGAAGTCCTCGGCAGCCGCGCCTTCCTGCTGCTCGCCACCGCTGCCGGCCTCACCGCCTTCCTCAGCTATGGCAAGGGCGTCTGGGTCGCCATCCTGTTCCAGCGCACTTATGGCCTGTCGGCCGGCCAGACCGGGTTGGCACTCGGCGTCGCGCTCGGCCTGTCGGGCGTGCTCGGCACCTGGGCCGGCGGCTGGCTCGCCGATCGCTTCGGCCGCCACGATCGTCGCCACATGTTGACCGCGCCGGCCATCGCCATGGCCATTGCCGCACCGATCCTGTTCTTCGCCTATAACGCCGCCGACTGGCGGGTGGCGCTGGCGCTGATGATCGTCACCACGGCGTTCAACGCACTTTATTACGGCCCGACCTATGCCATCGCCCAGCAACTCGTCCGCCCCCAGGCCCGCGCCATGGCGACGGCCATCATGGTGTTCGCGCAGAACCTGATCGGGCTGGGTTTGGGACCGTTGTTCTTCGGCATGATGTCGGATGCGTTCAAGCCGATGGCCGGCACCGAAAGCGTGCGTTGGGTGCTCTACGGCGCCGCCTGGCTCGGGCTGATCCCGGCGTTTTTCTTCTGGCGCGCGTCACTGCGACTGGGCGCCGAAATGGCTGCCAAAGGCGACGATTGACCCTCTACGAGTAAAGTGGCACTTTAAATGCCATATTACCCGAGGGGAAAACGAATTGGACGTGCTGCGCACCCCGGATAGCCGCTTCGTCGGTCTCGACGGCTATGATTTCGCGCCTCATTATACCGACGTGACGGACGCCGCTTCGGGCACGCCGCTTCGCATCCACCACATCGATGAAGGCCCGGTCGATGCGTCGCCGGTGCTGCTCATGCACGGCGAGCCGAGCTGGTGCTATCTCTACCGCAACTTCGTGCGGCCGCTGGCGGCCGCGGGGCATCACGTCATCGCCCCCGATCTCATCGGCTTCGGGCGGTCGGACAAGCTCGGGGCGCGGGCGGACTATACCTATGAACGCCATGTCCAGTGGATGTCCGACTGGCTGGTCGCGCTGGACCTGAGCGATATCACGCTGTTTTGCCAGGATTGGGGCGGCCTCATCGGCCTGCGCCTCGTGGCGGCGTTCCCCGATCGCTTTGCCCGGCTGGTGATCGCCAACACCGGCCTGCCGACCGGCAGCGGATCATCGCCGGGGTTCGACCAATGGCTGCAGATCAGCCAGACGATTCCCGATTTCCCGGCCGGCATGATCGTCAACATGGGCTGTTCGCGGGACTTGAGCCCGGCCGAGATCGCCGCCTATGATGCGCCGTTCCCGGATGAACGCTTCAAGGAAGGCGCTCGCCAGTTCCCGACCCTGGTGCCGGTAACGCCGGCGCATGGCTCGGTTGCCGAAAACCTTGCCGCCTGGAAGGTCCTCGAAGCTTTTGCCAAGCCGGTGATGACCTGTTTTTCCGACAACGACCCCGTCACCAAGGGCGGCGAGGCGGCGATCATTGCGCGCATCCCCGGTGCCCGCGGACAGGCGCATACGATTGTCCCGGGCGGCCATTTCCTGCAGGAAGACGCGGCGCCGCAGCTCGTGACGATCATCGACACTTTCATCAAGGGGGCCTGATCGCATGAATGTTGCCAACGCGGTGATGCCGCAGCCCGAACAGGCGCAGGCGTTCTTTGCCGGGCCCGACCATGGCCCGATGGTCATGGTCAATCTGCTGAAATTCAAGGACCAGGCCGAATATCCCGACGGCGCGGAGCCCGGGTTGACCGGCAAGGAAGCCTATCTCCGCTATGGGGCCGCGGTGCAGAAATGCCTCGAGATGGTCGGCGGCCGGGCGGTGTTCTCGGGTGATGTCACCGGCCTCATCCTCGGCGAGGTCGAGGAGCTTTGGGACATGGTGGCGCTCGCCTGGTATCCCAGCCCGCAGGCGATGCTGCAGATGGTCGGCCTGCCCGAATATCAGGGGATCGAAATCCATCGCTTCGCCGGGCTGGCCGGGCAGCTGAACATCCGCACCGCCCCCGGGTTAATGGCGCCGTGACGATCAGCTTCGACCTGTTCTGGTCATTCCGCTCGCCCTATTCCTATCTGCTGATGCCGCGGGTCGCCGCGCTGGTCGGCGACGGCCGGGTCGCCTGCAACGTCCGCATCGTCTACCCGATCGCAGTGCGGCAGGCGGATTTCTTCGCCAATGCCGATCCACTCTGGGTCTTCTACCTGATGAAGGACACCTATCGCACGGCGCAGTATCTCGGCATGCCGTACCGCTGGCCCCGGCCGGATCCGGTGCTGATGGACCCGGCGACGCGGGCCTATCCCAGGGAGCAGCCCCACATCCACCGGCTCAGCCATCTCGGCGTCGCGGCGGCCGAGCGCGGCCGCGGCGTCGAGTTCATCACCGAGGTCGGCGCCCTGATCTGGAACGGCGCCACGGATGACTGGCACGAGGGCGACCACCTCGTCCGCGCGGCAGAACGCGCCGGGCTCGATCTTGCCGAACTCGATGCCGCGGTCGCCGCCGACACGGCCCATCATGTCGCCGAGGTCGAGACCAATCAGGTCGATCAACGCAAGGGCGGCCATTATGGCGTGCCGCTGATGGTGCTCGATGGCGAGCCCTTCTTCGGCCAGGACCGGTTCGACCAGCTCGTCTGGCGGATCGAGCAGCGCGCCCAGGGGGCCTGAGCCGACCGCAGCCCGACCGCCGTGTCAGCCTGCCGGCCGGGCTCTCGCCCGCCGCCGCCAGGCAATCGCGCCGCCGACGAACAGCCCGAGGACGCCGACGACCCAAGGCGCCAGGCGCAGCAGCCGCGGCACCAGCAGTTCATCGAGGGCATTGGCTTCGATCTGGCGCGGGGCCCGGTAGCCGGCGGGCATCGGCAGCACCTTGTCGCGCGCTGCAAAGGCCGCATAGGCGACCTGCATCGACCGGAACTCATCGGGCAGGGCGGCGGCCAGGTCCCGGGTCTCACCGGGGTCGCGGACGATGTCGTAGAGATGCCAGCCGCCGTCGCCATAGGGGGCGAGGTTGCGCACCAGTTTCAGGTCGCCGCGGAACAGCACGGCATTGCCCGACAGCTCATAGCCGAGCGCGGCGTCGGCGGGGTGGACGCGCGCGGCGCCGCCGGTCAGCAGCGGCGTCAGGTCCCGGCCGCGCATCGGCTCCACGGTGCGGCCAGCAAATCGCCCCGCCTGCGGGGCGACGCCGGCGAGCACGAGCAGCGTCGGCGCCACATCGGTGACATGGGCAAAGCCATTGGTGACGGCGTCGCGGCGCAGCGCCGGATTGCCGGGCCAGCTGATGATCAGCGGCACCCGCAAGCCGCCTTCGCTGGCGGTGAACTTGTAGCCCCGCAGCGGCGACGACACGGCGCTGGCAAAGCTGGCGCCGAGGGCGGTCAGGCTGCCGGGCCGGCCCTGCTGGTCGGCGTTCTGGTTGTAATACAGCCGCGCCATCGCCGCGTTGAAGGGCTTGGCCATCGGGTCGGTCGCCTCGCCGCCATTGTCCGACAGGAAGACGAAGACGGTGTTGTCATAGGCGCCGGTCGCCTTCAGATGCGCAACCAGCCGGCCGATCTCCCGGTCCATTGCCGTCGCCATGCCGCCATAGGCGGCCATCGCGCGAGCGCGGGCCGCACGCTCGGCGGGCTTCAGTCCCTGCCAGTCCTGAGTCGTGTCCATGGCCACCATCGCCGTGCCCGGCGGCATCACCCCCTTGGCGATCGCGCCGGCGCGGCGTTCTGCCCGCAGGCTGGTCCAGCCGGCGGCATAGCGATCCTTGTAGGCGGCGATGTCGCTGTCGGGCGCCTGCACCGGGATGTGGTTGGCAAGGAAATTGATCGACGCCAGGAACGGCTTGCCGCTGGCCTTGCCGGCGTCGATGTAGCGAATCATGCGATCGACGATGAAGCGCGACGAATAATAGTCCTTCGGCAGATGTGCCGGCTTGCCGTCCTCGGTCCAGGCGGCCTTGTCGTAAAGCAGCAGGTTGGGCTTTTCCTCGAAATTGTCGGCGCCCGACTGGCCGAGGGCAAAGGCATGGTCATAGCCGAGGCCGGTCGGCAGGTTGCGGGCGCGGTTGCCGAGGTGCCATTTGCCGGTGAGATAGGTGCGATAGCCGGCGGCGCGGAGCTGGTCGGCAATGGTGACGACGCGGGTGTTGAGCTCGGCGTCGTAACCGGGTTTTCCGCGATGCTCGGGCGGGATGGTTTCGGGCATGTTGCCGAGGCCGGCGCGATGGCTGCCGATGCCGGTCTGCAGCATGGCGCGGGTGGGGGCGCAGCTGCCGGCAACATGGAAGTTGGCAAAGCGTGTGCCGTTCGCCGCCAGGGCATCGATGTTCGGCGTCGCGATCTCCCCGCCAT
>QBLU01000047.1 GCA_003241875.1 Alphaproteobacteria bacterium
GTCGACCCCCACCCGCTCGGCTGAGGGCCGAGTCGCCTCCCCCCTGAGGGGGAGGTGCGCGGGTGGGCACATGGGTCGACCCCCAACCCGCTCGGCTGAGGGCCGAGTCGCCTCCCCCCTGAGGGGGAGGTGAAGTCAGCGCTCGGCGGCGGTCAGCACTGCGGCGCGGAGTTCGGGGATGCCCCAGCCGGTTTCGGCCGATGTGGCCAGCACCTCGGGGTAGGCGGCGACATGGGTCTTGGCGATCGCCTCGACGCCGGCGAGCGTTGCCGTCAGCGCGGTCGGCTTGATCTTGTCGGCCTTGGTCAGGACGAGCTGATAGCTGACCGCGGCCTGGTCGAGCATGGTCATGATCTCCTGGTCGACGGCCTTCAGGCCGTGCCGGGCATCGACCAGCACCAGCACGCGCTTCAAGACGGCGCGGCCGCGCAGATAGTCGAAGATCAGCCGTTTCCAGCGCGCCACCAGGTCCTTGGGCGCCTCGGCATAGCCATAGCCGGGCATGTCGACGAGGCGGAACACCCGCGGTTCGCCGACATCGAAGAAATTGAGCTCCTGCGTCCGGCCCGGCGTGTTCGACGCGCGCGCCAGCCCCTGCCGCCCGGTCAGCGCGTTGAGCAGCGACGACTTGCCGACGTTGGAGCGCCCGGCAAAGGCGATTTCCGACACGTCGGGGTCGGGCAGATACTGCAGCGCCGGCGCTGACAGCTTGAACTCCACCGGCCCGGTGAAGCGCCGGCGCGCGTCCTCGATCAGCCAGTCGCGCGCCTTGGCGGCGGCGACGGGGTCGAGCTCGGTGTCGTTCACTTGGCGGCCTTGTTGGGCGTCTTGGGTCCGGCGGGGCGCGGCTTTGGCCCCACCGTCTTGGCCGTCGGCGTCACCGTGATCGGTTCGGGCGGCGTCGCCGGCATCGGGAACTTCTTCAGCATCCACCACTGCTGGCCGATGGAGATGATGTTGTTGGTCGTCCAGTACAGCTGCAAGCCGGCGGCGAACGGCGCCATGATGAACATGAACATCCACGGCATGATGGCGAACACCTGTTTCTGGACCGGGTCCATCGGCGTCGGGTTCATTTTCTGCTGCAGCCACATGGTAACGCCGAGCAGGATCGGCAGCACGCCCAGGGCGATCATCGCCGGCGGCTGCCAGTCGATGGCGCCGAACAGGTTGAGCGGGGTCAGCGGGTCGGGCGCCGACAGGTCGCGCAGCCACAGCACGAACGGCTGGTGGCGCATCTCGATCGACACCATCAGCGTCTTGTAGAGCGCGTAGAAGATCGGGATCTGCAGCACCAGCGGCAGGCAGCCGGCGATCGGATTGACCTTTTCGGTCTTGTAGAGGTTCATCACCTCCTGCTGCTGGCGGACCTTGTCGTCCTTGTAGCGTTCCTGGATCGCCTTCATCTTGGGCCCGACGATCCGCATCTTGGCCATCGATTCATACTGCTTGTTGGCGATCGGGAACAATGCGGCGCGGACGATGATGGTCAGCCCGATGATGGCGACGCCGAAGTTGTTGGTCAGCCGGAACAGCCAGTCGAGCAGGTAGAAGATCGGCTGGGCGATGATGATGAACCAGCCCCAGCTGACCGCCAGGTCGAAATGCGGGATGTTCAGCGAGGTCATGTAGCGGTCGAGGAGCTTGATCTCCTTGGCGCCGGCAAAGAAGCGCGCCGTCGATTCCTGCGTGCCGCCGGCGGGCACGATGACGCCGGCGCCGAGGAAATCGGCCTGGTACTGGTCACCCGACGAGGCCGCGAAGCGCGCGTCGATCTTCCGGGCCTGGTCGGGGATCATCGCCGCCAGCCAATGGTTGTCGGTGATGCCGATCCAGCCGCCGGTAGTCGAGAAGCGCTTTGGCCCGTCTTCGCGGAGCGTGTCGTAGTTGAGATCCGAATCGCGCAGCGTGCCGTCGATGACGGCCACCGGGCCAACGTGCATGTTGTAGCTGTTGGCGTCGGGCCCGGTGCCGAGCCGCGAAACGAGGCCCCAGGGCTGCACCGTCAGCGGCGTCGCGCCGGTGTTGCGCACCCGCTGCCGCACGGTGAACATGAAATCCTGGTCGACGGCGATGACCTGTTCGAACACCGCGCCGGCGGGCGAGGTCCAGCTGAGCGTCACCGGGGCCTGCGGGGTCAGCCGCGGTGCGCTCGCCGTCCACAGCGCGTCGGACGGCGGGGCGCCGGCGCCGGTCCAGCCGAACTGGCCGAAATAGGCGTCCTTGGTGCCGCTCGGGCTGAGCAGGCGGACCGGCGGCGACGCCTTGTCGATGGTCTCGCGATAGGTCGGCAGCACGAGATCGTCGAAGCGCGCGCCGCGCAGGTTGATCGAGCCCTGCAGCCGCGGCGTGACGATGGCGAGGCGGGGCGAGGCGGCGAGCACCCGGCCGCGATCGGCGACCGTGGCCACCGGGGCGATGCCCGGCACGGCGCCGCCGGCGACGGGGGTCGTGCCGGTGGAGGTCGTGCCGTTCGGTGCGATCTCCGGCGACACGGTCGTGCTCGCCGTCACCGCCGGCCGCACCACCTGCGACTGCGGCTGCGGGAAATAACGGTCGCTGATGACGGTCCAGCCGAGCAGCACGAGGGCCGACAGGACGACGGCCATGACCATGTTGCGGGTGTCTTGGTTCACGAAAGGCTCTTCTTTGAATCGGGGGCGCGACGCCGGGTTTGCGGCGCTATACCCTGAAACTGCGTAGACTGTTAGGGGACCGGGTCATAGCCCGAGCCACCCCAGGGATGGCAGCGGCCGATGCGTCGCAGCGCCAGCCAGCCGCCCTTGACGACGCCGTGCCTGCCGAGCGCCTCCACGGCATAATGCGAGCAGCTCGGGGTGAAGCGGCACGACGGCGGCAGCAGCGGCGACACGAAACGCTGGTAGCCGCGGATCGGGACGATCAGGATGCGGCCGACGAAGCTCGGGCCGGGGCTCATCGGGCCGCCTTGGCCAGCGCCTTTTCGAGCTCGGCGTGCAGCGTGGCGAAATCGCGCTCGATGCCCGCTTCGCGGCCGATCAGGACATGATCGGCGCCGTCGATGCCGGCCTTGGGCAAAAGGTCGCGGGCCAGCGCGCGCAGCCGGCGTTTCATGCGGTTGCGGACAACCGCGTTGCCGATCTTCTTGGTGACGGTAAAGCCGGCGCGAGTCGCCCCGCCCGGCTCCTTTGGCTGTACCAGCAGGATGAACCCCGGTGTCACCACCCGCCGACCCTTGTTGGCGGCGAGGAAGTCACGTCGCTGCCGGATGATCTCCACCCGGGCGACCGGCCTCAGGCGGAAAGCTTCTTGCGGCCCTGGGCGCGACGGTTGCGGATGACATTGCGGCCACCGACGGTCGCCATGCGGGCGCGGAAGCCGTGGCGACGGGCGCGGACGAGCTTCGAAGGCTGATAGGTACGCTTCATGTTCGGTTCCAGCTGGCAGAGTTCGGACAAAGGTCGGACAGGGGGCCACGCGCGGCCCGAAATTCAAGAGGCGGCGCATAGGGGGAGTTGGGTCAGGAGTCAATGAGGAGGCGGTAAGCGTCGGCCAAGGCAGGCACCAACTCCCTCCCCCCTGCGGGGAGGGAGGTTAGGCTTTGCCCTTGGGCGTTGCGGCGCCGGTGAACGTCACCTTCGCGCCCTTGACCACCGCGGCGCCGAGTTCCTGCGCGTCCCAGTTGGTCAGACGCACGCAGCCGTTGCTGGCGACCTTGCCGACGAGGCTGGGGTCCGGGGCGCCGTGGATGCCATAGGTGTCGCGCGTCAGGTCGATCCAGGTCGAACCGACCGGGTTGTTGGGGCCCGGCGGCACGGTCAGCTTCGTCTGCTTGCCGCCCTTGGTCTTGAAGGTCAGCCGGCGCGGGTCGAAGGTATAGCTCGGTCGCGGTGCCACGACGCGAACCGCCCATACGCCCGACGGCGCCGGGCGCTCGCTGCTGCCGACCGTCGCCGGATAGACGGCAATGACGGTGCCGGCGGCGTTCATGGCGCGCAGCTCGCCCATCGCCTTGTCGACGGTGATCGATGCCACCGGCGCCAACGGCGGCCGGGCGGTATCGGCAATCAGCAGCACGGTGCCGGCCTTGCCGAAGTCGGCGCCGGGGTTGAGCGTCTTGACCAGCGTCTGGTCCATGTGGGCGCGTTCGGCCAGCGCCTCCAGCGGCGACGTCCAGGTCATCGTCTTGCGCTTCGACATCTGGATATAATCACCCGGCGTCACCGGGTCGGCGAACGGCCCGGCGACATCGTCGGGGGTGATCGTGTAGCTGCGCATCACCGGCGTGTTGTCGAGGGCGACGAGCGCCTCCCAGGTTTTCTGGTCGAGCGCGCCGGTGACCGCCATGCCCTGCGCCGACTGGAAGGCGCGGATCGCCAGCCGCATGTTGTCGCCGGCCTGGCCATCGATGACGCCGGGCGAGAAATGCCGGCGATCGAGCAGCACCTGGGCGCGGGTCAGCACGCGGAGGCGTACCTCCGCATCTTCGGACACGGCGAAATCCTGGCCGTTGATGGCGGTCGCCATCGGCGTCGCCTGGCCGTCGACCGGGGCGGGAACGGGCCTTGGCGCAGCGGCGGCGGCGGCAGGCGCCGGTGCAGCTTGCGGTGCCGATTGCGCGTTGGCCCCCGCCGATGCCATCGTCAGGGTCAGCGCAACGACGAGAGACGCTTGCGACATGAATATTGTACCATTTGAAACCATATTGGCAAAAGCCGCCAACCGGAGGGAAGTTCCGTTGCGGGTGTATATCTTTCTTGTCGCGCTCGCCCTGCCCGGCGCTGCTGCCCGCGCCGCCGATTGCAGCGTCGGGCCGGCGGCGGCCGCCACCGCCAATGCCGCGAGCATCGAGACCCTGGCCTTTGCCCCGTTCCGCCGGGCCGAAGTCGGCTGGGCGACCTATGCGCCGCACATCGCCGTCACCATCGGCAGCGCCTGCCCGTTCGTCTCGCCGGGCTTTGCCGCGGCGCTGGCGCGCTGGCAGGCGGCGCACAAGCTGCCGGCGACCGGCGTCGTCGATGTCGAGAGCTTTGCCGCGATGAACGGCGGCTGGACGCTGGCGCGCCCGTTCGTCCGCGCCACCCGCGACGGCGCCTGCCCGGAGCCGCCGGGCCCCGAGGCGCTGGCCATCGCCGCGCCGGGCGAAAGCTATGGCGGCAAGGCGATCCAGCTGCGCCGCGACGCGCTCGAGGCCTGGCGCGCCATGGTCGCCGCGGCGCGCCGGGCGGTGCCGGCGGCGACGGCGAAATCCGACTGGCTGCGCATCTATTCGGGCTTTCGCGCGCCGATCGACGACGATCTGCGCTGCGCCATCGAGAACAACTGCAGCGGGGTCGCCCGCGCCACCTGCTCGGCGCACCGGACCGGCACCGCCATCGACGCCTTTGTCGGCCATGCCCCCGGAATGCCGCCCGATTCGAGCGACGACGCCAACCGCCGCGCGATGAGCCGCAGCGCCGTCTATCGCTGGCTGGTGGCCAATGCCCGGCGCCATGGCTTCGTCAATTACGTGTTCGAGCCCTGGCACTGGGAATATGCCGCGCCGGCGCGCATCGCCGGGACGCGGACGATCACGCGGACCACGGTGACGCGCACCACCTCGACAGGCGCGCCGGTGCGCGGCATGACGCCGGAATGACCTCGCCGCTCGCCCGCCCCTTCCCGGCCCTGCCCGCCATTGCCGGCGTGCGCATCGGCACCGCCACCGCCGGCTACAAGGCCTGGGTCCGCGCCGATGTCACCCTGGTCGAATTCAGCCCCGGCACCGCCGTCGCCGGCGTGCTGACCCGGTCGCGCTGCCCGTCGCCCGAGGTCGAGCTGTGCCGCGCCCGGCTGCCCGGCGGCCGCGCCCGGGGGCTGGTCGTCAATGCCGGCAACAGCAACGCCTTTACCGGGCTCACCGGCCGCGAGGCCGCCGCCGCGCAGAGCGCCGCCGCCGCGGCCTTGCTCGGCTGCGCGGCGGACGCGGTGTTCGCCGCGTCGACCGGCGTCATCGGCGTGCCGCTGCCGCAGGACCGGGCGATCGCCGGGGTCGGCGCTGCCCATGCCGCGCTGGGCAACGCCGATTTCGAGGCGGCGACCGTCGCCATCGGCACCACCGACACCTTTCCCAAGGCGGCAACGACGGCGGCGATGATCGGCGACACCCGGGTGACGCTCAACGGCATCATCAAGGGCTCGGGCATGATCGCCCCCGACATGGCGACGATGCTCGGCTTCATCTTCACCGATGCGGCGGTGGCGCCGGCGTTCCTGCAGGACCTGCTGTCCGCCGCCAATGCGCGGACATTCTCGTGCATCACCGTCGATGGCGACACCTCGACCTCCGACACGGTGCTGGCCTTTGCCACCGGTGCCGCCGGTCATGCCGAGCTGACCGGCTGGGAGTCGCCCGGCGCCGATGCCTTTGCCGCGGCGCTGACCGATCTCTGCCGCCAGCTGGCGCAACTGGTGGTCCGCGACGGCGAGGGCGCGACCAAGTTCATCGCCATCACCGTCGACGGCGCCGAGGACGATCGCGCCGCGCACACCGTCGCCATGAGCATCGCCAATTCGCCGCTGGTGAAGACCGCCATCGCCGGCGGCGACGCCAATTGGGGCCGCGTCGTGATGGCGGTCGGCAAGGCCGGGGAACGCGCCGAGCGCGATTTGCTTTCGATCCGCTTCGGCACCACCGAGGTCGCCGCCGGCGGCGCCGTCGTCCCCGGCTATGACGAAGCCCCGGTCGCCGCGCATCTGGCGGGCGAGGACATCGCCATCGCCGTCGACCTGGGCCTTGGCCGCGGCCGCGCCACGGTGTGGACCTGCGACCTGACCCATGGCTACATCAGCATCAACGCCGACTATCGGAGCTGACGGCGATCTGAACCGACGGGCGCGTTTGCCAGAATGTCGCAGCCTGTGGCACAGCCACATGATCTGTTGGGGAGATCGAGACCATGCGCCGCCTGTTGATCGTTGCCGCTGCCGCCATCGCCGCAACGCCCGCGTTCGCCGCCCCGACCGCGCCGCTGATCGAGCGGGCCAAGCTGTTCGGCAACCCGTCGAGGGCCAGTGGCCGCATCAGCCCCGACGGCCGGTTCCTGTCGTGGACCGCGCCGCGCGACGGCGTGCTCAATATCTGGGTGGCGCCGGTGTCCGATCCGGCCGCCGCCAGGCCGCTGACGACCGAGACGCTGCGCCCGATCCGCCAGTATTTCTGGGCCCCCGATTCGAAATCGATCCTGTTCATCAACGACAAGGGCGGCGACGAGAATTTCAAGCTGTTCGGCGTCGACGTCGCATCCGGTGCGCAGCGCACGCTGACCCCGTTCGACAAGACCCGCGTCCAGATCATCGGGGTCAGCACGACGATCAAGGATCGCATCCTCGTCGGCGTCAACAATCGCGATCCGAAATGGCACGACGTCCACAGCCTCGACCTGGCCACCGGCAAGCTGACGCTGGTCCAGCAAAACGACGGCTATGGCGGCTTCGTCGCCGACGATGCGCTGAAGCTGCGCATCGCCAGCAAGCCGCGCCCCGATGGCGGCACCGAATTCTACAAGATCGACGGCGGCATGATCGCGACGACGGCGTTTGCGACCATCGGCCTCGACGATTCGCAGACGACGGCGCCGATCGGCTTCACCGCCGATGGCAAGACGCTGTACTGGGTCGATTCGCGCGACCGCGACACCGCCGCGTTGATCGCCGAGGATTTCGCCACCGGCAAGAAGACCATCGTTGCCGAGGACGCCCGCGCCGACATCGGTGACACGCTCGTCGAGCCACGCAGCGGCCGGGTCCAGGCCTATGGCGTCAACTATCTCCGCAACGAATGGAAGATCGTCGATCCGGCGGTCCAGGCCGACCTCGATTTCCTGCAGGGCCGGCTGAAGGGCGAGATTACCGTCACCTCGCGCACCGATGCCGACGACCGCTGGACGGTGACCGTCGACCCTGTCGTGACGCCGGCCTCGACCTGGCTCTACGATCGCAAGGCCAAGTCGCTGACCCAGCTTTTCGTCGGCCGGCCCGAACTGGTCGGCGCGCCGCTGGTCGCCATGTATCCGCGCGAGATCAAGGCGCGCGACGGGCTGACGCTGGTCTCCTACCTCAGCCTGCCGCCGGGCAGCGACGCCGATGGCGACGGCCGCCCCGATACCCCCGTGCCGATGGTGCTGTTCGTGCATGGCGGGCCCTGGGCGCGCGACGATTATGGCTATGCCAGCTACCATCAATGGCTGGCCAACCGCGGCTATGCGGTGCTGTCGGTCAACTATCGCGGATCGACCGGTTTCGGGAAGAAGTTCATCTCCGCCGGTGACCTGCAATGGGGCCGCAAGATGCACGACGACCTGCTCGATGCCACAGACTGGGCCGTCAAGCAGGGCGTGACCACCGCCGACAAGGTGGCGATCATGGGCGGCAGCTATGGCGGCTATGCGACGCTCGCCGGCATGGCGTTCACGCCGACCACCTTTGCCTGCGGGGTCGACATCGTCGGGCCGTCGAACCTGTTCACGCTGCTGCAGACCATCCCGCCCTATTGGGAAGCCGGCAAGCAGCAGTTCTACAAGCGGATGGGCGACCCGACGACCGAGGCCGGCAAGGCGCTGCTCGCCGAACGGTCGCCGCTGAATGCCGCCGACAAGATCGTCCGGCCGCTGCTGATCGGCCAGGGCGCCAATGATCCGCGGGTCAACGTCCGTGAAAGCGACCAGATCGTCGCCGCCATGCAGGCCAAGAACATCCCCGTCACCTATGTCCTGTTCCCCGACGAGGGCCATGGTTTTGCGCGGCCGGCCAACAGCATCGCCTTCAACGCGGTCGCCGAGAATTTCCTCGCCAAATGCCTCGGCGGCCGCGCCGAACCGATCGGCGGCACGATCGCCGCGTCATCGGCAAAGGTGCCGCACGGCGCCGAATATGCACCGGGCCTGAGCACCGCGCTGAAACCCTGACGGCGGCCTCAGGCTTTCTGGGCGAACGCGGCCAGGACACCGGACGCCACGGCCTGTTTCACATGGTCGATGAAGGCCCGCAGCTTTGGCGACATCTGGGCATGGCCCGGGTAGTGGAGGAACAGCCCGGGGCTAGTCGGCGCGAACCGGTCGAGCACGCTTTCCAGCCGACCGTCAGCCAGTTCGGCGACGATCAGCGGTTCGCTGACCTGGGCCAGGCCGAGCCCGCGTTCGGCAAGCGACGCAGCGGTGCGGTTGTCGTTGACGATCACCCGCCCGCGGGTTGCCACCTCGATGCCGCGCGTACCGTCCATCAGCCGCCAGGGCAGCAGCAGGCCCGAGCTGCTGATCCGCTGGCGCACGCAACTGTGCGCCTTCAGGTCAGCCGGGACCTGCGGGCGGCCATGGTCCCGGAAATAGCCGGGCGCACCGACGACCATGAAGCGAAACGGCGCCGACAGCCGCACGCTGACCATGTCGGCTTCGAGCAGCTCGCCGATCCGGATCCCGGCATCGTGGCCGCTGGTGGCGAGGTCGATGACGGCGTCCTCGCCGATGATCTCGACATCGACCTCGGGATAGCGCGCGCAGAAATCGACGATGATCAGCTCGATCAGCAAGGGCACGACCGCCCGCGGCATGTTGAGCCGCAACAGTCCGCTCGGGCGCGCGCCGAGGTTGCGGGCGCTGTCCCAGCCGGCGACGAGGCCGGCCCAGGCCGGCGCCGCCCGGGCGTGGAACAGCGTGCCCGCTTCGGTCAGGCCGACGGCCCGGGTGGTGCGGATGAACAGCGGCACGCCGATCCGCGCCTCCAGTTGGCGTATCGCCTGGCTGACCGCGGAGGGAGAAACGCCGAGATCATCGGCGGCGGCGCGGAAGGACTGACGCGCCGCCACGCGCAGAAAAGCCTCGACACCATCGAGCAGGTGGCGCGGAATTGTGTAGTCAGGCTTCATACACCGCCAACTATTATCACGATTATCTTCGGTCTGAGTGTCACTTAAAACACATTCATCGGCAAGGCACATCCTGCCTTTTCGAAACGCAAAGGACCAAAGCCATGATCCGCCGCCTCAACATCGACCACATGACCCTCGTCACCCTGGCCATGATCGGCGCCCTGCCCCTCATCGCCATGTCCCCGGCCGAAGCCGCCACGACCGACTGCCAGGCCCGGTTCGAGACGGTTCGCCTCGACTCCGCGACGGCCCAGCCCAAGGCCGCGGCGAAGGCGCTGCGCACCGCCCGGCTGGCCTCGAAGATCTGCACCGAGGGCAATCGCGTCGAAGCCGCCAGGAAGTTCGCCCAGGCGCATCAGCAGCTCGACGGCAATGTGCAGGTTGCGGCCAAGGACTGATCCGGAAATGTCGCCGACCAGGCATGGCCGGTGGCGCCGCGATGCCGAGACGTCGCGGCGCTGCCGGCCTGGCCGGGCGCAGCCGACGCCGAGGATTATCCCTGCACCGCGCGGCTGACGAGGACGCAGCCGTGGCCCGTCCACAGCGCCGCACCACTGGCGGCGACGGCGGCGCGCAGGCTCGGATCGCAGGCGCCGACGAGCGGCCGGCCGGCGGCGGCGGCAACGCTGACCAGCTGTTCGACCTGCCGGCCCTGGCGCGCCGCGCGCAGCGCTTCGAAGCGCAGCACCGGCGCGTAATGTGCCGGCCCGGCGGCGAGCACGACGCCGCCGTCAACAACGCCGAGCGCGGTGCCCGGGCGCAGCCGCGCCGCCGCCGCGATGAGATCGTCGAAGGCGCGCGGCGGCGTCACCGCGACCCAGGGCCGGACATAGCGGACGCGAACGGCGTTGGCGGCCAGGCCGACGAGCAGCACCGCGCAGAGCGACGTCAGCAGCGCCGGTGACACCAGCCGCGCGGCGCGCCGCCAGACCGCGTAGCCGGCGAGCGCGAGGCCGAGCGCCAGCCAGGGATAGGCCGGCATCGCGTACCAGAAATATTTGGTCGCCGCCGACGAATAGACGGTGACGATGATGACCAGTTGCAGCACCGCCAGCCCGCCCAGCCGGCGCAAACGCCCCGGCGGCAACAGCAGCAGCGCGACGAGCAGCGGCGCCAGCATGCCGATCGGCTGCCGGGCAATCGAGCCGACATAATAGAATGCGCCGAATCTGGGCCCCAGGATGTGGCTGTAGCGGCCGTTGAGCTCGTTGCTGGCGACGGCGCCGAGATAGGCCGGATCGGCGAGGCTGCGCAGCAGGTAGAAGCCGCCGCCGAGCGCGAGCGCGACCACCAGCACCAGCGCATAGTCGGGCCAGTTGCGGACCAGCCGGCGCGGCGTCGGCACGATGGCGAACAGCGCCAGGCCGACGCCGGGCACCAGGCCGGCGACACCCTTGGTCAGGATGGCAAGGCCGATGGCGAGACCAGCCAGCACGGCGACGCCGGGACGCCGGGAATCGCTGTCGAGCAGGCTGAACAGCGCCAGCCCATAGGCGGTGGAAAACAGCGTCAGCAGCGCATCGTAATCGCCGGTCTGGCCGCCGTGATAGCCATGAAAGCCCTGCGCCGAGGCGAGGAGCACCCCGGCGGCGATGCCGGTGCCCGGGGACCGCGTCGTGCGCCCCGTGTACCAGGCCAGCAACACGACGGTCGCCGCCATGGCCAGCGCCGACGGCAGGCGCAGCGCGAAATAACTGGGGCCGAGCAGCTGCATGGCGGTCGCCATCAGGTTGACCATCAGGGGCGGCTTGGTATTCCACAGGTCGGGGGCGAAGCCGTAGGTCGGGACCAGCCGGTTGCCGTTCGCCAGCATTTCGATGGCGTTGACCGCCAGCCGCGATTCGTCCCAGGTGTTGAGGTCGAGCCAGGTTATGTCGGTCAGTACGAAAGCGAACAGCATTGTCACAAGCACCGCCGCGACCAGCCACCGCGACAGGCGCGGCCCCGCCCCGGCCGCGTTCAGCGCCACGATTTGTTGATCGACCCCCATCGGATCAAAAGTTAACACATCTTATTGTTTTGTTACAGGGGCGTTAGGACTTTTTATGCAGCCGACGGGAATTGGCGCCAGGACGGACCCGGGTCGCGGCGATCCGCCGGCGGGGCGGGTGGTGCTCGCGGTGCTGGCGGTGGCGGTCATCGCCAATCTCGCCCGCGGCTTTGTGCACCTCGGCGCCGAAAGTTTCATTCTCGACGAACTGTTCACGGCCTGGGTCATCGGCCGCGGCGGCGATGCCGGGGCGATGTTCGGCCGCGCCCTCGCCGACACGCACCCGCCGCTCTATTATTCGCTGCTGTTCGGCTATGCGGAGGTCGTCGGCCGCTCCGAGGCGGCGTTGCGCAGCCTGAGCGCCGTTGCCGGCGTCGCCACCATGCTGCTGTTCTGGCTGGGCACCCGGCGCTGGTTTTCGCCGGCGGCGCGGCTGTTCGCCATGGGGCTCGCCACGGGTTCCGAATATTGGCTGTATCAGATGCAGACGGCGCGATCCTATGCGCTGCTGTTCCTGCTGGCGACGGCGCTGCTGGTGATGGCGCTGGCGCTGTTTGCCGCCGATGCCGATGGCGATGCTCGCCGGGCGCGGCGCTGCTTTGCCGGGCTGGTGGGGATCAGCCTCGTCGCCGGCTTCACGCACTTTTATGGCATGTTGACCGCCATGGCGGTGTTCGGCACGCTGTTCTACGGCCTGCCGCGCTGGCGCTGGCCGGCGCTGGCGGTGGCGGTCGGCCTTGCTGGCGTGCTGCTCGCCTATGTCGTTCTGGTGATGCGGCCATCGACCGAATTCGCCACCACCGGCAGCTGGATCCTCAACACCCCGGCCTGGTATTATGCCCAGTCGCGCATCGCCCTGGCGCGGCCGCTGTGGCCCGGCGCCGTGCTGGCGCTGGTGGTTCTGGGGGGGCTGGCACTGTGGCGGCGGCCGCGCCTTGCCGGCCTGTGGCCGCAAGCCTTCGATCCGCGGCTGATCACCATCACCGTGCCGGTGCTGCTGGCGCTGGCGGCGGTGGCGAGCTCGCTGCTGGTCTCGCCCAGCTTCACGGCGCGCAACATCCTCGTCGCCCTGCCCTTTGCCTGGGCGGCGGCGGCGCTGCTGTTCGACGGCGCCCGCCTCGGCGACCGGCGGCTGCTGGCGGCATTTGCCGTGCTGTTCGCCGCGACCGCACTGTGGAACCAGTGGCAGCCGCGACCGCCGATGAAGACGCCATTCCGCCAGAGCGCCCGCTGGCTGGCGACCGAAAGCGACTGTGCCGGGCGCACCCTGCCGGTGCTGGTGGACGCGCCGATCTTCCGCACCCCGGCAATCGCGGCGCGCCAGGCCGAGGCCGACTATGGCTATTATCTCCACGGCACGATCGACGTCCGCGGCCTCGCCCTTGCCGATGTGCTGGCGCGGCGCCCGGTGCCGGCGAGCGGCTGCCGCGTCATCGCGTGGGGCGCGCACTATGTCACCCGCGCCAATGTCGACGCGGTGGCGGCGGCGCTGGCGGCGACGCATGGCGGCCGGGTGACGAGGATCACCTTCGGCGACCGCGCGCCCGCCTATGTGTTCCTGTCGGCGCCGTGACGGGACCGTGCCTTGTCGCGAAGCAGCCCTGCTGTTAGTCAGGCGCCGATTGGTCCGGTGTCGCGGCGCCATGGACGGGAGTTGATCGATGGACCGGGCCGAATTCGATCAGTTCGCTGACGAATATCTGTCGCAGCACCGCAACAACATCGCGGTGACCGGCGAAGACCCAGAGTTTTTCGCCGAATACAAGATCGCCGTGGTGCGCAAGCTGCTCGATGCCGCCGCCCTCGCACCGCGCCGGATCGTCGATTTCGGCTCGGGCATCGGCGCCTCGATGCCGTTCTTCGCCAAATATTTCCCGGCCGCGGCGCTGACCTGTGCCGATGCCTCGCCGCGCAGCCTGGAGCTGGCGGCGGCGCGTTTCCCCGACGGCGCCTTTGCCGAAGTCGCCGACAACCGCGTTCCTGCCGCCGACGGCAGCTTCGATCTCGCCTTTTCGGCCTGTGTCTTCCACCACATCGACCATGACGAGCATGTCCATTGGCTCGGCGAGCTCAACCGCGTCACCGCGCCAGGCGGCCGGCTGGCGATTTTCGAGCATAATCCGTACAATCCGCTGACGGTGCGCGCCGTCAACACCTGCCCGTTCGACATCAACGCCCGGCTGATCCGCGCCTCGAACCTCGTCAAGGCGGCGAAGGCGGCGGGCTGGAAGTCGCCGGAAATCCGCTATCACATCTTTTTCCCGCGGGCGCTGGCGGCGCTGCGCGGACTGGAGCCGGGCCTCGGCTGGCTGCCGCTCGGCGGCCAATATTCGCTGCTGGCGCACAAATAGCCGATGCGTTTCGTGCGTTTCCTGGTCGTCGGCGTGCTCAACAGCGCGATCGGGCTGGCGCTGATCTATGCGGCGATGGCGATCGGCGCCGATTATCGCGTCGCCAACGCCATCGGCTATGCCGGCGGCATCCTCATCTCCTTCGTCGTCAATCGCGGCTGGACCTTTGCGCACGACGGCGACTGGCGCGCCAGCTTCGTGCGCTGGCTGGTCGTCGTCGGCGTCGCCTATGCAGCGCAGTTCATACTGGTCGTCTGGCTGCACGGCCTGGGGGTCGATGCGCGCCTCGCCCAGGCGCTCGGCGTGCCGGTCTATACGCTGCTGTCGTTCCTCGGCGCCCGGCGCTTCGCGTTTCCGGACCGGGCCACCGGATGAGCTTGCGCCCGCCGCCGAGCCTCGGCCTGGTCCTGCCCTGCTACAACGAAGCCGAGGTGCTGCCCGAAACCGCGCGGCAACTGATGGTGCTGCTCGATGCGCTGCAGGCGGAGGGCCGCATCGCCTCGGCGCGGGTGTATTTCGTCGATGATGGCTCACGCGATGCGACCTGGTCGCTGATCGAGGAACTGGCCCGCGCCGACCCGCGCTTTTCGGGGCTGAAGCTGTCGCGCAACCGCGGCCACCAGAACGCGCTGATGGCCGGGCTGGCGACGGCCAGACAGGATGCGGTCATCAGCCTCGATGCCGATCTGCAGGATGATCCCAACGTCATCGGCGCCATGGTCGACGCCTATCGCGGCGGCGCGGAGATCGTGCTTGGCGTGCGCGACGACCGCACCAGCGACAGCGTGTTCAAGCGATCGACGGCGCGCGGCTATTACCGGTTCCTCCATGGCCTGGGCGTCGATATCGTCGCCGACCATGCCGATTACCGCCTGATGAGCGCCCGGGCGCTGAAGGCGCTCGCCGGCTACACCGAAGTCAACCTGTTCCTGCGCGCGCTGGTGCCGCAACTGGGTTTCAGCGTCGCCACCGTGCCCTATCGCCGGGCGGAGCGTTTTGCCGGCGAGTCCAAATATCCGCTCGGGAAGATGCTCGGCTTTGCCTTCGAAGGGGTGACGTCGTTCTCGACGCGGCCGCTGCGGCTGATCACCATCATCGGCATCGCGGTGTCGAGCGTGTCGTTCTTCCTGGCGCTGTGGGCGCTGGTCACCGCGGTGTTCATGCGCTCGACGGTGCCTGGCTGGGCGTCGACCGTGGTGCCGATCTACTTCATCTGCGGGGTGCAACTGCTCTGCGTCGGCATCATCGGCGAATATGTCGGCAAGATCTATCTGGAGACCAAGCGCCGGCCGCGCTTCATCGTCGATCGCAACCTCGACGATGGCGCCGACGCATGATGCGGATGGAACGCTGGCTGGCGGCGCGCGAGACGCTGGCGCTGTGGTCGATCCTGGTCGCCGGCTTCGTGTTTCGCCTCGGCTGGCTGTTCCTGCGCCCCGCCGAGCGCCTGCAACCCCATGAATCCGAGATGTGGCGCGTCGCCGTGGCGTTCGCACGGACCGGCACGCTCGCCGACGCCTATCGCCCGGGCAGCGGCATCAGCAGCCATGTCGGGCCGTTCAACACCATCCTGGCGGGCATGGTCTATCGCGTCTTCGGCGTCGGCACGCTGCCGTCCGAACTGATCATGGCGGTCGGGGCGGCAGCGGTGGCCGCGGCGCTGTTCTGGGCGCTGTACCGGGTCGCCGCCGAGCTGGGCATCCCCATCGTGCCGCGGCTGGCGGCGCTGGCGTTCGTGTCGCTGGTGCCGCTGAACTTCTATTCCGAAGTCGTCGATTTCCGCATTCGCGAGGCGGCGTTCGCGGCGATGATCGCGGCACTTGGGCTGTTGCGGCTGCTGCAGATGGAAAAATCGGGGACGATCGACCTGATGCGGCTGGCCGGCTTTGCGCTGCTCGCGGCCTTTGCCTTCCTGATCAACCCGGCCATTTCACTGGCGCTGTACGCCGGCATCGCCTGGATCGCGCTGCGCCGCCTGCCGGTGCGGGGCTGGCCCGCCGGCGTCGCGATCGGCATCGCCGCCTTTGCCATCGTCAACGGCGCCTGGATTGCCCGCAACTACGACGTCTATGGCCGCTTCATGCCGTCGCGCGGCAATTTCGGGCTGGAGCTCGATACCGCCAACCACGATGCCGCCGTCGATCCGGCCGATGCCCGCGCGGTGTTCATCGCCCGGTCGCAGGAGATCCACCCGTCGTTCAGCGACGCTGCCCTGGCCCGGTTGAAGACCTATCCCAGCGACGTCGCCTATTTCGACGTGCTCGGCGCCGAGGCCAAGGCCTGGATCGCGGCGCATCCCGGGGCATTCGTCGGCATCTCGCTGCGCCACCTGCGCGAGCTGTATTTTCCGCCGCGCTGGCAGTGGAACCTCTATGGCGACAGTCCGCAGAACGCAGTGGCGGCCAAGCAGGCGCTGAAATGGACAATCACGGCGCTGGCGCTGGCGATGCTGCTGATCGGCCTGTTCGAACGGCCGCGGCTGTGGCTGTACGTCGCCCTCGGGTTTGCGCTGCCGACCCTGCTCTACATGATCCTGCAACCGACGCTGCGCTATCGCTATATCTTCGAGGGCATGCTGGTGTTCCTCGCGGCCGCGCTGGTCGGGCGGCTGGTCCAACGCATCGCTGGCGGGCGCGCCTCTTCGTCCTTAACCTCCCAGCAATAGGAGGACGACTATGTTGCGTCGCAGCGGGGGCTATGGCATCGCGGCCGCAGTATGCGTCGCGTGCCGGCAACAGGTGGTCCCATGAATGGTTTAGACACAGCGGTGCTGGCACCGAAGGCGCCGCCCGCGGCCGACCTGGAGCTGACCATCGTCATGCCCTGCCTCGACGAGGCCGAGACGCTGGCGACCTGCATCGAGAAGGCCAATCGCTATCTTGCCAGTTCGGGTGTCGCCGGCGAGGTGGTGATCGCCGACAATGGCTCGACCGACGGCAGCCAGGACATCGCGCGCGCGCTCGGCGCCCGGGTCATCGATGTGCCGCGCCGTGGCTATGGCGCGGCGCTGCAGGCCGGGATCGCCGGCGCGCGTGGTCGCTATGTGATCATGGGCGACAGCGACGACAGCTATGATTTCCTGGCGTTGCAGCCGTTCGTCGACAAGTTGCGCGACGGCTATGAACTCGTCATGGGCAACCGGTTTCGCGGCGGCATCGCCCCCGGCGCCATGCCGCCGCTGCACAAATACCTCGGCAACCCGGTGCTCAGTTTTGCCGGTCGCCTGTTCTACAGCTCGGATATCAAGGATTTCCATTGCGGCCTGCGCGGATTTTCGCGCGACGCCATCCTCGGGCTGGGGCTGACCACCACCGGCATGGAATTCGCCAGCGAGATGGTCGTCAAGGCGACACTGGCGCGGTTGAAAACCACCGAGGTGCCGACGACGCTGGCGCCCGATGGCCGGTCGCGCCCGCCGCATCTGCGCAGCTGGCGCGACGGCTGGCGACACCTGAAGTTCCTTTTGACCTTCGCGCCGAAATGGCTGTTCTTCTACCCCGGCGCGGCGCTGGCCGGCATCGGCCTTGTGCTGCTGGCGGCGCTGCTGCCGGGCAGTCTGCAACTCGGCGAGTTGACGCTCGGGGTCCACTCCCTGCTGTTCGCCGCCGCCGGCGTCATCATCGGTGCGCAGTTGATGAGCTTTGCGATCATTGCCCGGCTGTTCGGCGTGCGCGAGCGGCTGTGGCCGTCGAGCCCGCGCACCGATCTGGCGCGGCGGTGGTTCACCATCGATCGCGGTTGCATCGCAGGCGCCGTGATGATCGTCGCCGGTATCGCCTTTGCCGCAGCCGCAGTCGGCGGCTGGGCCGGCGCCGATTTCGGCGACCTCGATATCGAGGCGACGATGCGGCTGGCGATCCCGTCGGTGCTGCTGTGCGCGCTTGGCGTGCAGGCGCTGGTCACCGGCTTTTTCACGGCGCTGCTGACCAACGAATAAGGCAGGCGACGGCGCGGCTGCCGGCTGGCAAGGCTATGTGCATGACCCCCATCCTCCACCACTATCCCGCCTCGCCCTTTGCCGAGCTGGTCCGCGCCGGTTTCGGCGTGAAGGCGATGGCCTGGCAGTCGGTGATCGTGTCGAACATCCTGCCCAAGCCCGGCCAGGCCGAGCTGACCGGCGGCTATGTCCGCACGCCGGTGCTGCAGATCGGCGCCGACATCTATTGCGACACCGCCGCCATCCTGCCGGCGCTGGAGGCGCTGCAGCCGGACCCCAGCTTTTACCCGGCGCCGCTGGGCACGCTGCACAAGGTCATCGCCGCCTGGGCCGGCGGGCCGCAGTTCATGGCGCATGTCGGCGCGGCGATGGGGTCGATGCCGCCCGGCGCGATGGGGGAAGGCTTCATCGAAGACCGCAAGCGGCGCTTCGGCCTCGACATGGCGCAGCTCGGCAAGGCGACGCCGCACCTGACCTCGCAGGCGATGACGGCGGCACACTGGCTCGACGCGACGCTGTCGGATGGCCGCGCCTTTGTCGGCGGCGACGCGCCGGGCCATGCCGACCTCGCCTTTTACGCCAACATCTGGTTCGTCCGCGCCATTCCCTTTGCCAAGGGCACCGCCGATGACATGTTCGCGCTGCCGGCGCTCGCCGCCTGGTTCGCGCGGGTGGAGGCCATCGGCCATGGCACCCGCAGCGACATTTCCGCCGACGATGCCATCGCCATCGCGGCGGCCGCCGAGCCGGCGCCCATCCACGGCCGCATCGACGCGCCGTTCACCGCCGGGCAGCCGGTGCTGGTGAGGACCGACGGTTCGGGTGACCCGCCGGTCGCCGGGCGGCTGGCGCGCCTAGACCCGACGGGCATCGTCGTGCTGCGAGAGGGCGAGCGCTGCGGCACCGTCGCGGTGCATTTCCCGCGGCTCGGGCAGATGGTGCTGCCGGGTTAGGGATTGGGTGACACGGGCAGTTTGGAGTGGATTGCAGTTTCGTTGAACCAAAAGGCCCGCTCAGGCTGAGCTTGTCGAAGCCGGGTCGCAGGGCGGTGCTTGCGCGGGCTTCGACAAGCTCAGCCTGAGCGGACCAACTGGAAGGCAATCAACTCTATAACTGTCACCCCGGCGAAGGCCGGGGCCCATGGACCACAAATTCGGGCACTGAAGAGTACGCTCCGAGAGACGACGTCCGCGTCGAAGATCGTGGTTCTTGGGCCCCGGCCTTCGCCCGGGTGACGGTGTTGAGGGTGCCTCCGCAAACAGGACGAAACAGCTTGCGGTGAACCTCAGCCGAGTTCGCCCTCGAGCCAGCTTTTCAGCTGCGATTTCGGCGCGGCGCCGACCTTGGTTGCCACCGGCGCACCGTTCTTGAACAGGATCATCGTCGGGATGCCGCGCACGCCATAGCGCGTCGGCGCGTCGGGGTTGTCGTCGATGTTGAGCTTGACGATCTCGACGCCGTCGAGTTCGGCGTTGATCTCCTCCAGCGCCGGGCCGATCTGGCGGCAGGGGCCGCACCATTCGGCCCAGAAATCGACCAGCACCGGCTTGTCGGCGCTGATGACATCGGCGTGGAAGCTGGCGTCGGTGATCTGCTTGGCGGCCATCGGAAGGTCCTCTTGCTAGTCTGGTGAGATAGGCGCGGGGTCGGCGCTGTTCAACACAACATCGTCTTGGGGCGCGTGAAGCGCAACCATGGCGTCGGGCAATTCGATCAGCGCCGGGCCTTCGGTATAGAGCAGCGCGGCGCGCACCGGCTTGTCCGGGAACACCCGCTGCAGCGCGGCGACATAGGCCGCCATCTGTTTCAGGTGATACGGTTCGACGGCCTCGGGATCGGCGGGCACGCGGCGGCCGGTCTTGAAATCGACGACCAGCACGGTGTCGCCGATGACCAGCCGGTCGACCTTGCCGGCGATGACGGTGCCGCCGACGACCGCGGCGATCGGCGCCTCCGCCAGCGCATCGGCGGCGAACACCGGGGCGAACCGCGGATCGGCCATGATGCCGAGCACGGTGCCGGTCAGTTCGGCGGCGTCGAGCTCGGGCACGCTCATCCGGCACCAGGCTTCGCCGGCCATCTGGCGGCGATCGGCGGCGATTTCGGGCAGCCGCTCGAACAGCGCGTGCAGCGCCTGGCCGCGACGGGCGGCGGCGCGCGCCGCGGGACCGGTCGGCGGGGCGGCGACATCATCGGCGGCAAGCGCCGACGGCGACAGCGGCCGCGGCGGCCGCGCCTCCTGCGGCGCCGGCATCATCGCCCAGTCGGGCAGGCTGCGGCCGTCGTCGGGGGTGATGACCGCGGTCACCGTCTGGCGCGGCGCCGGCCGGCCCCGCGCATGGACCAGCGACGGCCCGTCCCAGGGCTCGAGCGTATCCTCAGTCGCCTCCAGCGTCTCCATCGCGGCGTGGATATGGTGGTACCAGCTGTCTTCGGGCACCTTGCCGGTTGTTCCCGACAGCGCGCCGCCGACATAAAGCAGGTCCTCCGCCCGGGTCAGCGCGACGTAGAGCAGCCGGCAGTGCTCGCGCTCGGCATCCTGGTCCTGTGCCTCGACGGCATCGGCAAGCCGGCCGGTCAGGTTCCTGCGATCGGCGAGGAACACCGGCAGCGGCGGCCCGCGATCGAAGCTCATCAGCACCGGCGCCTCGCGTTCCTTGCGCCGCGGCTTGCAGGTGTCGGCGAGGATGACCAGCGGCGCCTGCAGCCCCTTGGCGCCATGGACGGTCATCAGCCGCACCGCATCGAGCGGCGCGTCGGGATCGCGCTTGATGTCGATATCGTCGGCCTCGACCCAGGCGAGAAAGCCCTGCAGCGACGGCGCATTGGCGCTTTCGAACGCCAGCGCCTGGTCGAGCACGGCATCGATGGCGTCGCGCGCCTCCTCCCCCAGCCGTGCCAGCAGTTTCTGCCGGCCCTGCAATGGCCCGGACAGGATGCGTTCGAAGAACTCGTAAGGCGCGGTGAAATCGGCGAGGCCGAGCACCTGGCCCAGCCATTCGGCGGCGGCGGCGACCAGCGGATCGTCGCTGTCGCGCACCCTGTCCCACAGCGGCCCGGTGCGATCGTCGGCAAGCGCGAACAGCCGGTCATGGTCGAGCGCCACGAACGGCGAGACCAGCAGCGTCGCCAGCGTCAGGTCGTCGCCCGGCTGCAGCGCGAATCGCGCCAGCGCCAGCAGGTCGGCGACCGCCAGCGGATCGGTCAGCTTCAGCCGGTCGACACCGGCCACCGGCACGCCGTGTTCGTGGAGCGCAGCAACCAGCGCGCCCGAAAAGGCGCTGCGGCTGCGCACCAGCACGAGGATGTCCTGCGGCCCGACCGGCTTGCCCGTCGACGGCAGCAGCATCGGTGCCGCCGGATCGAGCCAGCCGGCGATCGCCGCGGCGACATTGTGCGCCATGGTGATCTCCGCCTTGGGCGCCGGGCCGGACTCGTCGTCGTCGTCGGCATCGTCGCCCGCCGCCAGCACCGGCGGCCACAGCGTCACCCGCCCGGCCTGGTTTTCGCGGTGCGGCAGGTGCGGCGCCACGCCGGCGCTGTCGAACGCCTCGGCCCCCAGCGTGTCGATGACCGCATCGACGACATCGAGGACGGCGCCGACCGAGCGGAAATTGACGGTGAGATCGACATTTTCCAGCACGTCGCCGGCGTCGCTGGCGAGCAGGCCGAAATCGTCGCGCTTGTCGCGATAGACGCGCGGGTCGGCGCCCTGGAAACCGAAGATCGATTGCTTGAAATCGCCGACGACGAACAGCGTCCGCCGCGTGTCGCGGGCGCCGACACCGGCGAAAAACTCTCCGATCAGCGCGCGAACGATCTCCCATTGCCGGGAATTGGTGTCCTGCGCCTCGTCGACCAGCACATGGTCGATGCGCTGGTCGAGCTTGTAGCGCACCCAGTCGGCGGCGCCGGGCGCCAGCAGCAGGCGTTGCGCCGCGACGATCATGTCGTCGTAGTCGACAACGCCGAGCCGCGCCTTGGCGACCTGCCAGTCGGCCGCCAGCCGCTTGCCGACGCGCAGGTGGCGGGCGGCATGGGCGGCGGCGCGATAGAGCTGCTGCTCCGCGCGGATGGCGATAAGGGCGATGCCGAATTCGGTGTAGAAATCGGCCGCCCAGCGATCGTGTTCGGCCACCGCCTTGGTCACCACCGTCTTGTTGACCGTCTCGTCCTTGGTCAGGAAGACCGTGCACAGCGCTTCGAATCCCGCGACCTTGTCGGTGCACTCGATCCAGGCGCGCAACGGCACCAGCTTGTTCGCCGCATACTTGCCACCATGCTCCAAGGCGCCGGCCAGCCGCACCAGCCCGGCGCGATCGAAACCCGCCACATGGCGGGCCAGCGCCGCGGCGCCGTCGCCATCGGTCGGCAGGCCGAATCCCCGCCGCAGCATCGGCTCGATGCCCGCCAGCGCCAGCCCGGCGAGCGCCTCGCCATGGCCCATCAGCCGCGCGGCGACCGCACCCATGCGCTGCTCGCCGCCGGCGATGCTGATCTCGGCGAGGTCGGCCAGGAACGCCTCGTCGCCGTCGCGTGCCGCGGTCTCGATGGCTTCGGCGAGCAGCCGCCGGCGCAGCGCCATGCCGCCGCGATCGTCGAGGGTCGCAAAGCCCGGCGCAACACCCGATTCGACCGGGAAGCCGGCGATAAGCCCTTGCGCAAAGGCGTGAATGGTCTGCACCGCGAGCCCGGCCGGCGCATCGAGCACCTGCGCAAACAGCCGGCGGGCGCGGGCTATGGTGGCCTCGTCGGTGTCGGCGCCGAGCGCGGCAAGGTCGCTCGCCAGCCCGTCGGCATCGCAGCGCGCCCAGCGCGCCAGCCGGTCGAGCACGCGTTTCTGCATCTCGGCGGCGGCGAGCTTGGTGAAGGTCAGGCACAGGATCGCGTGCGGCGGCGTGCCGAGCAGCAGCAGGCGCAGCACGCGGGCCGACAGCACCTGGGTCTTGCCGGTGCCCGCCGACGCCGCCACCCAGGCGTGCAGGTCGGGCGTCGCACCGAGCGCCTGGGCGAGCTTCAGCGGCAGCAGTGCCTTGACGGGGCCGCTCATCGCCGCCGCCTCGGCCGGTCCTGCCATTCGCGGACCCGCGCCAGATGGTCGAAATCGGTCCAGCCGAGGCCGGGGATGACCTTGGGCTGGAACGGCGTTTCGGTCAGCAGCCGCGCCGTCGTCAGGGTCTCCACATGCTCGAGCACGAAATCGACGAGTTCCGCCGGCGTCATCGCCGCCTTGCCCTTCAGCGGATCGACGATCTTGCCGGGCTCCTTGCCGCCGGAAAGCTTCCAATAGGCGACCGCCGCCGGATGCCCCGGCACGACGCGCACGCCATCGGCCGCAAGCCGCCCGCCGGCCGCCATCGCCAGCAACAGGCCGAGCTGGCTGGCATGGCCCGATTGCACCTGCGCGCCGGTCGGCGTCCGCCCGGTCTTGTAGTCGATGACGGCGAGGCCGTTGTCGTCGTGGCGGTCGACACGGTCGGCGCGGCCGCGCAGCTCGATGCCGTTGGGCAGCGCCAGCACACCCTTGGCTTCCGCGGCGACCGGGAACCAGCCTTCTCCCTCGCGGGCATGGATCGCCTCCCCGGCCCAGCGCAGCGCCCGCCGCGCCCGCGGCGCCCATAGCGCGCGCAGCAGCGGAAACAGCGCGCCTTCGGCCTGCAGCATCGCCTCGGCGAACTGGTCGAGGCGTTCGAGGCTGCCGCCGCCGCCCTTGATCCATTGTTCGAGCACGTCGTGCATGCGGTTGCCGCGCGTCGCCGCGGTCGGATCCTGGTCGAGCGGATCGAGCGGCTTCAGTTTCAGCAAGTGCCGGGCATAAAAGGCAAAGGGATCGCCGGTCAGCGTGTCGACCTCGGTGACGCTGAGCCGGTGCGGGCGCCGGGCCAGCTGCGGGTTCGGCGCCGGCGCGTCGATGCGCGTGCGGACGCCGCGGCTGTCGAGCCGGCGCGCCAGCAGCAGCAGGCGGTCATCGGCGGCGATCTCGGCAAAGGCCTGCAGCCGCAGCCAGAAGCGCGAGGCTACCAGCGGCGCGCTGGCGTCGCGGCGAGCGCGGGTCAGCAGCACCTCGGCGGCGCCGAGCGCGCCGGTGAAATCCTGTGCGGCCAGGCCAATGGACCGCGCCAGCCCGGGCAGGCCGAGCCGGTTGCGGATCGCCGGCGCCAGCCAGGGATCGGGCGACGGCCGGCCGGGCCAGGTGCCTTCGTTAAGGCCGCCCAGGATCATCAGGTCGGCGCGCTGCAACCGCGCCTCCAATGGGCCCAATATGGCGAGGCGCGGGTGGCCCCCATAGGCCGGGCGGACGGCGATGTCGGACAGCAGCGCCGCGACCAGCGCCGGGGCGTCGTCGACGGGGAAGCGCCCGAAGCTGGCGCCGCCGCTTTCCAGCGCCTCCACCAAGGTCGCCAGCGCACGGCCGTCGGTGCCCGCCCACAGCCGGTCGCCGCACAGCGCGTCGCCGACCTGCCGCAGCGCACCGGCGAGCAGCGGCAGGTCGATTTCGGCACGATCGGCCAATGCCGCCAGCGGATCGAGCCGCGCCGCCGCGCCCTCCCACCAGGCATTGAGCGCCGGGGCGTCGTCACGGCCGGTCTCGTCGAGCCAGCGGTCGAGCTGTTCGCCGATCGCCTCCAGCCCCGGCGGCGGCCGCACGCCGCGCACCGCGCGGTCGAGCAGGCGCACCGCGCGCAGCCACGGTAACCGCGCGTCGCCGCCTTGCACCAGCGGGTGTTTGAGCACCGCCAGCAGCGCGACGGGGGCAAAGCCCTGCGCCATCGCCTCCACCAAAGCCAGCGCCAGCGCGCCGGGCGGGGTGATGCGCAGCGGCGTGCCGGCCGAATCGTCGACCATCATGCCCCAGCGCCGGCAATGCGCGGCGACGCGCCGGGCGAGTCCGCGGTCGGGGGTGACCAGCGCCGCGGTCTTGCCCGGCGTCGCCAGCGCCTCGCGCAGCGCGAGCGCGATGACCTGCGCCTCCTCCGCCGGCGTCGCTGCCTCGACGGCGCGGACGGTTTCAAAGCCTGTGGTGGCGGTGTCGCCGCACCAGCCGTCCCCGGCATCGGCGGGCGCCATCGCCGCCATCACCTGGGGGGTGCGCGCCGCCGGGCCGTCATGGCCGCTGGCGACGCCCCAGTCGCGGACATCGGCGCGTTCGAGCGCCAGCCGCGCCAGCAGCGCCTTCAGCGCATATTGCGGATGTTCCTCACTCTCGCGGCCCTCGTCGCCGGTGGCGCGGCAGCGGATCGCCGCCCAGCGGTCCTCGCCGGTTTCCGACAGGTCGGTATCGAGGCCGGGCAGCACGATCATCCCGGCGGGCAGGCGCGGCACCGCCGACAACAGGCGGACCAGCGGCGGCGAGCTGCCGGTGACGCCGGCGGCGACGACCAACCCCGACGGCGGCGTCGCGGCCCAGCGCGCGACCAGCGCGTCGATCATCGCCGCCACCCGCGTGCCGCCGTCGCTGCCGCCCGCCGCGTCGCGAGCCGGCGGCCAATGGGTGATGACGAGGTCGAGAAAGGCCAGCGTTTCCTGCCAGTGCGTCGCCAGGTCGGCATCCTCGACGACGGTGCGCAGCCGCTCGGGGTCGATTTCCTCCGACAGCAGCGCGTCGAGGGTCTCGCACAGCGCGTCGCCGAGGCGCAGCGCCTCCACCGCGCTGCGACCGATCTCGCGGCCGCCGGGCATGGCGCGCACCAGCCGCGCCAGTTCCAGCCGGCGCTGCAGCGGCGGCACCGCGGGGGCGATCGGCGTCTCGCCGCCGGCAAAGCGATCGAAGCTGTCGTCGCCGATGTCGCCCACCGGCGTCATGCGCGGCAGCAGCAGGCCGCCATTTCCCGACAGGCGCACGAAGGCATCGGTGAGCGCGCGGGTGGCGCGGCGGTTGGGCAGCAGGACATGGGTGCGGGCCAGCGCCAGCGGATCCCCGGCGCAGCGTGTCAGCAGCCCCCGGGCCAGCGCGTCGACAAAGGCGACATGCGGGGGAATGGTGTAGAGTTCAGGCTGTCGCAAGCAGGCCTTCTGTCTCGCCGACGCTGGCCGGCGTGCCGACATGGAACCACAGGCCCTGGTGGACGGCGCCATAGAGCCGCCCGGCGGCGAGCGCCTTGTTCCAGGCGCGCCAGACCGAGAACGGCTCGGCCGGTTCGCCATCGAACAGATGCTTGGAGATCAGCTGAATACCCGAATAGACGAAGGGTGCGATGCGGAATTCGCCGCGCGGGCTGACGACGCCGGCGGGATCGAGGTGGAAATCGCCGCGGCCGTCATAGCCGGTGGCGCGCGCCAGCGGCACCAGCAGCAGCAGCGCGTCCATCGTGTCGGCATTCCAGCGCTGCGCCATCAGCCGCAGCGTGTCGGCCGACCCGTCGATCCACATGTTGTCGGCATTAATGACAAAGAACGGATCGGCATCGATCAGCGGCAGCGCCTTGACGACTCCGCCGCCGGTTTCGAGCAGCTGCGCGCGCTCGTCGGAGACACGGATCGCCAGCGGACCCGGGCGGGCGGCGACGGCGGCATCGATCTGGTCGGCGAAATAATGGGCGTTGACGACGGCCTGGGCGATGCCCGCCGCCTCGACGCGATCGAGCGCGCGGTCGAGCAGGGTGCGGCCGGCCACCTCCACCAGCGGCTTGGGACGCGTCGCCGTCAGCGGCCGCATGCGCTTGCCGAGGCCGGCGGCGAGCACCATCGCGGTGCCGGGCATGGCGACATCGATGCGCGGGCGGATGGCCAAAGGAATCCTTGGCGGAACCCGCGTGGTCATGCCGCCACCTGGACGCCGTGGCGTGCCGACGGCGGCACATGGGCGGCGAACCATTCGGCCACCGGGATCAGCGCCGGGCGGGCGAGGTTGCGCGTCACCAGTTCCCAAAGGCGGGGGTGGAACGCCGGATAGCCGGCCTTGCCGTCGCGGACGTACAGCCGGGTGAAGACGCCGAGGATCTTGATGTTCCGCTGGGCGCCAAGGATGTCATAGGCGGTGCGGAACGCAGCCTCGTCGAGTCCCGGGGACGCAGCGATGTAGCGGTCGAGCATAGCCGCCTCGAGCTCGGGCGACACGATGCGGCGGATGTCCTGCAGCAGCGAGGCGAGATCATAGGCCGGGTGGCCGGCGAGCGCGTCCTGGTAATCGAGCAGCCCCAGCCCGCGCAGGCCGGGCCGGTCGATGACCATCAGGTTGTCGGCATGATAATCGCGCAGCGTCAGCACGCGCGGGCCCGCCAGCACCGCCGGCCACAGCGATGCCCAGGCGTCGTCGTAATGCGGCGCCTCGGCGACATCGACGGCGGGCAGATACCAGTCCGGAAACAGCCGGGCCTCGCGCAGCAGCTCGGCCTCGTCATAGGCGGCGACGTCGCGCACCGGGTGGCGGTGCAGCGCGGCGAGGATATCGACCGCGGTTTCATAGACGGCGCGTTCGCGGGCCGGCTCGCGTGCCAGCAACGGGGTGGCGCGATCGTCGCCGAAATCCTCGAGCAGGATCAGGCCCTGCGCCAGGTCGGTGGCGATCGGCTGCGGCGCCGAAAAGCCGAGCATGTCGAGCTGCTTGCCGATGGCGAGGAAGGGCTGCGAATCCTCCTTGTCGGGCGGGGCGTCCATCAGCACGGCGGTGCCGCCGTCGGCGCCATGGACGCGGAAATAGCGCCGGAACGAGGCATCGCCGGCGAGCGGCGCGATGCGCGCACCGTCCCAGCCGTGCCGCGTGAGAAAGGCGGGCGCCGTGTCGGGCGGGATCATTGTTGCGAGGGTGGTGGCCACCGGCCCTCCCAAGCCTTGGGGGCGTCCCAAGTCAAGTGGCGAACCGCATCGCCGCTGCCCGAAATGTGCAAACGCAGCGCCTCGGCCGGCAGCCGCGAGCCCAGCCGCTCGGGCCATTCGATGACCAGCGCCGCATCGGTTTCGAAAAGCCCGAGCGCATCGGCGTCATGCGCGCCGTCGAGCCGGTAGAGGTCGACATGCCAGACCGGCACGCGGACATCGGGCGGATCATAGCTTTGCACCAGCGTATAGGTCGGCGACGGCACCTCCCCGCCCCAGCCGAGCGCGGCGATGAGCGCCCGGGCAAAGGTCGTCTTGCCGGCGCCGAGATCGCCCGACAGCGCGATGATGTCGCCGGGGCGGAGCGCCTCTGCACATGAAAACGCCAGCGCGGCCATGACGGCCTCGCTGGCGATGATCATTTCGGCTTTGTTGGACACCTGCCCCGCCTATCTCGCCGGCGGGGCCGAGACAACTCAGTAGCGGTAGTGATCCGGCTTGAACGGGCCGCTGGTCGGCACGCCGATGTAGCCGGCCTGCTTTTCACTGAGCTTGGTCAGCTTCACGCCGAGCTTTTCGAGGTGGAGCATCGCGACCTTCTCGTCGAGGTGCTTGGGCAGGACATAGACCTGGTTCTGGTAGTTCTCGCCCTTGGTCCACAGCTCGATCTGCGCCAGCACCTGGTTGGTAAAGCTGGCCGACATGACGAACGACGGGTGGCCGGTGGCGCAGCCGAGGTTCACCAGGCGGCCCTTGGCGAGGATGATGATCTGGTTGCCGTCGGGGAACTCGACGATGTCGGTGCCCGGCTTCACTTCGGTCCATTTGTAGTTCGACAGCGCCGAAATCTGGATCTCGCTGTCGAAGTGGCCGATGTTGCAGACGATAGCGTTGGGCTTCATGTGCATCATGTGCTCGGCGGTGATGACATCGGCGTTGCCGGTCGCGGTGCAGAAGATGTCGGCACGGCTCACGGCGTCTTCCATGGTGACGACTTCAAAGCCTTCCATCGCCGCCTGCAGCGCGCAGATCGGGTCGATTTCGGTGACCATGACGCGGGCGCCGCCGTTGCGGAGCGACTGGGCCGAACCCTTGCCGACATCGCCGAAGCCGGCGACGCAGGCGACCTTGCCGGCGAGCATGACATCGGTGGCGCGGCGGATGGCGTCGACCAGCGATTCCTTGCAGCCATAAAGGTTGTCGAACTTAGACTTGGTGACGCTGTCGTTGACGTTGATCGCCGGGAACGGCAGCTCGCCCTTCTTGGCGATCTCGTACAGGCGATGGACGCCCGTGGTTGTCTCTTCCGAAACGCCCTTCAGATTCTTGACGGTTTCGGTGAGGTAGCCGGGGCGCGCCTTGATGAAGGCCTTGAGCGCGCGCTGGAATTCGACTTCCTCCTCGTTCTCGGGCTCGCCGAGCGTGGCGCCGGCCTCGAGCTTGGCGCCCCACAGCGCGAACATGGTGGCGTCGCCGCCGTCGTCGAGGATGATGTTGGAGGTCTGGTCACCCCAATCGAAGATGCGGCCGACATAGTCCCAGTAATCGGCGAGGCTCTCGCCCTTGATGGCAAAGACCGGGATGTTCGACGCGGCGATGGCGGCGGCGGCATGGTCCTGGGTCGAGAAGATGTTGCAGGTCGCCCAGCGCACATCGGCGCCAAGCGCGGTCAGCGTCTCGATCAGCACGGCGGTCTGGATGGTCATGTGCAGCGAGCCGGTGATGCGCGCGCCCTTCAGCGGCTGCGAGGCGCCGAATTCCGAACGCAGCGCCATCAGGCCGGGCATTTCGGTTTCGGCGATCTGGATTTCGCGGCGGCCGAAACCGGCGAGCGCCAGGTCGGCGACGACATAATCGGAAAAAACGGGGGTGGGCTGGCTGGCCATGACGCGAAATCCTGTCTCTACGGGCAAGGCTGCGAAATAGGCGGGGCGGGCCGCCGGGGCAAGCATAAAGATATCTTTATATCCCGATAGCGCCGGCTGCGACACCGGCAGCCGCAATTGCCCGATATCGACCGTTTCGCTATCGTAACCCTGCTAGCATGACCCTTTGCAGTCGGGGGAGACGAGACATGGATCTGACCAATTGGTGGACGACCGCGGTGCCGATCGTGACGGCGGTGGGCCTGCGGATCATCGGGGCGATCGTCCTTTACATGGTCGGCCGCTGGCTGATTTCCTTTGCCGTCAACGTGATGTCGCGGGTGCTGACGGCGCGCAACTTCGATCCGACGCTGCAGCGCTACCTCGCCAATATCCTCGGCGTGCTGCTCAACATCGTGCTGGTCGTCGCCATCCTCGGCTATTTCGGCGTCGAGACCACCAGCTTTGCCGCACTGCTCGCCGGTGTCGGCCTTGCCATCGGCGCCGCCTGGTCGGGGCTGCTCGGCAATTTCGCCGCCGGCGCCTTCCTGATCATCTTTCGCCCCTACAAGGTCGGCGACTATGTCGTTGCCGGCGGGGTAGAGGGGACCGTCACCGAAATCGGGCTGTTCAACACCACCATCACCAGCCCCGACAACGTCGTCACCATCGTCGGCAACGGCAAGGTTTCGGGCGATACCATCAAGAATTTCAGCAGCCATTCGTATCGCCGCGTCGACCGCACGGCGCAGCTGGCCTTTGGCGTCGATCCGATCGATGCCATCGCCCGGCTGAAGCCGCTGCTCGCCGGCATTCCCAACGTCGTCGCCGACCCGGCCCCCGATGTCGAAATCATCGATTTCAACGAGCGTGGCACGTTGCTCGCGGTGCGGCCCTATTGCCATACCAACCATTACTGGCAGGTCACCTTCGACACCAACAAGCTGATCGCCGCCACCTTTGGCGCCGCCGGCTTCCCGCCGCCGTTCACCGTGGAGCGCCGGACGCTCGGCGAGGATGGCACGCCGGCGTCATAGCGGCACCGGCCCGGGCTTCCCTTGCGGCGCGAACATCGTAATGTGCGCGCCGCAAACCCCTTGCCGCCCGGAGTCCGATGCGTATCCCCCATGTTGTCGCTGCTGCCATGGTCACCTTGACGC
>QBLU01000048.1:0-6188 GCA_003241875.1 Alphaproteobacteria bacterium
CACCTATGGCGGCGCGGCCTTCTCCCCCGGCGCCTCGCCGCCGCCTGACGAACCGCCGCCGCCCCCGCCGCCGCCCCCGGGCACGACCTATCTCATCTGGGATGGTGATGCTGCCGGCAACGCCGGCAACGGCATCGACGATGGCGGTGACGGCACCTGGACGACCACCGCGACCAATTTCACCACCGATGGCGGCGCCACCAATTCGGTGCAGACGCCGCAGCCGGGCGTCGTGCAATTCGCCGGCCAGCCCGGTGTGGTCACCGTCGACAACACCGATGGCCAGGTCTCGGTATCGGGCATGATCTTCACCGTCGGTGGCTATGCCATCGCCGGTGCACCGATCCTGCTCGCCGGCACCAGCGCCCCCATCAATGTCGGTGACGGCAGCGAGGATGCTGCGGCGATGGTTGCAACCATTCAGGCGTCGCTGTTCGGCGAGGCTGGCATCACCAAGGTCGGCGCCGGTACGCTCGTCCTCGGCGGCGTCAACACCTATGCCGGCGACACCTATGTCAACGACGGCACGCTGGTCGGTGCGGTCGGCAGCTTCGGCGCCGGCACCATCTTCAACGAAGCAGCGCTGGTCATCGACCAGCCGGTGGCGGCAACGTTGGGCAATGGGCTCGAAGGCACTGGCAGCCTGACCAAGCGCGGTGTCGGGGCCCTGACCATCGTCGGCGCAAACGGCATGTCGGGGTCGACTCTGGTCGAAGCCGGCAGCCTGATCGTCAATGGCTCGCTCGGGGCGTCGGCGGTCACGCTCAACGGCACCACGCTGCTGGGCGGCACCGGTACGGTCGGCGCGGTCGTCGCGCTCGCGGGCAGCACGATCACGCCGGGCGAAGGGATCGGGACGCTCAACGTCGCCGGCACGTTCGACCAGCGCGCCGAATCGACCTATGCCGTGCAGGTCACATCGACCGGGCAGAACGACAGGATCCTGGCCGGCGGCGCCGCAACGCTGGCGGCGGGGGCAATCCTGAACGTCACCAAGACGGATGCGGCGCGCTATGTGCTCGGCACCCGCTACACGGTGCTGACCTCGACGACGGGCGTTACCGGGCGCTACACGCTGACCGGCAACACCCGCGTCTCGCGGTTCATCGATGTCACGGCCACCTACGATCCACGCAACGTCTATCTGAACGTGGCGCAGACGAGCAGCTTCGCCTCTGCCGCGGGGACGCCCAACCAGCGGGCTTCCGCGACGGGGGTGGATGTCGCCGGGAACGGCGGGCTGTTCACGGCGATTGCCTATCTGCCCGACACAGGCTCGGCGCAGGTGGCATTCGACCAGGTCTCGGGCGAGCTCCACGCGACCATGCGCGGCGCCACCTTCGAGGACAGCCGCTTTGTCCGCGAGGCGGTGAATGCCCATCTGCTCGATACGACGGACGCCGGGCAGGGCCTTTGGATTCATGGCTATGGATCGTGGGGCAGCCAGGAAGGCGACGGCAATGCGGCGCAATATGACCGCAACATCGGCGGCTTCTTCCTCGGCCTCGATGCCCTGGGCTCGGAAACCTGGCGGGTCGGCGTGCTCGCCGGCTACAGCAGCGCCAAGGTCACGGTGCCGGCACGCAGCTCGCGGGCCGAAACCGACGACGTGCACCTGGGTGCCTATGGCAATTTCCAGGTCGGCGGCTTCGGCGGCCGGTTCGGCGTTGCCAATATGTGGCGCACCATCAAGTCGCGGCGGTCGGTGGCGTTCGCCGGCTTCACCGACACGTTGGGCGGCGACTACAAGACGCGCCAGTTCCAGCTGTTCGGCGACGTCGGCTACCAGATCGACATGGGCAATCTGGGCATCGAGCCCTTTGCCGCAATCGCCTATGTCGACCTGAAGACCGACAGCTTCGTCGAAACCGGGGGCGCTGCCGCGCTGCGCGCCAGTGGCGATACCGGTGATCACTACTGGTTGACGACGCTGGGCGGCCGCGTGAAGGTCGGCCTGCCAGTCGGCAAGGCCGGTGATTTCGGCCTGACTGCAAGCGCCGGCTGGCGCCACGCCAGCGGTGGCGACCGGGTGACGCCGATCCGGCTGCAGTTCGCTGCCGGCCCGGCGTTCGATATCGCCGGACCGCCGATTGCCGAGAATGTCGCGGCGCTGGGCTTTGGCGTGACGGCACGGGTCGGCGAAGCCTCCAGCCTCGATCTCGGCTATAGCGGCCAGATCGGCAGCGGCCTCGAGGACCACGGCCTGAGGGCGGCTTTCAGCCTGCGCTTCTAGGTCGGGACGACAAGGGAACGGCCCGTCCGGTTCACGCCGGGCGGGCTTTTTCGTGATCGTCGGCTTATCGTTGGCTGGGGATCGCACGTCGGACCGGGAACGCAGCCGGTGATCGGCCGTCACGATCCGGCGGCACCTGCAGCAGGCCGATACGGCAAGGCGATATGTTTCAGCGCCCTACGACGTCATATGACTTGAGCAGTCACCGGTCCGGGCTTGCAGTATCGTGCGAAACACCTCCATAACGAGATGAGCAAGAAGCGAGATCGGCTCGTAGTTACTGTACGCGTAATTCGTTGCCAAAGGTCGATATGATACTCTTGTCGCTATAAATTCCAATGCTGGAGATGACGGTGAATGCCATTTTGACCGCAACGCCGTTTGCCGCCGAGCATGGCACCGGCGCCGAACTCGCCACCTTTTCGCACCTTTGGGCGGGCGGCTATTACGAGGGCGATCCGCTCAACCCCGTCGCCACGAGCGGCTATGGCGATCTCGGCTATATCTCGGTGCTTCACGCGGCGCATCTGGTCTGCATTCGGCCGTTCATCAAGGCCGATACCGTGGCCCTGGAAATCGGACCCGGGCGTGGGACCTTCACCCGCAGCCTGCTCGATGCGCGCGAGATCTGGTGCATGGATGCGCTCGATGCCGATCATAACGGCTTTTGGCGGCATGTCGGCGAAGCTGCACGCTCGCGGATCCATTATCATCGTGTCGAGGACTTCAGCTGCAGCGTGTTGCCCGACGCCCATTTCGACTTCATTTTCTCGTTCGGCGTCTTCTGCCACATCACGGCCGAAGGGCAGCGCGCCTACTACCGCAACCTGTTCGCCAAGGCGAAGCCGGGTGCGAACGCGATGATCATGTTCGCCGACTTCGACAAGTACAACCGCGCGATGTCGCAGATCGGCCGCCTGCGGACCTTGCGTTTCAGCCTCGACGGTATCAAGGCGGCGCTGTTGTTCAACGCCCGCATCATCAAGGCCAAGCTGAAGGGCGAGGGCCGCCTGCGCGACAAGCAGGATGGCAAGCTCGGCCCGGGCAAGTTCCACCACATGGGAATCGCCGAGACCTGCGATGTGCTGCAGTCGATCGGCTGGGAGGTTGTCAGCCCCGACATCGGCATCAACCTGCGTGACCCGATCGTGCATTTCCGCAAGCCGCTGGACTGAATCCCTGCGCCGATGAAGACCCGCGTCGATCAGCTGCTCGCCACGCGTGGCCTTGCCGAAAGCCGAACGCGGGCGCAGGCGCTGATCCTGGCCGGGCTGGTCTATGTCGGGACCCGGCAGGTCGCCAAGGCCGGGGAACTGGTGGCCGATGATGCCGAACTGGTGGTCAAGGGGCGCGACCATCCCTGGGTGTCGCGCGGCGGCGTCAAGCTGGCGCATGGGCTGGCGCACTTCGGCTGGGATGTGGCCGGCACCGTGGCGATGGACGTGGGGTCATCGACCGGCGGCTTTACCGACGTGCTGCTGTCGGGCGGCGCATTGCGGGTCTATGCAGTCGACAGCGGCACCAACCAGCTCGCCTGGAAGCTGCGGCAGGATCCGCGGGTCGTGGTGCTCGAACAGCTGAGCGCGCGCCTGCTCACCAGCGAACACATTCCCGAGCCCATCGACATCATCGTCTGCGACGCCAGTTTCATCGCGCTGGCCAAGGTGCTCGAACGGCCGCTCGATTTTGCGGCACCGCAGGCCCGGCTGCTGGCGCTGGTCAAGCCGCAGTTCGAGGCCGGCCGCGGCGAGGTCGGCAAGGGCGGTGTCGTCCGCGACGCGGTCATCCACACGCGCGTCTGCGAGGCGGCGGCGGCATGGCTGGCGGCCCAACCCGGCTGGAGCGTCACCGGCCTGACGGAAAGCCCGATCACGGGGCCCGAAGGCAACATCGAGTTCCTGCTGGCCGGCGTGCGAGGCTGAGGCTGTTCCAGCGCAGCGATATCGTCTAGACGCCGAGGATGACAGCAACTCCCAATCGCGGTTCGCAATGGCGCGCCGGTATCGTCCTGGTGCCGCTGCTGCTCGTCTTGGGCGGCCTGTCGGCGCGTTATTCGGGGTCGACCGAGGACAATGGCTGGTACCAGACGCTCAGCCTGCCGGAACTGCAGCCGCCCGGTCCGGTGTTCGGCATCGCCTGGTCGATCCTCTATACCGTCATCGCCATCGCCGCGGCCATCGTCTGGGGGCGCAAGCGGGCACCGGGACGCACTCTGGCGCTCGTGTTGTTCGCGATCGGCGTGGCGATCAACCTCACCTGGTCGCCGACATTCTTTCGTTTTCGCCTGATCACGCCGGCGCTTGGCATCATCGCGGTGATGCTGATTGTCGCAATCGCGACGACTTTCGCCTTTGCGCGGGTCAGCAGGGTGGCGGCGTGGCTGATGGTTCCCTATCTTGTATGGCTGTGCTTTGCCGGCACGCTCAACGCTCGCATCATGGTGATCAATCCGGCGGCAGACGCCTTTCAACTGAGGGTTTGACGATGCAGACCGAAAACAAGCTGTTCGAAGACCTGTCCAAGGTCGCGTCTTCGGCCATCGGCACATTGGCCGGGGTTGGCCGCGAGGCCCAGGACGCTGCCCGGCGGCGCGCCCGTGAGTTCGTCGCCGGCTCCGACACTGTCGACCGCGACGAGTTCGAGGCGGTGAAGGCGAATGCCGCCGCTGCCCGCGAAGCTGTCGAAGTCCTGAAGGGCGAAGTGGTGGCGCTGCGTGCCGAAATAGCCGCACTGGCTGCGAAAAGGCCCGCCAAGGCGTGATAATCGCAACTATTTGCAACCTGTCGGCGAGTCGCGTGCTTGCCGAATCGACAACGGCTGCCCAGCCTGTGCCTCAGGCCCACGGGTGGGGGCTGGGGATGCGAGGGGCTACCATATGAGCCTTACCGATATCGATTATACGCCGTCGCCGGCGGCGCCGATCGACATGTTGGAACATGTCTTTGACGCCAATGGCTGGGCCTTCGAGCGCTCGGGCGACGAGGAGATCAGCACGTCGATCAAGGGCGGCTGGGCAACCTATCAGCTGCGCGCCCTGTGGCGCGAGGACGAGCGCGTGCTGCAGATCATCGCGCGCGCCGACCTGACCTGTGCCGACGATCGTCGCATGGCGATTTATGAAACACTGGGCCTGATCAACGAACAGCTCTGGATGGGCCATTTCGAGTTATGGTCGGCGGACGGTACGGTGCTGTTCCGCCACGCGACCCTGCTCGACAACGACGATGCCGAGGATGTTCCCGACCTGACCATCGGCCAGGCCGAGGTGCTGGTCGAGGCGGCTGTCGACGAATTCGAGCGCTTCTATCCGGTGTTCCAGCTGGTGATGTTCGCCGATCGCACCCCTGCCGATGCGATGGCGGCGGCGCTGCTGGAAATCGTCGGGGAAGCGTGACCGCCCCCATCTGGCTGCTCGGTTGCGGCAACATGGGCGGTGCCCTGCTGCGCCGCTGGCTCGGCGCCGAGCTTGGGCCTGTCATCGTCATCGACCCGGCACCGCGCGGGCTGCCCGACGGCGTCGCGGCGGTGGCGACCCCGCCCGCCGGCCGGCCCGATATCATCGTGCTCGCGGTCAAGCCGCAGCTGTGGTGGGCGGCGTCCGAGCCGCTTGCCGAGCGCGCCGGGCCGACGACGCTGATCGTGTCTATCATGGCGGGTGTGACGACCGCGGCGATCGCGCGGCGTTTTCCGGGGTCGCCGATCATTCGCGCCATGCCCAACACTCCCGCCGGCATCGGCCAGGGTGCGACAGCGCTGTTCTCGACCGCGGGTGACCTTGCCGAAGGCGCTGCGGAGGCGTTGTTCGGGCCTGCCGGCATGACATTCTGGTTGCGCGACGAGGCCGATTTCGATGCGGTCACCGCGGTGTCGGGGTCGGGGCCGGCCTATGTCTTTGCCTTCATCGAGGGGCTGTCGGCTGCGGCGGCCGCCGCCGCAGCCGACAGCCCCTCGATGA
>QBLU01000048.1:6198-29171 GCA_003241875.1 Alphaproteobacteria bacterium
CCACGGTCATCGGCGCGGCGGCGCTGGCGGCGGCGGACCCTGCCGTCCCGCCGGGGGAGCTGCGCACCCGGGTGACGTCGCCGGGCGGCACGACGGCGGCGGCGCTCGACGTGCTGCGGCCGGGACTGGATCCACTGTTGCAGCGTGCCGTGGCAGCGGCGGCGGAACGGTCGCGCCAGCTCGGCGGCTGAGCGGAACCCGGCGAGCCATCGCCGGTTCATCGCTCTGATGGCACAGCGAGCCGTGACGATGACAGCCGGCTTGGCCCCTGACGCTAGTGCTGACGCTGCCGATCATGGGCGGCCGCGGATCGTGATCGCCGTGCTGGTGCTGCATGGCCTGATCGGCTGGCTACTGCTCAGCGGCCTGTCGGTCGAGGTCACCCGCCGGGCCGAGGCGGTGCTGAGCGTTTTCGACGTCCGCGCGGTGCCGCCACCGCCGCCGGCCGTCGCTGCCAGGCCACGAGCGCCGCGCCGCGCCGGGGCATCGGCGCCCGTCAACCGCACGGCCAAGGCCAGCCCCGTCGTCGCGCCGGTGCCGATCGTGCTGCCCCCCGTGCCGTTGCCCAGCCTGGCCGCCGTAGTCGCGGGCCTCGGCGCCGATCCGAGCGCCGGGGCGGCCCCGATCATCGGCCCGGGGACGGGTGCCGGCGGCATCGGGCAGGGTACCGGCAGCGGCGACGATGGTGATGGTGATGGCGGCGGCGGCGGTACGCCGCTGCGGTTGCTGTCGGGCCGCATCGGCAATCGCGACTACCCCCGCGCCGCGCTGCAAGCCGGGGCGAGCGGCACCGTGCATCTGCGCTTCGTCGTCGATGTCGATGGCCGGGCGCATGATTGCGAGGTGACACGGAGCAGCGGCAACGACGATCTCGACGCCACGACTTGCAAGCTCATCGAAAAGCGGCTGCGCTATCGTCCGGAAACCGATGCTGCCGGCCGGCCGTATCCTGTCGTCGTCACCGGCCGTCAGGTGTGGGAGCTCGGCCCGCGTCCGGCTGTCGACCCGGCACTGGTCGACCACGGCTGGGCACCGCCGCCGCCACGGTGAATGCGACGATCGCGTCTACGCTTGTCAGCGGCCACAACTGCGCAATAATTGCGGAACCATAAGAAGGAACCTGCTGTGCTGATTCTTGGCTCTCAACCGCAGTTGTCTGGCGACGTGACGCGGCTGGGCCGGATCGGTGCCAAAAACCCGACATTGGTTGAGCGGGACCTAGGTTACGCACCCGGTCGCCTTGCAAGTGGCTATTGGATCTGTGTTCTGAAGGAAAAGCGGCGGGCGAACCATGTCAGGTTCGGTGGTCTGACGCTGCGCTCGGGCGGACGCGACGGGCTTCCTGATGCCGACCCAGCCCGCGACCTTCAACGCCCGCTGGTGCACGACCGTATGGTCGCCGAATATGGTGAGCCGCAGGTTCGCAAGCTGCTGGAAAAGCTCGCCAACGACGTTCGCAACTTGGTTGGTGACGACCGCATCATCAAGTTCGTGCCGGTTACCGCCCATATCGGCGCCAATCCGGCGGCGGAGTATCCGATGGGCGAGGGATCGCCGCAGTTTAGGCTTTGGGAGGCGCACAGGTTTCTCGTCGCGGTCGAAGTGGGGAGCGACTGTGTTGCGCGAACAGCAGCGGGTTGGAGTGTCACGGTGGCCGACTCTGGCAATTACGACGACCGGGCCCGACTGCGTCGCTACCTGGCGACTTGTTGAATCAAGCCTGGCCGAGACGTCCAACCAGTGCGCGATCCTCCGGCGGGATCAGCCCGACCAGCACCGCCCAGAAGCCGGTGACGGCGGTCTGTCCGGCTTCGCCATAGGCAGCGGCCATGCCGGCTTCGAGTTCGGCGAACAATGCGGCTTCCAGCGCCGCGCCGGCGTCGGTGAGCCGCAGCAGGCGCTGGCGGCGATCGGTGGTGCCGATGCTTTGTTCGACCAGGCCATGACCCTGGAGTTCGTTGAGCACGCGGCCGAGCGACTGCTTGGTGATGGCAAGCAGGCGCAGCAGGTCGCCGACCGCGAGGCCGGGGCGACGCGCGATGAAGTACAGCGCCCGGTGATGCGCGCGGCCAAAGCCCTCGCGCGCCAGGATCGCGTCGGCGCCGCGAATCATCGCCGAATAACCGAAATACAACAGCTCGATACCGCGCCGGATCTCGTCCTCGCGCAGGAACAGCGGGGATGCGGCGGCGATCGGCGTGGGCGCGCGAGATGGGACAGTCATGTTGACATATCTTGCACGCATGCCTAGCGAAAGGCAAGAACGTGCCGTGGCGGCTGTCCGGGACGGAACATTGTTGCACGAAAAGGCTCGGGACATGGTCGACGCAACTTTTGACGATCGCGATGGCTTCATCTGGTTCGACGGCGGGCTGCGGCCCTGGCGCGATGCCAACGTCCATGTGCTGACCCACGCCATGCACTATGCGAGCGCGGTTTTCGAGGGGATGCGCTGCTATGGTGGCAAGGTTTTCGCTCTCGAGCAGCACGATCAGCGGCTGATCGAATCGGCGCAGATCCTGGGCTTCAAGCTGCCGTGGACGCGCGAGCAGATCGACGCCGCGGTCAACGAGACGATCGCCGCCAACGGGCTCGTCGACTGCTATGTACGGCCGATCGCCTGGCGCGGTTCGGAACAGATGGGCGTGTCGGCGCAGCGGACGAAGCCGCATCTCGCCATCGCCTGCTGGGAATGGGGCGCCTATTTCGGGCCAGAGGCGCTGGCCAAGGGGCTGCGGCTGAACATAGCGCCGTGGCGGCGGCCGGCGCCCTATACGGCGCCGACCAAGTCCAAGGCTGCGGGGCTGTACATGATCTGCACGATGTCGAAGCACGCCGCCGAGGATGCCGGGTACAATGATGCCCTGATGCTCGACTGGCGCGGCCAGGTAGCGGAGGCGACCGGTGCCAACATCTTTTTCCTCAAGGATGGCAGGCTGCACACGCCGACGCCCGATTGCTTCCTCGACGGCATCACCCGGCGCACCGTGATCGGCCTGGCGAAGCAGCGCGGCATCGAGATCGTCGAGCGGGTGATCTGGCCCGAGGAGCTGGAAACATTCGAGCAGGCGTTCCTGACCGGAAGCGCCGCCGAAGTCACGCCGCTGGCCGAAATCGGACCGTGGCGGTTTGAAGTCGGTGCCCTGACCCGGCAGCTGGCAAGCGATTACTCCGACCTTGTAAATGGGCGCCGCTAGGTTCGCATCCGCTTTATTGCGATGAAGCGTGGCCTAAAAGGGCCAGGGCGGTTGCTCCGGGCGCGATTGTTCAAAACGCGTCAATGTCTGGCCACCACAACCGTTATGGTTATACCGCACTTGCGAAATAGCGCGGCTTCGACTAGTTGAAGGCAACGTTCGTTCACGAGATTGCAACAACATAGCTGCTATGCCGGGGGGCAGTAGGCAGCAGGTCTGATTTGGGTGTTCCTGATGTTCAAGATTGCAGCCACGGCCTTCCTCGCGACTGCGCTTTGGATAATGCCGTCTGTGGGAACCCGCGGGCAAGGCACGCTGGGTGACCGTTTTGTGCATGTCGACCGTCAAATCGTGGCCGATACGGCTGCCGGGCATCGTCTGCTGGACCGCGCCGATGACGCGACGGCCAATGCCGTGGCGCGCCTCTAGGCGTCGGAAATTTATCGGGCTGCGCAACGCGTGCGTGGTCGTTGACGCTGTCGCGGCGCGGCTTTACACGCCATCGGATTGCTTACGGGGTTCGGAACAATAATGCGTAGTGCATTCGGGCGGGCCACCGGTTCGCTGGCAGTTGCCGCGTCGCTTGGCGCACTTGCGGCGCCAGGTCACGGACAGGCCATCGATCCCAAGCTCTTGCAACAGTTCCAGGGACAGCTGGGTACATCGTCGAGTGCCGGCGATGAGCTCGATCGTGCCCGTTCGCGCGGCGATGATCGGGAGTCTTCGGGGCTGCCGACCGAGCGCGTTGGCCGTCTCGACACCCGCGAGGAGCAGGAGCTGCGGCGGGCTGAGGCCCGGGATAGCCTGTCGCGACTGTATCGCCCGTCGCCGATCGAACGCGAGTATCGCGATCGCCTCGCCGACCCGACGCTGCGCCAGTTTGGTTACGACCTGTTTCAATCGGCGACCCAGGGCGGCGGCGGCCTGACCGGGGCTGTCGGCGACGACTATGTGATCGGCATCGGCGACGATGTCGTCGTGCAGTTCCAGGGCGCCACCAACGAATCGAAGACGGTTCGCGTCAACCGCGATGGACGATTGATCGTCAGCGCGCTGCCGCCGATCCCCGCGGCCGGCCGCTCGATCGCCGCCGTCACGCGCGATCTGCAGGCGGCGACCCGCCGCACCTTGCTTGGTACCGAGGTGTTCATCTCGCTCGGCTCGGTCCGTTCGGCGACGGTGTTCGTCGGGGGCGAGGTCGATCGCCCCGGCCAGTATAATCTGACGTCGCTCAGCGATGTCTCGGCGGCGCTGGCGGCGGCCGGCGGCGTGCGGCGGTCCGGCTCGCTGCGCAGCGTCCGCATCGTGCGGGGCGGCAGCAGCATCAATGTCGATCTTTACGGCCTGCTCGGCATCGGCGCGCCGCCATCGGTGCGGCTGCGGGATGGCGACCGGGTCATCGTGCCGGTCATCGGCGACACCGTCGCCATCGGCGGCAGCGTATCGAGGCCCGGCATCTACGAAATCCGCAAGGGGTCGTCGCTGGGCACCTTGCTGGGCTTCGCCGGCGGCGCGCTGCGCCCGCGCGGCAACCAGATCGCGATCAGCCGCATCACCGCCGACGGCAGCGAACAATATATCCGGGCTGCCACTCTGGCCACGGCGCTCGTGCCGGGCGATGCGATCCAGCTGACCGGCGGCAGCGCCGGCGGCAGCACGGGCCGTGTCGTCCTGCGCGGCTTTGTTGCTAATCCGGGGGCGCGGGCCCTGGTCGCGGCGCCGACGGTCCGCGACCTGCTCGGTGACGTGAGTGAACTCAGGGCCGATACCTATTTGCCGTTCGCCGTGCTGATCCGCCGCGATCCGGTGACCGCGGCGCGTGTGTTCGAGCCGATCAACCTGCTGAATGCCTTGAACTCTCGTCCGGGTGTGGCGCTGCGCAGCGACGATCGCCTGTACGTCTTTTCGCGCGAGGATATCGATTTCATCAACCGCACGCCGGTGCGCCGCATCGTGCTCGGCCAGCGCAATACGCTGCCCGAATGTTCGTCGCTCGAGCGTTTGCAGACGTTGGTCCGCGACAGCCAGACGACGCGCTTCACGGTCGTGACGCGCGCGGCCTTCATCGTCGAGCGCGCCGGCCGGAGCGAGGTCGCAGCGACCGGCGGATCCCTGGCCGAGCTCGGCCGTGGTGGCGACGCCGCGCTCAGCACCGGTGATGACCAGCTCGGTTATCGTCGTAACCCTTTGTCCAGACCTGATGGCGAGCAGCGCGAGCCGATCGAGGATCCGTCGGCCACGGCGCTGTCGGCGCGCGCGGTCACCCTGCAGGACAGTCGCTGCCAGGCGGTGTTCGAGGAAGAACCCGACCTGTTGCCGGTGCTCATCGAGAATGCGGTATCGGTCGGCGGCGCTGTGCGACGGCCCGGAGCCTATCCCGTGGCCGGCCAGGCGACCGCCGGTGAACTGGCGAGCGTCGCCGAAGGGCTGCTGACGGCGTCGTCGGGGTTGACCCTCGATGTGACGCGGGCCGAAGGCCTGGACTTGCGCCAGGAACGGTTCGCGACCGAAGGCTATCCGACCGCGATGACAGCGGTCACCCTACGGGCCGGCGACGACATGCGCTTTAATGCCGCCCAGCCGCAATTCGAGCCCGGTGCCGTGCTGCTGTCGGGGGAATTCAACCGCCCGGGGCTTTATTCGATCCGCAAGGGCGAAACGCTCGCCCAGTTGACGGCCCGCGCCGGCGGCCTGTCGCCGCTGGCCTATCCCTATGGTGCCGTGTTCACCCGGCGATCGGTCAAGGAGTTGCAGCAGGAAGGGCTGCGTCGCACCAGCCGCGAGCTGACGACGGCGCTGCTGTCGGTGTCGGCGCGCAAGGAGGCTTCGGCCGGGGCGCTGGTCGGCGGCCAGCAACTGATTGCCCAGCTGGCGACTGTCGAGGCACCGGGCCGCGTCGTCGTCGAGGCCGATCCGCGCGTGCTGGCCGTCCGGCCCGACCTCGATACCGTGCTCGAAAGCGGTGACGCCGTCGTCATGCCAAAGCGGCCCAATTTCGTCCTGGCCCTCGGTGACGTGTCGAACCCGACGGCGCTGCAGTTCGTCCCCAACAAATCGGTCCAGGCCTATCTGCGCGAATCCGGCGGCACCTCGAAGAGCGCCGATGAGGGCCGTATCTTCCTGGTTCTGCCCAATGGCACATCGCAGCCGATCAGCGGTCGCGGCTGGGGCCGGGCGTCGAGCACGATCGTGCCGCCGGGCTCGACGATCATCGTGCCCAAAGATATCGATCCGCTGTACAAGCTCGACCTGATCAGGGACATCACCGGCATCGTCGGCACGCTGCTGACCTCGGTCGCCACTGTGGCCATCCTAGCGAGAAACTAGACTCATCTGTGGACGCCCCGGAGAAGCAAGAGGGTTTGTGGCTTTCTGACGCGTAGTCGGGTGCTGCCATCTGTCCGGCCTCATGATGCGGCCGTAAGGCACCGCGGACATGATGCCGTCGAGGGGGCGTCCACCCCCTCAGGACTCATTGATTACAGCCAGAAAATGGCGGTGGCAGCGATTGCGATCGCTAAGATGAAGGCGTGGTAGTATAGGAGGTGGATGCGCCGCGATTTTTTGAGCTTGCCGACGATGTTATCGATGCGGTGGCGTTGCCGGTATAGCATGTTGTCTTGGTAGATCGGTCTTGTGCGGCTGGCCTTTAACGCGATCAGCGCACGATCTGTTTGCGGATTCGAGTGGCTCAGAACTAGTCGGCGTCGTAACCTCGGTCGCCGAGCATGGCCTCGCCCTTTGGCAAGACATTGAGCGTCAGCGCCGCGCCGTTGTCGACGCTCGTTTGACCCTCGGTGGCCGGCCTACGGCGTGCAGCTTGGAGTTCAGGCCGCCTTTGGTACGCCCGATACATCGGGGAAAGGCTCCTCGCTTGCATCGAGCATATCCTGGTGCCGACGCTCAGAGCCGGCGATGTCGTGATCCTCGACAACCTGCGCGCCCACAAAGGCGCTGCCGTCCCTACCGCAATCGAAGCTGTCTGCGCGCGGCTACTGCTCCTCCCGTGATACTCGCCCAATTTCAACCCGATCGCGACTGTCTTCACTAAGCTCGAAGCGTTGCTCCGCAAGGCCGCCGCCCGAACCATCCATGACGTCTGGTAGGTCATCGGCAAAAGCTTCGATGCCTTTAAGGCAACTGAATATGCAAAGTACTTCGTAGCTGCTGCGTATGATGCATGCTGATCGGAATTTGCGCTAGGTTCGGCCGCCTGCCGTAGCCGCCCGGTCGCCACGGCTTTTTTCAGGGATTTGGCAGGGTAGGGCGCTAGCCCCCTAGAGTGCAGAGACCGTTGTAGTCGTCCCGGTCGTTACGTCGACCAACGGCAGATGGCCGATCTCTTGCCGACGCGCAGCTTTTGACAGGAATGTCATTGTGCCGCTGGCGTCGCGGCTCTCGCGGAACAATGGACCTGCGCCAAGTTTTGCCTGATCGAGCCGGGGGATCGCATCCGTCATCGAGGATTCATGTACAAAAAACGCGTTGCTGCGGGTCTTGTTAGTGCCGCTGAGAATATAGCCGCGAGGTTCCAGCAGGTACTGAAAGGCGGCGATGCTGGCGCCATAGTAAAGGTTGCTGTGGTGCTTGCCGTTGCGCACGAATGCCGGATCATAGGGCACGGTGACGGCGCGATCATTACCGAAAATGCCGTTATATTCGACGATGATGATAGCGGCCTGCCAATGCTCGAGACGTTCGAGCAAGTGCCAATCGTTGCCATCGACATCGATCGACAGGATGCCGACAGTAGCGTCGAACCCCGATCGATCGAGCAGTTCGCAGACATTGTCCGTCGTTATGAAGGCGCATTCTGCCTGTAGCGGGTAACGCCAGAAATAATAGGATTGGCGCAGCCGCTCGATATTGTCTGGAGAGCCGTCAATAACGAAACCGTCCCAATAATCCTTCATCAGCAGGAAACGGCAGTTTGATTCGGAAAAGTCCTCGATGCCGAACTCGATGAAGCTGCGACTTGGCAGCTTTGCTTGGCTAGCCAGATACTGGATGATGCCGTCCTCACCCCATTGCGAGAAGACCTTGAACTCGTAATCTTCCAGCAGCGAGTAGCGGCGGTCGGCATTGGCGGCAGCCAGAGACGTGCCTTGCAGCATCTTGAGTTCTTCGAGAGTCTGGTGCGCCTTTGATAGCATGGGCAGTTGCCGCCGGAGCTTTGCAAGTTTATTCAGCATGTCAGTCCATTGATAAAGCGGGTGAAAGCGAGCGCCGGGGCAGAAGCCAGCGTTGGGCACTGTTCAAGCCGGTGATAACGGCAATACCGAGCACGATCACCAGGAACAGCATGCCCCCAATGTTGCGAAAGCTAAAGAACATATAGGCTATGCAGGCGACAACATACCCGCCCCTTTGGGTCGTGTCGGGGATAAACTGCGCGACGCGATCGAGCCCGATGGCGTGTATGGCCACGAAGAGCGCCATCAGAACCGGGCCGGCGGGTCCGAACACCATATGAAAATCGGCCACGATACCGGGAAAGATGTTGCCCTGTCCGAATAGCAAATCGATATCTCCGCGCATTCCGTTAAACGCGACAAGGTGCTCGGGCATCTGGCGATCGAACCCTAGGAAGCGCGGCAGGGAAAAGGCGAATGGCGTGATGACGAACGGCGAGGCCGTGTGATTCGGAAAATTCGGCATCCGATCGAGGACAAACGCAAGCTCTCGCGTCATGTCCGGATTGACGAGCAACGTGTCGACGATCGTCAACAGCCCACCGCTGCTGCCCGATTCGCGAAATCGCGACGCGAAGGCGGAAAAGGCTAGCCCTGCGACGCCGACCAGCGGTATGAGGTAAAGCCAGCTCCGCCCAGGGCGTGATACCGGACGTATGGCTGCGGTGCCACGTACCGCAATCGTCATTCCGATGATGAAGAGCGCCTGCATCAGCACGGCGCGGGTGCCCGAGGCGAGAAACACAAAGGCAATAGCGCCTAGTGCAGCTATGCACGGGCCAGACAGCAGTGCTCTTCGCCATGTCATCAGCGCGATGACAAACAGCGCGATCCATATGTTGACGATGTCCCAAAGCGCCAGCAAGGATGTGCCGGCATCTTCGGAGCGATTGAAATACGTGGCGTTGTCCCGCGCCGAAGCGAGGCCAACGGCAAGGTCGACGAGAACCCCGATCCCGTCACGTGCAAAACGGGCGACTAGGAAGGCAATTGCCGATCCCAGCACGAGGAAGCCGAGCCAACGCGCTGCGCGATCGTCGCCGTCGATCACCGCAAGATTCTGGAGTGGTGCAAAGAGGGGTCGAACTGCGGCGAGCCCGACTATCACCGACATCTGATAGGCCAGCACCAACCAGATGGCGACGGTTACCGATGACTCGGTCGGCACACGCTCATCGGGGCCATAGAAGCGGAGCGTCAGCAGATTGAGCGCCGGGAACCAGTACCAGAAGCAGAATGCACCGGCTGTCGCCAGAAAGGCAATGCGTGCGGTATCTGGCCGGGTGAAGAACGCTTGGTATGCAGCCAGCAGACCCGCCAACCCGATCAGGACCGCAGCAAGAGCCATCAGGCCGGAAGGCGCGTCACGGCAAAGAGCTGGGGGGCATAGCGCGTCGACGAAAGCAGCCCGAAACCGGCGCGGCGGACGGCCTCATGGACACTCATCGGCCGGACATAGGGTACCACCGCACCGATTTCCGCGACATCGAGACCATTGTCCTTCATCACCCTGGCGAGCGAGTTTCGCGTGTAATAGAATACGTGTTCCCAAGGGATCAGGCCGGGCTCGCGCCCGCGCATTCGGGCCAGCTTGACCTTCATCGGATTGGGAGCGCCGTTCGGAACCGACACGAAGAACACGCCCCCGGGCGCCAGGTGCCGCCGTACGCCGGCAATCAGTTCGGCGGGCGTGCGAATGTGTTCGAAGACGTCCCACATGGTGATCACGTCGAACTTCACGGGCTCTCGCAACGCCGTGCAATAGCTGTCGATATCGATGAAGTTGCGTACGTTCGGATGGTGTATCCTGGCCTGTTCGGCTTGCGCGGCGGAGGCGTCGAAGCCATAGGTCTCGAACCCATTCGCCGAGGCGTAATCGAGGAACCCGCCGACACCGCAGCCGATGTCGAGCAGGCGCTTGCCACTGTTCCCCCGGCGGCGGATGATGCGCGACCATTGGTCGAAAGCCGTCTTCTTGTGCGCCGTCTGCAGGAACACGTGCATGGGGTCGAGTTGGTCGGCCGTCAGATCGACATAGTCGGGCGAAACGGCTGCGATGTCGCCCAGCGTCTGGAACAGATCGCAGGCGCGGCAGTGATAAGAGGTAAAGACCGCGTCGGCGGCAGCTTCGCTGAACACCGGAACTGGATCAGGCGCACCGCAGAGCTTGCACGTCAGAGCGGTTACCGCTGTTGCCGCGAGATCGCTGCCTGGGGTCATGGCGTTGCGACTAGACAGTTTCCGTCTCCTTGAACAGCCACTCAGGCGAGCGGCCGGGCGCGGGATGTGACCACCGATTTGGCAAGGATCAAGATGGGACCTACGCGTTCGCATGACAGGTCCACGAACACGCCGTCGGTCAAGAGGTTGCCGAGGGTGTCGATGGACCATAACTTGATATGCCCATGGTCCCCGAGTGCGGTGTAATTGCGATCCATATTGCTGGCGATATCATCATAGAACGATGTCTGGTGCAGTTCGAGATGACTTCTGCGGGCCTTGGCATCGGCCGTCTCGGTTCTCGATGGGTTGTCGCCGACGACTGCCCAACCGCGGACATTGAGCTGATCCAGTACAACACCGTTACCGCAGTCGAGATCAAAAACATGGTCGGAATTGTCGCGCCTATCAGTCTGCTGAAGAACGGCCGACGATCGATAGCCGTAGTTGACATTCAGCTGCGACCGAGAGTCGCTGTAGCCGTTGATTTCCGTCGTAGAGGCCGGCCGCAGCTTAATCGATGCCGTCCCGTTCATCACTATCGCTTTCCACCGGTAATAGCACAGTCGGCCGGTCCATAGCGCAACCATGCCGCAATATACAAGGCTTCCAGTAGGGGTACCGTTGCCAAGGCCAGGCCGACGCCCAGGCCGCCGAAAGCGCTGCCGCACAGCGTCACCCCCGCCACAAATACTCCGAATAGCAGGATGCGCACCGTAAACAGCCGGCTGACGCCGCCACGCAGCTGAGCGATGTAACGGCTCCACCGGTTGGCCGAGATTGCGCAATCTGCCGCGAGGATCAGCAGGAAAAGATCGAGATGCTGAGAGACCGAGGCCGGCAACAGGTTGCGGAGCGCCGGAACGAGGCCAACCACGCCGATCGCTAGCGCCATCGCGAAGAACAGGACAGTGCCGAGGCCAAGCCCACGCACATACACCTGCATCTGGGCGCGCCGTGCCGCGACGTCGTCGGCAATCGTGGCGCAGCGGCGGTAGAACTCGGCATAGAACGGCTCGAGGACCATAATTGATATGATGCCAATCTTGCGCGCAAAGAAGTAAGCGACGAGGATTGACGGACCGAGCAGCGCGCCGACAAGGATCTTGTCGAACACCTCGGTTAGGGCCGATGCCAAATCGTAGGACCAATTTGTAAGGATAATCCGCGCACCTTGCAACGACTGGTCGATTCCGGGCCAGCGGTAATGACGTATCGCCTGGGGCACATAGATGATCAGGAATCGGACGATATCGGGCAGCAAGAAGAATATGATGATAATCGTGGCGCGATCCATCGCCGCGGGCAGGAGGCCCGCGCTGACAAGCGCGGGCGTCGCCCAGATCAGGGGTGCCCGTATCGCGTTTCCAGTCAAATTCCAAAGACAATAGCCAAGCCAGTTTTCGGTCGCCCGCAAACGGCCCATGCACGAGGTCGATCCCTGGATCACGAGGCTGAAGAACAGCGGCACGGCGCCGACCCCGGCTTCAAGTCGTGCGAACCACGGCAATTGCAGCGCGACGAGGATCAGCGTGAGGGCGAGGGCAATACCGGCAAGTTCGAGCGTCATTGCCTGGGAATAGCGCTTCTTCAGCGTCTCCGGGTCGGGGCTGCCGATAACATAGACCCATCCTTGCGGCACCATGGCCAACTGCACCAGAGCGACACTCGCCTGGGTCAGGATGATGCCTGCCAACAAGGTGTCGCCGAACACCTGGCTGACGCCTGTGAAAAACAGCACCGAAAGCGACGCCGTCACGCCGGCCGTCACCGTGGGTATCGCAAAGACCTTCACGATCGGAGCAACAGACGTCGCGCGAACCGTCCGGCAGCGATATAGGCCGATCCGGCAAGAACGCCGGCAGTCGAGCGCTTTTCGAGCGCGCGTGCAATGACCTTGTAGCGGCCTTGAAGATGCAGGGTTGCCGGCCGCAGCGGCCGGCCCTCCGCTGTCACATAGTAGATTCCGTCGCTGCGGACCTGGATCGTCTTGCGACCGAGGCTGCTGCGGAACATGCTGTTGGCAGTGTCGGGTGTCGAGATATTGTGATCGAGGTAGCGATCGTCTTCGACCCGGTTGGTGTTGATCAGCGGCACGCCGGCTTCGTCGGACCATAGCCTTATCAACGTCATGTCCGAGACCGATGCATAGGGCGCGCCCGATGCCAGCTTCCGGTCGTGTATGACGCGCAGCTGGTCGTGCCGCTCGGTGTAGCTCGTTACCAGATAGTCGCAGAACTGGCGTAGTCTCTGGCCTGTCCAGAATGAAAAATGCGGGCTGGCGTCATATTCGGCAACGCCGTCCAGCATGCCGATGCTTGCCGCCACGCCGCCCCTTTCGCCGTCAGCGGTAAGGTCCATCACCGAAGCCGGCAGGGCACCCGGGCCAGACTGGACATAGATATCGCTGTCGGAGATGATTGCCCGTTCCCCATCGGCAACAAGGCCCGCGACGTCGAAGTAACGGCGAAAGCAGGCGAGTTCGAAGGCCGGAGTGTTTGGCGACAGATGGACATAGTTTGCAGAAAGCGCCGCATACCCCGGACAGGCGGTTCTGGCAGGCGGTCCCAGGGTGAGGGCATAGCCGGCGTCGATCGCGGTCCTCTGGAACACTTCGACGAACGGTTTACGGCGATCCTCGATGCAATGGATCTTCATGTCACCAATAGCCTCCGCCAGCGGTTTCCAGTGTCTCGTAACCGACCGGTTGCTCGTCGCGGCCGGGCCTTGTCCACCATGGTCTCAGTAAGGCGCGGTATTCGGGAAACAGCATCCATCGATTGCCCATGATGCCGAACAGCAGCTGGGTCGAGCCGCCGAGCACGATGGCGGTCGCCCCGCGACGCTTGGCCCGGGCGCCGAGCTGTAAGCCATAGGTGCCGGCACCGAGAATGGCGACGCTCGCACTGGCATCGGCAATCTGTGCATCCATGGCATCGACGTTGGCGAACCAGCCCTGATCGGCGACGTCGCTTTTGCCACGGGTCTGCAGCGCCGTGAGAAAATGCATGTCGCAATCGGGCATCGTGTCGACGTCGAACAGCGCTGCGCGCTTTGTCCATAGCGTCTTTATCGTGGTAGAGAAGAGGATGACTACGGCGACTTTGCGGCCCTGCGGTGCCGGTGGCCAGCGCCCGCGGGTGAAGATCGGATCGAGATCCCGCAGCTGACAGCACTGCGCCGCACCCGGAGCCAGCGCCCCATCGAACTGCGTCCACGCGGCATATAAGTCGATCGTGGCGATATCCTGGAGATACAGTGCCGCTAAACGGTCGATGCTGGCGTCGCTTATCGGAAAATAGCCCGAATGCGCCTTCATTTCATAGACTGACCACGCCTCGTCGGAGCGCAGTGTTCCGGTCATCGTCAGGCGATTGTTCAGATAGAATGCCGTGGCACGCCCCCCCGTCGCATTGACCCGCGCCACCAGGCGGCTACCCTTCACAATCATCCGGGCAATGGCGGTCTGGGCCTGTGCGCCGGTTGTGTCGGGCCGCAGCACGCCGCGCAGATGATTGACCATGGGCACGTTGAGCACTGAGCTCAAACGTGTCTTGACCTTCTGCCTGATCGAGTTCTGCGCCATTGCATTGTCCATTCTCGCCGGAGTCCCAGCCAAGGCTCATTCAAGATGTCGTGCGGTCCGACGTCCGGTAGTCGGAAAGCCGGGTAAGGCGGCGGCGAGCAGATCTGGTGTTAAGGCGCGACAAGCGGCAGTGTGCCGAGCCATCCGGTAATCTGCAGCAGAGCAATTGATGGCTGCAAGCTTGCCTCGTGCTAATTGTGTACCGCCGACGCTGGCAACTAGCGTTCGCGCCCGGATGGGTCAACCGATCCGGGATGTGTGATCGCTGGACAATCGCGAGTCATCGTCACATTGGACGGCAATGAACGATGCGGAAAACCTGTGTTCGCGATCAGCCTGGATAACCGGTGCCCGCGGCTTTGTCGGTCGTCACCTCGCCCGCGCGCTGGCAAGGCAAGGCTATCAGGTCACTGGGCTAGGGCATGGTGACTGGCCTTGGCAGGACGCGACGGAATGGGGCATTTCCCGATGGCGCAGCGGTAGTGTCGAGACCGAGAATCTGGCCGAGCTTGCCGCCGTCGGCGCCGCTCCCGCGGTGATCTATCACCTCGCTGGCGGTGCATCGGTCGGTCGCGCCATCGACGCGCCGCGAGAAGACTTTGCGCGCACGGTGGAGTCTACCGCCAATCTTTTCGACTGGACGTGTCGGCTGGCCTCGCCGCCGAGGGTCGTGCTGGTGTCGAGCGCCGCGGTCTATGGCAACAGCCATGCCGGGCCGATTTCAGAGGCCGCCGCGATGGCGCCGTTGTCGGTCTATGGCGAGCACAAAGTGATGATGGAGCAGCTCGGTCGCTACAATGCCCGCGAATTCGGCCAGGATGTGGTCATCGCCAGGCTGTTTTCCGTCTATGGCCCACATCTCGCCAAGCAGCTAATCTGGGATATCTGCCGCCGGGTCGATGACGGTGAAGCGCCGCTGGTGCTCGGAGGCAGCGGCAATGAATTGCGTGACTTCATCAACGTTGATGATGCTGCCATCGCGCTTGCCGGATTCGGCAATGGCGCGGTGCCCACCACAGTGAACGTCGGATCCGGCACGCCGACGCGGGTTGCCGACATTGCGGCGATGGTCGTTGGCAACTGGCCGGCCGCGCCGCCGATCGCCTTTAGCGGCGTATCGCGCGCCGGCGATCCGCACAGCCTGGTCTCCGATCCCGCCTTGTTGAGGGCAACCGGCTTTCGTCCGGCCGTTCCGCTTGCCGAGGGGCTGCGGCGGACCGTCGAGTGGTACCGGCGCAGCAAAAAAGCAGCGCAATGACGCGGATCGCCTTTGAAATGATTGGCGGGCCGCAGTGGCGTGGCGGCTACAATTACCTGCTCAACCTGCTAGCCATTCTCGCGGCCTATCGTCCCGGCGCAATCGAAGCCCTGCTGTTCGTTGGCAGCGATAACGACCCGAGCGAACTAGCGCCGTTTCAGGATATCCCGGGCGTAACGATCATCGTGGACCCTTGGTTCGATGCGCACCGGCGGTCGCGCCGGATGCTTTCGGCGCTGTTCCGCGATTGCGACATGGGTACCGCAAGGCGCTTCATGGCCAAAGGGGCGGATCTCGTCTTTACCAACGCCAGGCTGCTTGGTGGGAGCTTCCCGATCCCGATCTTGGCCTGGTTGCCCGACTTTCAGCACCTGCAGATGCCGCAGCTGTTCACACGCGTCGCCTGGTGGCGGCGTGAGTTCGGTTATCGTCGGCAGATCGGCGAGGCTTCGGCCGTGCTGCTGAGCAGCGAATCCGCACGCCAGGATGCCGTGGCCGCCTACTCCGCGCTGCACAATGTTCACGTTGCGCGGTTTGCGGTGCCGGCCCCGCGCAATGTTAATGCGGACGCCGATCGCGCCGTCGTGGCCGAACTTGGCGTGTCTGGCCGTTATTTCTTCCTGCCGAACCAGTTTTGGCCGCATAAGAACCACGAATGCGCCATCCGCGCCGCGGCGTTGCTCAGCAAGGCTGCGCCGGACGCCATGATTGTTACCACCGGCACGGTAGATGCCCGCAATCCTGGCCGCATGGCCATGCTGGACGCTATGATTGTTGAGAGCGGCGCCAACATGCGCCTGCTTGGATCGCAACCGTACGCCAAGGTCGGCGCCCTGCTGCGGGCCAGCAAGGCCCTGGTCAATCCCTCGCGCTTCGAGGGCTGGAGCACGACGGTAGAGGAAGCAAAGTCAGCGGGCAAGGCAATGGTGCTGTCCAACCTTCTGGTGCACCGCGAACAGGCGGGGGACGCGGCGTTTTACTTTGACCCCGATGATCCGGCTGCCTTGGCCGAGGCGCTGTTGCAACAACTGGCAACGCCTCCGCCAGAAGCGGAGTCGGAGCCGGTCCTGCAGGCGGCTGCGGCACTGCGGATCGAGGCCTTTGCCGATGCATTTCTGCGCGCCGTCGCTGCAGCTCGTGGCGAACCCGTTGCGCTTGCCGGTTCGGGTGTTGCCGCCTAAAGCGGCGTTGGCCCCGAACCTGGGCTCGCGCAGCGAAGACATGGAGCACGAGTGGACCTGACCGTTGATCCGATCGTTAACCCGGCGCCGGCAGCCACGGAGCGCGGCGCTGCGCTTATCTGGCGGCGCCGCTGGTGGGTCGCGGCATCATCGGCCACGGGTATGGCGATGGCGATATTCGTCCTCCACACCGCGACCTACCGCTATTCCGCAACGATGACGGTGACGCCGGTACAGGCCAACAGCACGGCGTTGCCCGGCGGATTGTCCGGCCTTGCCAGTCTTGCCGGCGTCCAGGTCGGGCGCGGCGAGGTTGCCAAACCGTTCGTGCTTTACATGCAGATGCTGACCGGCGACGGCGTCGTCGCTCGCCTGGCGCGCGACCGGTCCCTGATGCGGCACGTCTTTGCCAAACATTGGGATGCGCGGCTCGGTCGTTGGCGCGAACCCGAGAGTGCCACGCGCGGGGTCACTAATCTCGTAAAATCTATCCTGGGCGTGCCTGTCCGCGCCTGGGCGCCTCCCGGCCCGCCCGAGGTCGATCTGTGGCTTTCCAAGCGGTTGAGCGTCGCCGAAGATCCCAAGAACGGCATCGCCCGAATTTCGCTGAGCGATCCGGACCCGGAATTCGCGATGGCGACATTGGCAAAGATCAATACACTGGCAGACACGGAGCTAAGGGCACGCGAACTGCAGCGTACCCGAGGCTACATCACATATCTGGGGCGAACGCTAGCAACCGTGACACTGGCGGAACATCGCGCTGCATTGGCAGCTATGTTAGGGGAGCAGGAACGCAAACGGATGATCGCCGCGGCAGATACGGCATTCGCGGCCGAGCTGCTCGGGCCCATCGTCGCCAGTGACAAGCCCGACACGCCCCAGCCGGTGGCGACGCTGCTGGTCGGGCTGGGCGGTGGTTTGCTGCTTGGTTTGTTGCTCGCGCTCAACTGGCCGCAACAGCGCCGACGGAAGCTGCGCTAGGCAGCGGCGACCGTCCCGTCATCGGACTAGGCTGGTCGGCAACCGATCCTGCACGCGGCGGAACGTTAATCGTTGAACATCATCGTCACGCTGATCCGGCGGTTGCGCGGGTCGGCGGGGTCTGTGGGGTTGAACGGGTCGGTATCGGCAACGCCTTCGATGCGGCGAAAGCGGCCGCTGTCGATGCCGCTGCCGGCCAGGGCGCGGCGGGTGGCATCGGCGCGCAGGGTCGACAGGGTCCAGTTGTTGGCGCCGCTCGCATCCTTGAAGGCGATGGCGTCGGTGTGGCCGCGCACGGTCAATCGGTTGGGGGCGTCGACGACGGCGTTGCCGACGGTGCGGACCAGCGCCAGCGCCTCGGGCGTGAAGACGCTGGTGCCGATGGCGAACATCGAAAAATCGGCCCGCTCGACGATGTCGATGCGCAGGCCGTCGCGGACCCGCACGAGCCGGATCTGGCCTTTCAAGCCCTTCAGCGTCGGATCGCCGGCCAACCGGGCGGCGATGACCCGCTCGACCATCCTGAAGCGTGCCTCGTCGGCGGCGCGGCGGTTGCCCGGATGGGTCTTTTTCTCCTGCGACGCGATATCCTGCGCCAGCGGGCCGCCGCCGCCGCCGCCGGTCACCGCCAGGGCGCGCGGGCCGGTCAGCGTCGGGTGCGGCGCCTGGCCCTCGTCGGCCTGCAGCGAACGACCGCCCATCACGCCGTTGGAGCCGCCGCTGTTCTTCATCTGGATGATCGTCGGGGTAAAATAGTCGGCGATGCCCTTGCGCTGGTCCTCGTTGGTGGCGCCGATGATCCACAGCAGCATGAAGAACGCCATCATCGCGGTGACGAAATCGGCATAGGCGATCTTCCAGGCGCCACCATGGTGCGCGGCGTGGTGCTTGCCCTTGCGATTGCGATAGACGATTTCCGGTTCGATATTCAGGTCGGGCTTCATTTGGCGGCCCTGAGGCCATCGAAGACCTCGCTGAAGGTCGGCTGGTTGTCGGGACCGATCGCGGTCCGCGCCGCCTCGATGACCAGCGGCTGCGGCTGGCCGCGCAGGCTGGCGATGATGACGCGGCGGACGACGAGGTAGATTTCGCTGTCGGCATCGATGACCGCCTTCAGTCGCGCCGCTGCCGGGCCGACGATGCCATAGGACAGCAGCACGCCGAGGAAGGTGCCGACCAGCGCCGAGCCTATCATCGCTCCGAGCACGGCCGGCGGCTTGTCGATCGACGCCATGGTCTTGATGACGCCGAGCACGGCGGCGACGATGCCGAGCGCCGGAAGTGCGTCGGACATGGTCTGCAGCCGCTCGACCGGGCGCAGCGCCGCGGTGTGGTGGGTGTCGATGGCGGTATCGATGACATCCTCGACCGCCTGGGCGGGCAGGCTGCCGGTCGACACGACTAGCAGCCGGATCGAATCGGTGAGCAGGTGGAGGAACACCGGGTCGGCCAGGAACTGCGGATATTCGGCGAACAGGCTCGACGATTTCGGGTCCTCGATGTGCGGCTCGACGGCGACGGCGCCATCGTTGCGGAACATCTTCATCAGTCGGGCGGTCAGGAAGATCGCCGCGCTATAGTCCGCCTTCTTGTAGCGCGGACCCTTCACGATCGCGGCAAAGCCGCCGCCCATCGCCTTGATTCCCTTGATGTCGGTAGCCACCAGCGTGGCGCCGGCGGCGGCACCGCCGATGATCAGCATCTCGTGGGGCAGGGCGTGCAGCACCACCCCGAGGTTGCCGCCGGTCAACGCAAAGCCACCAAAGACCATGACGATCAGCACGACGAGACCGAGTACGGAGATCAATGGTCCTGCTCCCCGGCAGTGCTGCTGTCACCGGGGAGTTACGGCGCGAGGGCCGACGGACTTAGCGTAGCAGGTCCCACAGGCTGAGATTGCTGGTTTTGACGAAGGCGCCCTGGGTGGCCTGCAGGACGGTTATCAGGCGCTGCATCCGGGCGATCGCCTCGCCCATGTCAAGGTCCTCGAGCTTCGACAGGTCGGTCCTGGTGGCGAGGCTGGTGCGCGCCAGCCGCTCGGTTTCGGCGTCGAGGCGGGCGAGGCGGGCGCCGGCGGTGGCGCGGGCATCGGCGAGGCGATCGACATGGCCGCCGAGCTGGTCGAGCGTCACCGCGAGCGCCGGTTCGCGTAGCGCGGCATCGGGCTCCACCAAGGCCGCGGCGAGGCCGGCGAAGGTGGCGAACAGGCCGGCGGCACCGGTCGCCGCGTCCGTCCGGCCAAAGGCCTCGGGGCCTTCGATGCCGGTGGCGACACGGGCGCCGCCGATGACCAGCGTGGGGGCGGTGCCGGCGCCGGCCCAGGTCATCACGCCGTTCGCGTCGGGGGCATAGGCCGGGCCGCTGGCGGCGGCACCGCCGAACAGGCGTTCGCCATCGCTGCCCCGGCTGTCGGCGAGCCCGGCAAAGGCCGTGCCGAGCTCGGCGACCTCGGTGGCAAGGGTCGCGCGGTCGGCGGGTGCCAGCGTGGCGTTGCTGCCCATCAGGGCGAGTTCGCGGGCGCGCTGGACGAGGTTGGTGATGCCCTCCAGCGCCACGTCGGTCGCAGTCAGGCGGCGCGTCGCGGCGTCGATGCCGCGGGTGCCGGCGGCGGCAGCGACGTCGGCGCGGCGCAGCACCGCGGCGCGGGTGAAGGCGACCGGGTCGTCGGCGGGCAGGGTGACGCGCTTCGTGGTGGCGATCTGCGCCTGCAGCAAGTCCACCCTGGCCGACAGGTCGGTCATTCGCTGCACGGCGGCGGCGTGGTTGGCGCGGGTGTTGACCTCTGTCACCGGCTGATGCCGAGCAATGTGTCGAACAGGTCGCGGGCGGCGGCGATGACCTGGGCATTGGCGCGATAGGCGTTCTGCAGCCGTGCCAGCGCGGTGGCTTCGCGATCGAGATCGACGCCCGAGACAGCATCGGCGGCGAGCGCGGCATCGGAGGCGACCGCCGTGGCGGTGGTCCTCAACCGTTGGGTTTCGGTGAGGCTGGAGCCGATGCGGGCGATGCCGGCGTCGAGGCTGGCCTCGATGGTGCCGCCGGGGCCGATGGCACTGCGGATATCGGCGAATTTGAGCGCATTGCCATTGTCGCTGCTGCCGGCGCCGGTGGCGAGGATGCGGAAGCTGTCGCCGGCGATGGGCGTGCCGGCCAGCGTGATGCCGAAGCCGGCACCGATGATGCGGCTGCCGTCGATGGGTGCGCTGAGCAGCAGCGTGCCGGTGGCGATGTCGGTGATGTCGGCGGTGCCGCCGGCGGTGATGGTGACGCGATACGGCGGCTGCGGTGCGAAGGCAGCGGCGGCGTGATCGGTGTCGAGCAGCAGCGCGCCGTCGCCGCGGTTGGCACTGTCGGCATCGGTGATGAAGCGGTCGGCGACGGCGAGACGCTCCGGGCCGATGGGCCGCAGCGACAGCCCGATGGCGCCGCCGGCGGGATCGAGGAACCAGCCGTCGCCGTCGCGGGCACCGGCGCCGGGGCGGACGGTGACGCCGTCGAGGGTGATGGCGCCCGGGCCGGTGATGCTCGCCGTGCCGTCGGCGCGGCTGAGCGTCCAGCCGGTGGCATTCTTCAGCAGCCAATAGCCGCCCGGTGCCAGCGCCGCGCCATCGGCGATGGTCACGTCGATGCCGGCCGACCCGGCATTGGCCTTGCCCGGCCGCGCGCTGAGCCCGTCGGTGGCGAACAGCGGCTGGCCGGGATCGCCGAGCGCATCGCTGCCGGCGACGGCCTGGGCGTTGACGCCGGTGGCAAAGCGTGTCGCCAGCGTGTCGATCTCGGTGCCGGCGGCGGTGACCTGGCGGGCGGCCTCGATGAGCCCCGACAGGCTGCCGCTGGCGGGCAGGCGGATGACTTCGGCGCGGTGGGTGGGGTCGAGCACCAGTTCGGCGCCGCCGGGGCCGTCGCGGACGGCGATGCGCAGCGCGGCGCCCTTGTCGGGCACCAGCACCGGCGCGCCGCCACCGCTGCCGATCCGCACCGTGGCGGTGCCGCGATCGCTGATCGTCACGTCGATGCGGATGCGGTCGGCGAGTTCGGCGAGCAGCTTGTCGCGGCTGTCGAGCAGGCCGTTGGCGGCGTTGCCCCCGGCCTGGGTACGGCGCAGCTCGTCGTTGACGCCGGCCAGCGCCGTGGTGATGGCGTTGACTTCGCGGGCGCCGGCGTCGGTCGCGGTCTGGATGTCTTCGGAAAGCGCCGCAAGGCTGGCGCCGAGGTCGGAAAAGCTGCGGGCCGCCTGGCCGGCGCGATCGAGGAAGATCACCCGCGCCGCGGTCGAGGTCGGTGCCGAGGCCAGGTCACTGGCGGCGTCGAAGAAGCCGCCGATGCGGGCGTCGAGGTCGCTGCCGGTGACGATGGCCTGCAAGCGCGTCTGCCAGTCTGCGCGGGCGTCGAAGCGCGCGGCGGTACCGGCGGCGTTGCGGGCCGCCGTCAGCTTCAGCGCATCGGTGGCGCGGCCGATGTCGCCCGACAGCACGCCGGCGCCGCCGCTGCGATCGCGGCTGAGCGGGGTGCCGGCGCCGCTCGGCCCGGTCGCCAGCGTAACGGTGCGGCGGACATAGCCGGGGGTGTCGGCATTGGCGACATTGTCGCCGGTGACCGCCAGCGCCGCCTGGAAGGCGCGCACGCCCGACGCGCCGATGCCGAGCAGGTCGGTCATTTGCGGCTGTCGGCGAGCAGCCGCGCCACGCCGATGGGCGCGGCGCGGGCGATGGCTTCGGCGCGCTGGTGGTCGACCATGTCACGCACGGTGTCGCCGGTGTCACCGAGGCCGTCGTCGCCGAGCCTTGCGGCGCGCGCCGAGCGCAACAGCGTTTCGGCGATGAGCGTTTCGAACTTGAGCGTGACCTCGGCATCGCTGGTGCTGCGGCCTGCCGGTGCCATTTCGACCCGGCGGGGTGGCGTCAGTGTCAGAGGGCGCGGCGCAGCGAGGTCCATCAGATCACCACCAGCTCGGCGCGCAGGGCGCCGGCGGCCTTCAGCGCCTCCAGGATGGCGACCAGGTCACCCGGGGCGGCGCCGAGCGCGTTCACCGCGTCGACGATGTCGCCCAATTTGGCGCCGGGGCGGAACAGCGACATGCGCGCCGGGGCCTCGCCGGCCTCGACCCGTGACTGCTGGGTGACGACGGTGCCGCCGCCGCTAAGCGCGCCGGGCTGGCTCGCCTGCTGGTTCTCGGTGACCCGGACGGTCAGATTGCCATGGGCGATGGCGGCGGGGAGGATGCGCACCTCGCCGCCGATGACGACGGTGCCGGTGCGCGCGTTGACGATCACCCGCGCCGGCGGCGGCGCGAGGGCGACCTCCAGGCTTTCGATGCGGGCGGCGAGCGCGATGCGGGCGGCGGTGTCGGCGGGG
>QBLU01000049.1 GCA_003241875.1 Alphaproteobacteria bacterium
ACCCTCCCCACCCTACCGCCTGCAGCGCTGGGAGGAGGGAGCAGAAAGAAAGCGCATCCCCCTATCCCATTTGACCGGTCCCACCCCCGCGACGGCGATCCGAATCCGGCGTAACAACAGCCCATACGCCCCCAAAAGGACACGCCCCATGACCGAACAAGAACAGCAGAACGCCATGAACGACCTGCGCATGTCGGAAAAGGCGCGGCCGCTTTTCGATGCCGTCGTCAAGCACATCGCCGACAACGTCGCCCCGATCAGCGAGGAGTTCGAACGGCTGGGCGAGGGCCGGGCCGATCGCTGGAGCTGGGCGCCGGGGCAGCTCGAGCTGCTGCAGACCGCCAAGGACAAGGCCAAGGCGGCGGGCCTGTGGAACTTCTTCCTGCCCAATGCCGAGACCGGCGAGGGGCTGAGCAATCTCGACTATGCCTATATCGCGGCGGAGCTCGGCAAATTCCCGCTGCCGTCGGAATCGCTGAACTGTTCGGCGCCCGATACCGGCAACATGGAGGTGCTGGAGCGCGTCGGCACCCATGCGCAAAAGGAACGCTGGCTGGAGCCGCTGCTCGCCGGCGAAATCCGTTCGGCCTATGCGATGACCGAGCCCGATGTCGCCTCGTCGGATGCCAAGAACATCCGCACCCGCGCGGTGCGCGACGGCGACGACTGGCTGATCAACGGCGAGAAGTTCTACATCTCGGGCGCCGGCGACCCGCGCTGCAAGATCATGATCGTCATGGTCCGCACCAGCGATGATGGCCCGACCAGCCAGCAGCAGTCGCAGATCCTGGTGCCGATGGACACGCCGGGCGTGAAGATCCTCGGCCCGATGCACGTGTTCGGCGAGGACCACGCGCCGCGCGGTCACATGCACATCCGCTTCGACAATGTCCGGGTGCCGCACGACAATATCCTGCTCGGCGAGGGCCGCGGCTTTGAAATCTCCCAGGTCCGGCTCGGCCCGGGCCGCATCCACCATTGCATGCGGACGATCGGCAAGGCCGAGATGGCGCTCGATTACATGGTCCGCCGCGGCAAGTCGCGGGAGGCGTTCGGCCGCTCGCTGATCATGCTGGGCAAAAATCTCGAGCTCGTCGCCCGGGCCCGCATCGAGATCGAGGCGATGCGGCTGATGGTGCTGAAGGCCGCCAAGGCGATGGACGTGCTCGGCAACAAGGAAGCGCGCGTCTGGGTCAGCATGGTCAAGGCGATGGTGCCCGAAAAGACCTGCCAGATCATCGACCAGGCCATCCAGATCCACGGCGCCGCCGGCATTTCGCAATGGACGCCGCTGGCGGAGCTCTACGCCGATGTCCGCCACCTGCGCTTTGCCGACGGGCCGGACGAGGTCCACCACATGGTTGTCGGGCGGCACGAGGTGTCGCTGCACGGCAACGCCTGAGCCGTTCATGCTGACCAAGGTCATCCTCACCGTCATCGGCAGCGACCGCCCCGGCCTGACCGAGGCGCTCGCCGCCGCCGTCCTCGCCGCCGATGGCAACTGGCTGGAAAGCCGGCTGTCGCGGCTGGGCGGCAAATATGTCGGGTCGGTACTCGTCGAGCTGCCGGCGGACGGGCTGGCGGCGTTGCGCGCCGCCGCCGGGCGCATCGACGCCGTTGGCCTGAAGGTCGAGATCGTCGCCGCCGATGGTGCCGTGCCGCAGGGCCAGGCGATGGCGTTTTCGCTGGTCGGCCAGGATCGTCCCGGCATCGTCCGCGAGGTCAGCGCCGTGCTGGCGCGGCTGGCGGTGAACATCGAGGAGCTGGAGACCGGCACCGAGGACGAGGCCTGGTCGGGCAACCGGCTGTTCCGCGCCGAAGCGCGCCTGCTGCTGCCGCCGGGCGTCGAGGCCGGCGCGGTGCAGGACGCGCTGGAGGCGATTTCGAGCGAGATCATGGTTGATTTCAAGCTCGCCATCCCCAGCTAGGGCGGCGCGGCAACGACGCTGCGGTGGCGCCGCTTCCCCGCATCCCTGAACGCGGGCATAACGAAGCCATGATTCGCTCCCTGATCCTGCTGCTCGCCGCGTTGCTGTCCGCCCCGGCGCTGGCGCAGAGCGTTTCGGAACAGCCGCATACCCGGCTGGAGATCATCGCCGAAAGCCGCACGCCGATGCCCGGCCAGCCGCTTAGCATTGGCCTCAAGCTGACGCCCAAGGACGGCTGGCACACCTATTGGCAGAACCCCGGCGACGCCGGCGCGCCGACCCGCGTCGCCTGGACGCTGCCTGCGGGCATGCCCGATCCGGCGCCGCTGGCCTATCCGGTGCCCGAGACGCTCGTCGTTTCCGGGCTGATGAACTATGTCTATGCCAAGCCCAACACGCTGCTGACGACGCTGACCCCGCCCGCCGGGACGGCCAAGCGCGCGGCGTTCACGGTGACGGCCAAGGTCGACTGGCTGGTCTGCAGCCACGAACAATGCGTGCCCGAAAGCGCCACCGTCAGCCTGCCGCTGAGCATCGGCGACGGCACGACCGACCCCGAAAAGGGCTATATGATCGCCCTGGCCCGGGCGGCGCTGCCCAAGCCCGTCGAGTGGGCGGCAACGTGGAAGGTCGCCAATGGCCGGTTCGTGCTGGCGGTGCCGTTCGCCACGCCGGAAAAGGTGCGATCGGCCTATTTCTTTGCGGAGGCCGATGGCGCGGTCGACTATGCAGCGCCGCAGGCGGTGACCATCGCCGGCGACCGCATCCGCATCGAGACCGCAGCCTCCCCGGACGTGGCCGGACCCGTCAAGGGCGTGCTGCGCGTCGAGCGCGAGGGCGACGAGCATGAACTGGGCTTTGCCATCACCGCCCAGCCCGGCGAGGTGCCCGCCGCCGGCCTGCCGCTGGCCGGCAACCGCCCGGTCGCCGAGACGCCGACGCTGGGCTTCATCATCATCGGCGCCATCCTGGGCGGCATCATCCTCAACATCATGCCCTGCGTCTTCCCGATCCTCAGCCTCAAGGCGCTCAGCCTCGCCAGCGGCAATGTCCCGGCGCGGGAGGCACAGCGCGATGCGCTGGCCTATGCCGCCGGGGTCATCATCGTCTGCGCCGCGCTGGGTGGCCTGGTACTGCTGCTGCGCGCCGCCGGGTCGCAGGTCGGCTGGGCGTTCCAGCTGCAGGACCCGCGCGTCATCGCCGGGCTGCTGCTGCTAGTCACCGCCATCGCGCTCAACCTGGCGGGCGTGTTCGAGGTGACGGCATCGACCGGCACGCTGGGCGACAATACCATCCGCAAGGGCGGCGTGATGGGCAGCTTCGCCACCGGCGCGCTGGCGGCGTTCGTCGCGACGCCGTGCACAGGGCCGTTCATGGCCGGCGCGCTGGGCGCCGCACTGGTGCTGCCGCCGCTCGCCGCGATCGCGGTGTTCGCCGGGCTGGGGCTGGGGATTTCGATTCCCTTCCTGCTCGTCGGCTTTGTGCCGGCGCTGCGGCGGCGGCTGCCGCGACCGGGCGCCTGGATGACCCGGCTGCGCGCGATCCTGTCGGTGCCGATGTTCCTGACCGCGCTGGCGCTGGCCTGGGTGCTGGGCCGCCAGGCGGGCGTGGAGGGCATGACGGCCGGGCTGGCCGGCGCCATGGGTCTTGGCCTGCTGCTGTGGTGGCTGGGCAGCCGCCAGCACGGCGGGCGCGGTGGCGCCTGGGTACCGGCCGGGGTCGCAGTGGTCGTCGCTGTCGCCGCCATCGCGCTGCTGCCGATCTCGACACCCGCGCAGGCGCTTGGCACCTCGGCGCCGGCCGGGCTGCGGGCGACCCGCTACAGCCCCGAAAAGCTGGCGGACCTGCAGGCGGCCGGCACGCCGGTGTTCCTTTACATGACCGCCGACTGGTGCCTGACCTGCAAGGTCAATGAAAAGGGCGCGATGGCCAGCCCGGTGGTCGCCGAGGCCTTCGCCAACAAGGGCATCGCCGTGCTGGAAGGCGACTGGACCCGCGGCGATGCGCAGATCTCGCAGTGGCTGGCGCAGCAGAACCGCGCCGGCGTGCCGGTCTATGTCTTCTACGACGGCAAGGGCGGCAGCCAGGAACTGCCGCAGATCCTGACCGTTTCGGAGCTCGTCGCATTGGGTTAAGGGAGAGTGGCGTGAAGACGATGATGTTCGCCGCCGCGATGGTCGTGGCGACGCCGGCATTGGCCGATGCCCGCGTCGGCGCCCCGGCACCCGCCTTCACCGCCACGGCGGCCGACGGCAAGACGGTGCGGCTCGCCGACCTCAGGGGCAAGACCGTGGTGCTGGAATGGACCAACGCCGGCTGCCCGTTCGTCCGCGCCCATTACGACAGCGGCAACATGCAGGCGACGCAGGCGGCGGCGCAAAAGGCCGGGGCGGTGTGGCTGACGACCAACAGCGGCGCGCCGGGCAAGCAGGGCCATGTCGACGGCGCCGGTGCGCGCGCGCAGCTGGCGGCCGACAAGGCGACGCCGAGCGCCTATCTGCTCGATGCCGATGGTGCGATCGGCAATGCCTATGGCGCGAAGACAACGCCGCATATCTTTGTCATCAACCCGGCGGGAACGCTGGCCTATGCCGGCGCCATCAACGACCGGCCGACGGCGGACCAGGGCGACGCCCGCGCCGGGACCAACTATGCGACGGGCGCGGTGAAGGCGGTCGTGGCAGGCAAGGCGCCCGATCCGGCGACGACCAAGCCCTATGGATGCTCGGTGAAGTACCGGTAATCTATCTGTCACCCCGGCGAAGGCCGGGGCCCATGAACCACAAGATTGGCAGCACAAGCACCAGCGCGCCGTAGATTGTGATTCATGGGCCCCGGCCTTCGCCGGGGTGACAGGGTTGTTATTTGGGTGAAAGTTCTCGCAACCGGGCGGGAGTCACGACTTCCGCTTGAACACCCGCTTGCCCGCAACCCAGGTCTCATCGACCCGGGTCTGCCACAACGTTGTTGCCGGGGTCGTGAAGGGATCACGGTCGACCAGGATGAAATCCGCCCATTTGCCCGGGGCCAGCGTGCCGACCTTGTCCTCGGCATGGCCGGCCCAGGCGGCGCCGGTGGTGAAGGCGGCAAAGGCCTGGATCGGCGTCATCGCCTCCTGCACGCGCCAGCCGCCGGGGGGCTGGCCGTCGCGCGACTGGCGGGTCACGGCGGCGTGCAGGCCGTAAAAGGGATTGGGCGGTTCGACCGGGAAGTCGGAGCCGCCGGCGATGCGCGCGCCGCTGTCGGCCAGCGTCTTCCAGACATAGCCCCCGGCCAGGCGCTTTTCGCCGACCCGCGCCTCGGCCATGCCCTTGTCGCTGGTCGCGTGGGTCGGCTGCACCGACGCGATGATGCCGAGCCTGGCAAAGCGCGGCAGGTCTTCCGGCGACACGATCTGCGCGTGCTCGTCGCGGTGGCGCAGCGCCGTCCGCTGGCTTTCCGGCACCGCGGCAAAGGCGCTGAGCGCCGCACCATTGGCGGCATCGCCGATGGCATGGACATTGACCTGGAAACCCTTGGCCGACGCGTCGAGGATCATGCGGCGCAGCAGGCCCTCCTCGTGGAACGGCAGGCCCTTTTGCCCTGCCGCGTCGCTGTAGTCGGCCTTCATCCAGGCGCCGCGCGAGCCGAGCGCGCCATCGGCCTGCAACTTCATCGCCATCATCGCCAGCCGGTCGTCGGACTCCCAACCGATCGGGCCGGTGGGGGCGATCTCGGCGAGGTTCTGGGGTCCATAGGCCATGACGTACAGGCGCGCCGTCAGCTTGCCGGTGCGCGCAAAGCGGCGATAGCGATCCCAGGTGGCGCGATCGGCGCCGGCATCATGGGCGCCGGTCAGGCCGACCGAGGCCAGGATCGACAGCGCCTTGCCGAGCGCCAGGTCGCCCTCGCGCGCCGTCGGCGCCGGGATCTTGCCCGCCACCAGCTTCATCGCGGCATCGACCAGCACGCCGGTCGGCGCGCCGCTGGCGTCGCGTTCGATACGGCCGCCGGCCGGGTCGGGCGTCGCCGCGGTGACGCCGGCAAGCGCCAGCGCCGCGGTGTTGGCCCAGCCGGCATGGCCATCGACGCGCTCGAGGAAGGCCGGCCGGTTGCCGGTGACCGTATCGAGCTCCTTGGCGGTCGGGAACCGCCCGAGATTCCAGCGTTCCTGGTTCCAGCCGCTGCCCTTGATCCAGGCGCCTTTTCCAGGGTTGGCGCGGATCGCCGCCAGCGCCGTGTCGAGCGAGGTGGTGCCGTTGAGATCGACCGCCAGCGCCGCCTCCCCCAGCCCCATGACATGGCCATGGGCATCGATCAGCCCCGGCAGCAGCGTGCGGCCGCCGACGTTGACCCGCCGGCCCCGCGGCACCGCGTCGCCGGCCGCCAGCGTCGCCTTCACCCGGCCGCGATCATCGACGACCAGCGTCGCAAAGCGCGCCAGCGTGCCGTCGGGGGCCAGCGTATAGCCGTTGGCATTGGTATAGGCGGTGTCGGCCCGGGCCGGCAGCGAGGCCGAAAGCGATGTCGAAAGGCCCAGCGCCAGCAGCAGGATTTTGGTGTTCATGGCCTCAACCTATCAGCCCGCCGAAACGACGTATAGCGGCGTTAAGCCCGGAATCGCACGCTGATCGGCGCGGTGCCGGCGATGCTGCCCGACACCGTTTGCCCCGGCCTGATCGGGCCGACGCCGGCGGGCGTGCCGGTGAAGACGAGGTCGCCGGGCGCCAGCGTCACCAGCCGCGACAGCGTTGCGATGATTTCGGCCACGCTCCAGATCATCATGTCGATATTGCCCGACTGCCGCGTTTCGCCATCGACGGTCAGCGCGATGGCGGCGGCGGCCGGCGGGGCGCCGCGGGTCAGCGGCCCGACGGGTGCGGAGGCATCGAAACCCTTGGCCATGTCCCATGGTCGCCCGGCCGCCTTGGCAGCGGCCTGCAGGTCGCGCCGGGTCAGGTCGATGCCGACGCCATGGCCGAAGATGTGCGCCACCGCATCGGCCGCGGCGATGTCGCTGCCGCCGCCATGCAGCGCGATCACCAGTTCGACCTCGTGATGCAGGTCCTGCGTCTGCGGCGGAAACGGCAGTTCGGCGCCGCTGTCGACGACGGCATCGGCGGGCTTGGAGAAGAAGAACGGCGGCTGCCGATCGGGGTCGCCGCCCATCTCGCGAATGTGGTCGGCGTAATTCTGGCCGACGCAGAAGATGCGCCGCACCGGGAAACGATCGGTGCTGCCGGCGATGGCGACGGTGGGAGTGGGAACGGTGAACATGCTAGCGCCCCAGCCGCCGGATCAGCGACGACGTATCCTGCCGGCCGCCGCCCATGGCCTGCACATCGCCATAGAATTGATCGACGAGCGCGCCGACCGGCAGGGTGACGCCGAGCCGCCGCGCTTCGTCGAGCGCCAGCCCCAGGTCCTTGCGCATCCAGTCGACGGCGAAACCGAAATCGAACTTGCCATCGGCCATGGTCGCGGCGCGGTTGTCCATCTGCCAGCTTTGCGCGGCGCCCTTGGAAATCACGTCGACGACCTGCGCCAGGTCGAGGCCTGCCCTGGCCCCGAATGCCAGCCCTTCGGCCAGCCCCTGCAGCACGCCGGCGATGCAGAGCTGGTTGACCATCTTGGTCAGCTGGCCGCTGCCGGCCGGGCCCATATGGCCGATACGTTTGGCATAGGCCTGCATGACCGGCTCGGCGGCGGCGAAGGCCTCGGCTGTGCCGCCGCACATGATGGTCAATTGGCCGTTCTCGGCACCGGCCTGGCCACCGGAAACGGGGGCGTCGAGCACATGCAGATCGCGCGCTGCGCCGGCCTCGGCGAGTTCGCGGGCGATCGCTGCGGACACGGTGGTGTGGTCGATGAACAGGCTGCCCGGCGCCATGGCGGCGAACGCGCCGTCCGGCCCCAGCGTGACGGCGCGCAAGTCGGCATCGGCGCCGACGCAGGCGAGCACGACATCGGCACCATCAGCGGCGGCTGCCGGCGACGGTGCGGCGCGACCACCATGGGCCGCCACCCAGGCCTCCGCCTTGGCGGCGGTGCGGTTGTAGACGGTCACGTCATGCCCGGCGGCGCCGAGGTGGCGCGCCATCGGGCCGCCCATGATGCCGAGGCCGAGGAAGGTGATGCGCATGGTTGCTGTCCTGTTTACCCTGCTCGCTGGCTAAAGAAGCTGGGTCCCGGGTCAAGCCCGGGATGACGCCGCCGATGGCACTTCAGTTGCGCCAGCGCCCCCCGCGTTATAACAGCGGCACATGACCGCACCTTCGCTCGCCGCCGATTCTGCCGCCCCGACCGCGTCGGCGCTGCCGATTTCGGTCGCCGATGTCGAGGCCGCGGCGCTGGCCATCAAGGGCGCCGTCGTCCACACCCCCTGCCTGCGCAGCCAGACGCTGTCGGACCTGACGGGCGCCGATGTCTGGCTAAAATTCGAGAACCTGCAGTTCACCGCCGCCTACAAGGAGCGCGGCGCGCTCAACAAGCTGCTCAGCCTTACGGCCGAGGAGCGCACCCGCGGCGTCATCGCGGCGTCGGCCGGCAACCACGCCCAGGGCCTGGCCTATCACGCCCGCCGCCTCGGCATCCCGGCGACGATCGTCATGCCGCGCTTTGCGCCGATCATGAAGGTCCAGCAGACGGAAGGCCATGGCGCCAATGTCGTGCTGTTCGGTGAAACCTTCGACCAGGCCAGCGCCCACAGCTACGAACTCGCCGCCAAGCGCGGCTATGTCTATGTGCCGCCGTTCGACGATCCGCTGGTCATGGCCGGCCAGGGCACCGTCGGCCTCGAAATGCTCGATGCCGTGCCCGATCTCGACACGCTGGTGGTGCCGATCGGCGGCGGCGGGCTGATTTCGGGTATCGCCACGGTCGCCAAGGCGCGCAACCCGAACATCGACATCATCGGCGTCCAGGCCGAGCTGTATCCGTCGATGCACGCCTGGCTGAAGGGCGAGACCAGCGTCTGCGACGGCGATACGCTGGCCGAAGGCATCGCGGTCAAGACGCCGGGCAAGCTGACATCGCAGGTCGTGCGCGCATTGGTCGACGACATATTGCTCGTCGGTGAACGCGATCTCGAACGCGGCGTCGCCATGCTGCTCAACATCGAAAAGACCGTGGTGGAGGGCGCCGGTGCGGCCGGGCTGGCGGCACTGCTCGCCCATCCGCGGCGGTTCCGCGGCACCCGGGTCGGCCTCGTCCTGTGCGGCGGTAACATCGACACGCGGTTGCTGGCCAACGTGCTGCTGCGCGAGCTGGCACGCTCCGGCCGGCTGGCGCGGCTGCGCATCCGGCTGAAGGATCGGCCGGGCCAGCTGTTCGAGGTGGCGCGCATCTTCGACCAGCAGCAGGTCAACATCCTCGAGGTCTATCACCAGCGGGTGTTCACCAGCCTGCCGGCCAAGGGCCTGATCGCCGAAATCGAGTGCGAGACCCGCGACGCCGACCATCTCCAGCGCCTGCTCGAGACGCTGCGGGCGGCGGCCTATGAAGTGCGGCTCGTCGAGGCCGATTAAGCTATGGCCTTTTCGGCCGTTCCCGACCTAGACTGACGGCGAGAGTCGCGCCGCAGGAAGGGAGCTTTGTGACCGACCAGAGCTTTCGTTTTCCGCGTTTCTTCGTCACTGCCCCGGCCCCCTGCCCCTATGTGCCCGGCCGCACCGAGCGCAAGGTCTTTGCCGAGCTGAAGGGCCCCGACGCCGGCGACCTCAACGAGGCGCTGGGCCGCATCGGTTTCCGCCGCAGCCAGAACGTCGTCTATCGCCCGAGCTGCGATTTCTGCCAGGCGTGCATTTCGGTGCGTGTCGTGGCGCCGCGCTTCAAGCCGTCGACGACGCAGCGCAAGCTGCTGAAGCGCCATGCCGACCTGGAGGTGCACGCCTGCGAGCCCTGGTCGACCGAGGAACAATGGGCGCTGCTGCGCCGCTACCTCGCCGCGCGCCATCCGGTCGGCGGCATGGCGGCGATGGACGGGCACGACTATGCCGACATGGTCGAACAATCGCCGGTCGATACCGTCGTCGTCGAATATCGCGAGCCGTCGGTCGATGGCCGCCCCGGCCGGCTGGTCGGTTGCTGCCTGACCGACAAGCAGTCCGACGGCCTGTCGATGATCTACAGCTTCTACGAGCCCGAAAGCGCAACGCGGCGTGGGCTGGGCAGCTTCATCATCCTCGACCACATCACCCGCGCGGCGCGCGCCGGGCTGCCCTATGTCTATCTCGGCTACTGGATCGAAGGCTGCGACCGCATGGCCTACAAGCGGCATTTCCAGCCGGCCGAGGCGCTGATCGCCGGCGTCTGGAAGGGGATGTGACCCTCCTCCCCCCTGAGGGGGAGGAGCTTAAAGCCCGGCCCTTGTCATCAGATCCGCCGTCGATGCATCGAAGCCGCCATCGCCCCCCGCCATCGCCGCCGTCGCCATTTCCTTGCCGAGTTCCACGCCCCATTGGTCGAACGGGTTGATGCCCATCACCGCCGCGGCAACAAATGTCCGGTGCTCGTAGAACGCGAGCAGGGCCCCCAGCGTCATCGGGTCGAGCCGGTCGAGCAGGATCGTCGCCGACGGTCGGTTGCCCGGGAACGTCTTGGCCGCCGCCAGCGCCGGGTCGCCGCCGGACAGCGCGAGGGCTTCGGCGTGCGTACGCCCGCGAATCAGCGCCGCGCCCTGCGCAAAGCAGTTGGCGAGCAGCTGGCGATGGTGGGTCGGCGGCAGGGCGTGGCCGGGCTCGCGCACGGCGACGAACTCCACCGGGCCTACCACCGTCCCCTGATGGAGCAGCTGGAAAACCGCATGCTGGGCATCGGTGCCGGTGCCGCCCCAGGTCACCGCGGCCGTCGGGCCATCGACCGGCGCGCCGTCGCGGCTGACGCGCTTGCCGTTCGATTCCATCTCGAGCTGCTGCAAAAAGCTCGGCAGCAGCCGCAGCCGCTCGTCATAGGCGAACACCGCGCGCGTCGCCTGGCGCTGGTAGCGCGCCGCCCAGACATCCATCAGCCCGGCGAGCAGCGGCGCATTGCGCGCGGCGCGGGTGTCGCGGAAATGCACGTCCATCGCCGCGGCGCCGGCGAGCAATTGTTCCCATTCGCTCCAGCCGCAGCGCAGCGCCAGCGGCAGGCCGACGGCGGACCATAGCGAATAGCGGCCGCCGACGGATTCGGCGAAGGGCAGCACCGCCCCGGCGCCCCAGGCCTGCGCCTTGGCGGGCGCCGCGGTGACGGCGGCGGTGCGGGCTTCCGGGTCGGGGATGCCCGCCAGGCGCAGCCAGTCGAGCGCGCTGGCGGCATTGGTCATGGTCTCGACGGTGGTGAAGGTCTTCGACACGATGATGATGCGGGTACGCCAGGGATCGCACTGCGCCGTCGCCCGGGCCAGCGCCTCGCCGTCGATGTTCGACACGATGTGGATGCGCGGGCCATCGCCATCGCGGCCGAGCGCATCGACGAGCAGCGCCGGCCCCAGCGCCGAGCCGCCGATACCGATGTGCAGCACGTCGGCGACGCCTTCCGACTGCCACTGCGCCGCCAGCGCGCCGATCGCACCCTGGCCGTCCTGCGCCGCGCGGACATCGGCAAGCGCCCCGGTGCCGCGTTCGGCGACATGGGTCGCGGCACGCTTCTCGCTCGGGTTGACGACCTCGCCCGCGAACAGTCTTGCCCGCCAGCCGGCGACATCGGCCTCTTGCGCCAGCGCCAGCAACGCGGCAATCGTCTCGGCGTCGGGCGACAGCTTGGAAAAATCGAAATGCAGCCCGGCGACGTCGATGCTCATCGTCGCCAGCCGATCGGGCTCGGCGTCGAACAGGCCGGCAATCGGCGCCGGGGCGAGCGTGCGGAGGCGGGCATCGGCGGTGGTCATGCCCCGACCATGCCGCAGGAAGCCGGCTGCGCCAACCCGGTTTGCGGGGAAACACTTGACCGGGCGCGCCGGCGGCGTCAGGCCACAGCCATGTCGCCACCGCTGTCCGAAATCCGTGCCCGCCATGTCGCGCGCAACGACCGCCAGAAGGCGGCGGTGGGCAGTTTCGTGCGCTTGCTGGCCAGCGCCGCGCTGATCGCGCTGGGCCTGCGCACCTTTGCCTATGAACCGTTCAACATCCCGTCGGAATCGATGCTGCCCCGGCTGATGATCGGCGATTACCTGTTCGTTGCCAAATGGCCCTATGGCTATGGCCGTTATTCGCTGCCGCTCGGCCTGCCGCTGTTCGACGGGCGTATCGGCGACACGCTGCCGGTGCGCGGCGACATCATCGTCTTCAAGACCCCGCGCGACAACCGCACCGACTATATCAAGCGGGTGATCGGCCTGCCCGGCGACCGGGTGGCGATGGCAGATGGCCAGATCGTGCTCAACGGCCGGCCGGTGCCGCGCCAGCGCACGGCGGATTTCACCCTGCCCGCCGGCCAGAGCTGTGATTCCGGCCCCGGCCGCCCGGATTTCCGCACCCGTGATTACCGCGGCCGGGCCATCTGCCGCTATCCGGCGTTCGCCGAAACCCTGCCCGGCGGCCGCCGTTTCGTTGTCCTCGACCAGATCGCCAACGATGTCCGCGACACGACGGCGCCGATCATCGTGCCGCCGGGCCATGTCTTTGTGCTCGGCGACAACCGCGACGATTCGGCCGACAGCCGCTTCAGCATCGCGGAGGGCGGCGTCGGGCTGGTGCCGACCGGCAACATCATCGGCCGCGCCGACCGCATCTTCTTCTCGGTCGACCCGGGCGGCCGGTTGCAATTGCGCGGCGACCGCATCGGGCAACGCCTGAGTGCGGGCCGTTGAGCCACAGCGAGCCCGAACTGCGCGCCTGGGCGCTGGCACGCCTCGGCCATGACTTTGCCGATATCGGCCTTGTCCGCCGCGCGCTGACCCACAACAGCATGGGCCAGGGCGCCAACAGCTATCAGCGGCTCGAATTCCTCGGCGATCGCGTCCTCGGCTGCGCGATCGCCGCCTGGCTGTACGGCGCCCATGACGAGGCCGAAGGCAAGCTGACGGCACGGCTGCACGCGCTTGTCGAAGGCCCGGCCAATGCCGAGGTGGCGCGCGCGCTGGGCGTTCCCGACATGCTGATCATGGAGCCGAGCGCCCGTGCCAAGGGGCTGCACCAGGGCGACAATGTGCTCGGCGATGTCGCCGAGGCACTGGTCGCCGCGCTGTTCATCGATGGCGGCTGGGCCCTTGCCGACGCCTTTGTGCGCCGCGAATGGGCGCGGCTGCTCGAAGCCGGGCCGCGGTTGCTTGCGGACCCCAAGTCGCGGCTGCAGGAATGGGCGTTGAAGCGCCGCCGCGGCATGCCGATCTATGCCGTCGTCGACCGCACCGGCCCCGACCATGCGCCGCGCTTCACCATCGAGGTGCAGGTGCGCGGCGAACTGCCGGCGCGCGGCGCCGGCGCCAACAAACAGGAGGCCGAAAAGGCCGCCGCCGAAGCCCTGCTGTTGAAAGTACCGAAATGAGTGACGTCGTTCCTACCGAAACCCGCTGCGGCTCCGTCGCCATCGTCGGCGCGCCCAACGCCGGCAAGTCGACACTGGTCAATGCGCTTGTCGGCCAAAAAGTCGCCATCGTGTCGGCCAAGGTGCAGACCACCCGCACCCGGCTGATCGGCATTGCCACCGATGGCGCGACGCAACTGCTGCTGATCGACACGCCGGGCATCTTCGCGCCGCGCCGCCGCCTCGATCGCGCCATGGTCCGCGCCGCCTGGGAAGGCGCCGAGGGCGCCGACCTGATCGCCTTTGTCGTCGACGCCAAGTCGGGCTTTCGCGACGACGCGACGGCGATCCTCGAAAGCCTCGCCAACCGGCCGGAACCCAAGCTGCTGGTGCTCAACAAGGTCGACATCACGGCCAAGACGCGCCTGCTCGAACTCGCCGCCCATGCCAATGCCTTTGCGCAATTCGCCGACACCTATTTCGTCTCCGCCGGCACCGGCGATGGCGTCGCCGAACTGAAGACCGCCTTTGCCGCGGCGATGCCGGAGGGGCCGTGGCATTTCCCGGAAGACCAGCTGACCGACGCCACCACCCGCCTGATGGCAGCGGAGATCACCCGCGAGCAGATCTACAACCAGCTCCATGCCGAGCTGCCCTATGCCAGCGCCGTCGAGACCGAGAAATGGGAGGAACGCCGCGACGGCAGCATCGCCATCCACCAGCAGATCCTCGTCGAACGCGACACCCAGCGCGCCATCGTGCTCGGCAAGGGCGGCTCGCGGCTGAAGGAAATCGGCACGCTCGCCCGCGCCGGCATTTCGGAGCTGACCGGCAAGAAGGTGCACCTGTTCCTCCATGTGAAGGTCAAGGAGGACTGGAGCGAAGACCGCGCCGTGTACCGCGATTCGGGGCTCGACTGGGTGGATTGAGCGGGGCGCCAATCCTGTCATCCCGGGCTTGACCCGGGACCCAGCTTTCTTGTGCCGGCATGACCGAAGAAACTGGGTCCCGGGTCAAGCCCGGGATGACGGTCGATTTTGCACCCGGCCTCGCCAGGGCTACAACCACCCCGTGCACCTCGACACCCCCGCCATCGTCCTCGCGCTTCTCCCCCACGGCGAGCATGGCGCCGTCGTGCGCTTCCTCACCCCCGCCAACGGGCTCGTCGCCGGCTATGTCCGCGGCGGCCGTTCGAGCAAGTTCCGGCCCGTGCTGCAGCCCGGCAATGTCGTCGCACTGTCGCTGCGGGCGCGCGTCGATACCCAGCTGGCCGCCGCCACCGTCGAGCTGACCCGCGCCCGCGCCGCGCTGGCCACCACCGCCGCCGCGCTGCTGGCGCTCGACTGGCTGACCGCGCTGACCGCGACGGCGCTGGCCGAGGACGACCCCCACCCGGCGCTGTACCGCACGCTCGATGCCGTGGTCGACGCGATCGCCGCGGGGGCCGGGGCGCTGCAACTGGGCGAAAATGTCGTCCGCTACGAACACCTGCTGCTCGCCGAGCTCGGCTTCGGCCTCGACCTGAGCGCCTGCGCCGCCACCGGCGTCACCACCGATCTCGCCTATGTCTCGCCGCGATCGAGCCAGGCGGTGTCGCGCGGCGCCGGGCTGCCCTATGCCGACAAGCTGCTGCCGCTGCCGGCCTTCCTGATCGGCGGCCCGGTCGATGCCGAAAGCGTCCGCGACGGCTTCGCGCTCACCGGGCATTTCCTCGAACGCGACGTGATCACCGGGCGCGGCCGCGACATATTGGAAGCCCGACAGCGGCTGGTGGCAAAGGTCGTCGCAGCGGGCTGATCGCCCCCTGATACAGTGGACCTGCCCCCCGCCGCGCGCTATCCCCGTTGCATGGCCACAACCACCGCTGCACCGCCCCCGGGATCGCCCGTCGACCGCATCCTCGACACCCCGTTCGATACCGCGCTCGGCGACCGCTATCTCGTCTATGCGCTGTCGACGATCACGGCGCGGTCGCTGCCCGACCTGCGCGACGGGCTGAAGCCGGTGCACCGCCGCATCCTGTGGGGCATGCGGCTGCTGCGCCTCGATCCGGGGTCGGCGTACAAGAAATCCGCCCGCGTCGTCGGCGACGTGATGGGCAAATATCACCCGCATGGCGACCAGTCGATCTATGACGCGCTGGTCCGGCTCAGCCAGGAATTCTCGCTCCGCTATCCGCTGATCGACGGCCAGGGCAATTTCGGCAACATCGACGGCGATAACGCCGCCGCCATGCGCTACACCGAGGCGCGGCTGACCAAGGCGGCGACGCTGCTGATGGACGGCCTCGACGAGGCCAGCGTCGAATTCCGCGCGACCTACAATGGCGAGGAGGAAGAGCCGGAGGTTTTCCCGGGCATGTTCCCCAACCTGCTCGCCAATGGTTCGTCCGGCATCGCCGTCGGCATGGCGACCAGCATCCCGCCTCACAACGCCGCCGAGGTGCTCGATGCCGCCATGGCGCTGCTCGACAATGGCGACCTCAGCGACGCCGACCTGATGCAATGGGTCAAGGGCCCGGATTTCCCCACCGGCGGCATCTGCGTCGAACCCGCCGCCAGCATCGCCGAAAGCTACGCCACCGGCCGCGGCAGCTTCCGGCTGCGCGCCCGCTGGCGCCGCGAGGACCTGGGCCAGGGCATGTGGCGCATCGTCATCGAGGAAATCCCCTACCAGGTCGTCAAGGGCAAGCTGATCGAGGCGCTGGCCGAACTGGTCAACGAGAAGAAACTGCCGATCCTGGGCGACATCGACGACGAATCGGATGAGAAAGTCCGCATCGTCATCGAGCCGCGGTCGCGCAACGTCGACCCCGCGGTGCTGATGGAAAGCCTGTTCAAGCTGACCGACCTCGAAGTCCGTGTGCCCTTGAACATGAACGTTCTCGACCATGGCCGGCCGGGCGTGCTGTCGCTGAAATCCGTCATCGCCAAATGGCTGGTCCATCAGCGCGTGGTGCTGGTGGCGCGCTCGCAATATCGGCTCGGCAAGATCGACGCGCGGCTGGAAATCCTCGGCGGCTTGCTCAAGGCCTATCTCAACCTCGACGAGGTCATCCGCATCATCCGCGAGGAGGACGACGCCAAGGCCGGACTGATCGCCGCCTTCGAGCTGAGCGACACCCAGGCCGAGGCCATCCTCAACATGCGGCTGCGGTCCCTGCGCAAGCTCGAGGAGTTCGAGATCACCAAGGAGAACAAGGCGCTGACGCTGGAGGCCAAGGGCCTGCGCGCCCTCATCGCCAGCCCTGCCGAACAGACGGCGCGGCTGCAGAAGGAGCTCGGCGAAATCCGCGCGCTCTATGGCCCGGCGACCGCGATCGGCATGCGCCGCACCACCATCGAGGCGGCGCCCAACGTCAAGCTGATCACCCTCGAGGAGATGATCGACAAGGAACCGCTGACCATCATCGCGTCGCAGCGCGGCTGGGTGCGCGCCATGAAGGGGCATATCGACCTGACCGCCGGCGACGCCATCAAGTTCAAGGAAGGCGACGGCGCGGCGTTCGCCTTCCACGCCCATACCACCGACAAGATCATGGTCGCCGCCAGCGACGGCCGCTTCTACACGCTGGCACCCGACAAGCTGCCCGGCGGGCGCGGCTTTGGCGAGCCGCTGCGCCTGATGATCGATCTTGGCGAGAACGCAGAGATCGTCGCGCTGTCGGTGGCCCGGCCCGATGCCCGGCTGCTGCTCGCCGCCAGCGACGGCCGCGGCTTTGTCGTTGAGGCGGCCGATGTGCTCGCCGAAACCCGCAAGGGACGCCAGGTCGTCAACCTCAAGACGGGCGCGAAGCTGTCGGTGGTGCGCGCCATCCCGACCGGCGACGACATGGTCGCGGTGATCGGCGACAACCGCAAGCTGCTGGTCTTCGACCTGGCCGAACTGCCGGTGATGGGACGCGGTCAGGGCGTGACGCTGCAGCGCTACAAGGACGGCGGTCTCGCCGATGCCCGCAGCTTCGTCATGGCCGAGGGGCTGAGCTGGGTGATGGGCGGCGCCAGCGCGCGCACCCGCACCGAAAGCGACCTGACCTTCTGGAAGGGCGCCCGCGGCAGCGCCGGCCGGCTGCCACCGACAGGGTTCCCGCGCGACAATCGGTTCTGACATGCTGCCGCTGCGGCTGCTGACACCCGCCGACGCCGCGGCCTTCCGCGACATCCGCCTGGCCGGTCTCGCCGCCGATCCGCGCGCCTTTTCCGCGGCATTGGCCGACGAAGCCGGCCATGACCTCGACTGGTTCGCCGACCGCCTCGCCGACAGCAAGGTGTTTGCCGCCGACGACGGCGGGCGCCTGCTGGGGGTGGCCGGGCTGGCGATCCCGAGGCAAGTCAACAAACGCCACAAGGGCCTGTTGTGGGGCGTCTTCGTCCGTCCCGAGGCGCGCGGCCAGGGGCTCGGCACGCGGCTGGTGGCGGCGGTGATCGACGCCGCGCGCGGGCAGGTCGAGGAACTGGTCCTCGGCGTCGGCACCTACAACGACGCCGCGATCGCCACCTATCGCCGCGCCGGCTTCATCGCCACCGGCTTCGAGGCACGGGCGCTGCGGATCGGCGACATCTATGTCGACGAGATCACCATGACGCTGCCCTTCGGGCGCGGCTGATGCGGACGTCGTGCCGCGGGCGCAAGGGCCTCGCCAATGCCCGCCATGCGCGCTAACCTGCGGCCATGGCTCCTTACGTCTTCGGATTCGTGCTGCTGGTCTTCGCCTTCCTCGGCTGGCTGGCCTATGTCGCCTATCGCGATCCGGCGGGGATCTTCAAACCGAAACGGCCGCCCGGCGACGACGAGCCGCCCGCTGCCTGACACCCCCCGCCGCGCATGATCATCGGCATCATCGCGCTCGCGCTGCTGCTGTTCATCCTGTTGCTGCGGCCAAAGCGCGGGACCCGGGGGTCGACCCCGGCGCAGCGGCGCGACGACAGCAGTGGCATCATCTTCGACGAAACGCCCGCTGCGTCCTGGCACGGCAGCGCCCTGCCCGATGACCGGTTCGAGCCCGGCGGTGGCGATTCGGGCGGCGGCGGCGCCAGCGGCAGCTGGGACGACCCGGGCGACAGTGGTAGCGACAGCGGTGGGGACAATAGCTAGCCCACCCCGACATCCTCTTGACGCGACCCCGTAATGATATAATGATGATATCATGATTACGGGAGGCACCATGTCCGACACCACCACCCACCAGGTCAGCCGCGAAATCCCCGGCGGCGGCAGCAACGGCTTCGTCATGCTGGCATTGCTGGCGTTCATCCTCGTCGCCGACATCGCGGCGCTGCTGATGCTCGCGGCCGGCGATATCTCGATGCTGCCGGTGCTGCTCGCCGGCTTCGTCGTCTTCACCTTCCTGCTGCTCGGCTTCTACAAGATCCAGCCCAACGAAGCCGCCGCCATCACCCTGTTCGGTGCCTATCGGGGCAGCGACCGCACCCCCGGCCTGCGCTGGACCTGGCCGTGGATGGCCAAGCGCAAGATCTCGCTGCGCGCCCACAATCTGATTTCGCAGACCATCAAGGTCAACGACCAGCGCGGCAACCCGATCGAGATCGCCGCCCAGGTCGTCTGGCGCGTCACCGATTCGGCGCAGGCGCTGTTCGACGTCGACGATTACCTGGGCTTTGTCGCCGCCCAGATCGAAGTCGCCGTCCGCACCATCGGCGCCCGCTACCCCTATGACGATTTCGAGCACAAGGAAGTCACGCTGCGCGGCGACCATGAACGCATCGGCGGCGAACTGCGCGCCGAACTGCTCGCACGGCTGACGGTGGCGGGCATCACCGTCGACGAATGCGGCTTCACCCACCTCGCCTATGCCCCGGAGATCGCCGGCGCCATGTTGCGGCGCCAGCAGGCCGCCGCCGTCGTCGCCGCGCGCGAAACGCTGGTCGCCGGCGCCGTCGGCATGGTCGAGATGGCGCTGGCGATGCTGAGCGAGAAAAAGGTCGTCGAGCTCGACGACGAGCGCCGCGCCGCGATGGTTTCGAACCTGATGGTGGTACTGTGCGGGGAACGCGATACCCAGCCCGTGCTCAACACCGGAACCCTTTATCAGTGACGTGACGACGCCTCGCGCCTTTGCCCTGCGCCTCGACCCGGCCCTGCTCGAAGCCATCGAGCGCGCCGCGGCCGCCGACCTGCGCAGCGTCAATGCCGAGGTCGCGGTGCTGCTGCGCGAGGCGCTGGCGCGGCGCGGCGTCAAGGTGCCGATGTCGCCGGCGCCGAAGCGCGGCCGTCCCAAGAGCTAGGGTCCCTGCTCAGCCTGTCGCGTTTTCGGCACAACATGAACGCCAGGCAACCAACCCTGGATTGATGTGTTTATTAGTTAATGAGAAACCGGATTGGTCAGCCTCAGGTCCGCCGCGCCTCATCGACAGGGGGTCAGGTGGAGAGACCTCAGGCTGCGGCGACGGCACGATCCAGCAGGGCCGTGACCGTCGCCGCATCATTCGGAAATCCGGCCGCCACCCATAATTGCTCGAAATGTGCCAACCGCGCCGCCACCGCCGGGCCCGGTGCGAGGCCGCGCGCCAGCAGGTCGCGGCCGCCGACCGGCAAGCGCGGCCGCTGCCAATCGCGCAACATCGTCACCGCGTCGCCGCCCTCGCCGGCGATCAGCAACCGGTCGATGACCGCCATGGCGCCATCCCGCCAGGCGGCGGCATGCAGATCATCGCTGCCAAGCGGCACCACTGCCAGCCGCAGCCGCTGCTTGTCGGCATTCGACAGCCGCAACCGGGCCGCAACCGCATCCGCGGTATCGGGATCGGGGGGCAGCAATGCCGCCAGCCGGCGCAGCCAGTCACCGGGCGTGGCGCTCGCCACCTCCGCCGCGACGGTGCGCGCCAGCACCGGCAGGCGCGCGATCTCCGGCACGATGGGCGTGAAGATGCCATGCCCGAGCATCAGCGCGACGATCGGCCCCGGATCGGCAACTCCGAGCAGGCCGCGCAATTCCCCCGCCACCCGCTCACGCGACAGCGCCATCAGGTCGTTGGCGCGCGCCGTGCACGCCGCCAGCCCCTCGGCATCGACGACGCCGGCAAAGCGCGCCGAAAAGCGGAAAAAGCGCAGGATTCGCAGATGATCCTCGGCAATGCGCTGCAGCGGGTCGCCGATGAACCGCACCCGCCGCGCCGCCAGATCGGCAAAACCGCCGAAGAAATCGCTGATCTCGCCGCCCGGCAGGGTCGCATACAGCGCGTTGATGGTGAAATCCCGGCGCCCGGCGTCCTGCCGCCAGTCATCGGTGAAGGCCACCGTCGCGTGGCGGCCATCGGTGGCGACATCGCGGCGCAGCGTCGTCACCTCGGCGACCAGGCCCTGCGCCACCGCGGTGATGGTGCCATGCGCCAGCCCGGTCGGCACGGCCTTCAGCCCGGCGGCGCGCAGGCGATCGATCACCGTTTCCGGCGACAGCCGCGTCGCCAGGTCGATATCCTTGACCGGCAGCCCGAGCAGCGCGTCGCGAACCGCGCCGCCGACGAGCCGCGTCGTGCCGTCGCCGGCATCGAGCGCCGCGAGCAACGCGCGCCCGGCCTTGCCGTCGGTCCAGCCCTGATGGGGCAGCATCATGCCAGCCGCCGCGACAGGTTGACGAGGATGCCGGCGGTGGCGCCCCAGATCTCGCGCTGGCCGTGGCGGATCACATAGAATTTCCGCTCCCGCCCCTGCCATTCGCCACTGCGCACCTCGTGGTTGGCAGGGTCCATGACATGGGCGAAGGGGACATGGAACACCTCCGCTACCTCGCGTTCGTGCGGGCAAAGCACCAGTCCCGGCGGCACCGCGGCGACGACCGGCAGGATCGAAAATCCGGTGCCGGTCTCGTACGAATCGAGCGTGCCGAGCACCTCCACCAGCCCGCGGTCGAGCGCGACTTCCTCCTCCGCCTCGCGCAATGCCGCGCTGATCGGGCCATCGTCACCAGGATCGACGCGGCCGCCGGGAAAGGCGATCTGGCCGGGATGGCGCGTCATCGTCGTCGGGCGCCGGGTCAGCAGCAATTGCGGCTCGGCCTCGTCACTGATCGCGATCAGCACCGCGGCGGGCATCAGCAGCCGCGACGGATCGGGCAGGTCGCCCGACATATGGCCGTCGCCGTACCATGCCGGTCCGCTGTTGGTGCCCGCCAGCAAGGCCCCCCGCAACCTGTCGATGGTCATGCGGGCATGAAGGGGAAGAAAGCACTGTCGCTCCACAGGCCGGGCGCATCGGCCGATTCCACCAGCGCCAGGTCGGCGAGCTGGTAGAACACCGGGCGGTTTACCAGCGCCTCCAGTCCGGCGCGGACGTGGAGATAGGGCCGCGGCGTGCCATCGGGTGCCGTGTCGATCCGCAACAGATGCTCGGGGCCGGCCGCCACCAGGTCGTCGGTGTTGAGGCGGAAGATGATGCGGCGCTCGCGCCCTTCCCCTTCCGTCAACGCCTCGACCGCGACGAACGGCGCGTCGTCGACTTCGATGTCGAGCTTTTCGACCGGCGTCACCAGCACATGGCTGCCATCTGGCTCACGCCGCAGGATCGTCGAGAACAGCTTGACCAGTTCCTTGCGGCCGATCGGCGAGCCTTCGTGAAACCAGGTGCCGTCGGCGGCGATGCGCATGTGCGACGGGCCGCAATGGCTGGGGTGCCACAGGTGGACGGGCGGCAGCTTGTCCCTGCCGATCAGCGCCGCCAGCTCGGCGGGCGTGCGGCCGGCCGAATCGGTCAGATTGGTTTCGGGTCCCGTCATCATCCCGTTCTAACGCGCCGACGGCCCGGTTGGAACCGCGCCTGATCCATCAGGCGGCGCGTCGAACCCCCGCAGGCTCCACCCAGGCCACCGCCGGCAGGGCATCGGCGGCGCCGCGCAGCAGCAGCCGGTCGCGATCGACGGGGCCAGGCAGCATCCAGCCGGCGGTGGCCGCCGCCGAAAAGCCGAAGCGGCCATAAAACGGCGCGTCGCCGATCAGCAGCACCGGCGCCCGCGCGGCGGCATCGACCGCCGCCAGCGCGGCCTGCATCAATCGGGTGGCAATCCCCTCCCCCTGCCGGTCGGCAGCGCTGGCGACCGCGCCGAGCAGCGTCAGCGGCAGGATCGTGCCACCTGGCCCACGCAGTTGCAGCGGCCAGCATTGCACCGAACCCACCAGCCGGTCGCCATCGCGCGCCACGAACGACAGCGCCGCATCGGGGGCGGCGGCATCCCGCAGGCGATAGGCGGTGCGGTTGCGCCGGGCCGGACCGAAGCGCGCGTCGAGCAGCGCTTCGATTTCGGGCAGGTCAGCAGCCTTGGCGGCGACGATCTCGATCAATGTGGCAGACTTTCCGTGAGCAGCGAACGGGGGAAACGCCCGGGCACCCGATCGGTGCCGCGGGTTTCAGCCTCATCGGCTCATCGGATGGAAGATCGTGATCACGGCGTTGCCAATATCATGGCGACGGCAGCGGCGCAACAAACCCCGGCTGCCGCGGCAGAAACCGGCCCGGATAGGCGCGCGTCGGCTTGCCGTCCGCAAGCACCGCGGCGCCATTGACCCAGACGCGCTCGACCCCCGTCGCCAGCGCGTTCGGCTGCGCGACATCGGCATGGTCGGTAATCGTCGCCGGGTCGAACAGCACCAGGTCGGCCTTGGCACCGACGCGGATGACGCCGCGATCGGCCAGGCCTATGTGCGCCGCCGACAGCCCGGTCATCTTGTGCACCGCCTCCGCCAGCGTCAGCCGCTGCTGCTCGCGGACATACAGGCGCAGCACCTTGGCGAACGACCCGGCATTGCGCGGGTGGCGGCCCTGCATCAGGCCATCGGAGCAGATGTTGCTGTGCGGCCAGGCGATGAAATCGGCGACATCGGCCGACGCCATCGAGGTGCCGATGACGCTTTCGACATCCTCGACGTCCGGATGGGCCTTGGCGAACGCCTCGGCCTCGCGGATCAGCGCCAGGTAGGTGTCAAAGGGATCGGCGCGCCGCGCCGCGGCGATCTGCGCGATGGTCCGGCCGGCGAGCGCCGGTTCGGGGGCATAGCTGCCCAACAACATGCCTTCGGGGGTGCTCAGCTTCGTCAGCGCAAAGATTGCGGCCTCGCGATTGGCAAAGTCGCGCTTCGGCAGCAACACCGACAGCGTCGATTGCCAATATTCGTAGGGATAGACATCGGCGGTGACGTCGATACCGGCGGCACGCGCCGCGTCGAGCCTGGCCAGCACCGCCCTCGCCTGCCCCCAGCGGTCGACGATGGCAATCTTGAAGTGCGAGATCTGCACCGGCATGCGCGTCACCCGGCCGATCTCCAGCAGCTCGTCGATCGCGGCGTCGAGATGCACGTCCTCGCTGCGCATATGGCTGATGTAGCGCCCGCCAAAGCCGGCCGCAGTCTGCGCCAGCGCCAGCACTTCGGCGGGATCGGAATAGATCGCCGGGTCATATTCGAGGCCGGTCGACAGGCCCAGCGACCCGGCCCGCATGTCGGCGGCGAGCAGGTCCTGCATCGCCTTCAGTTCCGCCGGCGTCGCCAACCTCTTGTAATCCTTGCCCAGCACCTGGGACCGCAGCGCACCATGGCCGGTATAGCTGGCGATGTTGACGCTCGCCGGCGCGGCCGCGAATCGTCTTGCCCGTTCGGCAATCGTGCCGTCGCTGAAGCCGTCGGCGCCGATGACGATGGTGGTGACACCCTGAGCGATAAGTGGTGCCATGCTGCGTTCGGCGAAATCGCCGCGATCGTGATGGCTGTGCGTGTCGATGAAGCCGGGTGTCAGCGTCAGGCCATGGGCGTCGACGACGGTGTCGCCGGGGGCCGGTGCGACCTCTCCCATGGCGGCGATGCGGTCACCCACAATGCGCACGCTGCCGACGCGCGCGGGGGTACCCGTGCCGTCGATGATGCTGGCGTTGGTAATGACCGTAGCCGCGCTGCACGGGGCAAACGCCAGCAGCGACAGCAGCAGTCCGAGCAAATTCCGCATGGCGTGCACCCCCGTGGCGGAGCGTGCTAGCCGATTGCGGCCGTGTAGGACAGGGCTTTGCCGCAGGGCTCACTCGCCATGGTGGCGAACACCGGCATCCACCCGAGGCACCATGATCCGGCCGTTGGCGCGAGGCCCGTTCACAGCGTCGCTGAGTTGCAAGGCCCGCTCAGGCTGAGCCTGTCGAAGCCCCCGCGAGCACCGCCCTGCGACGCGGCTTCGACAAGCTCAGCCTGAGCGGATCATCTTGAAACAATCAGCTGCAGGCACGCCGGCCGGCGCATCAGCGACGAGGGGCGGCATTTCGATCGGCAGTGGATGCCGGCCTGCGCCAGCATGACGAGCCGATCTGGTCGAAGCCAAGCCTAGTGCAGGCGGCGGTCGAGCCCGGCGATGGCCTCGTCGGTCAGCTTCGACTGCAGCGCCGTGTCGGCGCGGGCGCTGATCAGCGCGGTCGCGGCGGCGGTGACCCGGCGGGCGACATCGGCGCGCAGGTCGGCCTCGGCGGCGCGCTCGGCGGCGGCGATCTTGGCTTCGGCCGCAAGAGTCCGGCGTTCGATGGTCAGCGCCGCGGCCTTCTGGCTTTCGGCAACCAGTTCGACGGCCTCGGCGCGGGCGCGGGCGACGATGGCTTCCGCGTCCCTGGTCGCAGCCTCGCGGCGGCGGTTGGCGTCGGCGAGCAGCGCTTCGGCTTCGGCGCGGACGGCCTTGGCTTCATCGAGCTGGCGCTTGACGCCGGCGATGCGGTCGTCGAGCGCCCCGGTGATCCGCTGCGGCAGCTTGCCGAAAATGATCGCCGCGGCGAAGAAGATCGCCATCGACACATAGACCCAGAATTCGGCACCCTGGCCGAGCAGCGTCGCCTCGGCATGGTGCTCGCCGCCGGCAACTTCGGTGCCGGCGTGGGTTTCGACCGGCATCCCGGTGATGTCGGCGTTGGTAACGGGTTCGGCCATGGCGCGTCGCCTCAGTTCTGGGCCGCGAGCGCGGCTTCGATATCCGCCGCCGGCAGCTGGAGCCCGGTCAGCCGGGTCACGGCCTCCCCGGTCAGCTCGGCAGTGGTGGTGGCAAGCGTCGCCCGCGCCGCATCCCGGGCGGTGGCGAGGCGGCCGGCGGCTTCGGCGGACTTGCCGTCGAGCACCGCTGCCAGGTCCTTCATCCGTGCCTCGGTGGCGCGCGATGCTTCTTCCTGCGCGCCGGCGACCTGGGCCTGGGCGGCCTTGCGGGCCGTATCCATGCCTTCGTCATAGCGCAGGCGGATGGCATCGGCCTCCGTCTTGGCGGTTTCGGCCGCGTCCAGGTCGCCCGCCACCCGGCCCTCGCGTTCGTCGATGACCCGGCCGACCTTTGGCAAGGTCGGGCGAATCACCGCGAAGTAGAGCACCGCGAAAATCACGGCGAGCCACACCAGCTGTGGCAGGAAATTGGCAGGCAGGAACTGCGGCACGGGTCTGGCTTAGCCGAAGGCGAGCGCGAGCGCGACGACGGCCGCGATCAGGCCGAGCGCCTCGGTCACGGCGAAGCCGAAGATCAGGCGGGCGCCGAGCTTGTCGGCAGCGGCCGGATTGCGCAGCGCGCCCGACAGGAACATGCCGAAGATGAGACCGACGCCGATGGCGGCAAAGCCCGCACCCATGGCGGCAAGACCAGCACCGATCAGCTTGGCAGCAGCGATATCCATTATTCTTCCTCTCGTGAATTCTGTTTGTTTGTGAGTGACTTAGTAAAGGCGATTACGTGTTGGCGAACCTTAGTGGAGGTTCACGGCGTCGTTGAGATAGATCGAAGCCAGCAGGGCGAAGACATAGGCCTGGACGACGGCGATCAGCAGTTCGAGCGCGGTCAGCGCGACGTTGACCGCCAGCGGCACGATGCCGAGCACGATGGGCAACGCCTCGAACGAGCCGAGCGCCACGACAAAACCGCCGAAGACCTTCAACAGCACGTGGCCGGCGGTCATGTTGGCGAACAACCGGATGGCGAGGGTGAACGGCCGCGACAGGAACGACAGGAATTCGATGGCGGCGACCAGCGGCAGCACGAAGATCGGCGTGCCTTCCGGCAGGAACAGCGAGAAGAAATGCAGGCCGTGCTTGGCAAAGCCGACGATCAGCACCAGCACGAAGACGATCATCGCCAGCCCGAAGGTGACGGCGATATGGCTGGTCGGCGTGAACGCGCCGATGAACGGGATGAGGCCGAGCAGGTTGCAGGCGAGCACGAAGATGAACAGCGCGAAGATCAGCGGCGCGTATTTCAGGCCCTCGCGGCCGACATTCTCGCGCAGCATGTCGCGTATGAAATCATAGAGATATTCGACAGCGGCCTGGGCGCGGCCCGGCACCAGCTGCGGCTTGGCCGTGCCGATGTACAGGAACGCCGCGACGACCAGCATCGCGACCAGCATCCACAGCGACGAGTTGGTGAAGGACACGTCCTCCCCGGCCACGGCGAGGGGCACGATCCGTTCGATCGAAAACTGCTCCATCGGGTTGGCCATTGCGCGTCTATTCCCCGTCGAACTTTTTCTGCTGGCGCAGTACCGACCGAAGCCCGGTGGCAAACCCCAGCAACAACAATATGATCAGTCCCCAGGGTCCGGTGCCGGCCTGCCGGTCGATGAACCAGCCGATCAGACCACCGACCAGCATCGCACCCACGAACTCGAGCGCGATCGACCAGCCCTGGCTTTCCTCGCGCTTCGAACCGTCGCGCTTCGACGCTTCGGCTTCGCGCGCCGCGGCAATGCGGCGCGACAGCGCATCATCGTCGGGGCGGTTTTCGGCCAAGGCAGGTGGAATCCCGTGTGAACTATGAAGCGGTTGTTGCAAAAGCAATTGCAACGGCCGCCGACCCCTGACAGCACTGCCGTCAAGGCTTGGCGGGCGTCTATCCATGGGGGGCGGTGCTGTCAACTCTTGTGCACTGCACCAGAGGCGCAAAGCCTTATCAAATGTCGGAATCCGGATATGCTGTGGCCATGATGATCCGCACCGCACTGCTGACCCTGTCGTTCGCCACCGCCGGCATGGCGCAGGAGGCGCCGCCGGTGCCGCCCGAGGCGCCGGCGGCCGTCGCAGCGCCGGTGCCAGTGCCAGTGCCGGTGCCAGCGCCGGTGCCAGTACCAGCGCCACCGCCGGTCCCGACGGGCCCGCGCGTGACCCTCCAGACCCGCGAGGGCCCGATCACCATCGAGCTCGACCGCGCCAAGGCGCCGGTCACCACCGCCAACTTCCTCAAATATGTCGACCAGAAACGCCTCGACGGCACCACCTTCTACCGGGCGCTGAAATTTCCCTATCCGACGCCGCTTGGGCTGGTGCAGTTCGGCGTGCGCGGCCGGTCCGACAAGGTGCTGCCACCGATCGCCCATGAGTCGACGTCGAAGACCGGGCTCAGCCACACCGACGGCGCCATTTCGATGGCGCGCGGCGCCCCCGGCTCGGCGCAGGGCGATTTCTTCATCATCGTCGGCGACCTTCATACCCTCGATGCCAGTGACAAGGACCCCGGCTATGCGGTGTTCGGGCGCGTCACCGAGGGCATGGACGTGGTCCGCAAGATCATCGACGCCCCGACCTCGCCGACGGCAGGCGAAGGCGCGATGAAGGGCCAGATGATCGCCGCGCCGGTTGTGGTGACGACAACGCGGCGTGCGAAGTAGACGCGGCAACCGCCCGACCTAGAGCGTCTTCCGAGCTGACAGACTCGCTGAGGATTCCCAAAGCGCTTGCGGTGTGATTCAAGCTGCCTGCTGGTGAGGGAGGCCGGCCTGCATGACCAAGTCGCTGTCGGTTGATCTTCGTGAGCGGGTTGTGGCTGTTATCGACGGCGGGCTGTCGCGACGCCAGGCGGCAGCGCGGTTCGGTGTCAGCGTTTCGAGCGCCATCCGCTGGCACGCACTGGCGCAGCAGACTGGGGATACGTCGCCGAAGCGGCAGGGCGGCGACAGGCGGTCGGGGCGGATCGAGGCACACGCTGACGTGATCCTCGCAGCAGTGGACAAGCGTTCGGACATCACACTTGCCGAGCTACGCGCGTTGTTGGCCGAGAAAGGCGTCAGTGTTGGCATCGCCACGCTGTGGCGG
>QBLU01000004.1 GCA_003241875.1 Alphaproteobacteria bacterium
ATCATGGCCGGTTTGGAAATCCCCGCGCTGAGTCAGAAACCAAGGGACTAGGTATTAGCCGGTCAGCCGGGGCCAGCCGATCGGGAAGTTCGGCCGGGTCGCGCTGATAGATCACCGCATAGACCAGGCAGGTGATCGCATATTGGCCGATATCGTTGAGATGGATGTCGTCGGCAAAGATGTCGCCGATCGATCGTAGTCCGGGCGCCCGGCCGCCAGCGATGTCGTCATGAATTCGCATCATCAACCTGTGGCCCGGGATCATGTAGACCGGTGGCATGCCCGCAGGCCGGTTGGCGTTGGCGCTGTCCTGCATCCGCTCCCAGCGCGCGCCGTCGATGTCGAGCCGCTTGCGGAACGGGATCGCCGCCTCATGGTCGTAGTCCGGGGGGGTGCCGGAATGGCGCCAGTAGATCCATGAGGAATAGAGCATCACCTCGGTGCCCTTGCCGGCGTTGCCCCTGGTCCCTGCGTGCCTCACCCAACGGTCCAGCCAATCGAGCGTGGTCGCCTTCATGTCGTTGACCGATAGCGGCACGCTTTCGGTGATCACCAGCAGCTCGAACGCGTCGATATCCTGCCGGGCATCGGGTTTGTCGGTCGGGTGTTCCCAGCGCCAGGCCAGTGACGACCCGGGAGTTATCGAGCGGTGAATCGTGTCACGGGCGCGGTCGCCGGTCCGCCGGGCCGTCGCCAGGGTCAGCCGCCCCGGCCAGGGGTTGGAGCCATAGGCATCCGACAGGCTATGGCCGCTGTGTATCTGCCGGACTGTCAGCGGACTGGCCTTGCGCGGCGGCAGTGGCTCCTTTGCCATCCCCGTTGCCGCCAGCAGTGCCATCAGCCCCAGGCCCGCAACCAGGCGCCAAACCGCCCGCGCCAATTCTTTCGCCATCTGCCTCGCTCCTTATTCCGCCTCGGCCGGGAAACGATCCGGTCCGGCGGCTTACCCCGCCAGCGCCGCGATAGCCTGCCAGTTCCACCAGACCGCCCCCGCGGCGAAGAGAAGCCCCAGTCCGGCAAAGCCGAGATCGTGCGCCGGATCCCAGACCCCCAGACGCGCCGCAAGCCAGACCAGCGCCGGATAGGCGGCAAGTATCCCAAGCCCCTGGCCGATGATCGCCCCCGGCAAGCCGCCGGCTTGCACGCCCAGGAAGATGCCGGTTAACACCAGCGTCGCCTTGGTTGCCGAAACCACCAGGAAGCGGCGGGAATCGCCTGCCGCGAGGGCCGCCTGATCATAGGTCAGCCCGATGATGACGGGGATCTGCATGCACGCGATCAGCACGACGATCGCGCCGGCGTCGCGATAGCGGTTGTCATACAGCAGATCGACCAGCCATACCCCGCTGAACGCGATTGTTGCCAGCATCGCCAGCAATCCGCCGGTGACCATGACCCGCATTTTGCGTAGCTTGAGGAAATTCTCCCGCGACTCAGCGGGTGGCCGGTCGCGGTAGATCGGGATCAAGATGCGCGTGATCACCACCATGCCCAGCAGCATGGGGAAGCTGCCGAGAAAAAAGCCGATATTGTACACGCCGAACACGTCCAGCGGCAGAAACTTGCCGAGGATCAGCTTGTCGCCCTGGCTAAGCAGGAAGCCGCAGATCGTGCTCAGAAAGATCCATTTGCCGAAATGCAAGAGCTGGTGCACCGCGGTCATCTCCCAGCGGATCCGATTGCGCTGTCCGGGCAAGAACAGCGACATCAGTGCCACCTGCACCATCATGCCGAACAGCGAGCCCCATATGAGCGCCCAGACCGACCGGAGCGAGATCGCCAGCCCTACCATCAGGGAGAGCGAGATCACCTGCGCGACCATTTCGAGAAGCGTGACCCGCCCGAGCATCAGGTGCCGGTTCGCGGTCTCGCGCCGCGTCGGCATCAGCGCCGCGATCAGGAACTGGGTCGAGGCGAGGGCGATCATACCGGCGAGCACCGGCTTGTCGTAGACGGCGGATATCGGCCAGGCCAAAGCGCAGCCGATGGCAAACAGCAGAACGCCCCGGATCAGATTCAGCGTCCATGCGGTGTCGAGAAAATCGGGGTCGTCGCCGCGCCCGCTCTGCGCGATCGCAGCGCCGATGCCGAAGTCGGAAAACATGATCAGGCCCGTCAGGATGACCGTCACCAGTCCCATCAGACCGAACGCCTCGGGAAACAGTACCCGCGTCAGCACCAGATTCGACAGCAGCCGCACCACCTGCGCGAAACCATAGCCGCCGATCGTCAGCATCGAACTGCGCAGCGCGCGCGCCGTCAGGCTGCCGCCCGACGCGAGGTTCTTGAGCCGCGCTGGCATCGCGATGCCGCCTCCGTTCATGCCGCCTCCGCCTCCGCCTTGCAGCCTTTTGTCAGTCGCCTTGCCCGGCGGCTCTCCCTGACCCCCTGATCCAGCCACATCCGCAAATCCGTGCGGCGAGTCTTGACGAGAGTAATTCGCAAGCAATCAGGCGCGTCGAAGCTTGAGCGCCCCTTCAAGGACCTCCTGCTGACCGCCGCCGATGTACGTCTGATACAATGGGTGGGAGAACAGGTGGACGTAGTAGATCTGATTCCGGTAGCTAAGATGCGTCTGGCTGATGAGGTTCTGGTTCAGGTGGATCTTGGATTGCTCTCTCGATTCATTGTAGTCGCGAATCGCCGCCAATTGCCCGTTGTACGGGCCGTACATCTCGAGCTCGGTCCCAAGAATATCGTCCATGTACATGAACACACGTGGCAGGAAGCTGTCCGGAAAGCGATCGACCGCATCAAAAATCGAAAACGAATTCAAGGTCGATGAGTAATAGTCGACATCGTTGAACAGGGCGCCGATCGGCGCGGGCTTGTGCTTCTCAACAAAGCTGGGCGCCGTATCCTTGATATCGCCGAGGACCAGTTTTGCTTCGGGGACATAGGCGCGCAACGCATCCTGATTCATCCGATACTGGTTTTGCTGAAACCAGTGCGGCAGATCCTTGTCGCCTTCGGGGGGTGGCATACCCTCGCCGGTATCAAAGCCATAGATATCGAAGCCTACGCCGGTAGCTTGCTCGGCCTTGGGTGCAAAATCGCGAATGAAGGCCACGCCGTTGCCGCCGGCGACGCCGAACTCCAGCACCGAGATGCGCTTGTGTCCCAGCCTCCGCGCGAGATCTGCCGCAGACAACATGCAATAGGCGTAATGTGGTCTTGCCGCCGCCTGCGTATCGAGCAGAAATCGCGGCGAGTAATTGTAGATGCCCTGCGTCCGTTGCACGAACGACCGCAACAGCGAGCCGCCGACCGAGGTCTGGAATTCGGGCGAAAGCAGTATTCTGCCCAGCATCGATTTCATTGCAAATCCTTTCCAGGCGGCGATACATCGTCGTAGAAATAGCCGAGAAGACTAGGTTCCGCCCGCTTTGCGGCTTGCAGGCCAAGGGCGCCCGAGTACAAAAGAAGCCATTCCTTGAAATCCAGCGTCAGCCGGTTGTCGATGCCGTGATATCGGCGATCGTCTTCAAGAAAGCTCGAACCCTGATTCTTGATCCAGTAGAAATCAGTGGATGAAAGATCTGCTACGCCGAAGTGGTCGCGAAACGCAGCCCAGCTGTCTGCAATTGTCCAATCCAGGGGTCGGCCGATGCGTGCGAGATACTGCGACGCAAAGTAACTTTCGGGTGCCGCCTCGGGATAGAGCTGGCCAACCGGAACGGTCGCAAATCGTTGCGCAGGATCGGTCGGCCAATCTGCCCGCGGCTGGTCTTCACGGTAAGGCGGCGACCAGTATTGCAACATGTCGTCGGCCCAGCCGAAGACCGTCTGATCGGTCAGATGGTAGAGACCATATTTCAACGTACCCATGCCGAGACCGAAAATCCTGTGTCGCTGCAGCCAATTGCCCTTCACCGGAAAGCTGTTGGCCAGTGCGACCAGATACGCAGGGAGATTGGGGGCCAGCATACGCTGGTCCGTTCGCGTCTTCAGCACCCACGACGCGCCGCCGGCTATCGCGTGGCTGATGCCGGCTTTGGCGCTCTCCAGCTGCATATTGATGTTCAGGATGCCAGGGTAGTGCGGCTTGGACGAGAGCACGACGTCCACACCGTCCTGCCGGATGGGCGCGAGCAAGCTTGCGGGCGTATCCTCCCACGTCGACACGATGAGGGTCGCGGTCGGCATCAGCTTGCGGTAGATGCGCAAGGTTTCCAGCGTGAACTGGTCCTGCTCGCACACCGGTCCCTGCATCACGACGGCAAAGCCGGCCACGGCCGTTTCCGGGTCCGACCACAGCCCGACGCCGGATGCCGCCTTCGGCCGAGACCTGTAGGTGTAATGCTCGTTCGAAGCCACGTTAAGTCGCTGCAGCAATAATCGAAAAGCGCGTTGCTCGATCCCCATCGTTCAGCCCGCAATCGACAGCCGCAGGCGGGGCCAGGTGATTGTTACCACGAACGCCCCGACCCCGGTGTTCGTGCTGTCGACGGCCCGATGCGGTGCCGTCATGCCATTGCTCCGCTTGTCAGCCGCGCCGCCGCCGCCACGGCGCGCTGCGAAACGGCTTGCCCTACGAACAGGTCCAGATCCTGCGGCGTGCCGATACCGTGCATTCCTGCGCCGTCGCTGCCGATGTCGAAGCATTCGATCCGCGCACCTTCTGCAATCAGCATGTCATAGGCCGGGGCCACGTAGAACTCGCCGTTGACCCGCCTGTCGCCGGCAATCATGGCATCGGCCGCGCGCACGAAGTCGCGTCCGCAGCGGAAGTTGTAGATGCCCACCGTCGCCTCGTTTGAAACGACCTGCTTTTCGACGACCTGCACGACCCGCCCGGTGGCGTCGCGCCGGACAAAGGACCATTTCGGGTGGTCCGCCCACATCGTCATGATCAGCCCGTCGGCCTCGCCGAGCGCGGCGAGGTAGCGGTTGATGTCGGCGTCGATATACTGGTCGCAGTTGGCGATCATCAGCGCATCGTGGTTGTCGATGAGCGAACGCGCCAGCAGCACGGTACAGGCGGCGCCGTCGGTCACGCCATCGACCATGGTGACGGTGCAGCCCGGCGCCCACTCCGTCAGCAGCGCGGCGAGCCCATGCTGTTCGTCATGCGCGCGCTGGATCAGAAAATGGAATCGGTGCAGGCAGTCGGGTGCCAGATTGGCGATGACCAGCTTGACCATAGGCACCCCGTGCACCGGGATCAGCGGTTTTGGCAGGTCATGGCCCGCATCGACGAAGCGCTGGCCGCGGCCTGCCATCGGCACGACGATGTTCAGCATGGGTATTTGTCCCCCGCCGTGCCCGGCGTCTTGACGACGACGGTGGTGACCTCGGTCAGCGCCTCGAAATCGGTCGCCTCGCCGGGCTCGATTACGACGATGTCGCCGGCTTCGAGAACCAGGTCGTTCATCCGCGCACGCCCGGAAACGATCGCCGTCACCTCGGTGCCGACCTTGTGGACGTGGCGAGCCTCGACGGTGCCGGCCGCATAATGCTTCACCCCGACCTCCGTCGAGCTGCTTCGCAGCACGACGGGCGAGAAATCCCCCACGAACCAGCCTTTGGTCATGTCCGACAGCTTGTGCAGGTGCATCAGACTCTCGCCTTCAGGAATTGCTCATATTCTTCGACCGCCTGCGGCGTGGCGAGCGAGATGTAATGGCTGCGATCGATGCGCTCCACGCCGACGCGCTTTTGCGCCAGCACCATTTCATTGAGGCTGGGGCAGACGAAGAATCCGCCGTTCACATGCGCATCCTTGCGGATCATGCTCGCGGCCGCCTCGACGAAGAAACTGCCCTTGCGAAAATAATAGATTCCGGCCGTCGCGTCGCGGCTGATCGGGCGCTTTTCCGCCGCTTCGACCACCATGCCGTCGCTGTCGATCTTCACGAACGACCAACGCGGGTGAACGGAATCGAACACCACGGTCGCGGCGTCCAGGCCACGGGCGCGAAAACGGCCGATCATGTCGGCAAGATCGAAATCCAGGACCTGGTCGGCATTGGCGATGACCAGTTCCTCGTCATTGTCGATATGCTCGATAGCCAGCAGCGCTGTGCAGGCGGCGCCGGCAGTCGGGCCATCGGCGCGGATGACGACGGCGCCCGGCTCGAGCAGACCCAGCACGTCGCGCAGGAAGAAGCGCAACTCGTCCTCCTTGCGGATCACGAAGATCATCTGGCTTGCGCCGATGTTCTGCAGCGGGACGAGCGCGTGCTGGACCAGGGGCTTGCCGGCGATTTCGACCAGCGGCTTGGCATAGGCATGGCCATGCTGGCGAAAATTCTCGTCGCTGCCGCCGATCGGAACAAGGACCTTCATCAGGCGGCTTCCTCGGCATGGCGGATCGCCTGCAGGATACGGTCAAGCTGGACGTCGAGCACGCTGTTGACCACCAGCAGCGGACACCCCGCCGCCTCGGCCGCCTTGATGCCATTGGGATTGTCCTCGACCACGAGGCAGTTGCCAGGTGCCACCCCGAGCGCAGCGGCGGCATTTAAGTAGATGTCGGGATAGGGCTTGGCCTTCGCGACGTCCTCGTTGCTGATCGTCACGTCGAGATAGCGGCTGAGGTTGCTCTTCCCCATCATCATCTCGACGGTCGAGCGGATCGAATTCGACCCCAGCCCCAGTTTGTAGCCGCGCGCCTTCAGGTTCGACAGCGCATATTCGTGCACGAACATGGGCTTGCACTTCAGCTGCACCTGGTCGACCGTGTACTGCTGCTTGAGGTCGCTCAGGAACCCGTGCAGCCCGCGCGGCAGGCCGCGCTCCTCGGTCAGCATCTCCAGCTTCTTGCGGGTCGGCAGGCCGTCGAAAGTGGTCAGGTGATCGGCACGCGAAATCGTATAGCCGAAATATTCCAGCGCCCGGTTCAGGGCCTCGTAGTGCCATTCCTTGGCATCGATCAGCACGCCGTCCATATCGAAAACAACCGCTTCAATGGCCACTGTCGAAAAACTCCTTCGCCGCCTGCGGCAGATCGGTGCAGAGCATCACATCGTCGGTTGCGATTACCGCGGCGGCGGCGGCGAGCCGATCCCATACCGGCCGGTGGTCGCGGCGGTGCAGATCAGGCGACACGATGCAGACGCGTCGCCCGGCCGACAGCTGCCTTTCGATCGTCGTGGAGTCCCACCAGTCGGAATGGAAGGCATCGAGCCAGATGCCGGCGCAGCGGTCGGCCAGCAGCGGCTCGGGCTCGACATCGCTGAGCCGCGCATAGACCGGCACCCCTGTCTTCAGCCATTGCAGCATGTCGGGGATCGACATGTCGAAAACGAAAGCCTCGGTCAGGGCGAAGCGCTCGAGAAGAGCAGCGGTCATCGCCTGGAGCCCGTCGGCCTTGACGTTGAGAGCCAGCGGCAGTGCCGGGTCGATAGCAGTATGCAACGTCAGCATGTCCTCGGCCGTCGACGCGCCGTGCAGGGGGGGATCATGTGCAATCACGACACGGCCGTCGTGGTCACGGATGTCGGTTTCGGTTCCGAAGCCCGACCGAAACGAGCGGTCGAAGGCACCGGACGTGTTCTTCTCGGAAGGCTCCAGCCAGAAGCCACGGTGGCTCAGGATGCGCATGATCACCACCTTTGGACAGCGCCACCGGACGCGTTCTCGGCTTTTGTCTACCTTATCGGCGTGGCCGGTTGCATGCAGCCAAACCACCGGGGAAAACTCGGTACTGAGTTGCAGAGGCGAGCAGAACGAGCCGGAATTCCCTATTCTGTGGGCTACCTAGGGTGGGACATGATCAATGCTTGTCTTTCTGCGCTTGAAAGTGCCGCGCACGGGGAAGTCGTCCCGGATGCGAGCCTTGCAACTGGTGGCGGTCTTGCTGGCAGCAGTGAGCTGCGGCAATGATCACGCGCCTACACAGGCAACGGTTGCATCTGCAAGATTGCCGATCGGTACGAACCTCGATGCATTGAACTACTACACTCCGATGTTGCCGACGCTCGATCTGATGAAGTCGAGCGACAGGTGGATACCGCAGCATGATGGTGTCTGGGATAGCAATGAGCCCGTGCCGCTCGATGCCGACGGGTGGGTGACGCGGTTGCCCGGGCCCGGCGACGGCCTGCGCTACACCCGGGTAAACCTCGTGCTCCTTTACGACAATCTTGCCAGCCCGCCGCCAGATACCCGATTTGTCGTGCTTTACACTGGCACGGGCACATTCGGCGGCGGTCTGGACACGACAATCGTGTCGAGCCAACCAGGTCGCCTCGTTATCCGGTCTGGCGCGAGCAAGACGCTGTCCTTGCATCTTACGGAGACCGATCCTGCCGGAACCGGTGACTATGTGCGCGATATCAGGGTCGTTCGGGAGGACATGCTGCCGCGCTATACGGCGGGCCAGACCTTCAATCCGGATCTGGTCGCCAAGCTGGCACCGTTCACCACGGTGCGGTTCATGGACTGGATGAACACCAACGAGATCTTCGATACCGCTGGCGAGCCGATTACATCCGACGCTGCACAACGGGCGGCCCCCAGCTTGCTCTGGCGCCACCGCCCCCAAGTCTCCAACAGGCAATGGGGAAACCGCGGCATGCCGGTCGAAAAGATGGTCGAGTTCGCCAATCTGACCGGATTAAACCCTTGGTTCAACATGCCGATCAACGCCAGCGACGAGTATGTGCGGAATTTTGCTGCTTATGTGCGTGACAATCTGCGCCGCGATCTGAAGGTCCGTGTGGAGCTTTCCAACGAAGTGTGGAATTTTGCCTTTCCGCAATCGCGCTATGCCGAGGCCAAGGCCATCGCGATCTGGGGTCGGGGCGCAAATTGGATGGAATGGTATGGGATGCGGGCCGCGCAGGTCGGCGGGATATGGAATTCCGTTTTCCGCGAACCGTCCACCGGTGACGGCGACCCGAAACGTGTCATCGTGGTTTACAACACGCAATTCGGGTGGCGTGGGCTCGAGGACCATGGGCTTGAAACCGAACACTGGCGGGGTTCAAAGGGCAACCGCATTCGCGCCGCAGACTATTTCGATGAATATGCCATCACAGGTTATATCGGCGGGGTGATGGATCAGGAATCCCAGGTCGCCAAGGTGATGAGTTGGTGGCGTGATGCAGATGGCGGCTACGCCCGTGCGATTGCGGCCCTGCGGGACGATGTAGCGAGCGACCTGGCTCCAGGCTATGCCTATCACGCTGGCAAGGCGCGGCAACATGCGTTGAACCTGACAACCTATGAAAGCGGCTATGCCGAGACCACGCCTTACTCCCAACACCAAAATCAGCGCTTCACGGACTTTCTGGCCAACGTTCAGCGCCGGCCCGAAATGCAGCAGTTGTATACCGAAAATCTGGGTGCGTTCCGCAACGCTGGCGGGACTCTGTTCATGAGCTTCGGCCTGATCAATACTCCAAGCAAGTGGGGAAGCTGGGCCGTCCTTGAAAACATCAACCAGACAACGTCGCCGCGGTATCGCGCACTTGTCGATTGGGCGGCATCAAACAATCCGCCAAAGGCGGAGGGTGCAACAGCAGTTCAAATCTCCGACAGCCAGTAATCGCTGTCGGCAGCAGCATCGAACACGAGCGGATTGCGTACATCCTGCCGACTGAAAACGCGGGCAAAGGCCAACCGATGCTTTAGCCAGCGGATATAGGCCCTCATTCTACCCTCGTCGCGCACCTGCTTGTCGCGCATGTAGGCAAGATAGTGTTGGAGAAATGGTCCGCCCACATAACCGCGACAGACATCAAGCGATGGGCTTTGCAAAGCACCCGCCCGTTCGCGATGTATCGTCCAGGCGGCATCCTGCAGGTCCTGCGCCCGGGCCGGGTTAATGGCATCCGGCGCCCAGGCGCCCGTCGGGCGCGTCCCAGACATCTCGGCAAAGACGAAAAGTGCAACGAAGTACGTGCCCAACGGGGTCAGGTGCACATCGTCCTCGAAGATTTGGTCGATGACGGTCCGCGGCGGGCCCGCAAGACTCGGGAGTCGTCCCGCCAACACTCGTTCCACAAAGGTGGCGAGGGCCGCACCCGCATCGATCGGCACGATCCGGTCCGGTCGCTTCGTTGCCGCCAGCGAAACGTTGATACGGGTCGCTACACAGCGCCAAGCAGTCGCTGCCGCCCGCTCGTAAGCGATCCAGCGTCGCAGGTCATCGCGGTCGTCGATGCCGAGCCACGACTGGTACAGGTACGTCGTTTGTCCGGCATTCCCTGCGATTGCGCGATCATGGAAGTGCCGGAGATGCCGGATCGTGTCGTTCCAGACGAGACTCCCCAGCAAACTATGCTGCTCGGTAATGATGAGAGCGTCGTAGGGGCCGCCGGCAACAGTGCGCGGCGAGGCAAGCTCGGCTGCAACGTCGAGCTCGCTGCCAAGGTGATTGCTGCCTTGCCGATAGCCACCCCAAGCTTCGGTTCCGCGGCTGCGCGACTTGATACTGGATCCGGGGATGACCTGCATGTTCCACTGCACAGGCTGGTCGAGGCTTGCGGCTACCGCCGCAAGATAGTCGGGCAGGGGCCGGTCGATGAGGCTGTGTCCCGACCAGAACAGCCGCTCGATGCGGCGTCGCGGCGCCGGATCCGTTGCCGTCGCCACGGCGGGCGGTCCTCGATCCTCATTGCACGCCGGCGCGCCGAGCATCGCCAGCATGGCGATTGTCACCAGGCCCGGGGTGCGCACCGCAAGGCTCCGAGGGCCTGCCGCAAAGCTGCGGCGCCCTTGGCGATCATGCGGTACGTCGCCAATGCTGAACGATCGCGAAGATCTGCGGGCCGTCGACGAGGTAGCGCCGCCACATCCTTCGCGGTTCCTGTACCAGTCGGAACAGCCATTCGAGCGAGAGCTTCTGGAGCATGCGCGGCGCTCGCGTCTTTTCGGAGCAGAGGAAGTCCAGGCTCGCCCCGACGCAAAGTCCGATCCCCGTTGCTGCACCGCTGGCCTGCACCTTCCAGGCAAGAATCTCCTGCTGCGGTGAACCGACGGCGAGTACGCTGTAGCGCGCGTGCGCTTCGATCAGAAAGCTGATGGCGCGGCTGCGTTGATGGGCATCATGGATAAAACCCATCGGCGGGTTGAAGTGCTGGACGTTGCGCAGCCCATAGCGACGGCAAAGCTCCGCGATCATCGCTGGCGAGCCGCCGAGTATCGCCACCTTGTCGTTCGGCGCGATCACCGTGTCGAACAGTGCGGCGGTGAGGTCGCTCCCCGGCACGACCGACAGGCGGACGCCCGCCTTGTCTGCAAGCCGGGCGAGGATGCGGCTGTCGCAGAGCGTCAGCCAGGCCCGGCGATAGGCTGGCCACAGATCGGAGCGAATCCGTTCGAGCCTCACGACGTGGTCGACGTTAGGCGTCACCACATAGGCGAACGGCAGATCGGGACCCCGGGTGCCGATCTTTTGCAATACCGCGGCAGCGTCGCTTTGCTGGAAATCAAAGTCCAGAAATCGAGCCGTTTCGCCAACGGCTGACGTGGCGGGCGGAGGTGCGGGCTGGAATCGCCATTCAGTCGGCAACTGGTCAGTGGAGATATCGGCACTCGACAAGCAGGTCGGATCGGGATCGAGGCGAGCATGGCCCATCGGATTTTCCCCCTGTCTTGACGCGACAGCAGCGCACCAAAAGCGCTGCCGTCGCTATTGAACGGACCCTCGGACCATGCCGAGCGATACAATTTTGACTGGTTTTTACGTCTTGATGACATGCTGCCCTATTGGTGCAGCCGTCGGTATTCAGCCGAATCCCCGGGGGAAACTCGGCACAGGCATCGCGGGCATGGAAGAACTCTGGAGGGTATCGACCCGATTGCCGGCACAGCAACCTGGCAATAAAATGAAAGGGATTGGTCAAGGGGTCGTGCCGTTGTTGGCGTTCAGCTATCTGTCGCGGATCTGCGCATCGAGCCTGGCTGCCCTGCTCGCAATCATGCTACCGGCGGCGTTGGCGGCGCAGACACCCAGCGAATATCGCATCAATGCGGGCGATGAACTTGAAGTATTCGTCTGGGGAGAGGAACGCTTGCAACGCCCGGTGCGGGTGTTGCCCGATGGCACCTTCGCGTTCCCGCTTGCCGGCACGATCCATGCTGCCGGAAAAACCGGACCGGAAATCGCCGGCGCCATCAGTGAAAGGATCAAGGGAAACTACCGCAACATCGTTCCCGATGTAACGGTCGCCGTGCGCGATACCGCCGGCGCGCGCTTCTATGTCGTCGGCAAGGTTCGCACGCCCGGCGGTTATGCGATTGGACGCACTGTCAACGTTGTCCAGGCGCTGAGCCTGGCCGGGGGCACCGCCGAATTCGCAGATGTCGACAATGCGGTTATTCTGCGCCAGACGCCGACCGGGCAAAGTGTGGAGCGGGTTCGGCTGTCGGAGGTTCTGAAGGGCAGCCGAAGCCTTGCCAACGGTCCGCAGGCCAATGCATTGCCGGTCCTGGGCAGCGGCGATGTCCTGGTTATTCCGTGATTGGCGCGTCGCAGCCCTGGTGCCAGGGGCGGCGATGGGCTTGGCGCCAGCCATTGCGGCTGCCGAGGTGACTCCGCAGTTCGCCGTTACAGGACGTGTTGTCGCGGCGTCCAATCCATTCCTGCTGCAGGATGGCGTGAGCGCCGTGCTGGTCGAGGCTACGGCCCGGCCGTCCTTGACCATGGGCTCCGACGGTTCCGAACTGGCTGTGAACGGCATCCTTATCGGCCGCCAGTATACCCGGTCATACGGGGGTTTCGTACTGGGATCTGCAACCGCGACAGGCGTGTTGCGCCAAAGCGAAAGGCTGAGCCTGTCTGCGCTTGCCAGTTTCAATCGAGACCTCGCTGCGGACACGATTACCGACAGCATCGGCAGCCCATTGGACCCGCGTAGCATTCGCAACGTCGTGCGGGGCCGCGCCACGGCGACCTGGCGTCCCAGTGCCTTCGATACGCTGACCCCGCAAATCGAATATGAAAAAGTGAATTTCCAAGATGCTCCGTTGCTGGAAACGGTCGCAACGCGATCGGCCAGTCTGGCATATTCGCGGCGCGTTGACGAACGGACCAGCCTCGGCATCCGCGGCAACTTTCAGGACAACCGCATCGGCACCGCCGAAAGTGCCATCACGCTCGCTGCCTTTGTGACCGGCGACAGGCAGCTGTCGCCCATCTGGCGGCTGAGCGGGGCCGTCGGCGCCGAGCGGATCGAGCAGCGCGGAGCCCTGCCGCCGGGGGTGCAGCGCCTGCGAACCAACTTCAGCGGTAGTGGTCGTTTGTGCGCCAACGGTCCGCAACTTACCGGCTGCCTTGATTTGGCCATCGCTTCCGAAGCAAGCGTCCTCGGCGGGCTGCAACGCCGTTACACGATTGGCGCGACGGCTGGTTACGACATCCGTGAGGCCGTTCGTCTTGCGGTCGCATTCGACTATTCCAAGGCCGGAAGCGGCCAGCAGAGCATTGCCCCGTCGCTCGGCGGGGCATCGGCCAGGGTGCAACTCGACTGGCGCGCCAGCCGGCTCGCCCTGGTGACAGCAGAGATCGAATATCGCCGCCGCGAAGTCGGCGCCGGCTTTTCGACTGACGGCGTATTCGCCGGCGTCGGCCTCAGGTGGGGAACACGATGACGAGTGACGACAGCGACGACGCGGGTGGCGGGCTCCCCATCCGCGATTTGGCCAACATGCTGTGGCGCGGACGCCAGACGATTATCGTCGCCTTCTGCCTCGCGTTGACAGCAGCCGTCGCTGCGGTGTTGCTGATCGAAACAAGATACCGCGCCGAAGCTGTGCTGTTGATAGAGTCGCAGGAAATTCCGACCAGCCTTGTCGCCGCCCCGGACAGCAACTATGCCGACGACCGGATCGGCAAGATCCGCCAGCAGATCCTGAGCCGCAGCAATCTGCTGACGCTCATCCGCGCCCACAAGCTTTATCCCGACGAACGTTCGTCTCTGAGTGAGGAGCAGCTCCTGACTCTGATGCGCAACGCGGTTGACGTCGACCTGGTGACGGCAAACGGCGGCCGACCGGGATCGGGCGCGACCATCGCCTTCAATCTTTCGTTTACTTACCCGGATGCAGCGCGCGCCTTTGCCGTTACAGATCAATTGACCAAGATGTTCATCGATGCCGACAAGCGGCTTCGCACCGAACAGGCAATGGGTGCGACATCCTTTCTGCGGGCGCGAGCAGACGAACTGCGCGACCGGCTCGTCGAAGTCGAGGCGAACCGGCGCAGGGTGCAGTCCCGCTATGGCGGCGCAATGCCCGATCAACTGGCAATCAACAGCCAGTCGAGCGCCGCGCTGCGTGCCGAGCTGTCCCGTATCGACATGGAAATGCAAGCGGTGCTCCAGCAGAATGCAACCTTGGCGGCGCAGGCGCAGGAACCGGCAGCAGTCGCCGAAACGCCGGCACGTGCCGAGGTTCGCCGGGCCCAGCAAGTGCTCGACCGGCTGGCAGCAACGCTATCCGACAGCCACCCGGACGTCATCGCGGCTCGCGGGACACTCGATATCGCCCGGATCGCAGCTCGGGACGAGCCCGCGGCGCCGACAGGGCTTGCTGCAATCAATGCCGCGATCGTCGGGGGCCGCAGCCGCCTGGCAGCGCTGGATAGCCAAAGGGGGAAACTCGTGGCGGCAATCGCGCGCGCAGACCAACTTGCATCGCTGTCGCCGCAGGCCGCGTTCGAGCTCAACAATGTCGAGCGCGATCATGACAACCTGCGACAGCAATACCGGGATATCCGGGAGAAGCAGCTCGAAGCGCAAGTCGCCTCCAACCTCCAGCGCGAAGACAAGGGAGAGCATTTCTCGGTGCTTGATCCTCCGACAATGCCGATCGACCCGATCAGTCCGAACCGGGTGATGATACTGGCCTTGGGCGTCTTCGGTGGCCTTGGAGCGGGCATTGCACTGGTGCTCGGGCGCGAGTTGCTTGCCGGGCGCATTCATGGCGCCGACGCGCTGACTCGCCTGACCGGAGAGCCGCCGCTCGCTGCTGTTCCCGTACTGTACGGCGACAGTTGGCAGCCAACAAGATTGGCCCTGCCGGCCCAGAAACGTGAATGGTAGGACACAGCATGAGCTATGATCGCATGATGCCCGCCATCAAGCGCCCTGCACAGCTGGTGTCGGCGTCCGACGACGTTGTGCCGGTGACCCTCCATGATCTCGGCGGGCCCGCCGCCCGACCGGTGTTTACCCTCGACCGAGGCAAGTTATCGGAGAAAGGTCTTTGGGGTTTCGTGCCTCTCGATCCGCGGGCGCGGTCGTTCGTGCGGTTGCGGGCGCAATTGCTCCGCCGGATGTCGCGTTCTGAGTGCGGGCGGACGGTCGCGGTGATTTCGCCAGGCAGCGGCGACGGCAAATCGTTCGTCGCTGTCAATCTTGCAGCCGCTCTGAGCGAGCTTTACAATGTTTGCCTGGTCGATCTTGATTTTCGCAAAGCCGCCATTGGCTCGCTTGTTGGCACGCCGGCGTGCCTTGGAACGGAAGCCTTGCTCGCCAATGAGCACAGGCTCGCCGAGATCGGATGCGCGGCCCCAGAGGCTCGGCTGATCGTGCTGCCGGCGCAGCAATCGACCGATGCGACCCGGCTGCTGGCCTCCAGCGCCTTGCCCGCGATGTTCGAGGCGCTGCGCCGCGCCCCGGAAACAATCAGCATCATCGATACGCCCCCCATGCTCGATATGGACGATGCCATCATCATTTCGCACCATGCCGACGCTGTCCTGCTCGTTATCGAAGAAGGCCACACGAAAGCGCAGGATGTTCGTGAGGTGCTTCGTCTGATCAGTCCGACCCCGTTGGTTGGCACCGTGCTTAATCGGTCTCTAGCTGGCGCGTCGACCTGACGCCGGCGCTGTCGGCAGCATGCTGCGACCGTCGTGCCAACAATGCCGGCGCGGTGCCACCCTTCTCGACGTAGCGATCCTGCCACGGCTCGTGGCGCGGTAGGGCCGAGCTTGTCTCCCCTTGTGCGGCATCAGAGCTTAACCACGCAGCCGCGCATACTGTCGCAACTACCCTCTGGAATTCCAGTCTGTGCCACGATGTCGCGGTCAGCCTATGATAGGGGGATGTTCGGAGCGCCCATTAGAATTGACCGGAGGGCCTGTGGCCATGCTGCAGCTTGCGGAACGCATGCGTGGATTGTCGGATCTGCCGGCACGGGCCGCCCTTCGTGTTACCAATGCCAATCCGTTCAAGACGATGCTGGAGGCAAAGTATCGCCGGGCGCTCGCCAATAATGTCGGCAGCCTGCCGCGGCTCGCTGCGGCCGACGCGGGCATCGTGGACGCGCTGAATCGCGATGGGGTCTGCGTTACCTCGTTGGCCGCGCTGCAGCTTCCCGGTGCGAGCGAGATGCTCGACGCAGGTCGAGAACTCGCGGAAGAATTTGGCCCGACTGCCCGACAGAACGTCCGCGACGGCACCGACTTCAACTATGTGCCATCGGCCGGCATCATGACGCGCCCCGAACTTTTTACCTGGGGGCTCGGTGACCGCCTTCTCGATATCGCCGAAGCGTATCTTGGGCTGCCGATCGCTTATGACGGAGTTAATATCGTCTATACGGTCGCCGACAATCGCGAGGTCGCGACACGCCAGTGGCATCGCGATTGGGAAGACCGTCGCATGCTGAAGGTGGCGGTCTATTGCAATGACGTAACGGAAGACGGCGGCCCGTTCGAGCTTATCAAACGTCACGACAGGACCCGGAAGCTCGAGGACGCTTTTCAATATGCCCCGGCGACCCATGAAGAACTTTGCCGGCGACTTGGTACCGACTACCAGTCGGCCATCGAAACCTGCACGGGACCTGCTGGAACGGTCATCTTTGCCGACACTGCAAGCTTCTTTCACCGGGGCCGGCCGGCATCGCACCACGACCGCATGGCTATGTTCTTCAGTTATTTTGCGCGGCGGCCGCGGCACCCGTTCTTCTGCGAACGCTCCGGTCTGGCGCGCCGCGAAATCGCCGTTCTGGCGGAGGGATTGCATGCACGGCAGCGCGCGGCGGCGTTATGGCGCTCAAAACTGCCGGCCGTCGTCCGGCTCATTCCGCCCGCCCGCCTCTGACAGGCCTTCAGGCCGCAGCCTGCGTCATGATCGCAGTTGTGCGGTCGCCACGCTCCGCAGCGAGGTCTGGCGAGATCGGCAGTCATAGCGTCTGCCGGGCGACAGTGCCTGGACCATCGTTAGGGCAAGCTACGTGGATCGCACTGTCCGTCTCGACCCATTTATAATGGGTCATCACTCGAGCGCATGGGCAGTCGCCGACGACAGCGCCGAGCCGTCGCGGTCGTTGCCGGTCACATCGCCGGCAGCAGACCTTCCTGGATCACGAATGCGACCATATGGGCACGATTCCTCGTACGCGTTTTCAAACGGACGTTTTCGATGTGCCGCTCGACAGTGCAGGGCGCGATCCGCAGTTCCTGGCCGACTTCCTTGGCGGAATGGCCGCGCGCGACCAGATGCAAGACTTCAGATTCTCGGTTCGTGAGTTGCGGAACAGCGGAAATATTTCGATCGATCATCAACAATCTCCTCACGAACAGGCTGAAATACTGCTTGATCTGTCTATGCACTGCTTCCTGAACTTCGCCGACGATCCGTGCGGACGCCGCCGATGTTGGTACTGTCCCCATAGCGACCCACGCTTCCGTGGCAGGGCTCAGGTTCCCAACAGCCCGATTCGATTCGGATCACCGAAATTAATTACCATATCTTAACGATTAGGCAAGAAAAATGACTGGGGGTTTGGCACAGGGAGGATGACGGGGTCGGTAGCGGCCAAGACGATTTGCTGTGGAGAGATTTCTGGAGGTGCCTCTCATCGAACCGCCGTTCGGAAATGTCCGCACGACAATCTCCCTATGAGTAGTTCGGATGGACGCCCATGCGGGCAGCTTTCAAAATCATCGCGGGCTCACGGGCCGGGCCCAGTGCCGTCCAACCAGACCCCTTATGTTCAGGAATCCCGACAAATTCGCAGCCGACCATCAACCTGTTCGATCAGCCGGAGCAACGCACATAGTGCGCACCATTACTCAGCGCGAAGCGGAGGTGCTCGCCCCCAGAGCCGATGGCAAGTCGGCGAAGGAAGCTGCCCGCGAGCACGATATCGCGCCGCGTTGCTTTGAGCGGCACATTGATCATGCCCAGCTGGGAACCCGGACCAGCAATCGGTCTCATCTGATTGCCTTTGTGCTTGGAGAGAGACTGATCAGGGAGTGCTATTGTCGGGTACAACGTGCGCTTGTCCGCCCGCGTAGCAACGATCACGAGACAACAGTGTCGGCGAAATCGTCAGGGGAGGGCAAACTATCCAGACTTTTGTACATGATCGCCGTGCTGATGAGCGCCCTCGGCGCGCGACCTGCAATGGCAGTGATCGATTTGACGGGATCCACGGCCATGACGCCGACAGGCTTGATGCCAGCATCGGTGGAGACGACCGGTCGACTCATGTTGATTGAAGACTTCGAACGGAACGGTGACAATGGGGTCCTCGCTCCGCCGGCGGCTTACGCGGCCTTTGACCCAGTTTGGAATAGCGACGATGGCTCGGGCCTCCGGCTGGATGCACCGGGGGCCGGTTCGCTGCTGCCGGAACCTGAGACATGGCCCCTGATGCTGATCGGCTTCGCGGTGGTGGGCGTCCATGCGCGTCGTGCCGCCGTGGTGCGGTCGACGAACTGCTGACACCGATTTGGGTCAGTGGTCATCACGGACATCGCCATCAGGAACAGCGGGCGTCTGAATGGCTGTCCTGGCCGTCGATGTGCCAGGACGGCGTGGTGGCTTGGCCCGCCGTTCCGATCAAAGCTGGGCACCGTGCCGATGACCGCGCGTGGCAATTCTCACTATGCCGAAGCCTGCGATCATCATGTCGTTGGTTCGGGAACTGCCGCCGATCCGTAAATCGATTGGTGGCTGCGCAACTTGAGACGAGGTAGACGGGGGCGTTTGCACGGGTCGGCAAGATCGAGGCCCGGTTAGTTGCGCCCAATGGACCGGCACCGCATCGAACTTGACTGTCGTCCGCCGTATCTCCGAACTCGCCAGCGATACCTTGCTGCTCTCCGACAGTTGCCCTCATCGCCGGTGACGATCTGATCGCCGGCATCCTCGACCAGAGTGATCCGATGACGGGGAACGGTAATCCCTGTACATGCGAGTGTGCCATTGCGGTCCGGTCCGACGACAAGGTTTCGGCGTTCCGTGCCGCGTCTACTTGCGATGGGCCGTGGCCCAAGTTAAGCGCGGCAGCGCACCAACATTTGTCCAGTTTTTCGGGACCACTTCAACCCGCATAGGCGGAGCCGTACCAAAGGTTATACGCTGATAACCGTGCAGCTAGTCGCCCCCCCGCACTTGCTGCGCAAACAGGGCCCGGTCGCATCGCCCCCGTTGCGGCCGGGTCCACCATAATCTATTCTGTCACGGCGCATTCACGCGGTCGAGGTCCACTCCGTCAGCACTTCGAGGAACCAGGTCCTCAGTGTGCCTTCCAACATTTGTTGTCTTGCCTGCTTGTCGAAGCCCTGCGCTTGCGTGCCAGAGGGTTGAATTCAAAACCTGAGGCGAGGCTTGCCAAGGCGCTGCGCAACCAGTCGTTTTGCGGACATTCAAATAGCTTGCGTTTAGCGGGAATGCCGCTCCTCGCGGCGGTCCGGATCCTGCTCCAGGAGAATGCCCGGTGCTAACGCAGAGCCAGTAGAATGCAGCCCACTGGCAGAATAGATTCGTGATCGTGGCGGGCAAATAGCCAGACGCTCGAGCGATGTGCGAGGCCGCCCCGGAATGTGCCGCGTCATCATGCTCATGCGTCCACGATCTGGTCCCGCCGGCGAATGATCGTTGCGGCGGCTGCAATGACGGCCACGTCTTCGACAAAGCCGGTCGGGGTCTGGCCTTGGTGATCCATCGCCGCCATGCGCAGGCGCCAGCCTGGATAGGATGCGATCACCGCCGTGACGCCGCCGACGGCTGCGGCGGCCCAGCGCTGGCGCCGCGGTGCCAGTGCCATGCCGGCGATTGCCGAGGTGATGAAGCGCGCGGTGAGGCCGATCGCCACGATGCGGTCGGGGGCGGTCTTCTGCTTGTCGCCGGCCATTTCGGCGATGGCGAGCGCCAGGGTTGCGGCAGCGACGGTCGGCCGGGCCAGGATCTTCAGTGCGCCATTATCGGCCGGCAGCTCGCCGCGCGCCGCTGCGATCGACACGGTTGCCAAGGGCGTCATCGCCCGTTGGCCGCCAACCAGACCCATCAATATCGGTGCGAGCATATCTGTTCTCCCGGTGCGTGACAGTCTGCAACGCCCGACGATCGCCCTCGGGTCCGCGGCTCTGGCTTGCAGCGGCAACGCGGCTATTCATTGCGTCTATCGACAGCATGGATGGTTCGGGGCATTGACGCGCCGGCCGGCAGCGTGCCGGCATGGGGAGATCGCCAATGTTCAGTCACATCATGGTCGGCGCCGACGATGTTGCCGCCTCCAAAGCCTTTTACGACGCCACGCTCGGCGCGCTGGGCCATGCGGCCGGCGGCATGGATGACAAGGGGCGGGTCTTCTACATGACCCCGACCGGCATCTTTGCCATCACCAAGCCGATCGACGGCCAGCCTGCGTCGTGCGCCAATGGCGCGACGATCGGTTTCGCGGCGGCTTCGCCTGAACAGGCCGACGCCTGGCATGCAGCCGGCCTCGCCGCCGGGGGCACGACCTGCGAAGATCCGCCCGGTGTACGCAAGGGCGGCCTCGGCAGCCTCTACCTCGCCTATCTGCGCGATCCTGCCGGCAACAAGCTGTGCGCGCTGCACCGCATGGCCGCCTGAACACCGACTAGGGAGCGCCGACATGGCCCTGACGATCTATGATGCCAGCGTGCCGGTGTTCACCAACGCGCTCACCGACATGCGGGCGTGGCTCGACAAGGCTGCGGCGGCGAAGCCCGAGGCAGAATTGCTCGCTGCCAAACTTGCAGAGGACATGCGGGCGTTCCCGGCGCAGATCCAGATGGCGTCGGATGCCGCCAAGGGTGCGGTTGCCCGTCTCGCCGGCGTTTCCCCGCTGGCGATGGCGGACACCGAAACCAGTTTTGCCGAGCTACGTGACCGCATCGACCGCACGATAGCGTTCATCGCGTCTGTCGATCGGGCAGCGGTTCTGGCGGGCGACGATCGGCCGATCGAGCTGAAGTTTCCCAACGGCATGGGCTATCGCTTTACCGGCACGACGTTCCTCACCGGCTTTGCCCTGCCGAACTTCTTTTTCCACGTGACCACGGCCTACGCAATCTTGCGCGCGGCCGGGGTGCCTGTCGGCAAGGGCGATTTCCTGGCCCATTTGGGGGCGCCGCTGACCGACCTTTAAAGGGTCGGCCAGCGATCGCCGTCAGTCGTCCGCGTCGTCGACGTTCTTCATGGCGTCGACGGCGTCTTCGCCGAGCGTGAGCCCGCCCGGAAATTCGTCGTCGTCGATGTCGTCGGGATCGGCATCGTCGTCATTGTCTTCGTCTTCCAGGCCATGGTCGCTGGCCATGGTGCCGAGCGGATCGTCGCCGGTGTCGGCGATATTCTCCAGCCGGCCGACGTCATCGGGGTCGGCGCCGATGTCGTCATCGCCGCGGCCGCCCTCCATGCCGTCGGTGATGCCTTCGTCCGACAGCACGGTATCGCCATCGTCCATCATCGGCTCACCTTCATAAGCGCCCATGTCGATGCGTCCCGACGTTACCATCTGCTTCAACTGGTCGACGGTATCGACGATGTCGTCATCGGGTGTGACGCCAAGGCCGCCATGGGGTTTGGTGCTTTCGAGAATGTCGTGATCGTCGCCGGGAACGCCGTAGAGCCGATCGTTGGCGACATCCTGCGCCTGGTCCTCGTCCGCTGCTCCCGATTAACGGTGCCGTTTGTCTCGTTGTTCTCGTCTTTCTGGTCTTGTGGTCGCATGGGACACCTCCGCTGCCGTAACGGGCGGCCGCCGGTCCTGTTCCGTCGCCAACTTGCCAGCGCAGCCGATTGCGACCAGAGCGGTTGGCACCAGCATGACCAGCCGCCAGATCGCCGCCCTGCCGTACCGCATCAAGCCCGATGGCACCGCCGCCATACTGCTGATCACGTCGCGCGCCAGCCGACGTTGGGTCATCCCCAAGGGCAATCCCATGCGCGGGCTCGGCCCGCACCATGCTGCCGCAGTCGAGGCGTTCGAGGAAGCCGGCATCAACGGCATCTTGTGCCCGACGTCGCTCGGCACCTTCGATTACGACAAGAAGCGCACCAAGGGCGGGTTGCGGCCGACGCGGGTCGAGGTCTTCCCGCTTGCCGTCACGACCGAATTGAGCGACTGGCCCGAACAGGATCAGCGCCGGCGGCAATGGTTCGACCTTGCCGATGCGGTTGCCGCGGTCGATGAGCCCGAGTTGAAGGCGATCATCCGGGATTTTCGGGAGCCGCCGCCGATACCCGGCATCACCGATCGCGCGCTCGATCAGATCGGCACCTGGGCGACGAACAAGGGGGCACACCGATTTCCGATGGTACGCTGGTTTCAGAAAATCATGCCCCAGCAGGGCCAGTTCTTTGAACTGTTCGATGCTCACGCCGCCACGCTGGTCGCCGGCGCCGACGCGCTCGCCAAGCTTTTGCAGGGTGGGGAGGCCATGGCCGAACACAGCAAGACGATCTTTGACCGTGAGGAGGCGGCCGACGCCATCACCCGCCAGGTGCTTCAGGATGTGCGTCGCACCTTTGTGACGCCATTCGACCGCAGCGCCATTACCTCGCTGATCAGCTCGATGGACGACGCCATCGACCAGATGAACAGGACGGCCAAGGCGATATCGATGTACGATGTCACCGAATTCGACGCCGAGATGCGCGATATGGCGGGCATCATCGTGGAGGCGGCGCGGGTGACGGCGGAGGCGATCCCGCTACTGCGGTCGCTGGGGCCCAACGGCAGCCGGCTGCATCTGCTTACCGGGCGCATCGTCCTGCTGGAGGGCCAGGCCGACGACATCCACGACGCCGGCATGAAGGCGCTGTTTCGCAGGCACAGCGAGACGGCGCCGATGGCATTCATCGTCGGCCAGGAAATCTATACGGCGCTCGAAAAGGTCGTCGATTGCTTCGAGGATGTTGCCAACGAGATCCAGGGCATTGTCATCGACCATGCCTGACCGCCGGGCCTGATGGCGATCTCCTTTACCGTCCTAGTCCTGTTGATCGGGGTCGCGCTGTTGTTCGATTTTTTGAACGGCCTGCACGACGCCGCCAATTCGATTGCCACCATCGTGTCGACGCGGGTGCTGGCGCCGCATTATGCCGTGGTCTGGGCGGCGTTCTTCAACTTCATCGCCTTCCTGTTCTTCGGGCTGCATGTCGCCCAGACGGTCGGCACCGGCATCATCGACGCCGGCATCATCGATGCGCAGGTCATTTTCGGCGCCTTGATGGGTGCGATCGTCTGGAACCTGGTGACCTGGGGCCTGGGCATCCCGTCGAGCAGCAGCCATGCGTTGATCGGCGGACTGATCGGCGCCGGCACGGCCAAGGCGGGCAGCGCGGCGGTGGTGCTGGCGGGCGTCGCCAAGACGGCGGGTGCAATCGTCATGTCGCCGATGATGGGATTGTTCCTCGCCATGCTCATCGTGCTGGCGATCGCCTGGATTTTCGCGCGGTTCACGCCGTCGGCAGTGGACGGTATCTTTCGCAAGCTGCAATTGGTCTCTGCGGCGATGTACTCGCTCGGCCATGGCGGCAACGATGCGCAAAAGACGATGGGGATCATCACCGTGCTGCTGTATTCGCAGGGTGTTCTCACGGGCGAATTCCATGTGCCGCTGTGGGTTGTGCTCGCCTGCCAGGCGGCGATGGCGCTGGGTACGATGCTCGGTGGCTGGCGGATCGTCCACACCATGGGGTCCAAGATTACACGGTTGACGCCGGTTCAGGGCTTTTGCGCCGAAACCGCCGGCGCGATCACGCTGTTCGGCGCGACGGCACTCGGCGTACCGGTGTCGACGACGCACACCATCACCGGCGCTATTGTCGGCGTCGGCGCGTCGCGGCGCCTGTCGGCGGTTCGCTGGAACATCGCCGGGCGCATCGTCGTCGCCTGGGTGGTGACGCTGCCGGCCTCGGCGCTGATCGCGGCGATGGTCTACTGGATGACGCAACTGCTTGGCTGAGCCGCCGAGACGCCGACACGCGTTTGTCACGGGCGGGATGTAGGGGGACGCCAGTGATCACCATCAAGGGCCCCACCGCATGGCAAGTCACCCGATCACGGCCTTGCGCGACACCAGCGATGCCGCGCCGCCGTCTCGGAGCTTCGGCGCTGCGCACTGGCAGGATGAAGACGACCGCGCCACCCGCAAGAAGCTGCGCTTCCGCACCGTCTGGATCAGCGATACACATCTCGGCACCGCGGGCTGCAATGCCGAGCTGCTTCATGATTTCCTGCATTCGATCAAGCCCGACACGCTGTATCTGGTCGGCGACATCATCGATGGTTGGCGGCTGAAGCGCGGCTGGTACTGGCCGCCGCGCCATAACGACATCATCCGGCGCGTGTTGAAGCTGGCCAACAAGGGCACCCGCGTCGTCTATATCCCCGGCAACCACGACGAAGCGCTGCGCGACTATACCGGGCTGGCGTTCGGCGGGGTGGAGGTCATGCAGGAGGCGATCCACGAAACGCTCGATGGCCGACGCTTCCTCGTCCTTCACGGCGATGAATTCGACGGTGTCGTACTGTATGCGCGTTGGCTCGCCTTTGCCGGCGACGTTGGCTATTCGGTGCTGTTGCGGCTCAACGTCTGGTTCAACGGGCTGCGCCGCCATCTTGGCCTGCCATACTGGTCGCTGTCCGCGTACATCAAGCACCGGGTCAAGAACGCCGTCGCCTTCATTTCGAAGTACGAGGAGGTCGTCGCCCATGCGGCGCGCGAACGCGGTGTCGACGGCGTCGTCTGCGGCCACATCCATTCAGCCGAAATCAGGGACTTCGGTGGCGTCCTCTACATGAACGATGGTGATTGGGTGGAAAGCTGCACCGCGCTTGTCGAGCATCTGGACGGGCGCATCGAGATCCTCGACTGGGCCGCGCACGCCAAGGCGAAGGGGCTTGTCGCCGGCACCGTGGCACGCATCCCGGAGCCGGCGTGATGCGCATCACCATCGTTTCCGATGCCTGGATGCCGCAGGTCAACGGCGTCGTCCGCACCTTGTCGACCATTGTCGGGCTGGCCCGCGCGCGCGGACATCTGGTTCAGACGATCACGCCCGACCTGTTTCGGTCGGTGGCCATGCCCAACTATCCCGAAATCCGGCTGGCGCTGACCACCCGGCGCCGGGTCGCGGCGGCGATCGCCGGCCATCGCCCGGATGCCGTCCATATTGCCACCGAAGGCCCGCTCGGTTGGCTGGCGCGTAGCTGGTGCATTGCCAGCAAGGTGCCGTTCACCACCAGTTTCCACACGCGCTTTCCCGATTATGTCGCCGCCCGGACCGGCCTGTCCCCGGCGCCGTTCTGGCGGCTGCTGGAGCGCTTCCACCGGCCGGCGCAGCATATCCTGGTCGCCACGCCACGGCTGGCGGCCGAGCTCGCCGATCATGGTCTCCGCCACAGCCGGCAATGGACCCGGGGTGTCGACGGCGAGCTCTTTGCAACTGGCAAGCCACCGCATCCGCTGTTCGCTGAGTTGCCGCGCCCGATTGCGGTCCATGTCGGGCGAGTGGCGGTCGAGAAGAACATCGCTGCCTTTCTTGCTGCGGACTGGCCGGGCAGCAAGGTTGTCGTCGGCGATGGCCCGGCGCTCGACCAACTGCAGGCGCAGTTTCCGGACGTTCACTTCCTCGGCAGCCTGCACGGCGAAGCCCTGGCCTCGACCTATGCCGGCGCCGACATTTCGGTCTTTGCCAGCCGCACCGACACCTTTGGCCTTGTCATCATCGAATCGCTGGCGTGCGGGACGCCGGTTGCCGGGTATCCGGTCGCCGGGCCGCTCGATATCCTCGGCGAGGATGGCTGTGCCGGTGGCGCCGGCCGCATCGGCGGGGTCGACGCAGACCTGGCGACCGCGATGCGGCAAGCCGTGACCGCCAGTCGTGGCGCCGCCGCGATGCGGGGCAGGGCGTTCGGCTGGGACCGGTCATGCGACCAGTTCCTGGCAGCGCTGGCCGAGGTCGATGTACCGATGCACGGTCTCGCCGCCTAGCCGAGCGCGCGCAGCCTGTTGTCCATCGCCAACTGGGTGCGGCTCTCAAGGCCCAGCTTGGCATAGACATTGTGCAAATGCATTTTCACGGTGCCTTCGGATATGCCCAGGGCATCGCCGATGGTCCGGTTGCGCTGTCCGGCTGCCACCAGCCTGGCGACGTCACGCTCACGGGGGGTCAGTGCATTGGCCGACAACATGGCACGGCGATAGCCTTGCGCCTTGCCGACGGCCTGATCATCGAGCCACTGGCCACCGCCGGCGACGGCCGCGAGACAGACTTCCAACCCGGCGCCATCGTCGGACTTGAGCACCAGGCCACGGCAGCCGGCATCGATGGCGGCCGCAATGCTGGGGTGGTCGGCCGCCGGGGCAGTAATTATTACCGGCAAAGAGCTGGAACTCGCAAGCTTGGCACCATCGAGATCGATGTCGATGATGGCCACGTCGATGCGATCGCCGTGCAGCATCTCGCGCACCCCGCTGACACTGCTGGACGTCGTGACGCTGGAATGGCGGAATGTGGTGAGCAGTGCGGCCAGGCCGGCGGCGACCAATGGCTGGCGATCGGCCACTAATAGCCTGAGGCCCTGGGTACCGCCCGGAATATCCTGCCAACGCACAGTGCGATCCCCCTGTTATGTACAGATACGTACAAAGAGGCCGGAAGTTGCAATGGCTCGCGGCTTGCCCGGCATTGGCGGTGGCCCTACCGTCGATGAACAGGGAGATTGCAATGACATCGAAAGCACTTTTGGCAGCAGCACTGCTGGCAACGACAGCGCCGGCGTGCGCCGATACCGTGGCGATTACCGCCGATCGGATGATCGACGTCGTGGCCGGCAAGACGATCGTCAATGCCGTGGTCGTCGCCACCGATGGCCGCATCGTCGCTGCTGGCCCTGCCAGCACGACGGCAATCCCGGCAGGGGCGCGCCGCATCGACCTCGGGGCAATGACGATCCTTCCCGGCCTGATCGACATGCATGTCCACCTGAGCAGTGACCCGACGATCGGCGGATATCGCGGGCTCGAATATGCCCGCAGCTTCAGCACGGCGATCGGCGTCACTTTTGCCAAGCGCACGCTCGATGCCGGGTTCACGACGGTCAGGAACGTCGGCAGCGGCAATCTCGACGATATCGGCCTGAAGCAGGCGATCGAGGGCGGCTATATCGTCGGGCCGCGCATCGTGCCGGCGACCTATTCGATCGGTGCCACCGGCGGTCATTGCGACGCCACCGAATTCCAGCCCGAGATCAAGGTCGAGACACCGGGCGTTGCCGATGGTCCTGAGGCGATCCGCGCCAAGGTCCGCCAGCTCCGCAAATGGGGCGCCGAGGTCATCAAGTTCTGCGGCACAGGCGGGGTGTTTTCCAAGACGACTACTGTCGGCGGCCAGCAGTACAGCCAGGCCGAGATGGATGCGCTGGTCGCCGAGGCGCACATGCTGGGCATGAAGGTCGCCGTCCATGCCCATGGCACCAGCGGCATCAACACGGCGCTGCGCGCCGGCGCCGATACCATCGAGCACGCCAGCCTCGCCGACGACGAGAGTTTCGCGCTGGCCAAGAAGAGCGGCGCCTGGTTCTCGATGGATGTCTATGACGACGACTATATCCTCGCCGAAGGCGCGAAAAATGGCGTGTTCGCCGAAAGCCTGGAAAAGGAACGCGCCATCGGCCTGAAGCAGCGCCAGACGTTCCAGCGCTCGGTAAGGGCGGGTGTCCGACATGTCTTTAGTACCGACGCCGGGGTTTATCCGCACGGCACCAACGCGCTGCAGTTCGCCAAGATGGTCGAATGGGGCATGACCCCGCTGCAGGCGATCCAGGCGGCGACAGTTAACGCCGGAGAGGCGCTGGGCCGCTCCGCCGATGTCGGTGCGCTGGCGCCGGGGCGCTATGCCGATATCGTCGCGGTTGCCGGCGATCCGCTGGCGGATGTGCGGGTGCTGGAGAAAGTCGCGGTGGTGATCAAGGGCGGCGCTATCGCCAGGGACGCGCGTTGATGCCGAGATGGTTGCGGGGGCTGCTGGTTGTCCTGGGAGTGCTGGCGACGGTGCTGGTGGGCCTCGCCAGCTGGGATAACCTGACGGCGCGCGGTTCCGTCGCCGATCCGGTTCTGAAGCGCGACGTCCGTATCGTGCGCGACAGCTGGGGCGTTCCCCATATCTATGGCAAGACCGATCCCGATGTCGCCTTTGGCCTCGCCATCGCTCATGCCGAGGATGATTTCCGCAATCTCGAGGAAGTCGTCGCCGCGGTTCGTGGTCGTGGCGGCGCGATCACCGGGCAGGACGGTGCCAAGATCGATTTCGCCGGGGCGTTGCTCGGCGCCAATGCGACCGCGGCGCGCCATTACGGCGAACTGCCGCAGGACGCGCGGCTGCTGCTCGAGGCCTATGCGCAAGGCCTCAACCAATATGCCGCCGGTCACCCGGGCGAGCAGCGCATCCGCGGCCTGTTCCCGGTCAACGGCAGGGATATCGTCGCAGGCTTCATGCTGCGCTCGCCGTTCTTCTTCGGCCTCGATCGCCCGCTTGGCGCGTTGGTCGCCGGAGATCCGGTGCCGCGTGACGCCGGCCCGGCCGACGAGCGTGGCTCCAATGGTTTCGCGGTTGCCGGCAGGCGGTCGAGCGATGGCGTTACCCGGCTGATCGTCAACTCGCACCAGCCGTGGGAGGGCGGGGTGTCGTGGTGGGAAGTCGTTGTCCATTCCGAACAGGGCTGGGATTTTGCCGGGGCCTTGTTTCCGGGTGCCCCCTATCCGCTGCTGGGCCACAACAAGACCCTGGGCTGGACCAATACCGTCAACCGACCAGACCTGATCGACACCTACAAGCTGGTGGTGAACGAGGCCGGCACCGAATATCGGCTCGATGGCAAATGGCTGCCGCTGGAAAGCCGGCGTGTGTGGCTGCGGGTCAAGTTCGGGCCGTTTGTGCTGCCGATCCAGCGCACGACCTATCGCTCGGTGCACGGCCCGGTGATCCGGAATGACAAGGGCTGGTTCGCGCTGCGTTATGCCGGCATCGACGATGTTCGGCAGGTGACGCAATATTACCGCCTGAACAAGGCACGTACGCTCGACGAGTGGCAGCGCGTCATGGACATGCAGGCGATCAGCGGCACCAATTTCGTCTATGCCGACGCAGCGGGCCATATCGGCATGTTCTATAATGCCCGCTTCCCCGATCGTGCGCCGGGTTACGACTGGAAGGGTATATTGCCCGGCGATACATCGAAGACGCTGTGGACGCGGTACATGCCGTGGCGGGCCGATCCGATGACGGTCGATCCCGCCGCCGGCTGGGTCGGCAACAGCAACAACACGCCGTTCCTGTCGACGGCCCCGGCCGATGAACAGAAACGGGAGGCGTTTGCACCGGAAATGGGCATCGAGACCTTCGTGACCAATCGCGCGCTGCGCTATCAGTCGCTGTTCGCCGGGCTTGGCGACCGCCAGATCAGCCGCGACGACCTGCTGCGCATCAAGTTCGACAAGGGCTATGACAAGGCCGGCTGGGCAGGCGCCTGGTACAAGCAGGTCATGGCGATCGACACTTCGCAGGCGCCGGACCTGGCGGCGGCGCAGAAGCTGATCGGCCAATGGGACTGGACGCTCGACTGCATCGGACCCGCCGATACCCTGGTGACCCTTGCGTTCGCCGACGCGGCGCGATCGGCCTATATGAACAAGCCGCGGCCGGATGCGGCGCCGGCACTGCGCGCTGCTGTCGATACCTTGCAGGCCAATTATGGCCGGCTCGACGTGCCGCTCGGCGATTTCCAGCGCTTGCGCCATGGCAAGGTCGACCTGCCGGTCTGCGGTGGACCGGAGACATTGCGCGCCATCATCGACACTTCGGATGGCAAGGGGCATCGCGTCGGCAACAATGGCGACGGCTTCATCATGTTGATCGAATGGGCGGCTGACGGTGCCGTGTCGTCGCGCAGCGTCCACCAGTTCGGCGCCGCGACGATCCGCACCCAGTCGCCGCACTATGCCGACCAGTCGCCGCTGTTCGCCGCGGAGCGCTGGAAGCCGGTATGGTTCGACAGCGAAGCGCTGCGCAGCCACACCGAATCGAGCACAAACCCCTGACGACTAATTGACTTGCGTTGCCACGGCCGTTGGTATCGATACGGTCCGGCAAGGTCGTGTATGAGGTTGAGGGGAAGCTCTTCTCGCTGGCGGCTTGGCGCTGGCGGCTACTCAATCGCCGCCGGAACAAAACGATGGACGCGGCGCTCGGTCGGGCCGGCAAGAAGCACGAACTGATCTTCTATCGCGGGCTCGACCACGATCTCGACGACAGCGCGGCGCGGACCGACCTGCTGGCCCGCAGCGCGCAATGGCTGGCGGCGGCGATGCCTGCCAAATAAAAGCCCGCCGCCGGCTTGGCGCGTCGTGCCGGCGCGTGCATGTTAGTGCGCTATCATGCCTAACAAGGTCGCCCTGCTGCTACGTGCACGTTATGACGGCTTTACCGTCTCGGAACGGATGATCGCCGGCTGGCTGCTCGACAACATGGCGTCGATCCCGTTCGAGACGGCGGCAAGCATCGGGCTGCGCGTCGGCGTTTCGGCGATGACGGTCGGGCGCTTTTTGAAATCGCTCGGCTATCCGCGGCTGTCGGCGTTGAAGGACGATTTGCGCGGCGATCTCGGCGTCGCGCCCTGGATGTTGCCGACGGCCGCTGGCGGGGGCCACGACACGCGGCTGCGATCCGAAAGCGCGGCGATCGCCGACGTCTATCGCCTCGCTGAAACGCCGCAATGGACGGCGGTGGTCGATCTGCTGGTCGGTGCGCGCCAGGTGCAGGTCGCCGGCTTCCAAACCGAGCGCGGTCTGGCCGCCGGCTTTGCCCATCACCTCGGCTATGTGCGGCCGGGGGTGCACAGCCTCGACGCCGGCACGGGCCTGTATGCCGAAATGCTGGAGGCCGGCAGCGCCGATGTCCTGGTGCTTGTCGACCTCAGGCGCTATTCGCGACACTTCCGGCTGCTGGCCGAAGATGCGGTGGCGCAGGGGGTGCCGCTGGTCGTCGTGACCGATCCTTATTGCCCCTGGGCGCGTGACCTGACCCCGCACATCCTCGCGGCCGAGGTGGCGCTGGGGCACTTCTGGGACATGAATACGGCGCTCGCCTGCCTGCTCAACCTGCTGGTCGACGACGTGGTCAGCGCCATCGGTGCCGAAAAGGTCCATGCCCGGCTCGCCGACCTGTCGGATCGCTACCACGATTTTGTCGGCTTCCAGCAACGCACGACCAAGGCGCGCTGATCGGCAGCGGCCGTTGCGTCAGGAGGGCGCCGCTGCCGTGCCCCCCGACACGATAGCGACACCCTCGAAATCGCCGCGCAATCCCCCGGATCGATCCGCGCGGCCATGCCGGGCTTGTGGGCCTCCAGAACGCGTTCTGGATCCAGACACCGGCTGCGTTGTCCCGATTCAACCGTCCCCCCGAACGGCTACCAGCGCAACGTCGCTCTTTCGAGCGCAATTTCACTTTTGCATGGAAAAGCCGCGGGTTACATCCGGGGTTACCCGCACCTGAAGCGTAACGACATTATGCCGGGGCCGGGTTCGGGCCGCTGGTGTCGACAAGATCGGCCAGCGCGGATGTGTGACCATTTGCCGGCGAGAATAATGCCTGCGCTGGCCAGTCTGCGGGCAGGGGCGCCGTGACGGCAAGCGGTGCCGCTTCGTCATAGGGCAGGGTGATGGTGCGGGCGTGGAGGCGCATCGGGCCGTTGCCGGCACCATAGACCGGGTCACCCAGGATGGGATGGCCGAGTGAGGCGGCGTGCACGCGGAGCTGGTGGGTGCGGCCGGTCTCTGGCCGGAACTCGACAAGACGCGCGGCGCGGTCGATGACCTGCCAGTGGGTCACGGCGCGCTTGCCGCGGCGATCGATGATCATCCGCCAGCCGGCTTCGGCGCTGGAAATCTTGTGCAGCGGCGCATCGACGGTGCCGCTGTCGTCGTCGGGCAGGCTTTCGAGCACGGCCCAATAGACTTTGCTGACCTGGCCGGCTTCGAACAGCTGCGAGACTCGCTTTACCGCCTTGGGATGGCGCGCGACGATCAGGCAGCCCGACGTATCACGGTCGAGCCGGTGCGAGATGACCGGCAGGCGCTGGTTGCCGAAGGCCAGGTCGGGCAGGAAATCTTCGAGGCTGTCGGGAGTCTGTGGCCCGGGATGGACGGCCAGCCCGGCCGGCTTGTCGATGATCACGAGATGGGTGTCGCGATGCAGCAGGGCAAAGGGCAACCCGGCCAGATGCAGGGGAAAGGTGTCGGTCATCGCCCCTCATAAGGCGAAACGGCGGCGAAGCGTAAAACAATCGGCAGCCCCGCCGATATCGGGTTCACGGCGCCCCGTGACCGCACGGAGGCCGGGGAACCGAAACCGGGAGTTTTGAACATGACGGTGATCAATACCAATCTTTCCGCGCTGACCGCCCAGAATGGCCAGCGCACCTCGCAGATGGGCCTGTCGATGGCGATGGAGCGGCTGTCGACCGGGCAGCGCATCAACTCGGCCAAGGACGATGCCGCTGGTCTTGCCATCTCGCAGCGCATGACCGCCGATGTCCGCGGCCTCGCGGTCGCCATCCGCAATGCCAACGACGGCATCAGCCTCGCGCAGACGGCGGAAAGCGCGATGGGCGAGGTGACCAACATGCTCCAGCGCATGCGCGAACTCGCGGTCCAGGCGTCGAACGGCACGGTGACCGGTGACGATCGCAAGGCGCTGCAGGCCGAAGTCAAGCAACTGACCAGCGAGATCGACAACGTCGGCTCGCGCACCAATTTCAACGGGATCAAGTTGCTCGACGGCTCGGCCAAGTCGCTCCAGCTGCAGACCGGCAGCCGCGCCGGCGAAACCGTCAAGCTCAACATCGGTTCGGCCCGTGCCACCGATCTCGGCACTGGCGCCACCGCCGCGCTGTCGGCGACCGGCGCGTTCGAGGCGACGGCTGCCAACCTGTCGCTCAACCAGTCGCTGGTCGCGTCCGACCTGGTCATCAACGGCGTCACCATCGGCGCATCGTCGGCGGATGACGACAATGTCTCGTCATCGGAAAAGGCAGCTTCGGCGGTCGCCAAGGTCGCCGCGATCAACCGAGCCAGTGCCCAGACCGGCGTCTCGGCTGTCGTCGGCAAGACGGTGATGACGGGGGCCGCCCAGACCGCGGCCGCGTTGACCGGCACGATCACCATCAACGGCCAGGCAACGGCGGCGATCACCACGACGACGAGCAATGCCACCAACCGGACGATTGTCGCCGATGCCATCAACGCCATTTCCGGCCAGACCGGCGTGCGCGCGGTCGATACCGGCGACGACCTGGCCGGCATCCGGCTGGAGGCCGCCGACGGCCGCAACATCGTGGTTTCGCTGACGACGGTCACCGCCGCCGCCACCGGCGTCAAGGTCGGCGCCCGGTCGGGCACCTACAACCTTGTCTCGAACAACGGGGGCCCGGTCGAGGTCGGCTCGACAAGCTCGGGGCGCATCTCGCGCTCGGGGCTGCAGGTCGGCAGTTATGAACGCGGCGTTTCGGCGGCGACGAGCGACAGCCGCGCGGTGGCGACGACCGCTGCCACGGCGCTGACGCTGAATTCCGGCGACCTCCAGATCAACGGCATCGCCATCCGCGCCAGCACGGCCGACGACGACACGACGTCGGACACGACCGTGGCATCAAGCAAGAAGGAAGGCTCCGCCATCGCGATTGCCGCCGCGATCAACGCATCCAGCGCCGAAACCGGGGTGACCGCCAAGGCCAATGCGCTGACCATCGACGGCACCGTCACCACGGTTGTCGCGCTGGCCAACGAAGGCATCAAGCAGCTCGGCATCAACGGCGTCACCATCGACATCAACCTGCTGAGCACCGATTCAGCCCAGGCAACGCGCGACAACGTCGCCAAGGAAATCAACAAGTACAGTGGCCTGACAGGGGTCGTCGCGGCCGACAACGGCAAGGGCGGCCTTGAATTGACCGCTGCCGATGGCCGCAACGTGTCCGTGGCGTTCGAAACCTCGACGGGCGTCACCGCGGCGAGCTTCGGTCTCGGCACGGCCAGCATTCGCGGCACCGGGACCAGCTATGCGGTGCAGACCGCGGTCGATGTCGACGCGCCGACCGCGGCCGAGGCGGTCAACACCGCCTATGCCACAGTGTCGCTGTCGTCTTCGAAGGGCATCGACGTCGAAGCCGGCTCGCTCGGCTTCGGTACGACGTCGAACTTCACGGCGTTGGGTTTCGAGGCCAACACATACGGTGCCGACGAGGGCGGCCTGAAAGTTGCCGACATCGACCTGACGACGCAGGACGGTGCCAGCGCGGCGCTCAGCGCGATCGACGAAGCGCTGAACACCATCAGCCTCGATCGCGCCAACCTGGGTGCCGTCCAGAACCGGCTCGAGGCAACGGTCAACAACCTGTCGTCGAATTCGACCAACCTCGTGTCGTCGCGGTCGCGCATCGTCGACGCCGATTTCTCGGCCGAAACGACCAACCTGGCGAAAAGCCAGGTGCTGAGCCCGGCGGCGCAGGCGATGCTTGCCCAGGCCAACCAGTCCCAGCAGCAGGTGCTCCAGCTGCTGCGGTAACGTCGCGCCGGCAGGGCCAGGCACGAGACGGGGCGGTTTCCAGCACGGGAGCCGCCCTTTTTCGTGTCGGCGGTTCGGCCCGATTGCTTTCGCGGGCCGGCCCGGCTATCGCCGCCGTTCCCGGATGGATCGGTGGCCGAGCGGTCGAAGGCGCACGCCTGGAAAGTGTGTAGGGGTCTAAAGCTCCTCCAGGGTTCGAATCCCTGCCGATCCGCCGGGGAACATTTTCTTTAGCTATCGGATGTGGCCTTAAAGGCCTGAAATACCGTGCTACGCTTGGCAAAACGGTAGCCTGCTACCCAAACTCGATCACCACCTATATCCGTTGTTTACCTTTCAAAATCGGTAGCCGATATAGACCCTGCAAGGACAGGGAGAGCGGGAATGAAGCTCACGAACGCGAAGGTTGCGGCAGCGAAGAATCAGCCGGGCAAGCGCGCCAAGTTCGGCGACGGGCGCGGCTTGTGGCTCGTCGTCGGGGAAAATGGCCGGAAAACTTGGGCCTACATGTACTCCATCCGGGGTGCGCATCGTTACATGGGACTAGGCAGCATCGACTTCATGTCGCTCGATCAGGCACGAGATGCGGCGTTGCAGCTTCGGGGTCAGGTGAAGCGGGGCATTGACCCTTGGGCCGTGCTGCAAGCGGAGAAGGCCGCCAACGCAGCGTCACCGCCAGCGAGCGCCGAACCGATAACCCTCCGCGTTCCGACGTTCGAGGATGTTGCTGACCGCTGCATCAAGCATCGGGCGAGCGGAAAGGGGTGGAGTAACCCCAAGAACGAACCTCAGTGGCGGCAATCGCTGGCGGCTTATGTGTATCCGATCTTCGGCGCGAAGCCAGTGAATGAGGTCAATACGGCCGACATTCTCGATGCACTTAAGCCAATCTGGACCGAGAAGCCGGAAACCGCGAAGCGTGTCAGGTCGCGGATCGGTGCAGTCCTGGCCTATGCTGCTGCGCACGATTGGCGGCCCGACGATGACCTCACTAGGGCGCGGGGCAAGCTGGATGCCGTGCTGGGTGCGCGTAAAGCGAAGGGCGAGGAAGATGAGGGTCACGCCTCTCTGCCCTTTGCCGAGATCGCGGATTTCATGCCGACCTTGAAGGCGCAGCCCGGCTTCGGCGCGCGCGCGCTGGAGTTCGCCATCCTGACCGCCGCGCGGACCGGGGAGGTCATCGATGCAACTTGGGACGAGATCGACTTGGACGCCGCAGTTTGGTCGATACCGAAGGGTCGCATGAAGGCCCGGCAGTTCCACGATGTGCCGCTAAGCACAGCGGCTGTGGCGCTGCTGCGCTCGATGGACCGGGGCGCGAACGACGTTCACGCTTTCCCTTCCCCCAACCGCGAGAACAAGCCCCTTTCCAACATGGCCCTGTTGGCGACGCTGAAGCGCATGAAGCGGACCGATATCACCGCGCACGGCTTCCGGGCCACCTTCCGGACGTGGGCAGCGGATCAGACAAGCTACCCCCACGAGATCGTTGAAGCGGCCCTAGCCCACACCGAGCAGGCCGTAGTGCGGTCGTATCAGCGCGGCACCTATCTCGATCGCCGCCGCCCGATGATGGAGGAGTGGGCGACCTTCTGCGCTGGCGGCGCTACCGTTGATAACGGCGTACCGATCAAGGCCGCGAAGTGAGTATTCCAGACTGGGACTGCGGCGACGATCCTGCCAAGCAGCGCGCCTTTAAGGACTTTGTCATCCGCGAGTTGGAGCGAATTGAAGAAGCCTCGATCAGCGATCCGAAAGGCGCTCAACTACTGACCGAGATCGTCGCTGACACGGCCGCCCGCGCGCAGCAGGTTATGACCCGCCGCGAGTTCCTCGCCGAGCAACGGGCGGGCGCGGCGCTGGAGAAGCGAGGCAGGGGGCGGCCTCCGCTGGCTGATCAGGGCGTACGGCACATGATGCCCACGGAGATGGCCGCTCGCGACGTGGAGCGAATGAGAGGCAATAGCTTATTTGCAAGCGGTTATCCCGTCGTTGCGGTTCCTCCGTGAGGTCAGAAATGCATTAGAGTATCCTAGTTCAACCGCACATGTCATAATAACTGACTACTCACTTCGTCCTGATGGCCAGTTTCTGGAGCCGAGCATTGAACTTGTATACCAAAAATATCCCGAGCCCGCGCTTCCTGTAATCGTATTCATGAATGATGTCATAGAAAAACTATCGATAATTTTTGAGACGACGCTAGTTCATATCTGTGCTCATTTTGTAGAGTGTGGAGACTTCCCCGCTTCAATTATTTTGCTTTCTGAAAAACAGAGAAGGTCCCCTCATGTTCGTTTTTCGTACGCATTGCAGATTGGAGAGCAGTGGATCCCGCTTGGCTGATGACCCTCAGCAGACGTCGGGTTGAGGGCGACGTCACCATGGAGCCGTGGTACCAGTGTGAATGACTTCTAGCGTTCCGTAGTAGTTAGTCGGGAATTGTCTCATACCCGAATCAGTAGCCGATCGGCGTCACCACTAGCCACCGCCCAGCGATATCATGGCGTTAGCCGTTTATACGGCGGACTGCCGATCCGCCGGGATCCTCCCGTCGCCACGGCGACGCCGGATTGTCGCAAGGACCTGCCGATGACCGCTTCAGCGCCACTTCGCATCGGCATCCTGGGGGCGGCCAACATCGCCCGGCATTTCACCGCCGCCGTCGCAGGGTCACCCGCGGTCGACGTCGTTGCGGTCGCTAGCCGTGAACTTGCGACGGCGGAGGCCTTTGCCGCCAGGCACGCCATCCCGAGCGCGCTTGCCGGCTATGCGGCGCTGCTTGCCGATCCCGAGGTCGAGGCGATCTACAATCCGCTGCCGAACAGCCTCCACGCCGAATGGTCGATCCGGGCGCTCGAGGCCGGAAAGCATGTGCTGTGCGAAAAGCCGATCGCCGTCACCGCCGACGATGCACGCGCGATGTTTGCTGCTGCGGAGCGTTCCGGCCGCCTGTTGTTCGAGGCCTTTCCCTATCGCTCGCAGCCGCAAACGTTGGCGGCAGCGCGGCTGGTGGTCGAAGGTGCCATCGGCCGGCCGCGGTTGATCCAGGCGGCCTTTGGCTTCCCGATGGCCAATCCGGCCAATATCCGGCTCGATCCGGAGCTCGGCGGCGGTGCCCTGCTCGATGCCGGCAGCTATCCGGTCAGCCTGATCCGCCTGTTTGCCGGCGCGCTGCCGCAGCGGGTGACGGCGCTGGCGCACTGGAGCCCGCGCGGCGTCGACATGACGCTGGTTGCCAACATGCGCTTTGCCGATGGCCTGATGGCGCAGGCGGCGTGCAGTTTCGGCACCGGCGTCTATCGCCGGGCCGTGTTGGCCGGCGAGGACGGCACCCTGTCCACCGATTTCCGCAACCATTTGACCGTTGCCGAGCCGGGTGTACTCGAGGTCAGCCGGGGCGGCTGGGAACCCCGCAACGAGGCAATCACCTTCCCGCCGACCGACGGTTTCCGTGCCGAGGCCGAGGCCTTTGCCGCGGCGGTGCGCTGCGGTCCGACGGCCTGGAACGGCATCGGCACGGCGGAGTCGATCGAGGTGATGCAGATGCTCGACGCCATCATTGCCAGCGCGCGCAGCGACGGTCTCCCGATCGCGCTTTAGCGCGTTGCGGCTGTCGAAAAAGTCACACCCCGCGGCAATTCGAAAGGGCCTCAGGCGCCGCGCCTGCCGGCGACGGAACCAATTCTTGTTTCACGCATCCCCGTCTGCAGGCGATCGTCCGAAGTCGCCAGCCAGGTTTGTCGGTTGCGTGAAGGGGAGTGTTATGGGTTCAAGGGTCTCGCGGTTAGTCGCAGGACTGGTTACCTTGGCGGCGTTGCTGCTGTTAGCGTCTGTACCCGCCACCGCGCAGCTGACAACGGCAACCGTGCGCGGCAACGTCAGCAGTGCCGCCGCGCCCAGCGCCGGTGCTGTGGTCACGGCGCGAAATGTCGACAGCGGCTTCACCTCGCGCGCCACGGCGGGCGCGGACGGGGCTTATGTCCTGCCCGGGTTGCGACCCGGTACCTATGACGTTAGCTTTGCGGCCGGCGGCCAGACCGTGACCCGGCAAGTGACCGTCGGCGTCGGCCAGTCGTCGACCCTTGATGTCGATCTGGCACCGGTCGCCGGCGAGGAATTGATCACCGTCAACAGCGGCCGGCTGGTCGAGACGCGGACGTCGGAGATCGGCACCAATGTCACCACCCGGCAGATCGAGTCGCTGCCGCAATCGAGCCGCAACTTTCTGAATTTCGCCGATCTGGCGCCGGGCGTCCGGGCCAGCAAGAACGAATTCCGCCGCACCTTTACCGGGGGCGGGATCGGCGAGGATCCCAACGGCGAGAGCCTGGCCAGCCCGCAGGTCAACGTTTTCGTCGATGGCGTGAGCCTGAAATCGAACATCCAGCAGGGCGGGCTCGTCGGCGGCGACTCAAGTCGCGGCAACCCGTTCCCGCAAGGCGCCGTGCAGGAGTTCCGAGTGCTCAGCGCCAACTACAAGGCGGAGTATGAAGACGCCGGCGTGTCGGTAATCACCGCCGTCACCAAATCCGGCGGCAATGAATTCCACGGCGAGGTCTTTGGTTTTTATCAGGACAAGAACCTGCGCCAGAAAGACTATTTCGAAAAGCTCGAGGACCGGCCGAAGGGGGAGTTCAAGCGCAAGCAATATGGCGGCTCGCTGGGTGGGCCGATCATCACCGACAAGCTGAACTTCTTCATCTCCTATGAGGGCAATGACGAGGATCGGCTGATCAACGTCCGGCTCGGCAATCGCGACCCGGCAAATCTGGCGCGCTTCGGCCAATATGAGGGTACGTTTGCCAGCCCCTTCCGATCGGACCTGGGATTTGCCAAGCTGACCTTCCAGCCCGGCGACCGCGACAAGATCGAGCTGTCGGGCAGCCTGCGTACCGAGGCCGAGACGTCGGGCTTTGGCGGCGCAACTGCGCAAGAGGCAGCGTCAATTAACAAGAACAATGTCTACACCGGCAACCTGCGCTGGCAGCACACGGGAGACGACTGGCAGAACGAGGCTTCGGTCGATTACCTCTACTACAAGTTCGAGCCGACCGCGCTCAATCCCGATCTGGTCGGCCAGGATTTCCAAGGCGTGGTCCGCTTCGGCGGCCGCGATACGACGCAGCGCGTCATCCAGCAGGGCCTGACGTTGCGCAACAATGTGACGCTGTCGAATATCGAGGCGCTCGGCGGCAACCATGTCATCAAGTTCGGTGGCAAGGTGTCGTTCCAGAAATACGAGGTGAACAACAATCTCAACGGCAATCCGCTGTTCAACTACCGTATCGATGCCGGTCAGGGTCTCGATTACTCGTTCCCGTTCGAAGCCATCTACGGTCTTGGCGATCCGACGGTACGGGCCAACGACACCCAGGTTGGCCTGTTCGTGCAGGACGACTGGGAAGCGACCGAAAAGCTGACCTTCAATCTCGGCCTGCGCTGGGACTGGGAATCCAACGCCAAGAACAACAGCTATGTGACGCCGGCCGATGCCGTGGCGGCGCTGCGCAGCCTGGAGACGACATTGACGGCCCAGGGCGGCGGCTTCCGCGCCGACGATTACATTTCCACCGGCAACAACCGCAAGCCGTTCACCACCGCGTTCCAGCCGCGCATTGGCGTGTCCTACGACGTGTTCGACGACCAGCGCACGGTGTTTTTCGCCGGTTTCGGCCGCTATTATGATCGTACGCTGTTCCGCAATGCGGCAGAGGAAAGTCTGTTCCGGCAGTTCACGCTGCGCACCTTCGCGTTCTCTCGCGATGGCGCCCCGCGCAACAACCAGCCGACGATCGCCTGGAACGACAGCTATCTCAGCCGGGAAGGGCTCGATGCGCTGATTGCGACCAATGTCGCGCCCAATGGAGAGTTGCGGGTGATCCGCAACGACACGCGGCCACCGCGCACCGACCAGTATAGCGTCGGTATCCGTCAGAAGTTCGGCCGGCTGCAAACCTCACTCAGCTACACCCATATCGAGGGGCGCAACCAGGTCGGCTATTTTCCCGCCAATCGCTCGGTGGCGCGGAATGCCGACGGTTTCCTGGACTTCATTCCGGTTCCCGGCTTCGGCAACGTCGTGGCGCTGACGCAGGATCGCGCCAGCCGCTATGACGGCATCTTCCTGACCATCGACAAGCCCTACACCGCGGCATCGCCCTGGGCGATCAACGTCGCCTATACCATGGCGTGGTCGCAGGAGCGCGGCTTCGGCTTCAACTTCGATTTTCCCGATGTCGCCAACCAGCCGTTTCGTCCCAATGCCGGCAACGAGCGGCACCGCGTCGTGATCTCGGGACTGGCGGACCTGCCATGGGGGCTGCAGGCGTCCACGTTGATGACCTTTGCATCGGGTCAGCCATTCTTTGTGACCGATGCGAGCAACGGCTTCGGCGGCGGGCTGGTGCTCGGCAACTATGGCAAGCCCCGTGCGTTCCGGCAGGTCGACCTGCGGCTTGCCAAGAACATCTACCTGAGCGGCGAACGCGGGCCCCGACTGCAACTGATCGCCGAGGTATTCAACGTGTTCAATCGTGCCAATTTCGGCGGCTATGACGGGTTCATTCCCCGGTCGCCCGAGGTCAACGAAAACTTCGGCCTGCCCAATTCGCTCAACAGCCCGCCGCGTTCATTCCAGTTTGGAGGCCGGTTCACCTTCTGATGGGGCAGGCACATGGACCGTCACTGCCTTTGGCTCGTCGCACGCTGCTCGTCGGCATGGCGGCCGGTGCGGCCGGCTGCACGCGCCTCGGTGACCGGTTGAAGGTCGCGCTGGGACCGATTCCAGGTGAGCAAGGGCTGCCGCCGTTGCCGCATGGCGCCACGGTCGAAAGCTTTCTGGACAGTGTGCAACTGCGCACCTTCAACTATTTCTGGGGCACTACCGAGGCCAGGCGCGGGCTCGCGCCCGATCGTTTTCCGACAACGACCTTTGCAAGCATTGCGGCCATGGGTTTCGCGCTGACGGCGTTCGTGATCGGCGTCGAGCGCGGCAACGTCTCCCGTAAGGCGGCGGCGGATCGCACCTTGGCGATGCTGCGCTGGCTGATCAGTGCCAACCAGGGACCGGAGACCGAAGGTACAGTCGGTTACAAGGGATTCTTCTACCACTTTCTCGACAACACCACGGGGCTGAGGTTCGAGAAGACCGAGCTGTCGACGGTCGATACCGCGCTGCTGCTGGCCGGCGTGCTGTTGGCGCAAAGCTATTACGATGGCCCCGGCGAGGGTGAGATCCGCACCTTGGCCGAGCGGCTGTATCGCCGGGTCGACTGGCGCTGGGCGATGACGCGAGCGCCGGTGGTGTCGATGGGCTGGACGCCGGAGGCCGGGTTCATCGAATATGACTGGCTGGCCTATAACGAGGCGATGCTCGTCTATATTCTGGGGCTCGGTTCACCCGAGCCTTCTCGCGCGCTCGATCGCGCCAGTTGGGATGCCTGGAGCCAGCGGCTGGCGACGTACTGGACCGACTCGGGCAATCTTTCGATGCTGCGCTTTCCGCCGATGTTCGGTCATCAGTACAGCCACGTCTGGATCGATTTCCGCCGCATCCAGGACGATTTCATGCGGTCGAAAGGCATCGATTACTTCGAGAACAGCCGTCGTGCGACGATCGCGCAGCGCAGCTATGCCATGGCCAATCCCTATGGCTGGCGCGGCTATGGTCGCGACGAATGGGGGCTGACGGCGTCCGACGGGCCGGGGGCGTTCCGGCTCGACGTGCTCGGCGAGACGCGCGTGTTCCGGTCCTATTCGGCGCGCGGCGTCGGCGATTTCGACGATGGCACCATCGCGCCGACGGCGGCCGGGGGCTCGATCCCCTTTGCCCCCGAAATCTGCATCCCGGCGCTGATGGCGATGCGCGAGCGGCACGGCGATGCGCTATACGGAGCCTATGGCTTCTACGATGCTTATAATCCGACCTTCGATTTCGAACGGCGCCTCAGTCATGGGCACGTCCTGCCCGGACGCGGCTGGTATGACACCGACTGGATCGGCATCGACCAGGGACCGATCCTCGCGATGATCGAGAACTACCGCACCGGGCTGATCTGGCGGATCATGGCGCGCAATCCGCACATCCGGCGCGGGCTGGAACGCGCCGGCTTCACCGGTGGCTGGCTGGCGCCGGTATGAACCGGCTGTCGCGCCGTGCGCTGCTTGCCGGGGGGGCAGCGCTCGCGGCGCGTCCGGCGTTCGGGCTGGCCCTGCCGCCGGCAACAACGGGTGCCCGCATCGAGGCGCTGCTGGGGCGGATGACGATTGCCGAAAAGGCCGGGCAGTTGACGCTGATGGCCTCGGCGATCGGCGGCCGTGCGGCGACGGCGCTCAACCCGCCTGGCACCGGCGCCAGTGCCGAGGTGCAGCTGGCGGCGGCGCGATCGGGGCAGTTGACCGGCATTTTCAACGGCGAGGGCAGTGCCTGGCATCGTCGGCTGCAGCAGGCAGCGGTGAAGAGCCGGCTCGGTATCCCGCTGATTTTTGCCGGTGATATCATCCATGGCTTTCGGACGATCTTCCCGGTGCCGCTGGGCGAGGCGGCGAGCTTCGATCCCGATCTGGCCCGGCGCACGGCGCGCGCGGCCGCGGTGGAAGCGAGCGCTGCGGGCATCGACTGGACCTTTGCACCGATGGTCGACATCGCGCGCGATGCACGCTGGGGACGGGGCGTCGAGGGGTCGGGTGAGGACGTCACGCTAGGGCGCTTGTTCGCGGCGGCGCGGGTGTCGGGATTTCAGGGCCGCAGCCTTGCCGATCCCGATGCGATGGCGGCGTGTGCCAAGCATTTCGCCGCCTATGGTGCCGCCGATGCCGGGCTCGATTACAACAGCGTCGATGTTTCGGAACGGACGCTGCGGCAGGTCTATTTCCCGCCGTTCCAGGCGGCGTTCGACGCCGGCGCCGCGACGGTCATGGCGGCCTTCAATGAATTGTCGGGCATTCCGGCTACCGCCAATCACTGGCTACTGACCGATGTGTTGCGCGGTGAGTGGAGTTTCAAAGGCCTGGTGGTATCGGATTATACTGCGGATGAAGAGCTGATCGCCCACGGCTTTGCCCGCGACGGGCGAGATGCGGCGCGACTGGCCTTCCTTGCCGGTGTCGACATGTGCATGCAGAGCGGGCTTTACCGCGATCATCTGCCGGCGCTGGTGGCGGCAGGCGCGGTGCCGATGGCGCGATTGAACGAAGCCGTGCGACGGGTGTTGGCGCTGAAGGCGGCGGTCGGCCTGCTCGATGATCCGTTCCGCCGGCTGACACCGGGACGCGAAAAGCGGATGGTCGGCCTGCCGGCGCATCGGGCCCTGGCGCGGGAGGCGGCGCAGCGCTCGATCGTGCTGTTGAAGAACGACGGCGGACTGTTGCCGTTGGCACCGGGGCGGCGGATCGCGCTGATCGGGCCGTTCGCATCCGGGCCGCATGACCTGATCGGACCCTGGAATGTCTATGGCGATGATCGCGAGGCGGTTGATTTGGCCACCGGACTTGGCGCTGGTGTGACGGTAACGCCCGGATCGGGCGTCGAGACGGCGTTGCCGGGCGGCATTGCGGCGGCCGTTGCGGCAGCGCGGTTAGCCGATGTCGCTGTCCTCGCCATCGGCGAATCGCAGGTGATGTCGGGTGAGGCGCAGTCCCGGACCGAAGTGACGATTCCGACACCGCAGATCGACCTTGTCCGCGCCGTCGCCGCGACCGGCAAGCCGATGGTCGTGGTGCTCAGCACCGGGCGTGCGCTGGCGCTGGGCGACGCCGTACTGTCGGCCCCGGCCATTGTCGTCGGCTGGTTCCTGGGGTCGGAATCCGGTAATGCCATGGCCGATGTGCTGCTCGGCCGGGTCGCGCCGTCGGGGCGGCTGCCGGTCAGCTTCCCGATCGAAAGCGGCCAGGTGCCTTATCATTATGATCACAAGCCGACCGGGCGCCCGGCAGCGCCAGGGCCGGCAGTGCCGTACAAGGCGCGCTATCGGACGACCCCCAATGCGGCGCGGTTTGCCTTCGGCCACGGCCTGACCTGGGGGGATATCGCCTATGGTCCGATCGTCGTGGATGGCGGGTTGGCCTGGGACGGCAAGGTCGAGGTGACGGCGGTCATCAGCAACCGCGGCCGCCGCGCCGCCACCGAGGTCGTGCAGCTTTACGTACGTCCCCGCAGCGCGACGATCACCCAGCCGGTGCGGCGGCTGGTCGCCTTTCAACGGCTCGACGTGCCCGCCGGCCGCACTGCTAAAGCTGTCTTCGTTCTGCGGCGGCAGGATCTCGCCTTCATCGGCATCGACAACCGCCCGGTGATCGAACCCGGTGCCTATGACGTCTGGATCGCGCCGTCGGCCGAGGCCGGGGCAGCGGCGACGCTGGTGCTCGCTGCCCCGGCCTGACCGTTCAATCGATGCCGTGGCCGGCCGCGATCGCCTGTGCCGAGACAGCGCCGCTGCCCTGCGCCTCCCACCAATAGGCTTGCCGCTTGCGGGTGCCGGTGTTGATCTCGTTCAACGTTGCCGCATCGTACATGCGGCCGCCCAGCATCACCGCGTTCACCTTGTCGCTATTGCGGATATTGACGGTCGGGTCGGCGTCGAGCACGACCAGATCGGCGAGCTTGCCCACCTCGAGCGAGCCGACATCACGGGCATAGCCCAGCGACGTCGCCGGCATGATGGTGCCGGCCCGCAGCGCCTCGATCGGGCTCCAGCCGCCGCGGACGAACGACCAAAGCTCCCAGTGCGGACCCAGCCCGGCTTGCTGGCCATGCGCCCCGATCGAGACCTGGACACCGCGGTCAGCCAACTTTTTTGCCTCCCGGGCGCTGTCGTCGTCGACATAGTCGTCTTCCGGCGCGATTTCGCGCCGGGCATTCTGCGCCGCGAGCAGCGACGGCGGTGCGTGACGTGACAGCAGCGGGTGTTTCCACACCTCGCCGTGCGCGCGCCAGTACGGGTCACCGGCCGGGCCGCCAAAGGTGACGACAAGTGTCGGGGTATAGTTGGTCTTCGTCTGCGACCAGAAGCTGACAAGGTCGTCGTAGAAGACACCGACCGGGATGTTGTGCTCGACGGTCGCGTTGCCGTCGGCGATCAGCGTGATCCCCTGGGTGTACAGCGAACCGCCCTCGGGAACGACCTCCATGCCCTCCTGCTGCGCGGCGGCGACGACCATCTGGCGCTGGTCGCGGCGCGGTTGGTTGTAGTTCTTGACGCTGTGCGCCCCCTGCGCCTTCAGTCGGCGGACATGGGCGAGCGCGTCATCGAGGCTGTCGATTCGGGCGTAGACGTCAGGCGCCTTGGCACCATAGATGATCTCACCGGTGGAAAAGATGCGCGGCGCCAGGATCTTGCCGGCGCGCTGCAGTTCCGAGGCGACGAAGATTTCGGCGGCACGCGATGACGGGTCGTGGATCGTCGTCGTGCCCATCGCCAGATTGGCCATCGCCGACCAGTTCTGCTGCGGCACCAGATCGTCATCGCCCTGCGGGCCATGGGCATGGGCATCGACAAGGCCGGGGATGATGGTCTTGCCGGTCACGTCGATCGTCCTGGCGTCGGGCGGGATCGCGATGGCGCCGCGCTTGCCGACGGCGAGGATGCGATCGCCGCGGATGACGATGACGCCATCATCGATGATGCCGCCGTCCTTGTCCGCCATGGTGACGACGCGGGCCCCGGTCAGCGCGATGGTGGCGCCGGGCTTGTCGGCGGCGACGTCGATGCCGAGTGCGATACCGGTCGTCACCGGGGTGAACTTCGGCGCATTCTCGCTGGCAGGGGCGTTGCCGAACAGGGCCGCCGTATCGGCGCTGTACAGGGTCGGTCCGTTCGACCAATGCAGCTTTGCACCATTGCTCGACCAGTTGATGAAGTCGCCGCCGGTCGCGCTGACCCGCGTGACGGGCAGGGGGGCGGCCTTTTCGTCGGTGGCGACATCGAGCTTGCCCGGCAGCAGCGGCATCACGAAGACTTCGTAATTCTGGCGGAAGGCGACGGTGCGGCCGTTGGGCGAGACCTGATAGTCGGTGATCAGCTCGCCGCCGGCATGGCTGCGCCGCGCTTCGCCGTTGAGGTCGGTGCTGACGAGCTGGCGCTTGCCTTTTTCGGTGACCATCACGAACAACCGGTCGCCGTCGGCGCCGAACTGCGGCTGGCTGCCGTCGCGGGTGACAAGCGTGGCCGCGCCGCCGCTGGCCGGGGTGCGATAGACCCCGGGGTTTTCGGACCAGCGCGCCGAGGTCAGGTAACCGCCGCGATTGCTCTCGAAGGCTATGGTGCGGCCGTCGGGGGAAAACCGCGGCCGCTCATAATGGCCGGGATGGGTCGTCAATGTCCGTGCCGTGCCGCCGCCGGCCGCGACGCTGCGGACCTGCCCGAGGCCGGCGTCGGTCCAGCCGACAAAGGCGATGGCCTTGCCGTCGCGCGACCAGGTCGGGAACAGCTCGAATTCGGCCTCGTCACCCTTGACGAGGCGACGGGCCTCGCCGCCGGCGGTGGGCTTTATCCACAATTTGCCGAGCGTCTCGAAGACGACCTGGCGGCCATCGGGCGAGACGCTGGCCCAGCGCGGCAGCTTGGTCGTGAAGCGATCCGGCGCGACCTCGACGACCGGGTGTAGTGCGTCGATGACGGTGCGGCTGTCATCGATGCGGAACGGGATATCGCGGGCGCCGCTGCCATCGGCGCCGACGCGGCGGATCTTGCCGCCGGCCCAGAAGACGAGGCCGGCGCTGTCGGGGGTCCAAGCCATGTTCGGATAGACCCCGGTGACCGCCCAGGTTTCCTGCACGTCCTGGTCGAGCGCGTCGTAGATCTTGCGTTCCTCGCCCGAGACGAGGTCCTTCAAATAGAGCTTCGACCGTGCCCGCTCGCGGCGGACGAACGCGATATAGCGACCGTCGGGTGAAGGGGTCGGCCGCACCGCGCCGCCGGCGCCGGATACCGCCTTGACGGTTTCTCCGGTGGCGAAATCATAGCGCTCGATGTCGAAGAGGTCGGTGTTGCTGTTCTGGGCATATTCGAAGATCGGACCCGGCGTGACGTTGTGTGTGTAGAACAGGCTCTTGCCGTCGGCGGCGTAGATCGGCTCGCCCAGTTCCTTTTGCAGCTGTTCACTGGCACGCTTGACCAGCGGCACGCCGCTGCCGCCCGAGACATGGTAGAGCCAGACCTCGCCGGTGCCGAGCGAGCGGCCGGTGGTGAAATGCTTCTTGGCGATGATGAACTGGCCGTCTGGGCTCCAGCTCGGCTGGTTGAGCAGGCGGAAATCCTCCTTCGTCAGCTGGCGCTTGTCGCTGCCATCGATATTCATCAGCCAGATATTGTCGCCGCCACCGCGATCGGAGGTGAAGGCGATGCGCTTGCCGTCGGGGGAAAAGCGCGGCTGGTGTTCATAGGCGAGGCCCTCGGCGATCCGGGTCGGCGTGCCGCCGGTGATCGGCATCGTGTAAATGTCACCGAGCAGGTCGAAGGCGATGCTGCGGCCGTCACGCGATACATCGATATTCATCCAGGTGCCGTTGTCGACGGCGATGCGGACCTGCCGCGTCGCCATGCCCGGAGGCGCGTTGACGTCCCATTTGGGCGGCTTGGCCGGCGTCGGCTGCGCTGCTGCGGCGCTCGCCATCATGATCAAGGCCAAAGCCGTGCCGCCGCGTACCATCATGCCGTCTTTACCCCTGTCGAGAAGCCGCCGGGATAGAGCCGGATCGTCGGCTGGTCACGTCGTATTTGGGTTGCGGCTGTAGTGTGCGCGGCCGCCACGTCGCGGTCGTCGCAGCCATTGAGCCGAATGCCGGTTCGGGCGTTGACCCTCCAAGCCGCGCCTAGCGGATATCGCCAAAAGGATCGATCGATGTCGCTGACGCGCAGGGATGCAATGATAATGAGCGGTGTCGCCGTCGCTGCGGGCGCGACCGGCACCGAGGCAGAGTCCGCACCGGCATCGACGCGGCCTCCGCCCCAGGCCGACATCCGGTTGACGGTCAACGGCCAGGCACGACGCTTGCAGCTTGATTCACGCGTCAGCCTGCTAGATGCACTGCGCGAACATCTGCACCTGACGGGCAGCAAGAAGGGCTGCGACCACGGCCAGTGCGGCGCCTGCACCGTGACCGTCAACGGCCGCCGCATCAATTCGTGCCTGTCGCTGGCGGTGATGCACGACGGCGACGAGATCGGCACCATCGAGGGGTTGGGTCGCCCGGGCCGCCTGCACCCGATGCAGGCCGCCTTCATCGCCCATGATGGTTTCCAATGCGGCTATTGCACGCCGGGCCAGATCTGTTCGGCAGTGGCGATGCTCGAGGAGATCAAGGACGGCATCCCCAGCCATGTTACCGAGGACCTGAATGACGTTCGCTATTCGGCTGACGAGGTCCGCGAGCGGATGAGCGGCAACATCTGCCGTTGCGCCGCCTACCCCAACATCGTCGCTGCCATCGACGACGTTCACGGTGGCCGCGCATGAAGCCCTTCACCTATCAGCGCGCCGCCACGCCGGCCGAGGCGGCGCGTGTTGCCGCCGAGATGCCGGGCAGCCGCTTCATCGCCGGCGGTACCAACCTTCTCGACCTGATGAAGCTGCAGATCGAGACGCCGGGCCACCTCGTCGACGTCAACCATCTCGGCCTCGACCGTATCGAGCCGACAGCGGAGGGCGGGCTGCGCATTGGCGCCATGGTGCGCAATACCGATCTCGCCGCCGACAAGCGCGTCCGCCGCGATTATGCCGTGCTCAGCCGGGCCTTGTTATCTGGTGCATCGGCCCAGTTGCGCAACAAGGCGACTACCGGCGGCAACCTGCTGCAGCGGACGCGCTGCCCCTATTTCTATGAACCGAGCAAGCCCTGCAACAAGCGGGTGCCGGGCAGCGGTTGTGCCGCGCTGGGCGGGTTCAATCGCAATCTTGCGGTGCTCGGGACGAGCGACAAATGCATCGCGACGCATCCGTCCGACATGGCGGTGGCGATGCGTGTGCTCGATGCGACCGTCGAGACCGTATCGCCCGACGGCACCACCCGATCGATCCCGATTGCCGATTTTCACCGCTTGCCCGGCGATACGCCACATATCGAGACGCAATTGGGTCGCGGCGAACTGATCACCGGCGTCATGTTGCCGGCGCCGATTGGTGGCCTGCACGTCTATCGCAAGGTACGCGATCGCGCCTCCTACGCTTTCGCCGTGGTGTCGATTGCCGCGGTCGTCGCCCCCGGACGAGCCCGGCTTGCCTATGGCGGCCTTGCCCACAAGCCGTGGCGGGTCGAGGCCGCCGAGGCGTTGGTCGCGGACGGCGCGGCGGCGGTGGCCAAGACCGCCTTTGCCGGGGCGCGGACGACGCCGGAAAACGCATTCAAGCTGCCGTTGGCGCAGCGACTGACCGCCTCGGTGCTTGCCGATGGCAAGGTCTGAGGGAGAAGCACGATGAAGTTCGACAGCGCCGCCGGCCAGAATGTCATTGACCAGGGCCGCATCGTCGGCAAGTCGTATCCCCGCGTCGATGGCCCGCTGAAGGTGTCCGGCCTCGCGCCCTATGCCCATGAATATCATTCCGACGCGCCGAACGCGGCCTATGGCGTGATCGTCGGAGCCGGCATCAGCAAGGGCCGCATCACCGCGATCGACACCAGCGAGGCGGAACGAGCGCCCGGCGTGGTGCTGGTCATGACCCACCGCAATGCCCCCAAGCAATTCGGCATCGGGCACGCACCGCCGGGCGGGACCGGTCCGCAGCAGGACGAGAAAGATGGCGGAGGCGAGAAGCCTGGCCGGCATAACAAGCCGCAGCTGCAGGGGCCGGAGGTCCGGCATTTCGACCAGTCGGTGGCTTTTGTCGTGGCCGAGACTTTCGAGCAGGCGCGCGATGCCGCCCGGCTTGTCCGGATCACCTATGCCGTCGAAAAAGGCCGCTTCGACTTGGCCGCCGAGAAGGACAAGGGCGAAATGCCCGAGGACACGCCCGACAGCAACGTCGGCAACTTCGACAGCGCCTTTGCCGCTGCACCGGCCAAGATCGACGTGACGTACACCACGCCCGACCAGGCCCATTCGATGATGGAACCTCACGCCAGCATCGCGCGCTGGGACGGTGACCAGCTGACCCTGTGGACCTCGCACCAGATCATCCACTGGGGGGTCGATGGCGTGGCCGGCACGCTCGGCATCCACAAGGACAAGGTGCGGGTGATATCGGCCTATATCGGCGGCGGCTTTGGATCGAAGCTGATGATTTATGGCGATCCGATCCTGGCGGCGCTGGCTGCGCGGCAGCTTGGCCGCCCCGTCAAGGTCGCGTTGACCCGGCCGCAGATCTACAATCACACCAGCCACCGCCCGGCGACGATCCAGCGGCTGCGCCTTGGTGCCGGTATTGATGGCAAGTTGCTGGCGATCGGCCATGATGTCTGGTGCGGCAACCTGCCGGAAGGCGAAGCGGAGAATGCCGCTGACCAGACCAAGCTGCTCTATGCCGGGGCCAACCGCCTGCTGCGCACGCGCAAGACCGAGCTCGACCTGCCCCTCGGCGCGTCGATGCGGGCACCAGGCGAGGCAGTCGGGCTGCTGGCGCTGGAATGCGCGATGGACGAGCTCGCCGAGAAGCTGGGGCTTGACCCAATCGAGTTCCGCATCCTGAACGACACGCAGTTCGACCCCGAAAAGGGCCCCGAGCGGCCGTTCTCGACGCGCCATCTGGTGGAATGCCTGCGCACCGGCGCCGACAAGTTCGGCTGGTCGAAGCGCAACCCCAAGCCCGGCATGGTCCGCGACGGCCGCTGGCTGATCGGTATCGGTGTTGCCTCGGCCATCCGCAACAACCTGGTCATGGCATCGGGTGCTCGAGTGCGCCTGTCGGGTGACGGGGTACTGACCATCCAGACCCAGATGACCGACATCGGCACCGGCAGCTACACCATCCTGGCCCAGATCGGCGCCGAGATGCTCGGACTGCCGATGGACAAGGTGCGCGTCGAGCTCGGCGACAGCAGTTTTCCGCAGTCGGCCGGTTCCGGCGGCTCGTGGGGCGCCAACAGCGCCAGCGCCGGGCTTTATTACGCCTGCGAGAACCTGCGCAATGCCATCGCCCAGCGCGCCGGTTTCAATTCCACCGACAGCCAATTTGCCGATGGCAAGGTCAGCGCCGGCGGTCGCAGCCGCAACCTTGCCGATGTCGTCGGCAAGGACGGCATCAGCGCCGAAGGCAAGGTTGAGTTCGGTGACCTGACCAAGCGATTTGCCCAGGCGGCGTTCGGCGCGCATTTTGCCGAAGTCGCCGTCGACAGCGTCACTGCGGAAGTGCGGGTCCGGCGGATGCTCAGCGTCTGTGCCGCCGGCCGCATCATCAACCCGCAGACGGCGCGGAGCCAATGCCTCGGCGGCATGACGATGGGCATTGGTGCGGCGTTGATGGAAGATCAGGTGGTCGACAAGCGTTTCGGCTATTTCGTCAACCACGACCTCGCCGAGTACCATGTGCCCGTACACGCCGACATTCCCGACATGGAGGTCATCTTTCTAGACGAGCTTGATGATAAATCGTCGCCGATCAAGGCCAAGGGCGTGGGCGAGCTCGGCATTTGCGGGGTCGGCGCTGCGGTTGCCAACGCGGTTCACAACGCCACCGGCGCTCGGATCCGCGACTATCCACTCACGCTCGACAAGATCATGGCAAAGATGGCGGTATAGCGCGTCCGCTTCGGGCAAGACGGAAGAGTCAGGTCGGCAGCGCCGAAGGCTTCACCGTCTTGCGCCCCTTGGCCATCGCCAGCACCGTCGCCGGATCGGCGGCGGTGAAGCCGTTGCCGGCGCCGGCGTCGGCCAGTTGCTGCCACGTCAGCGGCACGGCAACCCCGGCACCTTCGCGGGCCCGCACCGAAAAGGGCATGACCGCGGTGGCGCCGCGCTGGTTGCGCAGCCAGTCGATGAAGATGCGGCCCTTGCGCTTGGCCTTGCTCATCGTCGCCGTAAAGTCCTGCGGCGCGTCGGTCGCCATCGCCTCCGCAAAAGCCCGCGCCCAGGCCTTCACTACCGGCCATTCGGCCCCGGGCAGCAGCGGCGCAACGACGTGGACGCCCTTGCCGCCGGTGACCATCGGCAGCGAGGCGAGGCCGACCTTCTTCAGGCGGTCGCGGACCAGCAATGCCGCGGCCTTGACCGCGTCGAAGCCCAGCCCTTCGTCGGGATCGAGATCGAAGACCAGCCGGTCCGGACGCTCAAGGTCGGCGACACGCGAACCCCAGCCGTGGAATTCGATGGTCCCCATCTGCACGCAGGCGACGAGGCCGGCGGCTTCCTCGACGTACAAATAATCCTCCTGCTTGCCGTCGGTCTCGGCGATGGGGACATGGCGGACACTGTCGGGAAACATGCCGCTGTCATGCTTCTGGAAAAAGCATTGCTTGGCGCGGCCTTGCGGGCAGCGAACCAGGCTGATCGGGCGGCCTGCCATGTCGACGAGCATGGCATCGGCGAGCAGAGCATAATATTCGGCAAGCGCCTGTTTCGTCAGCCCGATATCGGGAAAGACGACACGCTCGGGGGAGCTGATGGTGATCTTCAGCTGTTCGAGCGCGCTTGCGGCCGTTGGCGCCGCCCTGGCCTTGCCGACCGGCTTTTCGGCGACGACATCGGTGGCTGGCTTGTCCTCGCGAAGGCCGATGAAGCTGGCGTGGCGGACGTTGCCATCTGGGGTAAACTCGGCAAACGCGACTTCGGCGACGAGTTCAGGCTTGACCCAATGGGCGCGGCGCCGGGCCTCGGCGTCGAGCTTGCCGGCAAAGGCCGGCTTGTCGATGGCGAGGTCGGCGAGGCGGGCGGTCAGTGACTCGAGAACCTGGTCGCTGAAGCCGGTGCCGACCCGGCCGGCATAGCGCAGGCCGCCCTTGTCCTGCACGCCGAGCAGCAGCGACGCGAAGCCACGACCCTTGTCCGAGGTCGACCAGCCGCCGATGACGAATTCCTGCCGGTGCGTGCACTTGGACTTGAGCCAGCCTTTGGAGCGGCCGCCGCGATAGGGTGCATCGGCGCGCTTGCTGACAACCCCCTCATAGCCGGCGCCGCAGAGCGCCGCGAGCATGCGCTCGCCACCACCGCGGACATGCTCGGCATAGATGAGCGGCGCCGGCGCATCGGCGAGCAAGGTGGCCAGTACCGCCTTGCGCTTGACCAGGGGCTGGCCTGCAAGGTCCTTGCCGTCACATTCGAGCAGGTCGAAGGCGAAGGCGACCAATGGCCCACCGTCCTTAAAGGCCGCCTGCAGCGTGCCGAAGCTCGGCCGGCCTTGCAGGTCGAGCGCGCAGATTTCGGTGTCGATCAGCGCCGTGTTGCAGGGCAGGGCGGCCGCCGCCTCGGCAACGCTGGCGAACTTGGTCGTCCAGTCGAGGCCGGAACGCGTATAGGCGATCGCCTTGCCGCCGCCGACCGCGATCAGCGCACGATAGCCGTCGTACTTGGTCTCGTGCAGCCAGTCGTTGCCGGTTGGCGGGGTGTCGACCAGCGTTGCCAGTTGCGGCTCGCGAAAGGCCGCCGGCTTGCCGGATTTTCTGGCGTTGGCCCGCGTCACCTTGGCCTTCTCGCCGGCCGCGATCGCCTCCATGCTGCGCCCCGTCGACACACTGTCGACATGGGTCGCCACCAAGTCGCCGTCGCCGGCATGTTCGTCGGCAATCTTGAACAACAGCCAGTTTTCGCGCGAGGCTTTTTTGCCTTCATCGGGCTTGAGCCGGATCAGCACCCACTCGCCCTGCATACGCTCGCCATGGAGGATGAAGTGGAACTTGCCGTTTTTCACGCCTTCGCGCGGCTCGTCGATCGGCTCCCAGGTGCCGCGATCCCACAGCATGACGGTGCCGCCGCCATATTCGCCGGCGGGGATGGTGCCTTCAAAGCTACCGTAATCGAGCGGATGGTCTTCGGTGCGAACCGCCAGGCGCCGGTCCTTGGTGCTGGTGCTGGGGCCACGCGTCACCGCCCAGGACAGCAGTACACCATCAAGCTCGAGCCGGAAATCCCAATGCAGCCGCGTCGCCGCGTGTTTCTGGACGACAAAAGTCCGGTCTTTCTTGCGCGCCGGTCCCCGCTTCCCCGCAGGTTCGGCGGTCCGGCCGAAATCGCGCTTCGCGTTGTAGGTGGCAAGCGGGTCGGCGGTCATGCCCGCTTCCGGGCCGGCTTGGCCGGTGCGGCAGTCTTGGGCGGGGGCTTGGCGGCCTTGGCGGCAGGCTTCTTTGCGGGCGCCTTGGCAGCGGCGTCGGCCTTGCCGCCTTTCTCGATGGACGCTTTCAGCGCCGACATCAGGTCGATGACATTCGAGGGCTTGACCTCGGGTGCCTCGGGCTTGGCAGGGGCCTTGCCGCGCTTGGCATCGATCAACGCTTGCAGCGCCTCCTTGTAATGATCGTGGAACTTGGCGGGGTCGAACGCCGATGTGCGCTTGGCGATGAGCGCGGTGGCCAATTCGAGCAGCTCCTCGGGCGGCTTGTCGTCGGGGATGGCGCGGAAAAACTGGTTGGCCTTGTTGACCTCGTCGGCATATCGCAGCGTTTCGAGCACCATGCCGCGACCGCAGGGCTTGAGGCTGCACAGATACTCGTGCCCGCGCATCGCCAGCTGGCCAAGGCCGATCTTTTTGGTCGTCCGCAGCGCGTCGCGAATGACGCCGAAGGCTTCCTCGGCAAGGTCGTCCTTGGGGACGACATAATAGGGTTTTTCGAAATAGATCGGGTCGATTTCGCTGGCGTCGACGAACTGCACCAACTCGAAGGTCTTGCGACTTTCCAGCTTCACATCCTCCAGCTCCTCATCGCTCAGCAGGACATACTCGCCCTTCTCGATCTCGTAACCCTTGACGATGTCGTCGGCGTCGACTTCGCCGATGCCGGGGACGGTCTTCTCCAGCTTGATGCGCTTGCCGCTGGGCTTGTGGATCTGGTTGAGGGCGATGCTCGCCGAACTGCGCGTCGCCGAATAGATTTCGACCGGGATCGAGACCAGCGCCAGGCGCAGTTGGCCGGACCAATAGGCGCGTGCGGGCATCGGCGTTCCTCTTCAGATACGCCCGTCCAATCCGCGACGGCGGAAGTCGTTCCGGTGACGGTGTCGGCGGGCGCACGGAGATGGTGAGCGACGCGCGTCGGCACTGCGAACCGGCAGCGATGCTGTACCAAACCGGTTTCTTGAGAAAGGCTCCAAAACTGAAGCAATTGTAATGCCGGTAGCGGCACGGAACCGGAACAGCAACTTCGGCATTATTCAAGCTGTCAACAACCCGGCATTGTTCTGATGCCCCGGCTGTTCAACCTTTTGTAAGGATACCGAGGATGCGCGCCGCAGTCATGCCGTTTGACCAATCAATCGGTGAAAGCGCGGCGACGCGCCCTTTGTTGATTGTCTTGTCGCACTTGCGCTGGGACTTTGTATTTCAGCGGCCTCAGCATGTACTTACGCGGGCGACGCGTTATTGCGATGTGATATATATCGAGGAGCCGGTATTCGAAGGCACCGAGCTGTCGCATCGCACGCTGATGCGGGAAAATGGGGTCCGGGTCGTACAACCGCTGGTGCCGCCCGGGACTCCGGAAGCCGATGTGATTTTCCACCAGGGCGATATCCTCGAAATGTTTGTCGATGGCGCGGTCGGGCGGTCGCTTTACCTCTGGTATTACACGCCCATGGCCTATGCCTATGGCCATCGTGTCGACGCCGACGTCGTGATCTTCGACAAGATGGACGAGCTTTCAGCATTCAAGTTCGCGTCGCCTCAGCTCCACGTGCTGGAATCGCTTCTGCTCGATCGTGCCGATGTAGTGTTCACCGGCGGGGCATCGCTGCAAAAGGCGGCGACCGGTCGCCACGAAAATCTGCACTGCTTCCCCTCGAGCATCGACGTGGCGCATTTCGGCGCTGCCCGTAATGGCGCTACGTTGCCAGAGCCCGAGGATATGGCCGATATTTCGCATCCGCGGATTGGTTTCTTCGGGGTGATCGACGAGCGTATCAATCTCGATCTGGTCGCCGAAATGGCTGCGGCACGGCCGGATTGGCAGCTCGTCATGATCGGGCCGACGGCGAAGATCGACCCAGCCAGCCTGCCGCAAGCGCCGAACATCCATTGGCTTGGCGGCAAGGCGTATCCGGAATTGCCGCAGTATATGGCGCACTGGGATATCGGCTTCATGCCGTTCGCGCTCAACGACGCGACCCGGTTCATCTCGCCGACGAAGACGCCCGAGTTCCTCGCCGCGGGCCTGCCACTGCTGTCGACGCCGATCCATGATGTTGTCGAGCCTTATGGCACCAATGGCTATGTCGAGGTCGCTGCTACGGCGCAGACCATGGTCGAAGCCGGTGACCGCCTGATCGCGACCCGCGCCGATACCGAGAGCGAAACGCGTCGTTTGGCAAAGGTCGACAGCTTTCTCGCCGGCAGCAGCTGGGACAAGACGTGGGCAGCGATGTACGCCGAGATCAAACGCTTCGATACGCTGGCGCCGGCGCGCAGCAGCATGGCCGCAGGCCGCGAACTCGTGGAGGCGTCGCGTGTTTGATTGGATGATCGTCGGCGCCGGCTTTGCCGGTTCGGTGCTGGCCGAACGGTTAGCGTCGCAACGCGGTGATCGCGTGCTGGTCGTTGATCGGCGCAACCACATCGGCGGTAACGCCTTCGACCGGTATAACGAGCATGGCCTGCTGGTTCATCAGTACGGCCCCCACATCTTCCACACCAATTCGGAGCGGATCTTCGACTATCTGTCGCAGTTCACCGAGTGGCGGGCTTATGAACATCGGGTGCTGGCCCAGGTCGATGGCATGCTGGTGCCGATCCCGATCAACCTCGATACCGTGAACAAGCTCTATAATCTCAATCTGACGAGCGAAGAGCTACCGGCTTGGTTTGCGGAGCGGGCAGAGCCTGTCGACATCATCAAGACATCGCGCGACGTTGTCGTTTCGGTGGTGGGCGTCGAACTCTATGAGAAGTTTTTCCAGGGCTATACGCGCAAGCAATGGGGTCTTGACCCGTCGGAACTCGACAAATCGATCACGGCGCGCGTGCCGATCCGGACCAATCGCGATGACCGCTATTTCACGGACAGCCACCAGTTCATGCCGCGTGACGGTTATACGCGCATGTTCGAAAAGATGCTCGATCACCCGAATATCGCGGTGATGACCAATACCGATTATCGCACAATCCGCGATCTCGTGCCGCATCGAAAGCTGATCTACACCGGCCCGATCGACGAATATTTCGATCATCGCTATGGCAAGCTGCCGTACCGTTCACTGCAGTTCCGCCACGAGACGCTTGATGTCGAGCAGGCGTTGCCGACGGGCACGATCAACTACCCGATGACCGAGGACTATACCCGGGTCAGTGAATACAAGCACATGACCGGGCAGATCCACCCAAAGACGGCGGTAACCTATGAGTATCCGTCGGCAACTGGTGATCCGTATTATCCGATCCTGCGGCCTGAAAATGCGGCGCTGTACAAGCAATACGAGGCCTTGGCGACAGCGACTCCGGATGTCTGGTTCGTCGGGCGGCTGGCGACGTACCGCTATTACAATATGGACCAGGTGACCGGGCAGGCGCTGGCAACGTTCGAGCGGATCGAGGCAAGTGTGCCGCGGTTGGCGAATGGTCGGTCGCATGCCGGCGTGGCCTTGCCGGGCACCGTGGCCAGCGCTGCATGACCGCCAGGACGGCGCTGGCGACCGTCCCGCAGGGGCGGTTGCTGGCGAGTGACATCATGGGCGGCTTTGAATGCGCCACGCACAAGCGGCTTGACGGCATCCGCCTCGACCTGCTGGCCACGACCGGTCACGACCGGCGTGCCGCCGAGGATTATGCCATGTTGCAGGCGCACGGCATCGCGGCGTGTCGCGACGGAATGCGCTGGCACCGGATCGAGGCGCGACCGGGCCGCTATGACTGGTCGGGCGTCGTTCCCATGATCGAAGCCGCCGAGGCTGCCGGCATGCAGGTCGTGTGGGACCTGATGCACTATGGCGTGCCCAACGGCATCGACATCTGGTCGCCGGCGTTCGTCGATCGCTTCGCCGCCTTTGCCGGCGCCGCGGCTCGGTTGGTCAGGGATCATAGCAGCCAGCCCGCAGCCTATACGCCGGTCAACGAGATCAGCTTCTGGGCGTGGAGCGGCGGAGATACAGGCGGTCTCAACCCCTTTGCACGCGGTCGGGGTGGGGTTTTGAAGCGCCAGCTGGTCCGTGCTGCCCTGGCGGCGACCGAGGCTATCCGGGCTGTCGACCCGCGCGCCGTGATCGCCTGTGCCGAACCGCTGATCCATATCTGGCCGAACGGTGATGATCCTGCAGCCATTGCGCGGGCACAGGCGCATAATGAGGGCCAGTTCGAGGCGGTCGACATGCTGCTCGGTCGCCAGGCGCCGGAACTTGGCGGCCATGACGGCGCCCTCGATCTCGTCGGGCTGAACTATTATTACAACAACCAGTGGATCGACGGCGACCGGACGATCTATCTCGGCGACTGGCTGCATCGGCCGCTGGCCGACCTGCTGGTTGAGGTGTCGGGCCGCTACGACCTGCCGATGTATATCGCCGAAACCGGGACCGAGGGTGTGTTCCGCCCCTATTGGCTGCGATACGTCGCCGACGAAATGCGCTACGCGCGCCGTCGCGGCGTCGATCTCGAGGCGCTCTGCCTCTACCCGATCATCAGTCATCTCGGTTGGGACGATGACCGCCATTGCGGCAACGGCCTGTTCGAAGGCTTTGGCGGGGACGGCCCGCGTCATGCCCATGCCGGGCTCTCGGCCGAAGTGAAGGCACAGGCCGCGCGTTTTGCCGTGGCGGCGACATGATCGCCGAGGTAGCCGGCTGGCTGGCGCCGTTCTTCACCACAGTTGCGGCGATAATGGTCGCTGCAAACCTGGGCTCGCGCATCACCGGGTTCGGCTTCATCGTCTTTGCCGCGGGATCTATTGCCTGGCTCGTCGTCGGGATCGCGACCGGCCAGGACAATCTGTCGTTCCAGAACGCCGTGCTGTTCATCATCAACATCATTGGCGTCTGGCGGTGGCTGGCGGTCAGGGCACGCTATGAACGCGGCGCGGCGCGTGCCACGCGCGTTTCCGCCGGGCGCAGTCGCTGATGGCCGATGTCGTCGATGCCAGCGAGCGCACGCTGACCCCGGCTTCGCTGTTGTGCGCCACAAGCGTGCTCGGGCGCGATGGCGAGAAGCTTGGCACGATCGTCGAGCTGATGATCTCGGCCGGAGACGGGCGCATCGACTATGCCGCGCTTGCCGTTGGCGGACGGTTCGGCATTGGTGAACGACTATATGCGGTGCCTTGGGCATGTTTCGTCATCGACCCGGTTGCCAAGAGCGTGGCCCTTCCGGTGCTCGCCGCGGACTTCGACGGGTTGTCGGGGTTCGACAAGGACGCCTGGCCCGAGGTGCCTGACGCGGAGTTGACGGTACGGCTCGACCGGGCCGCGCGCCCGGGCGAAGCGGCGGCGGCGCTGCGCCGTGGCAATCGAGAGGGGTAAATCAGGTGGCAGCCCTTGCACGTCGGCCGCGAAACACTAGATTCGCCGCCTGATCGTCGGGGGTAAAGATGAGCCTGGGCAGTTTCTTTTCCAAACAGTTCGTCGATGTCATCGACTGGACCGACGAACCCGGCGTGCTGGCGTTGCGCTATCCGATCGCCGATCGCGAGATCCAGCATGGTGGCCAGCTGACCGTTCGGGAGGGCCAGGCTGCGGTTTTTATGACCGAAGGCCATCTCGCCGACAAGTTCGGACCAGGTCAGCACACGCTCGACACCTCGACCCTGCCGGTGCTCAGCGCGCTTGAACATTGGGACAAGGGTTTTCAGGCGCCCTTCAAGTCCGACGTCTATTTCTTTTCGCTGCGCCAGCAGATCGACCGCAAGTGGGGGACGACCCAGCCGATCACCCTGCGCGACAAGGATTTCGGCACGCTGCGCGTTCGCGCCTTTGGCCGCTATGCCTTCACCATCGGCGATGTCGAGACCTTCTGGCGGACGCTGGTGGGCAATCTGGAGCGCTTCACCGTCGATGATGTCGAGCCGCAGCTGCGCGCGGTGGTCGCCACGGCACTGGCATCGCACCTGGGGCAGGGGGAGATTGCCTTTCTCGACATGGCAGCCAATCAGCAGGCCCTGTCCGATGCGCTGAAGGCCGCAGTGGCGCCGGCGTTTACCGCGCTCGGGCTCAACCTCACCAGTTTCAACGTCGAAAGCCTGTCGCTGCCCGACGAGGTTCAGGCGGCGATCGACAAGGCATCGTCGATCCGTGCGCTCGGCGATCTCGACAAATATGCCAAGTTCCAGGCGGCCGACAGCATTGCGGCCGCAGCCGCCAACCCGGGCGGAGTCGCCGGCATCGGCGCCAGTGCCGCGGCGGGCATGGCGATCGGCCAGGCGATGGGGGTCGGCGGCATGGGCGGCGGCATGACGGGCGGCGCACCGACCGAGGACGCCTTTGCGCTGATCGGCAAGCTGCACGGGCTGCTGACCGCCGGCGCAATCACCCAGGCCGAATTCGACGCGAAGAAAGCAGCGCTGCTGGCCAAGATCGGCTGAGCCGGTGTTGACCGCCGATTGCCCCAGCTGCGGGGCGCCCATCGCCTTCCGCTCGGCAGGGCTGCCGATTGTCGTCTGCGATTTCTGTCGCAGCACGGTGATGCGGCGGGGGCCGGACCTCGAATTGATCGGCGTGTCGGCGCGCGTGCCCGACACCATCACGCCGCTGCAGATCGGTGCGCGCGGCAGCTTCGAAGGCAGGGCGTTCGAGCTGATCGGGCGGGTGCGCTGGCAGTGGCGCGATGATGACGGGCTGGTCGGCGGCGCCTGGAGCGAATGGCTGGCGCTGTTCGCTGACGGCAGCACCGGCTGGCTGGCCGAGGCAATGGGTCGCTATACCATGATGACCGGTATCGAGCCGCTGCCCGATGACGACATCGTCCGCCGGGTCGGCGCCGGTGAAACGATCCGTCCCGACATGCTCGTGGAGCTTGCCGACGCCAGCTATCGCACCATCGATGCTCGCACGGCGGAAGCGGTGGGCAGCGAAGGCGAATTGCCCTTTGCCGCACCGGCCGGGGAGACGCTGTTCGGCGTCGATCTCGCCGACGCCGGCGGCGGCCGGGCGAGCGTGCAGAAGCATGGCGATGTCGTGACGGCGTGGCACGGCAGCGCGGTGACGCTGCGGGCGCTGCAACCGCGGGGCCTGCGCCGGCTCGACGGGTGGCGCCAGCCCGGCTGGGCGGCATGAACGATAGCCCGCGCGCTTTGTCTTGCCCCAATTGCGGGGCGCCGATCGTGGTGCGCGCGGTCGGCAATACGGTCACCGTCGTCTGCGGCAATTGCGGCAGCAGTCTCGACGCCACCGATCCCGACCTGACCATATTGAAGCAGAGCATCGCGGCCGGCGCGCGGTCGCGCATCCCGCTCGGCACGCGCGGATTCCTCGCCGGCATCGAATGGGAAGCGATCGGGTTCCTGGAGCGCAGCGGCGGCGGTGGATCGTGGCAGGAAACACTGCTGTTCAACCCTTGGGAGGGCTACCGCTTCCTGGTCGACGACGGCGAGACCTGGCGGCTGGGAACGCCGCTCGACCGGCTGCCGACCGAAGCCGGCGCGATCGCGACACTCGGCGGTGATCGCTTCACCCGGACAGAGGGCTATCAGGCGCAGGTCGATTTCGTCGTCGGGGAGTTCTACTGGCGAGTCGCGGTCGGCGAGACGGTCGATGTCTGCGACTATGAGGGGCCCCGCGAGGCAAGTCTGTCCCGCGAAGCCAATGCCGCCGAAGTTGCCTGGACGCGGCTGGAACCGCAGGCGGATGGCGTTGTCGAGAGCGCGTTCGGCATCGCACCGGTCGCGCCGCAGCGTTCGGCAGGTCTCGACGATGCACGGGCGCCGACCTTCAACACCATCGTGGCCGGTATCGCCACATTCCTGTTGCTGGCCGTGCTGATGCTGGCGCCCTGGGGAGTGACCGTGCTCGACACGACCGTCGTCGTCATCCCCGATGGTCCAGCCGCGGCGGCGAAGTTCGGGCCTGTTGCGCTCGACCGGCGGCGCTCCGGCGTTGCGGTGCGCGGATCGGCGGACCTCGAAAACGCCTGGGTCGAGCTCGATTTCGCGCTGGTCAACCGGGCGACGCAGGAGCGTTATGAGGCGTCTGCCACGGCCGAACACTATCGCGGGCGTGATTCCGACGGGGAATGGACCGAAGGCGATCGCCGGCCCGACGTGACCTTCGCCGCCTTGCCGCGCGGCAGCTATGACCTGGTCGTCGAGGCGACCGCCCATGTCTGGCCGGCGCGCCAGAGCTGGGAGCAGCCGGCCGCCGCGTCAGAGCCGCCGATCCCCGTCCCGGTGACGGTGACCCGCAATGCCACCTTCTGGGGTGTCCTCTGGTTGGCGTTGATCGTGATCTGGGCCATTCCAATGACGCAATGGTTCTTCTGGTATCAGCGGAACAATGACGAATGACGCTGGTCGGTCGCATCCTGTTCATCGCCTGGTGCAGCCTGGTGGTCATCCTGTTCGCCATGGCGGTGAACAATGGCTGGTCGCCCTTTGCCGACAGCGGTCGCGGCGGCGGCGGGATTTTCGTGCGGGGCGGCGGCGGGCCGCGTCACAAATAAGGGGACTGTGCCATGCTCAGCATCAACGTATTCCTGGCGACCATCGGTTACGCCTTTCTCGGCATCGCGATCTTCGTCGTCGGGTTCCGGCTGTGGGATTGGCTGACGCCGACCGACATCTGGAAGGAAATCGCCGAAAAGCACAATATTGCACTGGCGATCCTGACCGGCGCCATCGCCATCGCGCTTTCGATCATCATCGGCAGCGCCATTCATGGCTGATGCCCAGGCCGGCGATGCGGTGACGCGTCTCGGCCCGATCCTGCTGTTTTCGGCCTTCGTCGTTGCGACCTGCGGCCTCGTTTACGAGCTCCTCGCCGGCACACTGGCCAGCTATCTGCTCGGCGACAGCGTCACCCAGTTTTCGACCGTCATCGGCACCTACCTGTTCGCAATGGGCATGGGGGCATGGCTGTCGCGCGGCGTGAAGCGCAATGAGCTCGCCGTCTTCATCCGCGTCGAGATTCTGATTGCTGCGATCGGCGGCGGCTCAGCGGCGCTGCTGTTCCTGCTGTTCGATCGCGTCGGCGATTTCCGGCTGCCGCTCTATGGCATGGTGCTGCTGATCGGCACGCTGGTCGGCCTCGAGGTGCCGCTGCTGATGCGATTGCTGAAGGACCGGCTCGAGTTCGGTGACCTTGTCTCCAAGGTGCTGACCTTCGATTACATCGGCGCGCTGGCAGCATCGCTGCTGTTCCCGCTGGTCTTGGTGCCGTACCTGGGGCTGATCCGAACCGGTTTCCTGTTCGGCCTAGCCAATGTCGCGGTGGCCTTGGGGTTGCTGCTGATGCTGCCCAAGGGCGCGCAGCTGCGCGGTGAGCTGGCGGCGGGCGTCGTCGTCGCAGCGGCGCTGGTGGCGGGGCTGTTCGGTGCCGAGCGCCTGCAGACGCTGGCAGAAGTAGCGGCCTATCAGGCGCCGGTCATCTATGCCGATTCGACGCCCTATCAGCGCATCGTGCTGACCAAGGCGGGCGGCGATCTCCGGCTGTATCTCAACGGCAATCTGCAGTTCTCGTCGCGCGATGAGTATCGCTATCACGAGGCGCTGGTGCACCCGGCGCTGGGCCGGGTGGCGCGGCCGGCGCGGGTGCTGGTGCTCGGCGGTGGCGATGGCCTGGCTCTGCGCGAGGTGCTGAAGCATCCGGGCGTCGACGCCATTACTCTGGTCGATCTCGATCCGGCGATGACGCGGCTGTTCTCGCGCAGCGCGATGCTGACACCCCTGAACCAGGGCGCGCTGACCGACCGGCGGGTCCGTGTCGTCAATGCCGATGCCTTTGTCTGGCTGCGCGCCAATCGCGGCCAGTTCGACGCGATCGTTGTGGATTTTCCCGATCCGACGAGTTTCTCGGTCGGCAAGCTTTACACGCTCAGCCTTTATCGCGAGCTGGCGCGGGCGATTGCGCCGGGTGGTATCGCGGTCGTCCAGAGTACGTCGCCGCTGGTGGCGCCGCGCGCCTATTGGACGGTGGCGGCGACGCTGGAGGCGGCCGGGCTGGTGACGCGCGGCTATCACGCCAATGTGCCGAGTTTCGGCGAATGGGGCTTCATCCTCGCCGCGCACGGGCCCATCGGCGACGCAGTGCGGCTGCCGCCGGGGCTGCACTTTCTCGATGCGCCGACGCTGGCGGCGATGTCGGTGTTCCCGCCCGACATGGCACGGCGCCCTGTCGAGGTGAACCGGCTCGACAACCAGGTGCTGGTGCGCGCCTTCGACGCCGAATGGTCGCGGATCGAAGGGTGAGGAGCTTTGACCTTAGCCGGCGCGGGGTCATCGGCAGCGCTGCGGCGCTGGCGGCATGCGGGCCGACAGGCGGTATGCCGGGCAGCCTCGGCGGCGCCGACATGGCACGCGGGCATCTGCTGCGTGACGCCTTCGGCGACGCTGTACCGGCGGAGACGCGCCGCACCGGCATCGCGATCCTGGGCGGCGGCATCGCCGGGCTGGCCGCGGCGTGGACGCTGGCGGAGGCCGGCTATCGCGATTTTCGGCTGCTCGAGCTCGAGGATCGCAGCGGCGGCAATGCCCGGTCGGGACGCAACGCGATCACGGCCTATCCGCTCGGCGCGCATTACCTGCCGATCCCCAATGTCGAAGCAGTCGGTGTGCGGCATCTGCTCGACCGGCTGGGCGTCATCACCGGCTGGCAGGGCAGCACGCCGGTATTCGATCCCTATCAGCTGGTCGGCGACCCCGACGAGCGCCTGCTGCGGCTGGGACGCTGGCAGGAGGGTTTGGTGCCGACGCTGGCGCTGGCCAAGACCGACCACGACCAGATCGAGCGCTTCTTTGCCGCCATGGCCAGCTTTCGCGACGCCCGCGGCAGCGACGGCCGCCCTGCATTCGCCATCCCGATGGCGCTGAGCTCGCGCGATCCGACGCTGCTGGCGCTCGATGGCCAAAGCTGGACGGCATGGCTCGATAGGCACGGCTACACCAGTGCCGAGCTGCGGGCGCACATCCGCTACGTCTGCCGCGACGAATATGGCACCGAACCAGGCGATGTATCGGCCTGGACGGGCATCCATTATTTCGCCGGACGGCGCGGCGACGCGGTCGGTGATGGCGATGCCGTGCTGACCTGGCCGGGCGGCACCGGGCATCTGGCAGAGGCGATGGCGGCGCGGGTGGCGGGTCATGTCGATACCGGCCATGTCGTCGGCCGCGTCAGGCGACGCGGCGACGGCGTCAGCATCGACGCGCTCGACGCAATCCGCCGGCGCCGGGTGCGGATCGAGGCCGACGCCGCGATCATCGCGATGCCGCGCTTTGTCGCCGCCCATGTCGTCGAGGGCTGGGAAGGATCGGCAGACGGCTTCTCCTATGCGCCCTGGATCGTCGCCAACGTCAGCGTTGACCGGCTGCCCGGCGGGCCGGGGGCGGCGCTGGCGTGGGACAACGTCTCCGCAACGTCGAATTCGCTGGGGTATGTCGTCGCGACGCACCAGGGCCTTGCCAGCGTCGGCGGGGCGAGTGTGCTGACCTGGTACCTGCCGCTGTCCGAAATGGCACCGGCCCGGGCCCGCGCGCTGATGCAGGCGCGACCGCTGGCGGACTGGCAGCGCATCGTCCATGACGATCTGATGGCGATGAACCCCGATCTCGACGGCGCGATCAGCCGGATCGATGTCTGGCGCTGGGGCCATGCCATGGTGCGGCCGGTGCCGGGCTTCATGTGGGGGCAGGCACGGCAGGCGGCGGCGCGGTTCGCACCGCCGCTGTTTGCCGCGCATTCGGACCTCAGCGGCATCTCGATCTTCGAGGAAGCGCATTATCGCGGCACGTTGGCGGCGGAGGCGGCGATGCGCGAGGCCGGGTTCGCCCATCATTCGCTGCTGGCGGCATGACGGCGCCTGTGATGTCGCTGGGCACCCATTTGCTTGCCGACCTGTACGGCTGCCGGCATCTGGACGACCCGGTGGTCATCGAGGCGGCACTGCGTGCCGGCGTGGCGGCGGCGGGGGCGACCCTGCTCGATATTCGCCTGCACCATTTCGGCGGGCACCAGGGCGTCACCGGTGTCGCGTTGCTGGCGGAATCGCACATGTCGATCCACACTTGGCCCGAACACGGCTTTGCCGCGATCGACATCTTCCTGTGCGGTGCGGCGCAGGACCCGTCGGCGGCGCTGGCGGTGGTCGCGGCGGCATTGGCGGCGACGCGGATCGTCCAGCACAGCATCGCCCGCGGCTGCGATATCGGGGTTGATCCGTGCGGCGAATGGGCCTGATCTGATAGGAAAAGGCCGGCGTCGGGGGTTGCCCTGTCGGCGGTCGCTGCCCACAACAGGGACATGAGCGCCCTGCATCCTGTCGTCGCCGCGGTCACCGACCGCATCATCGAACGTTCGCGACCCGGCCGTGCCGCATATCTGGCGCTGATCGACCGGCAGCGCGAGGCCGGCACCAATCGCTCCAGCCTGTCGTGCGGCAATCTCGCCCATGGTTTTGCCGCATCGGGAGAGGACAAGCCGGTCATCCGCGGCGGCCATTCGCCCAATATCGGCATCGTCACGGCGTACAACGACATGCTGTCGGCGCATCAGCCCTATGGCCGCTACCCCGAGCAGATCAAGATTGCGGCGCGCGAGGCCGGCGCGACGGCGCAGGTCGCGGGCGGCGTGCCGGCCATGTGCGATGGCGTGACGCAAGGCCAGGCCGGCATGGACCTGTCGCTGGCCAGCCGCGACGTGATTGCGCTGTCCACCGCCATCGCGCTGTCGCACGCAATGTTCGAGGCTGTGCTGCTGCTCGGCATCTGCGACAAGATCGTGCCGGGGCTGCTGATCGGCGCGCTGCGCTTCGGCCATCTGCCGGCGATCTTCGTGCCGGCCGGGCCGATGCCGTCGGGGTTGGCCAACAAGGAAAAGCAGCGGGTTCGCCAGCTTTATGCTGAGGGGAAAGCCACCAAGGCAGAGCTGCTCGATGCCGAGGCGGCGTCGTACCATGATGCCGGCACCTGCACCTTCTATGGCACAGCGAACAGCAACCAGATGATGATGGAGGTAATGGGACTGCATATGCCCGGCGCCGCCTTCGTCAACCCGGGGACCAAATTGCGCACGGAACTGACCCGGGCGGCGACGCATCGGGTCGCGGGGCTGACCTGGCATGGCGACGACTATCGCCCGCTGGGCCGCTGCGTTGATGAAAAGGCGATCGTCAACGCCATTATCGGCATGCTGGCGACCGGCGGCTCGACCAACCATGCCATCCACCTGCCGGCAATGGCGCGGGCGGCGGGGATCAGCATCGACTGGCAGGATTTCGACGAATTGTCGGCGGTCGTGCCGCTGCTCGCGCAGGTCTATCCGTCGGGCTCGGGCGATGTGAACGACTTCCACCATGCCGGCGGCATGGGCTTCATTATCCGCGAGCTGCTGGCGGGCGGCCTGCTGCACGGTGATATCATGACCGTGGCGCGGCAGTCGCTGGCCGGATACGGCGTCGAGCCGGCGCTGGTCGACGAGGCGCTGGCGTGGCCCGAGGCGCCGGCGGTGCCGCACGACCGTTCGATGCTGCGCAATCTGGCCGAGCCGTTTGCACCGGATGGCGGCATGCGGCTGATCAGCGGCAATCTGGGGCGCGCCATCTTCAAGACCAGCGCGGTGGCGGAGGAGCGCTGGACCATCGAGGCGCCGGCGCGGGTGTTCGCCACCCAGGACGATGTGCTCGCCGCTTTCAAGGCCGGGGAACTGGAGCGCGACGTCGTGGTCGTCGTGCGCTTCCAGGGACCGCACGCCAATGGCATGCCCGAGCTCCACAAGCTGACGCCGCCGCTCGGCGTGCTGCAGGACCGGGGCTTCAAGGTGGCGCTGGTCACCGATGGCCGGATGTCTGGTGCCAGCGGCAAGGTGCCGGCGGCGATCCATGTGACGCCGGAGGCGGCGCTGGGCGGCACGCTGGCGCTGCTGCAGGATGGCGATATGGTGCGGGTCTGCGCCCGTACCGGCGCGCTGTCGGTGCTGTCCGAGCTGTCGGGCCGTACGCCCGCGCCGATCCCGCCGGGGCCGGAAGGCACCGGCCGCGAGCTGTTCGCCTTCATGCGCGCCGGCAGCGACACCGCCGAGCGCGGTGCCTCGGCGATGCTGGTGGGGGCCGGTCTTTGAACCAGGTCGTCGCAGTCGATATCGGCGGCACCCATGCCCGCTTTGCCATCGCCGAGGTTGGCGGTGGCCGGGTGCGGTCGATCGGCGCGCCGACGACGATGAAGACCGCCGAACACGCCAGTTTCCAGACCGCCTGGCGGGCGTTCGCCGCCCAGCACGGCCCGTTGCCGCGTGCCGCCGCGATCGCCTTTGCCGGGCCGGTGAAGGGCCCGGCGCTGCAATTGACCAACAGCCATTGGGTGGTGCGGCCGGAATTGATCCCGGAACGCTTGGGCGTCGATGACTATCTGGTGATCAACGACTTCGGCGCCGTCGCCCATGCGGTGGCGCAGGCGGATGCCGACAAGTTTCGCAGCCTGTGCGGCCCCGATATCCCGCTGCCCGATCGCGGCGTCATCAGCATCATCGGGCCGGGGACGGGGCTGGGTGTCGCCCAGCTGTTGCGCGAGGACGGCGCGTATCAGGTGATCGAAACCGAAGGCGGCCATATCGATTTCGCCCCGCTCGATGCCTTCGAGGACGGCCTGCTGGCGACGTTGCGGCGACGGACGCGGCGGGTTTCGGTGGAGCGCATCGCATCGGGCAGCGGGCTTGCCAGCCTGTATGAGGCGCTGGCGGCGATCGAGGGCGTGGCGGTGGTGGCGCGCGACGACAAGGCGCTGTGGACAGCGGCGCTCGACGGCAGCGACAGCATCGCGGTGGCGGCGCTCGATCGATTTTGCATGACGCTGGGATCGGTGGCGGGCGATGTCGCGCTGGCCCAGGGTGCCCATGGCATCGTCATTGCCGGCGGGTTGGGCGCACGGTTGGCGAAGCATCTGCCGCAATCCGGCTTCGGCACCAGGCTGGCGGCAAAGGGCCGGTTCGAGCCGATGATGCGAGCGTTGCCGGTCAAATTGATCATTCTCGACGAGCCCGGGCTGTTCGGTGCCGCGGCGGCCTATGCACGGGAGCACCCATGACGAGTATCGACGGCATCATGCGGACGGCGCCGGTCATCCCGGTGCTGGTTATCGAGGACGTGGCCCAGGCCCGCCCGATCGCCGAGGCGCTGGTCGCGGGCGGGCTGCGCGTGCTGGAGGTGACGCTGCGCACGTCGGCGGCGCTGGCGGTGATCGCGGAAATGGCCAAGGTGGAGGGGGCGATCGTCGGGGCCGGTACGGTGCTCAACACGCAGGACCTGCGCGACGCCATCGACGCCGGTGCACAATTCATCGTCAGTCCGGGGCTGACCGAGACGCTCGGCCGGGCGGCAATCGCCAGCGGCGTGCCGTTTCTGCCGGGGATCGCTAATGCCGGCGACCTGATGCGCGGGCTGGAGATGGGGCTCGACCGCTTCAAGTTCTTCCCGGCGGTGGCGTCGGGCGGGCTCCCGACGCTGCGCGCGCTGGCGGCGCCCTTCGGCGCGGTGCGGTTCTGCCCGACCGGCGGCATCACCTTTGCGTCGGCACCCGAGTGGCTGGCGGAGCCTTCGGTGTTGTGCGTCGGCGGGACGTGGCTGGTCGGCAAGGGCGCGCTGGATGTCGGCGCGATCGAGGTGGCGGCACGGGAGGCGGCGCGGCTGCGGGTTTAGGGCGGACTCCCTCCCCCCTGCGGGGAGGGCGTTGTGGTCAGTGGGTCAGCGGCTTTCGCGCGTACAGGCCGTAGCCTGCGATCACCGCATAGCACAGCGCCGGGACCATAAGCGCCATCTGCAGGCTGGTGACGTCGGCGACGGCGCCGGTCAGCGGCGGGATGATGGCGCCGCCGACGATGGCGACGCAGATCAGCCCCGATCCTTCGGCGGCGCGCTTGCCCAGGCCCTCGCTGGCGAGGCTGAAGATGGTCGGGAACATGATCGAGTTGAACAGGCCGATGCCGAGCAAGGTCCAGCCGGCGATGGTACCGCCGCTGTTCGCCGACAGCGCCAGCAGCGCAATGGCGACGGCGGCGACGGTGGCGAGCAGCTTGCCGGGTGACACCAGCCGCAGCAGAAAGGCACCGATGAAGCGGCCGACGAGCGCACCGCCCCAGTAGAGCGGCAGGTGCTTGCCGGCATCGAGCTCGGCCAGGCCCATGACCTCGGGGCGCATCAGATAGTTGACGATGAGCGAGCCGATGGCGACTTCGGCACCGACATAGAGGAAGATGCAGGCGGCACCGAGGGCAAAGCGTTGGCGTTTCAGCAGGTCGAAGGCCCGGGTGATGCTGACATCGTCGCTGCGATCATTGGCCAGGCGGTCGCGGCGCGTCCAGACGACGGCGGCGATGATGACCAGCGCCGCGGCAAGGCCGAGGTAAGTGCGGACTACCACCTGGGTCTCGGCGGTGCGATAGGCCTCGAGCGCGGCGCCGCCAAGGGTTGCCGGATCGACGGTGGCGAGGCCGCCGAGGATGATGATGGCGCCGAAAAACGGGAAGATCGTGGTGCCGAGCGAGTTGAACGCCTGCGCAAAGGTGAGCCGGCTATGGGCCGTGAGGGGTGGCCCGAGCAGCGAGATCAGCGGATTGGCGACGACCTGGACCAGCGTGACCCCGCTGGCGAGGACGAATAGCGCCAGCAGGAAGACCGGGAACTGCCCCGATTGGGACGCCGGGATGAACATCAGGCAGCCGGCGGTCATCGTCAGCAGGCCGATCGCGGCGCTGCGCATGTAGCCGAAGCGCTTGACGATGGCGGCGCCGGGCAGCGACATGATGAAATAGGCGGCGAAAAATGCCGATTGCACCAGCATCGCCTGGGCATAGCTGAGCTCGAAAAGGCCCTTCAGCTTGGGGATGATGACATCGTTGAGGCTGGTGATGCCGCCGAAAATGAAGAACAGCCCGAACACGAAGATGCGCAGATCGGGGGCGTCGACCCCCTGCGGCTGGGTATTTGTGGGGGCGGGAGCCACGGTCGGCGCGAGGGCCATCGGCGATCCAGTTGTTCGAGGGTGGGTTGTCAGGCGTTGAAGGCGTCGGTCGGGGGCCTTGCGGGGATGATAAGCACCGGAAAAACGCCGTGGGTGGCGGACATGGGAACGTTACCATAACCGGCCGGCAGGGGGTTACAAGACACTAACAGGGCTGTTGCGGTGCAACATTTGCCATCGACAAGGGCGGCGACACGCGCTTCACTGCCGCCATGAACCAGCCTCTGCCTGCTTCCGATCGCGAGGATGTCCGCTATCTCGGGCGACTGCTCGGGGATGTCATCCGCGAACAGGACGGCGCGGCGGTGTTCGACGCCATCGAGGGCATACGCCAGGCCAGCGTCGCCGCGCACCGGGCCCCCGATGGCGACTCGCGGCGGGCGCTCGGGGAGCGGCTGGAGCGGCTCGAACTTGGCGACACGCTGCGCTTTGTGCGCGGATTTCTGCTGTTCTCGCTGCTCGCCAACCTGGCGGAAGATCGTGGCGGCGGCGGGCCGCGCGAGGCGACGCTGGCCGGAGCGATCGACCGGCTGGCGGCGGCTGGGGTCGCAAAGGGTGAGGTGACGGCATTGCTGCAACGCGCGCTGATTGCGCCGGTGCTGACCGCGCATCCGACCGAGGTGCGCCGCAAGAGCATGATCGATCGCGAGTCGACGATCGCGGCGTTGATGGCGCAATGCCAGTCGGGGTTCTGCGACATGGCAACCGAGGCCGAACTGGTCCGCCAGATCACCATATTGTGGCAGACGCGGCCACTGCGCGCGGTGAAGCCTGTCGTCGCCGACGAGATCGCCTCGGCCCTGTCGTACCTCGAGAGCAGCTTCCTGCCCGTGCTGCCGCGTCTCCATGCCGAATGGGAGGCGCTGACCGGAGCGACGCTGCCGCCGTTCCTGCGGCCGGGCAGCTGGATCGGCGGCGATCGCGACGGCAATCCCAATGTCGATGCCGGCACGCTGCAGGCGGCGCTGGCGGCGCAGGCCGGGGTGGCGCTGGGGCATTATCTGCGCGAGCTCAACGTGCTCGGCGCCGAGCTGTCGATGTCGTCGGCGCATGTCGCGGTGTCGGATGCGGTGGCGGCGCTGGCCGACAGCAGCGGCGATACGGCGGCCAGCCGTGCCGACGAGCCCTATCGCCGGGCGCTCAGTGGCATCTATGCGCGGACCGCTGCCAGCTATCGCCGGCTCACCGGCAAGGCCCCGGCGCTGGCCGGCATCGTTGCGGCCGAACCCTATCATCGCGCCGCCGACCTGCTCGGCGACCTGGAGGCGGTGGCGGCGTCGCTGATGGCGCATGGCGGCAAGGCGATGGTCGGCGCCCGGCTCGACCAGCTGATCCGCGCTGTCCGGATCTTCGGCTTTCACCTGGCGACTCTCGATCTTCGGCAGAACGCCGACGTCCATGCGCGCGTCGTCGCCGACCTGCTACGCGTCGCCGGCGTGCCGGGCGATTATGCCGGCATGGACGATGCGGCACGGGTGGCGCTGCTGGGGGCGGAGCTTGCATCGCCGCGGCTGCTGTTCAACCCGCATGCCGGCTATGACGCCGAAACGCTGAAGGAAATGGCGATCCTGCGCGCCGCCGCCGAGGCGCACCGGAACTTCGGGCCGCAAGCGATCCGTGCCTATATCGTGTCGAAAACCAGCGGCGTTGCCAATCTGCTCGAAGTCTATGTGCTGCTGAAGGAGGTCGGGCTTTATGTCCCCGGCGATCCGCCGCATTGCCCGATCATGGCGGTACCGCTGTTCGAGACCATCGAGGACCTGGAGGCGGCGCCCGATGTCATGGCGCGCTACCTCGATCGCCCCAAGGCGGCGGCGCTGGCTACCGAGCGCGGCCACCAGGAGGTGATGATCGGCTATTCGGATTCGAACAAGGATGGCGGTTACCTCACCTCCAACTGGTCGCTGCACGAAGGCGCGCTGGCGCTGACCGGGGTGTTCGCGGCGCGCGGCCTGCAGATGCAGCTGTTCCATGGCCGCGGCGGTGCCGTGGGGCGCGGCGGCGGGCCGGCTTTCGACGCCATCCGGGCGCAGCCACAGGGCACGGTGATGGGGCGCATCCGCATCACCGAACAGGGCGAGGTCATCGCGTCGAAATACGGCACGCCCGAGGTGGCGGCGATCAGCCTGGAAACCATGGCGGCGGCGACGGTGCTCGCCAGCCTGGAGCCGCCGCGGTTGAGCGATGCCGAGTTCGCGCGGTTTCGGGACGCGATGGCGGATATCAGCGCGGCGGCGTACCGCGGCTATCGCGGGCTGGTCTATGAAACGCCGGGCTTCAACGGCTTTTTCCGCGCCTGCACGCCGATCACCGAGATTGCCGAGCTGAAGATCGGATCGCGCCCGGCATCGCGGACGGCGTCGGACCGGATCGAGGACCTGCGCGCCATCCCGTGGGTGTTCAGCTGGGCGCAGGCGCGCATCATGCTGCCGGGCTGGTACGGCGCGGGCGAGGCGCTGGCGGACTATCCCGACAAGGGCCTGCTGGCGGAGATGGTCGCGGCCTGGCCGTTTCTTGGAGCGACGCTGTCGAACCTGGAGATGGTGCTCGCCAAGTCGAACATGGAGATCGCCCGCCGCTATGCCGGGCTGGTGCCCGACGTGGCGCAGCGCGACGCCATCTTCGGGCGGATTGCCGACAGCTGGGAACGCACGCGCGACACGCTGCTGATGCTGACGGGGCAGGCGGCACTGCTGGAGAACCAGCCGGCGCTGGCGCGATCGGTGAAGCTGCGGCTGCCCTATATCGATCCCTTGAACGAGCTGCAGATCGAGCTGATCCGGCGTCGGCGCGGCGGCGAGGGGGATGAACGCATTGCGGAGGGCATCCACCTGACGATCAACGGCATCGCCGCAGGTTTGCGCAATTCCGGCTGAACGGCTTGCCCTTCTGCCGCTTCCCGGCCTAAACCCGCCGCTGATGAAGCATGCACCGCACCCCGCCATCGCCGCCGGTGCCCATCCGTTTCCGCATTCCCACCTGCTCGGTATCGGCGCGCTGCAGCCGTGGGAGATGCTGTTCCTGCTCGACGAGGCGGAACAATGGGTCGACCTCAATCGCGGGCGCTCGAAGCATGACAATCGCCTGGCGGGGCTGACGCAGGTCAACGCCTTTTTCGAGAATTCGACCCGGACGCTGCTCAGCTTCGAGATTGCCGGCAAGCGGCTTGGCGCCGATGTCGTCAACCTGGGCGTGCAGGGCTCGTCGGTGAAAAAGGGCGAGACGCTGCTCGATACCGCATTGACGCTCAACGCCATGCACCCCGATTTGATCGTCATCCGGCACGGGTCTTCGGGGGCGGTGCAGCTGATCGCCGAAAAGGTCGATTGCCCGGTGCTCAACGCCGGCGACGGTCGGCATGAACATCCCACGCAGGCGCTGCTCGATGCCCTGACCATCCGGCGGCGCAAGGGCCGGCTGGAGGGGCTGACCGTCGCCATCTGCGGCGATATCCTGCACAGCCGGGTGGCACGATCGAATTTCCAGCTTCTCGGCTCGCTGGGCGCCAAGGTGCGCGTGGTGGCGCCGCCGACGCTGCTGCCGGCCAATGTCGAGCAGCTGGGCGTCGATGTGTTCACCGACATGGACAAGGGGCTGGCCGGCGTCGACGTGGTGATGATGCTGCGGCTGCAGACCGAGCGGATGGACGGCGCCTATGTGCCGTCGACGCGGGAGTATTTCCGGTTTTTCGGGCTGACCGAGGCGCGGCTCGCCCATGCCGCGCCCGATGTGCTGGTCATGCACCCGGGCCCGATGAACCGCGGCGTGGAGATCGACGGCAGCATCGCCAACGACATCGTGCGGTCGGCGGTGACCGAACAGGTCGAGATGGGCGTCGCGGTGCGCATGGCCTGCCTCGACGTGCTGACGCGGACCCGGCGCGAAGTCGCCGGCTGGCCCCACCCATGAGGCCGCTGGCAATCACCGGCGCGCGTGTCATCGACCCGGCGTCGGGGCGTGACGGCGTCGCGACCCTGCTGGTCCGCGACCGCGTCATTGCCGGCATCGGCAGCAATGCGCCACCGTCCGACGCCGAGATCATCGACGGCAGCGGCCTGGTGCTGGCCCCCGGGCTGATCGACACGGGCGTGTTCCGCGCCGATCCGGCCGCCTGCCATGCCGGCGGCATCACTCGGGTGGTGCTGATGCCCGACCAGCGGCCGCCGCTCGACGATCCGGCGCTGGTGGCGTTTGCGCAGGCCATGGGCAAGCCGGGTGTCTGGGTGCATCCGCTGGTGGCGGCGACGCGGGATCTTGCGGGACAGGAGCTTGCCGAAATCGGGCTGGGGCAAGCGGCCGGTGCCGTCGGCGTGGCGACCGGGCGCGGGGCCATCGCCAGCAGCGCGGTCATGCACCGGCTATTGTCCTATTCGCGGGCCTTTGGCTTGGCCGTCGTGACCCATGCCGAGGACCCGGCGCTGACGGCGGGCGCTGTGGCGACCGAGGGCGATTATGCCACGCGGCTCGGCCTGGCGGCGGCGCCGGCGTTCGCCGAGAGCTTGGCCGTGGCGCGCGACATACGGCTGGCAGAGGCGACCGGCGCGCGGCTGCACATCCGCCAGGTGACGACGGCGGAGGGCATTGCGCTGGTGCGCGACGCCCGGGCGCGCGGCGTCGCGGTGACGGCGGGGGTGACGCCGGCCCACTGGCTGCTGAACGAAACCGCGGTGGCGGGTTTCCGCTCGTTCGCCCGGCTGTCGCCGCCGCTGCGCAGCGACGACGACCGCCGCGCGGTGGAGGCCGGGATCGCCGACGGCACCATCACCATCATCGCGTCGGGCCATGACCCGCGCACCCAGGAAGACAAGCGCCTGCCGTTCGCCGATGCGAAGCCGGGCATGGCCGGGGCGGAGACCCTGCTGGCGCTGGCGCTGTCTCTGGTAAGATCGGGCGCGCTGACGCTGGCACAGGCGCTGGCGACGATGACAGCGGCACCGGCGGCGCTTTTCGGCTTGCCGGGCGGGACGTTAAGCGTCGGCTCACCTGCCGATCTTATGCTGTTCGACGAAGCGGCGCCGTGGCGGATCGATGGCGATCGCTTTACGGGTGCCGGCAATACGCCGTTCGATGGCCTGCCGGTGGCGGGCCGCGTACGAATGACGATCAAGGGTGGAGAGCTGGTTTGGCGCGGGTAGGTTTTACGCTGTTGATGGGGCTGGCCGCCATGTCGACCTCGGCGCTGGCGGCACGGCCGAAGCCGGCGCCGCCGCCGGTCGCTGCCGCCCCGGCGCCGCCGGTGCCGAGTGTGAAGCAGGGTGTCGAGCTGTGGCGCGCCGGGGACTATGCCGGCGCCGTCGCCATGTGGCAGCCGTTTGCCAACGGCAATGATCCCGACGCGATGTTCAATATCGGCCAGGCGCACAAGCTGGGTCGCGCCGTGCCCAAGGACCTGGGCGTTGCGCGCGACTGGTATCGCCGGGCAGCGTTGAAGGGTCACCTGCCGGCGCAGGCCAATCTCGGCATCCTGCTGTTCCAGGCGGGCGAAAAGGCCGAGGCCGTACGCTGGCTGAGGGCGGCCGCCGACAAGAACGAGATGCGGGCGCAATATGTGCTCGGTGTCGCCAACTGGAACGGCGATGGGGTGCCGCGCAGCATGACGCTGGCCTATGGCTACCTCGCCCGCGCCGCCGCCCAGGGCCTGCCCGAGGCAAAGACCGCGCTCGACAATCTGACCGGGATGATCGCGCCGGTGGAGCGCGCCAATGGCTGGGCGGTCGCCACGAGCCTTGCCGGTGGCAACGGCGTGCCCCCCGAATTCGCGCCCGGCGCGCCGAAGCGGGCGCTGGCGTCGAACCGTGACGCGGTGATCAAGCCGCTGCCGGGCCCGCCGCCGGTGGTGTTTGCCAAGGCGCCCGAGACGCCGACGCCCGCGCCGACCGGCATTGCCGCGGTCAACCCGGCGGCGCTGCCGCCCTCCGCCCAGTTGGTGAAGCCGGTGCCGGCAGCACCGACGCCCGCCGTGGCGCCGGTTTCAGTGGCGAGCAGCGTGCCCGAGCGGCCGCCGGTGGTCGCATCGGCGCTGACAACGCCGGCAACGCCACAGCAGCGGCCTGTGCAGCCTGCGACGCTGCCCCCGGCGCGGCCGGCACCGTTGACTGCGGCAGCCTCGACCCCGGTGCCGATCACGGCGCCGGTGCCGCGACCCGCGGCGCCCGACGCGCGCGCTGCGACCGTGCAGACGCGGCCATCGGCGCCGCCGGTGACGAATGTCGCGGTGCCGTCGTCAGCGCCGGCGGTGAGGCCGGTGGAGACCGCTGCCGCAGTGCCCGCGCCAACGCCAGTCGCCGCACCGCCCAAGCCTGCCAAGCCTGTCGAAACCGCAGCGGTGGTGCCGAAGCCTGCCGCCAGGACGGTGCCGAAGCCGACAGGCTGGCGTGTCCAGCTCGGGGCATTCGCCAAGCGGGCGCAGGCTGAGGTCGCCTGGACCGACGTCAAGACCAAGCAGAAGCAGCTCGTCGGCAAACAGCAGCCGATCTACCTGGCCGATGGCAGCGTCACCAAGCTGCAGATGGGGCCGTACAAGGACAAGACGGCGGCGCGCGACGTGTGCGCGAAGATTGCCTTCACTGGGCGCGCTTGCTTCGTGACCGAGGGCTGAGTCCTCCTCCTCCGGGGGGAGGCGAGAGACGGCGAAGCGGCCCTGGGTGGGGTTCATTCGTGCCCACGGGCGGTCGACCCCCACCCGCTCGGCCGCGCCGAGTCGCCTCCCCGCTGAGGGGGAGGGGTCAGGCTGCCGCCCGCGCTGCCTCGCCGGGCCATTTGGCCCAGAGCGCGCTCCGCCGCTTGGCGACGGCCTCGCGCTGCGCCGCCTTGACCGGGCCGAAGCCGCGGACGTCCATCGGCAGTTTCGCGATGGCGATGGCCATGCTGGCGTTGCTGTCGGTCAGGCCGGCGATCAGGCGGTCGACTTCGGTTTCATAGGCAGCGATGTCGGCGCGTTCCTCGCGACGCTCGGCACTGTAGCCGAAGACGTCGAGCTTGGTGCCGCGCAGGCCCTTCATCTTCGCCAGCAGGCCGAAGGCGGTGAAGATCCACGGCCCGAAGCTGCGCTTTTTGGGGCGGCCGGTGGCGGGGTCGATGCCGCCGAAGATCGGCGGGGCGAGCTGCACCTTCAGACTGCCGCCGCTGAACTGGGCGTCGAAAGCCGCCTTGAAGCGGCCATCGGAATAGAGGCGGCCAACTTCATATTCGTCCTTGTATGCCAGCAGCTTGTAGTAGCTTCTTGCCACAGCCTCTGCAAAGCCGTCGCCGCCGGCGCTGCGGGCGCGGCCGACCAGCGCGGTAAAGCGATCGGCATAAGCCGCGTCCTGATAAGCGGTCAGGTCGGCGATGCGGCGGGCGATGATCTCGTCGAGTGTCGTCGCCGGCGGCGCGATGGACGGCCCGCGGGCTTCCTCGACCATCGCCAGCACCTTGTCGGGGCGGGTGGCGAGCAGTCGGCCGAGGCCAAAGGCGCGCTTGTTGAAATCGACGGCAACGCCGTTGAGTTCGATCGCCGCCTCGATGCTGGCGCGCTGCAGCGGAATCAGGCCCTTTTGCCAAGCATAGCCCATGACGATGATGTTGGACGCGATCGCATCCCCCATCAGCGTGACGGCGACGGTGTCAGCGGCGATGAAATCGCAGGCATTGGGGTTCGACGCGCCGCGGATCACCTTTTCGACCTGGGCCGAGCGGAAATCGAGGTCGCGATTGCGGACGAAATCGGCGGTCGGCGCGATATCGGCATTGGCGACGACGGCGGTGCGCGTCGGGATCATCAGCGTCTGGGTCGGCTTGTCGGCGGCGACGACGGCGTCGCAGGCGAGCACCAGGTCGGCGCCACCGTCGATGATGCGCGGCGACAACAGGTCGTCGTTCTTCATGGCCAGGCGAACGTGCGAATAGACGGCGCCGCCTTTTTGCGCGAGGCCGGCCATGTCGGCGGTGGTGGAGGCGAGCCCTTCCAGATGGCCGGCGGTGCCGAGCAGGGCCGACACGGTCAGCACGCCGGTGCCGCCGATGCCGGTGACCATGATGTTATAGCCATGGCCTGGAGCGGGCACGCTGGGTTCCGGCACGTCGCCAAAGTCGAAATCGACTCGGGATTTCTTGACCTCGGCGCCTTCGACCGTGACGAAACTCGGGCAGAAGCCCTTGAGACAGCTATAGTCCTTGTTACAGCTCGACTGATTGATACGGCGCTTGCGGCCGAATTCGGTTTCCAGCGGCTCGATCGACACGCAGTTCGACTGCACCGAGCAATCACCGCAGCCCTCGCAGACGGCGCTGTTGATGAAGATGCGCTGGGTCGGGTCGACCATGGTCTTGCGCTTGCGGCGGCGGCGCTTTTCGGCGGCGCAGGTCTGGTCGAAGACGATGATGGTCGTGCCGACGGTGGCGGCAAATTCATCCTGAATCGCCGGCAGCGCCGAGCGATCGAGCAGCCGGACTGAAGACGGCAGCGTAACCCCCTGGTAACGTGACAGGTCCTCGGTCAGCACGACGACCTTTTTGGCATTTTCAGCGACCATCTGATGGGCGATCTGGTCGACGCTCAACTCGCCATCATGCTTCTGGCCGCCGGTCATGGCGACGGCGTCGTTGTAGAGGATCTTGTAGGTGATGTTGACGCCCGACGCGATCGACTGGCGGATGGCGAGCAGCCCGGAATGGAAATAAGTGCCGTCGCCCAGATTGGCAAAGACATGCTTTTCGGACGTGAACGGCGCCTCGCCGACCCAGGTCACGCCTTCGCCGCCCATCTGGGTGAAGGTTTCGGCGCGGTCCATCCACAGCGCCATGATGTGGCAGCCGATGCCGGCGAGCGCGCGCTGACCCTCCGGCGGCTTGGTCGAGGTGTTGTGCGGGCAGCCGGAGCAGAAATAGGGTGTACGCTTGATGGGGGTGACATAGGCGTCGGATTTCCGCGACTGATCGTCGAAGAATGTCAGTGTCTTGCGGATGTTTTCGGAGTCGTGGTAGCGCTGGATGCGGGCGGCGATGATGTGCGCGATGACGCCGGGGGTTAGCTCGTTGTCGGGGCTGAGCAGCCATTCGCCGCTTTCGTCGTGCTTGCCGACGATGCGCGGGCGCACTGCGGGATTCCAGTTATACAGCTGCCATTTCAGCTGGTGCTCGATGAACTCGCGCTTTTCCTCGATGACGAGAACTTCCTCCAGCCCTTCGGCGAAGCCGCGCATGCCGTCGGGCTCCAGCGGCCAGGGCATGCCGACCTTGTAGACGCGAAGTCCGATGTCGGCGGCGACGGCGGCGGTGATGCCGAGCTCGTCGAGGGCTTCCATCGTGTCGGCATAGGCCTTGCCGGTGGTGACAATGCCGAAACGGGGCTTGGGCGTGTCCCAGACGATGCGGTCGATCTTGTTGGCCTTGGCAAAGGCCAGGGCGGCGAAGCCCTTGTAACGCTGCAGGCGGGTGTCTTCCTCGCGCCAGATGTCGCCGCCGCGGATGTGGATGCCGCCTTCCGGGAATTCGAAGTCCGGAATGATGATCGGCTTCCATTCATTGGCGAGATCGATGGTGGCAGAGGTTTCGACGGTGTCCGCGGTCGCCTTGAAGCCGACCCAGGTACCGGCAAAGCGGCTCATGGCGAGGCCGAGCAGGCCATATTCGACGAACTCATGCACCGACGACGGCGCGAGGAACGGCACGAACGCCGCCTGGAAGTTATGGTCGGACTGGTGGGGCAGGGTCGACGACTTGGCACCGTGGTCGTCGCCGACGATGGCGAGGACGCCGCCGTGCGGGCTGGTGCCGGCGGCATTTGCGTGCTTCAGCACGTCCATGGCGCGATCGAGGCCGGGGCCCTTGCCGTACCAGATGCCGAACACGCCATCGACGGTGGCACCGGGCCGCATGCCGACGTGCTGCGAGCCCCAGACGGCGGTGGCGCCGAGTTCTTCGTTTACACCGGGTTGGAAGACGATGTTGCGTTCGGCCAGCATCTTCTTGGCGCGCCACAGCTCCTGATCATAGGTGCCCAGTGGCGAGCCGCGATAGCCTGAGATGAAGCCGCCGGTGTTGAGCCCCGCGGCCTTGTCACGCGCCTGCTGGACCAGCGGCAGGCGAACCAGCGCCTGCACCCCGGACATGAAGACACGCCCTTCGGTGAAGCGATATTTGTCATCGAGCGATACAGGCGGCAGGCCGGCGACCATCAGCATATCCCAAGGTTATTTAGGTCAATAATACTGACCTATGCCATGTCTGGCAAGTGACCATAGGATAACGCACCCCGCGTCATTTTCGCCATTCCGGGCTGGCCAGCGCCGCCAATGGGTGCTTGGCTGGCGGCATGGCGATTTCGGTGCTGGCAGCCAGCTACAACATCCAGAAGGGCATCGGCACCGACTTTCGGCGCCGGCCGGATCGGACCCTGGCGGTGCTCCACGAGATCGGCGCCGATATTGTCGTGTTGCAGGAGGCCGATCGGCGATTCGGCGCCCGCGAAAGCGCGCTGCCGCTGGCGGCCGTCGCGGCACAGGGCTGGCGCTGCGTGCCGTTCGAGACGCGGCCGCTGTCGATCGGCTGGCACGGCAATGCGGTGCTGGTGTCGGACCGGGTGACAGTCCTGCGCCACGCGACGCTGCCGATCCCGGCGCTGGAGCCGCGCGGTGCCGTGCTTGCCGATCTGAGCATCGACGGCGCGCTGTTGCGGGTCGTCGGCATGCACCTCGACCTGTCGGGACTGTGGCGGCGGCGCCAGGCGCGGGCGGTGCTGCGCCATCTCGTCCACCATCCCGGCGATCCGCCGGTGCTGATGATGGGCGACATGAACGAGTGGCGACCGTCCGCGGCGGCGATCGCCGACTTTTCGGCGGTGCTGACACCGGTGCCGACGGGGCCGAGCTTTCACGCGCGCATGCCGATGGCGGCGCTCGACCGGATTTTTGTCGGCGGCGACGTCAGGGTCGTTGGTGCCGGCGTTCATCACAGCGCGCGCGCGACGGTGGCTTCGGATCACCTGCCGGTCTGGGCGCGGCTGGACCTGCCTGGCGGCGCCGAATGAGCTGGTTGTGGCTGATCGTTCCGGCGCTCGGCTGGACGGCGCTGTGGTGGGCCGGGCGGCTGCCGCGGCGCCAGGCGCGGCCGGCGTCCGCCGCCTATGACGATACCGCCGATACCGCGCTGGGCCGCGCGGTCGCCGGGGCCGCCGCCGCCAACCCGGGCCTCAGCGGGGTGCGGCTGGTCGATGATCCCGCCGATGCGCTCAACAGCCGGCTGGCGCTGGTCGGCGCAGCGGAGCGCTGCATCGATATCCAATATTATATCTGGCGTGCCGATGGTTCGGGCCGGCAGCTGCTGGCGGCGCTGCGCGCGGCGGCGGATCGCGGGGTTCGGGTGCGGTTGCTGCTCGACGACAATGGCATCGGTGGGCTCGATCCGCTGCTGGCGGCTCTCGACACCCATGCCAGTGTCGAGATCCGGCTGTTCAACCCCTTTGTCATCCGACGGCCGAAGTTCGTTGGTTATCTTACCGATTTTCCGCGGCTGAACCGCCGGATGCACAACAAGAGCCTGACCGTCGACAACCAGGTCACCATCATCGGCGGGCGCAACATCGGCGACGAATATTTCGGCCGCCATGCGCGGGAACAGGTCGCCGATCTCGATGTGCTGGCGGTCGGCGCCATCGTGCCGATGGTGTCGGCGGATTTCGATCGTTATTGGGCAAGCCGCTCGGCGTGGCCGACGACTCGCATCCTGCCACCACCAACGGCCGACGGCGAGATTGCACTGGGCGATGATCCCGCGGCGACGGCAACGCTGCCCGACCTCGGTGCGGAGCTGGAATGGGTGCCGGTGTGGATGGTCAGCGACGATCCCGCAAAAGGGCTCGGCCGGGCGCGGACGCGCGGCCTGATCGGGACCCGTTTGCGCGCCGCCATCGGCCAGCCGCAGCGCCGGCTCGGGCTGGTATCGCCCTATTTCGTGCCCACCGACAGCGGCGTGGCGTCGCTCGCCGGGCTGACGGCAGCGGGGGTATCGGTCGACATCCTGACCAATTCGCTGAAGGCCAACAATGTCGCCATCGTCCACGTCGGCTACGCGCCGTCGCGGCGGCCGCTGCTGCGCGCCGGGGTGCGGCTGTGGGAACTGAAGGGCGCGCATCCCGAAGAGCGGGCGCGGCTGAAGCTGCGGCGCGGCGTCGTGCGCGGATCGGCCTTCAAGTCGAGCGGCACCGCGCTGCACGCCAAGACCTTTACCGTCGACGGGGACAAGCTGTTCGTCGGGTCGCTCAATCTCGACCCGCGGTCGGCGCGGCTGAACACCGAGATCGGTTTTGTCATCGAAAGCGCCAGGCTGGCAGCGGGTTTGCAGGCGTTCTTCGACGGCGACGTCGCGCAGACGGCGTATGAGGTGAAGCTCGAGGGCCGGCACCTGCGCTGGATCGAACGCGATGGGGACCGGACGATCGTGCACGAGCATGAGCCGGGCACCGGGCCGTGGCAGAGGATGGTCATCGCGGTGTTGAGCCATCTGCCGGCGAAGTGGCTGTTGTGATGGCGGAACAGGACGTGCAGCGAGCCTTGGCATGACCGGCGACAGGTCCGAAGGCTGGGACGCCGTGGCGGCGGAATTCATTGCCACCCGCTCGGACATCGGTGCGGATGTTGTACGGCGCTGGGCGGGCGCCAACTTGCCTCCCGGCGCGAGCATCGTCGATGTGGGATGCGGATCGGGGCTGCCGATTGCGCGGGCGCTGTCGAACGACGGGTTCGCGGTGTCCGGCATCGATGCGTCGCCGCGCATGATCGCGGCCTTCCGTGCCGCCTGTCCGCAAGCGCCGGCGGCTTGCGAGGCGGCACAGCACAGCCGCTTTTTCGACCGCCGCTTCGATGCGGCGATTGCCATCGGGTTGGTGTTCCTGTTGCGTGCGAAGGACCAGCGGCAATTGCTCGTTCGGGTAGCGAACTGCCTGGAAGCCGAGGGTCGCTTCCTGTTCAGCGCCCCACGCCAGAGATGTGCCTGGCGGGACCGGTCGACGGGGCGGCGGTCGCTGTCCCTCGGTAGCGATGGGTATGAGGCGATTTGCGATTCGGCGGGGTTCCGAATTGTCGGCTCGTGCCTCGACGGCGGGGGCAACCACTACTTCGATGCTGTCCGGGTCAGTCCAGCCCGGTGATGTTCCCAGCCGCATCGACGCCGATGCGCTGCGCCGCCGGCACTTTCGGCAAACCCGGCATGGTGTTGATGTCGCCGCACAATGCCACGACAAAACCGGCGCCGGCCGACAGGCGGACTTCGCGGATCGGCAGCAGATGCCCGCTGGTGGCGCCGCGGACGGTCTCGTCGGCGGTGAAGCTGTACGGCGTCTTGGCCATGCAGACGGGGAGGGCGCCGAAGCCCTGGGCCTCGAAGGCGGTCAGCTGTCGAGTAGCGGCGGCGGTCAGTGCAATGTCGGACGCGCGATAGATTTCGCGGGCGACGGTGCGCAGCTTGTCGGCGAGCGGCATGGCGTCCGGATAGAGGAAGCGGAAATCGGCGCTGCCGGCGTCGGCGAGCGTGGCAACGCTGCGGGCGAGGTCCTCGGCACCGGCGGCGCCATTGGCCCAATGCGTGCACAGGTGTGCCTCGATGCCGAGCACGTCACGGCAATGGGCGATGACCGCGGCCTGTTCGGCGGCGCTGTCGGTGGCGAAGGCGTTGAGCGCGACGACGACGGGAATGCCGAAGCGGGCCATGTTCTCGACATGGCGGGTGAGATTGCCAAGGCCGGCGGTGAGCATGCCCGCGTCTTCGCGGCCGAGATCGGCGAGCGCGGCACCGCCATGGTATTTCAGCGCCCGGACGGTGGCGACGACGACGGCGACCGATGGCGCCAGGCCGGCGCTGCGGCACTTGATGTTGCAGAACTTTTCGGCGCCAAGGTCGGCACCGAAGCCCGCTTCGGTGACGGTGAAGTCGCCCAGCGCAAGCGCGGCGCGGGTGGCGACGACCGAATTGCAGCCATGGGCGATGTTGGCGAACGGGCCGCCATGGATGAGCGCCGGGGAGCCGCCGATGCTCTGGACGAGGTTGGGCAGCATGGCATCGACGAGAAGGGCCGTCATGGCGCCGGCGGCATCAATGTCGCCGGCAGTGACCGGGGTGCCGGCCTCGTCGCGGCCGATGCGGATACGGGCCAACCGCGCCTGCAGGTCGGCAAGGTCGTCGGCGAGGCAGAGAATCGCCATGACTTCGGATGCCACGGTGATGTCGAAGCCGGTTTCGCGCGCCGGGGCGTTGCCGGGGCCCATTCCGGTCGCGATCTGGCGCAGCGCCCGGTCGTTCATGTCGAGCACGCGCCGCCAGGTGACGTGGCGGCCATCGAGCGGCAGGCCGGTGGCGGTCGGCAGGCGATAGTGCAGCGAATTGTCGATCAGCGCCGAAAGCAGATTGTGTGCCGAGGTGATGGCATGGAAATCGCCGGTGAAATGCAGGTTGATGCGCTCCATCGGTACGACCTGGGACAGGCCGCCGCCGGTGGCGCCGCCCTTGCGGCCGAACACCGGGCCGAGCGAGGGTTCGCGCAGCGCGATGACTGCCTTGCGGCCGATGCGGTTGAGCGCATCGCCGAGGCCGATGGTCGTTGTCGTCTTGCCTTCGCCGGCCGGCGTCGGGTTGATCGCGGTGACCAGCACCAGCTTGCCATGCGGACGGTCGGCAAGCGCATGCAGGGCGCTTGCCGACAGCTTGGCGATGCGGTGGCCCTGCGGCTCGATATCGGCAAAGCCGAGGCCCAGGTCGGCGGCAATGTCCTTGATCGGGCGCAGCGTCGCGGCGCGGGCAATGTCGATGTCGCTGGTCAAGGAATCCCCCGCAGGTTTTCCTGCTTATAGCCGGGATTGCGCGGCTGCCGACGGCGTATTTTGCGCGAAGGCAAACCTGCCTGCGGCGAAAAGCCCGCGCCGCGCCGGGACGCATCTGCTATGGGGCGGCCGACGCCCTATCGTTCGGTGACCCGGAGCTGGCATGTTCGACACTTTCTCGGCGCTCACCCTGGCCCGGATGCAGTTCGCCTTCACCGTGTCGTTCCATTTCATCTTCCCGTCGTTCACGATCGGGCTGGCGAGCTATCTCATGGTGCTCGAGGGGTTGTGGCTGAAGACCGGCCGCGACGTGTTCCTGCAGCTGTTCAAATACTGGTTGAAGATCTTTGCCATCACCTTTGGCATGGGCGTCGTGTCGGGAATCGTCATGGCGTACCAGTTCGGCAGCAACTGGGCGGTGTTTTCGGACAAGGCGGGGCCCGTCATCGGGCCATTGATGGCCTATGAGGTCCTGACGGCGTTCTTCCTCGAGGCCGGGTTCCTCGGCGTCATGCTGTTCGGGCTCGAAAAGGTCGGCAAGCCGTTGCACTTTGCCGCGACCTGCATGGTGGCGCTGGGTACCGCGATCTCGACCTTCTGGATCATCTCGGTCAACAGCTGGATGCACACGCCGACCGGCTATGGCATCAACGGCGACGGGCAGTTCTTCGTGCTCGACTGGCTGCAGGTCATATTCAATCCGTCGATGCCGTACCGGCTCGCCCATGTGCTGCTGGCGGCGTACCTGACGACGGCGCTGGTCGTCGGCGGGGCGGGGGCCTGGCACCTGCTGCGCGACCGCCGCAAGGGGCTGGCGACCAGCGAGGGCACCCGCATCATGTTCTCGATGGCGATGTGGATGGCGGCGGTCGTCGCGCCGCTGCAGATCTTTGCCGGCCACGAGCATGGCGGCAACACGCTGGAGCACCAACCCGCCAAGATCGCCGCGATGGAGGGCCATTACGACAGCTACCCCCAGGGCGGCGCGCCGCTGATCCTGTTCGGGATTCCCGACGACAAGGCGCAGCAGATGCATGCCAAGGTCGAGGTGCCGCGGCTGGGGTCGCTGATCCTGAAGGATGATTTCGACGCGCCGATCGTCGGGCTGGATGCCTATCCAGCGGCCAATCGCGCCCCGGTGGCGATCGTGTTCTGGTCGTTCCGCATAATGGTCGGCATCGGCGTGCTGATGCTGGTGATGGGGATGTGGAGCCTGTGGGCGCGCGCGCGGGGCAAGCTGTTCGAGGCGCCCTGGCTGCATCGGCTGGCGCTGCTGATGGGGCCGACGGGGTTTGTCGCGGTGATCGCGGGCTGGGTGACGACCGAGGTCGGGCGCCAGCCGTTCACCGTGTTCGGGCTGCTCCGCACCGCCGACAGCGTCTCGCCGCTGGCAGCACCGGCGGTGGCAGCGTCGCTGATCGCGTTCATCATCGTCTATTTCGGGGTGTTCGGCGTCGGCACCTGGTTCATCATCAAGCTGATGGGGCATGAACCGCACCCGGGCGAGCAGGGGCCGACGCGCGGGCAGGGCGCCGACGGCATCACCCGCAGCGCCGGCATCACGCCGGCGCCGCAGGTCGATCCCGGTGCGGTCATGGCGGAGTAGGCACGATGGCACCCAATGATACGCTGTCGCTGATCTGGGCCGGCATCATCGCGCTGGCGGTCTTCGGCTATGTCGTCATGGACGGATTCGACCTGGGGCTGGGCATCCTGTTCCCCTGGTTTGCCAAGGGCGAGCACCGGAACACCGCCGTCAACACCATCGCGCCGGTATGGGACGGCAATGAAACCTGGCTGGTGCTGGGCGGCGGCGGGCTGTTTGCCGCGTTTCCGCTGGCCTATGCCGTGCTGATGCCGGCGGTGTACACGCCGCTGATCGCCATGTTGCTGGGGCTGGTGTTCCGCGGCGTCGCCTTTGAATATCGCGCGCGGACGACGCGGCTGTGGGTCTGGGATGCGGCCTTTGCCTTTGGCTCCACGATGGCGGCGTTTTCGCAAGGGGTGATCCTTGGCGCCATCCTGCAGGGGGTGAAGGTCAGCGGCCGTGCCTATGCCGGTGGTTGGTGGGACTGGCTGTCACCGTTCTCGATCCTGACCGGGGTGTCGGTCGTCGTCGGCTATGCGCTGCTCGGTGCCTGCTGGTTGATCTATCGCACCGAAGGCGGCCTGCAGGACCAGGCGTTCCGAATGGCAAAGCTGGCGGGCGTGGCGACGCTGGTCGCGGTGGTGGCGGTGAGTCTCGCGACGCCGTTCCTGAACCATGATTATTTCAGCCGCTGGTTCACGGCGCCGGGGCTTTATCTGGGGGCGCCGGTGCCGATTCTCGTCGCCGTGTGTTCGTTGCTGTTCGTGCGGGCGCTGGCGCGGCGGGCGGAGCTTCAGCCCTTCCTGCTGGCGCTGGCAATCTTCCTGCTCAGCTTCATCGGCCTCGGCTTTTCGATGTTCCCCTGGCTGGTGCCGGGCGAGGTGACGATCTTCCAGGCGGCGACGGCGGAAAACAGCCAGGTGTTCATGTTGATCGGCGTCGGCATCATGCTGCCGATCATCATTGCCTATACCGCCTATGCCTATTGGGTGTTCCGCGGCAAGGTCGGCCATGAAGGCTATCATTGAGGTGAAGTCGCGGCAATTGCTGTGGTTTGTCGGCCTGTGGGCCGCCGGTGTGACGACTGTCGGGCTCGTCTCGCTGCTGCTGCGCGCCTGGATCGGGCGCTGATCCCGATGCAACCGCCGCCGGATCGATCCGGAACGGATATGCTTAATCGCCGTTAAGCCCAGAGCAAGTTGCCATCATGCAACGTGGGCGTCCGGCGAGAGGAGCGACGATGATCAGCGGCACGGCGTTCTGGGTGGCCTGGTGGATCTTCGTCTTCCTCGTCGTCTTCAATTTCCTGCCGGCCGCCATCGCTTATGCCCAGCGCCATCCGCGCCGGCACATGCTGGCGGCGCTGAACGTCGTCTCGCTGTTCTCCTTTGCGCTCTGGTTGGTGTTGATGGCCTGGGCGGTCGGCGGCCGCCGCGACGATTCGAGGGTGGCAATGTTCCTCGGCAAGCGACAGAATCAGCTGATGCTCGGCGTCAGCATCGGCTTGATGGTGGTGTTCAGTTTCGGCACCACCCTCTATAGCCTCGACCTGATTTGACCGCAGGCGGCGCCGCAGCCTTGCGCGCCGCCCCAGCGTTGCTATAGACGCGCGCTTCACTCCTAAGCGGGCGTGGCGGAATTGGTAGACGCGCTGGTTTTAGGTACCAGTGTCGAAAGACGTGGGGGTTCGAGTCCCTTCGCCCGCACCAGGTCCGAGCGCCGGACTTCGCGAAAGACGAGACAGACAGATGCAGATCGCCGAAACGTTGAACCAGGGTCTTCGCCGCGAATATTCGCTGGTCATCCCCGCGGCGGCGCTTGCCGCCCGTGTCGATGCGCGCCTTGCCGAAGTGTCGAAGACGATCCGAATGCCGGGTTTCCGCCCCGGCAAGGTGCCGCCGAACCTGGTGCGCAAGATGCATGGCGAAGCGCTGCGGGGTGAGGCGCTGCAGGCGGCCGTGAACGACGGCGTCCAGCAGCTGCTGAGCGAAAAGCAGCTGCGCCCGGCCAACCAGCCCCAGGTCGACCTCCAGGGCGAGCTGACCGACGGCAGCGATGTCGGGTTCAAGGTCGCGCTCGAAGTCTTGCCGACCGTCGACGACATCAGGATCGACGACCTGGCGCTCGAAAAGCTGGTGGTTGCCGCCGACGACAGTGCCATGGACGAGGCGCTGAAGCGTCTTGCCGGCCAGTCGCAGCGCAGCGAGCCTGCCGCCCTGACCTATGAGGCGAAGACCGGCGACACCGTCGTCATCGATTTCGAAGGCCGCGTCGACGGCGAGCTGTTCGATGGCGGCAAGGGCGAAGGCATGCGCGTCACGCTCGGCTCCGGCCAGCTTATCCCCGGTTTCGAGGACCAGCTCGTCGGCGCCAAGGCCAATGACGAGCGCACCGTCAAGGTGACCTTCCCCGAGGATTACAACGTCGCTTACCTGAAGGGGAAGCCCGCCGAATTCGCCATTGTCGTGCAGGCGGTCGAAACGCCCGTCGAGAGCGCGATGGACGATGAATTCGCCAAGAATTTCGGCATCGAATCGCTCGATGCGCTGAAGGAAATCCTGAAGGACCAGCTCGATGCCGAGCTGGGTGGCCTGACCCGCACCTATCTGAAGCGCAAGCTGCTCGACACGCTGGCGGCCCGCCATGACTTCGACGTGCCGGAATCGATGGTCGACGGCGAGTTCGAACAGATCTGGAACCAGCTGCAGCAGGAAGCGGCGCAGGATGCCGACCCCGTCGCCGCCCAGGCCCAGCTCGAGGCCGAGCGCGAGGATTATCGTCGTATCGCCGTCCGTCGCGTCCGTCTCGGGCTGCTGCTGAGCGAGATCGGCCAGCGCAACAACATCACCGTTACCCAGCCGGAGATGAACCGGCTGATCGGCCAGGAAGCCGCGCGCTATCCCGGTGAGCAGCAGAAGGTGGTGAAATTCTTCCAGGAAAATCCGATGGCTGCGGCGCAGCTGCGGGCGCCGCTGTATGAGGACAAGGTCGTCGATTTCCTGCTGTCGAAGGCCGAGATCACCGAGCGCAGCGTCGGCCGTGCCGAGCTGGAAGCCGCGATCGAGGACGAGGACGAGACGCCGGGGTCGGCGCACATCGGCCACGGCCATGCCGGCCATGTCCATGGACCGGATTGCGACCATGACCATGACCATGCCCCGGCCAAGCCCAAGAAGGCCGCCAAGGCCAAGGCCGTGAAGGAAGCAGCACCTGTCGAAGCGGCTCCTGTCGAAGCGGCCCCGGCCGAAGCTGCCGCTGTCGAAGCGCCCGTGAAGAAGGCGGCCAAGGCCAAGGCGGCACCGGCTGTCGAGGCCGCCGCTGCGGAAGCAGCGCCAGCCGTCGCAGCCCCGGCTGCCGAAGCGCCGGCCAAGCCGAAGCGTGCCGCCAAGAAGGCTGCAGAGTAAGATCACGTTCCCGGGCACAAGCGCCTGGGGGGTTGGCGAACACGGAGCGGGGCCGGCTTTTCAGCCGTGTCCCGCTTCGCCGTTTGCGGCCTTGCGCCGGGAGCATGCGGCGGCGCATTGTCCCTCTTGAACTTCGTCGCCAAACGTCCGACGTTGCGGTGACACGGAAAGGTAATTCATGCTCGACATCCACGCCGGCCTCATTCCCATGGTCATCGAAACGTCGAACCGCGGGGAGCGGTCGTTCGACATCTATTCGCGCTTGCTGCGCGAGCGCATCGTGTTTGTGACCGGCCAGGTCGAGGACCATATGGCCTCGGTCATCGTCGCCCAGCTGCTGTTCCTGGAATCGGAAAATCCGAAGAAGGACATCTTTATGTACATCAACTCGCCGGGCGGGGTGATCACCAGCGGCATGGCGATCTATGACACCATGCAGTACATCCGCCCGCGGGTCGGCACCTGCTGCATCGGCCAGGCCGCGTCGATGGGCAGCTTCCTGCTTGCCGCCGGTGAGCCGGGCATGCGCGTTGCGTTGAAGAACGCCCGCATCATGGTCCATCAGCCTTCGGGCGGGGCCCAGGGCCAGGCGACCGACATCGAGATCCAGGCGCGCGAAATCCTGAGGGTGCGGCACGCGCTGAACCAGCTGTACGTCAAGCATACCGGCAAGGATCTCGACACCATCGAGCGTGCCATGGAGCGCGACAAGTTCCTGTCCGCCGATGAAGCCAAGGAATTCGGTCTGTGTGACGAAGTTTACGAACGTCGCCCGCTGCCGACCGACGGCGAAGCGTTGAAGGCCGCGTGACGGAGCAGCCGGCACTTTTTTCGGGTCCGGCGGGTCGGTCACTGCGTTAATATGACGCCCGATTGTGCTGCCGGACTTGCCGTGGGCACTATTTGACAGTTACACTCGCGGCAGAGCGAGAGAGGAAAGCCATGACCAAGCTGAGTGGGGGCGATTCGAAGAGTACGCTCTATTGCAGCTTTTGCGGCAAGAGCCAGCATGAGGTGCGCAAGCTGATTGCCGGGCCGACGGTGTTCATCTGTGATGAATGCGTCGAGCTGTGCAACGACATCATCCGCGAGGAAACCAAGACGGCGCTGGTGAAGAAGGCCGGCGACGTGCCGACCCCGCGCGAGATCTGCAAGGTGCTCGACGATTATGTCATCGGCCAGATGCACGCCAAGCGCGTGTTGTCGGTCGCCGTGCACAATCACTACAAGCGGCTGAACCATGGCGGCAAGGGTGCCGAGGTCGAGCTGGCCAAGTCGAACATCCTGCTCGTCGGCCCGACGGGTTGCGGCAAAACCTTGCTCGCCCAGACGCTGGCGCGCATCCTCGATGTGCCGTTCACCATGGCCGATGCGACGACACTGACCGAAGCCGGTTATGTCGGCGAGGATGTCGAGAACATCATCCTGAAGCTGCTGCAGGCGAGCGACTATAACGTCGAGCGGGCGCAGCGCGGCATCGTCTATATCGACGAAATCGACAAGATCAGTCGCAAGGCCGACAATCCGTCGATCACGCGTGACGTGTCGGGCGAGGGCGTCCAGCAGGCGCTGCTGAAGATCATGGAGGGCACCACCGCCTCCGTGCCGCCCCAGGGTGGCCGCAAGCATCCGCAGCAGGAGTTCCTGCAGGTCGACACGACGAACATCCTGTTCATCTGTGGCGGTGCCTTCTCGGGCCTCGATCGTATCATCGGTGACCGTCTGCAGGGCAAGTCGATCGGGTTCGGCGCGCATGTCGCGGCGCCCGACGAACGCCGCGTCGGCCAACTGTTGATGAAGTGCGAGCCCGAGGATCTGCTGCGCTTCGGTCTCATTCCGGAGTTCATCGGCCGCCTGCCGGTGATCGCGACGCTGGAAGATCTGGATGAGGCGGCGCTGATCAAGATCCTGACCGAGCCGAAGAACGCCCTGTCGAAGCAGTATGCCCGCCTGTTCGAGATGGAGGGCATGAAGCTGACCTTCCAGCCCGACGCGCTGGCGGCGATTGCCAAGCGGGCGATCGAGCGCAAGACCGGCGCCCGCGGGCTGCGGTCGATCATGGAGTCGATCCTGCTCGACACGATGTTCGAGCTGCCCGGTCTGGAAGGCGTCGAGGAAATCCTCGTCGACCAGGATGTTGTCGCCGGCACCAAGGAGCCGGTGCGGCTTCTGGTTACCGACAAGGCGGCCTAACGGGCCGGCGCACAGACCGTGGCGATCGACGTTTCGACGCTGATCGCCGCGGTCTTGGGCGCCGGCACGACCGCGTTTGCCGTGCTGCAATGGTCGTCGAAGCCATTTTTCGACCGCCATCTCGAGGCTTACAAGACCGGTCTCAGCCGCGACAACGCTTTGCTGCTGGGTGATGCCGAGGCCGACCGCAAATACCGTTTCGAGGCGCGCCAGCGGCTGCACAACGCCGTTGGCCCACTGCGCTTTCAGCTGATCCAGACGGCCGTGCAAGTTCGCGACCGTATCTTCAACATCGTCGAATATGGGCATGACCTCGGCACGCGCGGCTATTTCTATCGCAGCACGCTGTACCGCACCTGCCGGTTGATCGCGCTGCTCGAGCTGATCGAGCGCGAAATGGGCTATGCCGACTTTTCGGTCGATGACGCGATGCTGCGCATCGTCCGGTTCCGCAGGCTGGTCTTCCAGGCGTTTTCGGGCAGCTGGTTCCTGCTCGATCACCCCGGCTGCGATTGGACGATCGAGCGCGAGCATCTGTTTCGCGACACCCTGCCGGTCATCGCAGCAGCGATGCTGACGGCCGGTGCAAACGGCCAGAACCGTGTTGTCCGTGTCGACGAATTCAATGCGGTGCTGGCGCAGGGCCGCGGCTATCTCGAGCCCATCGCAACCCAGATTGCGGCACTCGACCCCCGCGAGACGCCGGTGTTATGGTTGCGTATCATAGCGGTGGCGGCAATCTGCGACGCCCTACTGCGCTCCGAACCCCAACTTGCCGACGCGCTGGGCGCCAAGGACAATTATGATTTCGCGCCGCTGCTGGCCGCCAGCGACGATCCTTTCATCGCCGCCAATTGTGCAGCCTATGCCAAGGCGATCGGCGAACTGGCGGCCGGCTTGCGCTGATGATGCGGCGGCCGGTCAGCCCGGCAGGCGCAGCTGACGCCGCACCAATATCGTCATCGTGCCGTTGCGGACCAGGAAGCTGAGCGCGGTCGCGATTGCCGCGCCGGTAATGCCATAGGCGGGGATAAGCACCATGCCTGACAGCCCGAGCACTGCGAGCGAAAGCAGCGCCAGCCGCAGCGACCATTTCTCGCGGCCGGTCATCAGCAGCACCGCGCCGACCGATCCGGTGGCGATGTTGGCGATCTGGCCCAGCGCCAGAATGCGCAACGCCGGCGCGGCGACGACGAATTCCGGGCCGAAGAAGCCGAGTACCCAGGCCGGCACCGCCAGCACCAGCAGCAAGAGCGGCAGCGAGCCGAGGATCATCATCTTGGCGGAATGGCGCCAGATGTCCCGCACCCCGGCGACATTGCCGACGCGGTGCGCAGCTGCCAGTCGTGGCCCAACGACGACATCGAGCGTGCTGGCGACCAGCCCGATCAGCGCGGTGATCTGCCAGGCGGTCCGGAATTGCCCGACCTCGACCTTGCCGAAATAGCGGCCGAGCATCAGCAGGATCAGCCAGTCGGCGAGCATCGCCGCGAGCACGGTCAGCGATATCCGCCAGCTTTGCGACAGCAGCGGCCGCGCCGAAACCGCGGACGGCGGCGCCCAGTCGCGCGACTTGCGGCGAAACATCAGCCAGCCGCTGGCGGTGCCGATCGCGGTGGCGGCGGCAAAGACGACGAACAGATGCTGCACATCGGTGCCGACGCCCGATGCCACAGCGATGCCCAGCGCCAGCAGCGTCAGCAGCATCGGCATCGGTCCGTCGATGAACTGCGCCGCGAGGACGATGCCCGAGCCGCGCAGGCTGGCGACGGCAACGCGGGTCAACGCCAGCGGCACGACGGCGAGTGCTGCCAGTCGCAGCATCGTCGTGTCGCCCCCCTCGTCGAGCAGCCGGGTCAGCAGGGGCGCGCCCGCAATCGCCAGCAGTCCCGCCATGCCGATTGAAATGCCGCCGACCACTGCCACGACCTTGCGGACACTGCCACCGGCAGCGGCGGTATCGCCGATTTTCACATCGCCGGCGACGGTGCGCAACAGGATGTAATCGAGCCCGACCAGCGACAACGTCGCCGCGATCGTCGCGGTTGTCAGCGCGAGCGCATAATTGCCGGTGCCGGCAGCACCGAAAAGCCTGGCGATGAAGTAGCTGAAAGCGAAACTTGCGGCGGCGCCGAACAGACGGATGGCAAAGGCGATCGCGGTCTGGCGGTTGTTGCGGTCACCCAGGGCCCGGGCGACCCGGGCGCGAAGGACAGCAGGGCTGGGCATGATGACGGTGAAACTTCCCAACACGCTGCGAGCGGCTGTCTCTTAGCTGCTGGTGTTCGCATCGCCAAGCCGCATGTTGCAGCGCAGCGTCACTCGCAGTCGGGCTGTTTCTTCTTTTTGCCGAACATGCTGCCAAGCGCACCGCCGACGGCGCCGCCGAGACCCTCTGCCATCGCGTCGCTGGCATTGGGTTGGCAGGCAGGCTTGCCCTTTTTGCCCCGCCGTGACGAACTGCCGCCCATCGCGCTCATGTCCATGCCGGCGATGCCGCCGGTGCGCGAGACATAGCGTGCCTTGACCGTCCAATCCTGCACCCAAGGCACCTTCGGGTCGGCGGGGCGGGGCGGATGGACGAAGTTTTCCTCGGGGCCATGGGCGACAAGGGTCAACAGTCCGGTCGGCGCGGCGGCCATTGCCTCCTTGGGGATGGTGCAGTTCGTCTGCGCCGGCGGCAGCAACTGCTTGCGCCCAACCAATCGCGCGGCTTCGGCGGGGGCGATGTAGTCGCTGAGGCCCGAGACGAAGGTCGACGAATCGCTCGACGACCAGAACACGATGGTGGCGCCATCGGCCTCGTTGCCGGTGCCGCCGGCGCCCATCATCTGGGCGAAATGCGCCGTCGTACCCGGGATGCCGTTCCACGACAGGTCGAGCGCGCCCGATGGCAGCTTGGCCTGTCTCAGGTCGAGGCCCTGCATCCAGTCGGTGGCGAGGTTGAAGGCGATCTCGGGCGTGTAGTTGCCGGCGACCCGATGCGCGCCGACCAGCGAGGCGTCGCCCGGCACGCTCTGCCGGCTGCCGCGATCGTCGTTGGGCCAATAGCCATAGGTCGGCCAGCTCGATTGCGACGGCCCGCGGGCGATGCGCACCTGCTCACCGCCGAACAGCCCGGCGGGAACCTGGCCCGCCGCCATCTTGGCGAAATCGAAGACGACGGGCTGGCCGGGGCGGGCGGTGTCGCCGCAGCCCCAGAACAACAGCAGGCGCCCCTTGGGCCGTTCGAAGTCACCCGGTTCGGCAGTGGTGCCGACAATTTTCTTGGGTGTCTTCAGCGCCAGCGCCGTGCCCATCGTCATCGCCGGGGGGATGAAATGCTGGGCGGTCGGCGGTCCGGCCGGTGGCAGCTTTGAACCCAGGTCGAGGTTGAGCAGCTTCATCGGGCCGGCGCTGCCGCCGCCCATCGCCATCTTCATCATGTCGCCGGCCGATGGCGCCTTGCCGCCGACGCCGAAACCGCTCTGGGTCGCTGCGCTCATCCAGTACACGGTCTTGGGCGGGATGACCTGCTGGACGATGGGCCGCGCGCTGGGCTTTGTCGCCTTGGGGGCTGCCTGCAGCGGCAGCGGCGCCAGTGCCAGGCACAGGATGGAAACGCCGATCATGCTGGGCATCGCAGTTCCCTCGAACCGATCTTGCCAGCCATGCTATGCCAGATGACGACTGTAAACAATGCCGCGGCGTAACGACAGCGCAGGCCTGTCACCATCGCTACCACGACGACCGGTGCGATTTTCCGACCGATCGGCTGATTGCCCGGTGACGCGGGGCCGGCAAGCGGCCATTATCGGCCCGGGCGTTTTCGCCGGCAAAGGAGCGCGCAATGGCAAAAGGCCAGATGAAGTCGAACAAGGAAACCCGCAAGCCCAAGGCGGCGCCGCCCAAGAAGGAGCCGCAGGCGAAGCCGTCGACGAAGTGATGGACGTGGGCGCCGCGGCGATCGTCGCGGCGCTGAACCTGGCGCCGCATCCTGAGGGCGGCTGGTATCGCGAGACGCTGCGCGGCCCGCCGGGTGCGGACGGCCGGGTGCAGGTGACGGCAATCCATTTCCTGCTGGAGGCCGACCAGGCGTCGCACTGGCACCGCGTCGATGCCGTGGAGATCTGGTGCTGGCACGCCGGCAGCGCCGTGGCACTGCATACTGCGGCGGGCGATGCCGGGCCAGTGACGAGTGTGCGGCTGGGCGGCGACGTGCTGGCCGGCGACCATTGCCAGGCGGTGGTGCCGGCGGGACATTGGCAGGCGGCACGGGCCGGGGCCGGCTGGGCGCTGGTCAGCTGCGTGGTGGCGCCGGGTTTCGAATTCGCGGGCTTCACGCTCGCCGCGCCGGGCTGGTCGCCTGGTTGATACGGCGGGCGTAGAAGAGGGGGAACGACGATGCGGACTGTCTCGATGATCGGCATGGCGCTGCTGCTGGCGGGATCGCCGCTGGCGGCGGCCAGTGTCGCCGAAACCGTGGCCGCCATCGCCGCGATCCGCAGCAGCACCGGTGCCAGCGCGTCGCCCGATGGCCGGCGCATCGCCTATATCGCCAACACATCGGGCAGCCCGCAGGTGTGGATGATCACCGACGGCGGCGCCCCGGTGCTGCTGACCCGGCTCGCCGACCCGGTGCAGTCGGTGGAGTGGAGCCCGGCCGGCGACTGGCTGGCGTATGATGTCGCGCCGGGCGGTGGCCTCAACGTCCAGGTCCATGTCATCCGCCCCGATGGCAGCGGCGACCGGCTGGTTACCGCCGGCGGACAGAGCAACAACCGGTTCTTTGGCTGGACCGATGATGGCAAGGCGCTGCGCATCGGATCGGCCGCCGTCGATCCGGCGCGGTTCGATCCGCAGCTCGTCGACGCCGACACCGGCAAAGCGACCGGAGTCGGCAAGGGCGGGTCGGGCCTTGGCGACCTGGTCATCAGCAAGGACGGCCGGATTGCCGTCATCGACCGGGCGGTGACCCGCGGCGACAGCAACGTCTGGCTTGTCGATCGCGCCAGCGGGGCGGAGCAGCCGGTGACGCCGCACGAGGGGCGGGCGCAGTTTTCGACGATCGGCCTGTCGCCCGATGCCCGGCGGCTGTGGCTGATCGGCAATGCCGCGACGGATCGCTATGCACTGGTCGCGGTCGATATCGATGCGGCGGGCAAGCCGGGGCCGATGCGGACGCTGCGGGCCCGCGCCGATGCGGAACTGGAAAATGCCGTGCTGAGCGACGACGGCGCCACCATCGCGCTGTTCTGGAACAAGGGCGGCCGCAGCGAACTGGCGTGGTACGACACGCGGACCGGCAAGGAACGCGCCGGGCCGGTGTTGCCCTTCGATCTTGCCGGCGCGCCGGATTTTGCCGCCGATGGCAAGGCGCTGCTGTTCACCGGCTCGGGCGCTGCGGCGCCGGCGAATTTGTACCGGGTCCAGGTCGCCGACAATGCGTTGACCCGGCTGACGGATTCGCCCCATGATGGCGTCGACCTGGCGACGCTGGTGCGGCCGCGGCTGCTCGAATGGACGGCGCGCGACGGGGTGAAGCTGTCCGGCTGGCTGTATGCGCCGGCGGGCGGCCGTGGCCCGCAGCCGATGGTGTTCGTCTATCACGGCGGACCGGAGGGGCAGTCGCGGCCCAGCTTGAGCAGCGATGTCCAGGCGCTGGTGGCGAACGGCATTTCGGTGCTGCTGCCCAATGTCCGCGGCTCGAGCGGGGCAGGGCGCGCGTTCATGGAGCTCGACAATGGCCCGCTGCGGGTCAACGGCGTCACCGATATTGCCGATACCAGCGAGTACGCGGTGAAGGCCGGGCTGGCCGACCGCAAACGGCTGGGCATCATGGGCGGCAGCTATGGCGGATACATGGTCATGGCCGGGGTGACGGAGTTCCCGACGATGTTCGCCGCCGGGGTGAACCTGTTCGGCGTCGTCAATTTCGACACGTTCTTCAAGAACACCCAGCCGTGGATGGCGGCGATCTCCACGGTCGAGTATGGCGACCCCGTCAAGGACAAGGCGATGCTGGCGCGCCTGTCGCCGCTGAACAAGATCGGCGTGGTGACGACGCCGCTGCTCGTCCTCCACGGCGCCAACGATACCAATGTGCCGGTCATCGAGGCCGAACAGATCGTCGCCAGCCTGAAGGGGCGCGGCGTACCGGTGGAGTATATCCTGTTCCCGGATGAAGGGCATGGCTGGCGAAAAATGCCGAACCGGGTGCGCAGCACGACGGCGATCGTAGGGTTTTTCCGCGACAAGTTCCGGATTTAGGGGGCGTTCTTTACCATGAATAAATAGTTTCTTCTTTGACAAGATCGAGCGGATTGAGGCATAAGGAATGCCAGATGTCGTTGGGGAGTCGCTGCCCAGCCGCATGATCTTGTGCACGGAGGAATCGCAATGGACGATGGTCATGCCTTTGTTGACTATTATGCCATCCTCCAGGTCGACCCCCAGTGCAGCACGCGGACGCTGGAGCTGGCGTATCGCCAATTGGCGAAAACCTATCACCCCGATCATCCGGAAACCGCCGATCCGGAGCGGTTCAACAACATCATCGAAGCCTATGGCGTGCTGCGGAAAGCGGACAAGCGTTCCCTCTATAACGAGCTTTACACCCGCAATACCGGCTATTCATTCGTGTCCAGGACAGCGCGGCGGGCCGGGGGCATGGCGGCGATCAGCGACGCCAACATGCACGCCAATATCCTCATGTACCTGTACCGGAAGCGGCGGGACTCGGCGCGCCATCCGGGTGCCGGCACCTATGACATCCTGCGGAGCCTCGACTGTTCGGAGGAGCATTTCGAGTTCCACGCCTGGTACCTGCGGAAAAAAAGCTTCATCGAGCATACCGAGGACGGGCAGTACGCCATCACCGTCGACGGCGTCGATCATGTCATCGCCATGTCGGAAGCCGCCGAGAAGACGCTGCGCATCACCCAATGGGACGAGCCCGAGCCGGAGCACTGGACCGAGCGCGAGGTCGCGGCGGCCATGGTCCAATAGCACCCTGAGCGGGGCTTGCGACGGCCCAGCTGCGGGCGGCAAAATCCAACGAAAGTCTCGAAAGTCACCCAGTTGCCATGGGTGGGCATTTTGTAAAATCTGTGCGCCTTTGCCCTGTCCTGCAGCGTCCGGCGGGGTTGTGGCTGCAGGCTGGTCATTCGGCGACTGTTGCACAAACGAACCATGTAGGACAGCCGGCCGGATTCCGCGCTGTGGCCGCGAGGGGCATCCATCACCTCTTCCGCTTGCGAGAGAGGTCGACTCGCTGAAGTCGGCGGGCGGGAGCGGGTGACGGCCTTACAGTGCGACGCAGGCGCCGCCGTCGGCAGGCGCGGCGCCGGCGAGGCCGCGCCTCGCCTTGATGGTCGGGCTGAAACTGATCCGATAGGTCAGTTCGAACTCGCGCAGCGGTACCGGCTGGGGGCGGGCGCTAGGGCCTCCGCCGATCGCGGGGACGAGGATGGTCCGGCCCGTCGTCATCGTGCGCGTCGGCCCGGCGCCGAACTGCGCCGGGCGCGGGAATTCGGACCAGACGGCGCCGCCGAGGTCGTTGACGAACTGCAGTTGCAGGCGGTTGGCGCTGCCAAGCGTCACCGACCGGCACAAATTCAGCGGCACGCTGCCGCCTTCCGGGGGCAGCGCTAGCCCCGCCGGCGGCAGCTGGCGCACGACGCCGTTGGTGAACAGCCTGAACTGTCCCGCTTCGGGCGCGCCCGGCCGGGCATGGGCGGCGGCGACACCGGGCGGCAGCGGATTGCGGCGGAGGCTCAGCAGCTGGATGGTCGCCGTGTCGACGCTGGTCGCCACGAAGAACGGCCGCGTCGGCAGCGGCGGGTCGAATTTCACGGCATCGGTGATCGGAACATTGCCGAGGTCGATGCCGACCGACCGGCACGGCCCCTGGAAGGTCCGCAGGCTGCCGATCGGCGACAGCTCGCGCTTGATGCGGGAATCGATGAACCGCGACAGCTCGTCGGCGGTGAAGAAACTGACGAGGTTCTCCCAGAAACCCGGTTCGCCGACGATGGCCCGGTCAAAGGCGATGTCGATCGCCAGATTGCCCTGCCGCGCCCCGTTCGGTGCCGCGCAGGTGAAATGCACCTGATACGGGTAGGTGATGCTGCGATTGGGGCCGGTGACGCTGACGAAGGCGAGGCGGCCGAAGACGGTGAAGCGGCGCAGATTGGGCTGGCTGACGTGGCGCTCGGGGTCGGTGAAGGGCCGGCCGAAACAGGTCTTGCACTTCAGCGGGCGCGCGTTGGGCGCCCATTGGACGAACCCCTCGTTGCCGGCGACCTTTTTGGCATAGTCCGGCAGGCAGGTTTCGTTGCCCTGGGCATCCCTGGGGCCGGTCTTGCCGTCGCGCTTCATCAGGATCGTGCACAGCGCGAAATCGGCGGCTTTTTCGACGCCGGCGCGGAAGAACGCCATCGACACACCCTTGGGCGCTTCAGGCTTCGCCTGGTACGGAAATTCGAGCGGCGGGGGTGCGCCGAGACTGTTTTCCTGCGCGCGTGCCGGTTAGCGTCACGGCGAAAAGCATGGCGACTGTCAGGCGTGGCGACATGGGGACGGCCCTTTCCAAGGATCATGCGATCCCCGGCGGTGTGTGCCTCAGCGCCTGATGGCCATGCCGGCCGGCGCCGTCGCGACCATCGCCGCACCTTCCCGAGGCGTAACGATTAGCAGTCTTTCGGTGTTCTCGCAATCTGGGGGCTGTGGGGGCACGGTGACGTGAAGGACCCTGCGCATCACGCAATGGGACGATGCGGAGCCTGAACCCTGGGCCGAGCGCGAGCTCGCGGGTGCGATGGTGCAATAGGGACCGGTGCCGGCGGCGCAGGTGCGAGCATGCTAGCTGGGGACTGATGTAGCGTCCCTGAAATCCCCGGGGGAACAGGGACGCTTCACTCACGCTCCAGGATTGCCGGAATGCGGCTCAGGCAGCGGCGATCCGTTGCCGACGCCGCGTCAAGGCACCGACCGCGCCAAAGCCGACAAGCAGCATTGCCCATGTTGCCGGCTCGGGAACAGCAGGCTGGCCGCCCGGGAGGGGGTCAATATTGCCCGGCACCAATGTCGACGTGACCACTGTCGCGAATTGGAGCGTGTTGTAGGTAATGCCGCCGGCGCCAACAAAGGTATATTCGACATTGGTGCTATACAGCGGGTTCCACCTGCCCTGATCATCGAGTTTGAGCGAAATGAAAAAGTCGTTGGCACGATCATCATAGGCCGAACCGCCCGCGCCGCCGCCGATCATCAGAAAATTTCCGAATTCCGGATAATAGGCGTTTTGAAAAAATATGGGTGTCTGGTTGAACTGCGCCGCTGTCGAGCTTGACGTATAGTTCAATACCGGCGTGTCGACAGGATACGACAACTGGGGATCAAATGTCAGCCTGAAGCTCAGCACCAGCGATTTGACCGGGGCAGAGGCCTGGATGAAGTTAGCCGAGACCACATAATCACGCGTGACCACCACCGCCGCTGCCGGGACCGATACCAGCGTTGCCGCAGCGATCGCCGCAGCCCCGAAAACCTTCATCATATTCGCGCCCATCATGCTGCTCCCTGGTATTGGCCCGGTCATTTCGCGCCGCGTTGCAGCACAGCGGTCAACGATCGTTGTTGCCGCCGCCATCCCCATTTGGGGGTAGTTATCGAGAACTGGAACGAAATCTGCCGGTACCGGGGGAACGGTGACCGTTGCGATCCAGCTAGATCCGGATTGGATGTTGAAAACCCTCCGGCGGCTGGGGCCTTAGGCCGCAAACCCCTGTTCATGAAGAAAACCTCTCCCGCCTGCGGGAGAGGTCGACTCGGCGCTCGCGCCGAGCGGGTGAAGGTGTCGTCTCTGCCCCACTCGGGCTAAGCCCCGGCACGCAGCCACACCCTCACCCGGCGCGCGTCTCGCCTCTCCCGCAGGCGGGAGAGGTCAGTGTGTAGACTTTTCCGGGGGCCCCTGAGTCGTTCTACGCCTTTGGTGCCTTACGTAGCGCACAGACGTAAACGTCACCCCGTGTCTGAGCCGACCTTATCTTAAAATCCAGCGTATCTTCTAATGTTAAAAGCCCTTCCAAAATATGGACTAGGTCCTCACCATCAACTAGGATAGTCTTGATATGTTTGCCATGTAGAATAGCAGAAAGGCTATCTTTGGAGTAGCCATTTACTGAAACAAATAGTCCCCGGCCATGCATCTTCCCGTCAACTTTATGAGCAAATTTGTATAAGTCCCCCGTACTCGTCGATGGGTCCTGCCATTTCGCCTCGACAATATAATTCTCCCCTTCGAACTTGAACGAGCCGTCGATTTGCTCGCCGACAATTTCAAATGGGTCGCCCATTTTGATCGATTGCCTATCGAAGAGTTCCTTCAGAAACCGCTCGAAGAGTTTTCCCCTGGCCTGCGGTGACATCTCAGCGCCGTGCACTTTTGCGAAGGCCGTTTTCAAAGCTGACAAATCGGCAGTTTTCGCAGCCGCGAATTTAGTTTTCGCGGAGGTCTCACGTTGCCGTGCCGTTCTCGTGTTACGTAAGGTTACCGAATTTCTAAGCGACGCAATCGCCAAATCCGCTTCTTCACGGTCTAGTTTCTTTTGTTCTTCAAACCAGTATCGGTCGAAATGTGTCCAGTTTGACAATCTATCAACCATAAGTTGGTAGGTCGCGTGCCCTCGGTCTGGGCGTTTGCCAAGTGCAGAAATAACTTCTGTAATGATATCACGTCGGCTTGATGCTTCCGGGCCTGCTATAACTAGGCTCGATAGGATTGACTCTGGACACTCGACGCTGCGTAAAAACTCAACGATATCCTTTTTTGGCCAAAATAGAGCAAGCATGCAGCGCTTAAGCGTTTGCTTCACATCGAGTGGAATGTCAGGCGCGAACGACATCTTTAGGTTGATACATCACGATACGGACCAAGAATAGAGCAAGGCATCTGCTGCTGGTCGGCATCAAGATGATGCAATAATTTCGGAAGCCTGCATATTAAGCTGCAGAGGCCGACGGGCCCTACTCCGCAGCCGGTAGATAAATCTCCCCACCCTTCGCCCGGAACTCGGCGCTCTTTTCGGCCATACCGGCCTCCAGCATCGCGTCGGTGTTCTGCTTGGCGGCGTAATCCCGCACATCCTGGGTGATCTTCATGCTGCAGAATTTCGGTCCGCACATGGAGCAGAAGTGGGCGACCTTGGCGCCTTCGGCGGGCAGGGTCTCGTCGTGGAATTTGAGCGCGGTTTCGGGGTCGAGGGACAGGTTGAACTGGTCGCGCCAGCGGAAGTCGAAGCGGGCGCGGCTGAGGGCGTCGTCGCGGAGCTGGGCGGCGGGGTGGCCCTTGGCGAGGTCGGCGGCGTGGGCGGCGAGCTTGTAGGTGATGACGCCGACCTTGACGTCGTCGCGGTCGGGCAGGCCGAGATGCTCCTTGGGCGTGACGTAGCAGAGCATCGCGCAGCCGAACCAGCCAATCATCGCGGCGCCGATGCCGCTGGTGATATGGTCGTAACCGGGGGCGATGTCGGTGGTGAGCGGCCCCAGGGTGTAGAAGGGCGCTTCGCCGCAGGTTTCGAGCTGCTTGGTCATGTTGACCTTGATCTTGTGCATCGGGACATGGCCCGGGCCCTCGATCATCACCTGGCAGTCGTGCTTCCAGGCAATCTGGGTGAGCTCGCCGAGCGTTTCGAGTTCGGCGAACTGGGCGCGGTCGTTGGCGTCGGCGATGCTGCCGGGGCGCAGGCCATCGCCCAGCGAGAACGACACGTCATAGGCGCGCATGATCTCGCAGATGTCCTCGAAGTGTGTGTAGAGGAAATTCTCCTTGTGGTGGCTGAGGCACCATTTGGCGAGGATGGAGCCGCCGCGGGAAACGATGCCCGTCACGCGGTTGGCGGTCAGCGGCACATAGGCCAGGCGGACGCCGGCGTGGATGGTGAAATAGTCGACGCCCTGTTCGGCCTGTTCGATCAGCGTGTCGCGATAGACCTCCCAGGTCAGGTCCTCGGCGATGCCGCCGACTTTCTCGAGCGCCTGGTAGATCGGCACGGTGCCGATGGGGACGGGGCTGTTGCGCAGGATCCATTCGCGGGTGTTGTGGATGTTGCGGCCGGTCGACAGGTCCATGACATTGTCGGCGCCCCAGCGGGTCGCCCAGACCATTTTCTCGACTTCCTCGGCGATGCTCGACGCGACGGCGGAGTTGCCGATGTTGGCGTTGATCTTGACGAGGAAGTTGCGGCCGATGGCCATGGGTTCCGCTTCGGGGTGGTTGATGTTCGACGGGATGATCGCGCGGCCGCGGGCGATCTCGTCGCGGACGAATTCGGGGGTGACGTAATCGGGGATGCTGGCGCCGAAATCCTCGCCGTCGCGGATTCGGCCGGCGACGGCCGCGCGGCCGATATTCTCGCGGATGGCGACATATTCCATCTCGGGGGTGATGATGCCGCGGCGGGCATAGGCGATCTGGGTGACGGCAGCGCCGCCCTTTGCACGCCATGGCGTGCGGTTGACGTGCGGGAATTCGGGCGTTTCGGGCTGCTTCAGGCCGCCGAAGATGCCGTTGTCCTCGGGCTTTACATCGCGCCCCTGATAGCGCTCGCAATCGCCGCGCGCCTCGATCCACGGCAGGCGCAGCGCCGGCAGGCCGGCGTCGATGTCGATGCGGGCGGTGTCGTCGGTGTACGGCCCGCTGGTGTCGTAGATGCGGACCGGCGGCTCGTTGGCGCTGGGTTCGAGCACGACCTCGCGCATGGCGACACGGATATCGGGAAACAGCGTGCCGGCGATATGGACCTTGCGGCTGCCGGGCAGGGCGCCGGTGGTGACGGGCATTTCGATTTTCGAATTGATGTCGGCCATGTCGCTCACTCCACAAAAGCGGGAGTGCGGGCGTTTCGGCCAGCCCTCCCTACGCCGGTGCAAACCGGATCAGGTTCAGCGGGTCGCAGCGTGCACGCTGCCTCTCAGCCGGTGATACCGGCCCCCCGGGGTCTTGGCGCCAGTGTAGCGGCTATCGCGTGAAGTTGGCCAGCCCTTTGTCCGTCCCGCACAATTTGTCCCAGAAGCGGAAATACAGGCCATAATTGCAGGTGTAGCGCTTGTGGTGTTCCTCGTGGTGGCTTGCCGTGATGATGTGGCGGCCGAACCAGCCATTGACCCAGCGGGCGGGGAACATCTCCCAGCCCATGTGGTTGGTGACGCCCATCACCGTCGCGACGGTAAGGACGACGGCGAGCGCGCTGATGTGGATGGGGATGAGGAAGACGAGGAGCGGGATGACGAGGGCGCCGGACAGGGCCTCCCAGGGGGAAAAGCTCATCGCGGCCCAGGCGGTGGGCGGCTTTGACGCGTGGTGGACGGCGTGGACGCGGGCGAACAGCGCCGGCGCGTGCATCCAGCGATGGGTCCAGTAGAACCAGCTGTCGTGGAGGAACAGGTAGAGCGCGATGCTGACCGGCCACCAGATCGCATCACCGAGCCCGAAATCGGTGTAGATCCGTGTCAGCCCCTCGAAGCGCCAGGCGGCGAGCATCAGCCCGGCGGGCAGGCCGTAGATGACCGCGGAGATGAGCGACCAGCGGATTTCGGCGCGGACCTGGCGGCGGCGGCGCACCGGATCGGCGGGGCCGGCGACGATGCCGCGGCGCGCCGTCCACCAGGCGAAACCGCCGCTGGTGGCGAAATAGCGGACGATGACGATCGCCATCGTCTGCAGCGTTGCGATGGCGAGGGGCAGGGTGGTGGACACCCGGCGTCATTGCCCGCTGCCGGGGCAGGGTTCAAGGTGCGTGGTGTCGCGCCGTAACGGCAGCCGGGCCGTGCCGCCGGATTTTCCAATTGAAACAGCGGTGCCGAGGTCGTAGTCCGTTGGGCGGGGTACGGGGGCAGGCATGCGGATCGGGGAATTGTTGGTTGCGGCGCGTCTGGTGACGCCCGACGATGTCGATGCGGCGCTGCAGCTGCAATCGAGCGAAGGCGGCAGCATCGGCCAGAAGCTGATCGAGATCGGCGCCATCGACCAGGCGACGCTCGACAAGTTCTCGCATCAGATACCCAAGGCGCCGGTATCGATCGCCGAAACAGGCATCAGCGAAACCGAACTGCTCAACCTGCTGCTGAAGACGGTGCTGTCGGGCGGGCTGGAAACGCTGGCCGCATGCGCCGATGCGATGCGGCTGCCAACGGCGATAATGGCCGAATTGTTCGATAGCGGCGTGCGCAACCAGCTGTTCAACGGCCTTGGCCAGGCGATGGGCGGCGGCGGCATGCGCTATGGCCTGACCGAAAAGGGCCGCAAGCGCGCCGTGGAGGCGTTGGAGGCGTCGAGCTATGCCGGCGCCGCGCCGGTGACGCTGGCGAGCTATACGCACTGGCTGGAGCTGCAGAAGGTCACCAACGAGAATATCGACTGGGCCGGAATCCAGGCTGCCTTTGCCGACTTGCAGGTTGCTGATGCCTTTGTCGACCAGATCGGGCCGGCGATCCGGTCGGGGCGGCCGGTGCTGCTCTATTGCCCGCCGGGCAACGGCAAGACATCGACGGCGCAGCGATTGAGCCGGGTGTTCAAGGACGTCATCTATGTCCCGCACGCGGTGATGATCGACGGCCAGATCATGCGGGTTTTCGATCCCGACGTGCACCAGCCGGTCGACAACAAGCCGAAATCGGCGCTGCTCACGGTGTCGCTGTTTGCCGAGGATTTCGATCAGCGCTGGGTGGCGTGCAAGCGGCCGTTCATCGTCACCGGCGGCGAACTGACGCTGGAGATGCTCGACCTGCGATACGAACCGACGGCGAATTTCTATGAAGCGCCCTTGCATGTGAAGGCGGCGGGCGGGTGCCTGTTGATCGACGATTTCGGCCGCCAGATCGTGTCGCCGACGGCGCTGCTCAACCGCTGGATCGTGCCGCTGGAAAGCCGCGTCGACTATATGAAGCTGCACACCGGCAAGAGCTTCAAACTGCCGTTCGAGGCGATCGTGATCTTTTCGACGAACCTGGCGCCCGCCGATTTGATGGACCCGGCGTTCCTGCGGCGCATCCCGTACAAGCTGGAGGTCGGCGCGCCGCCGCTGGCGCTGTACAAGCGCATCTGGGCCGATGTTTCGGCGGCGAATGGCCTGGGGGCGGCGTTCAACGACGCGGTGTTCGACGATATCGTCGCCAAGCTGACCGCCAGGAACGTGCCGCTGGCGGCCTATCAGCCACGTTTCCTCATCGAACAGATCGTGGCGGCGTGCCGGTTCAAGGCGATGCCGATGGGCTTCCACGTCGAATTCGTCGATTACGCGCTGAGCAACCTGTCGATCGGCGGCGATGCGCCGCCCGGGACGCTGGCCAAGGTGGCGTAACCGCCTCGCATGAAAAAGGCCGCCGGGGTGAACCCCCGGCGGCCTTCATCTGTCCGATGAGTTCAGGCGGTGACGGCGACACGGCGGCGCATTGCGGCGCCGACGAGGCCGAAGCCACCGATCATCAAGGCCCAGCTTGCCGGCTCCGGCACGGCGGCGCCGGTGGCGAAGGTGGTGACGAGCGCACCGGTGCCAGCGCCGCCATCGCCGCCAACATAGCCCCAGGCGCGCGATGTCTGAACGCCCTGGTAATCGGCCTGGAAAAAGGAATTGTAAGCGTTGAGCGGGCTGGCCGCGGTAATCGACACGTCGAGCAACAGGTTGCCGCCGCTCGGGTCATAGCTGAAGGCCGGGCCGGCAAAGGTCAGGACGTCGGGCATCTCCCCCGACACCACGAAGCTGCCGAAGCTGCCGAGCAGGGCGCCCTGGTTGGTCGCACGGTCGGTCGACAGGTCGTTCACTGCTGTACCGGTGGTATAGAAGTTGAGCGTGTAGGTCGCCGTGTCCATCGCGCCGCCCTGGCTTTTGAAGACGCTGATGGCGCTGATGCTGATCGGGCCGCCAAAGGCGGTTGCGCTGTAGACTTGCTGGTACCAGACGCCCTCATCCGTGGGCAGGCAGCTGAATGGATAACAGTTGCCGCCCCCGTTGCTGCCGACCGTCACATCGGCGGCGGCCGGTGCGGCGGCCAGCAATGACAGCAGCGTGGATGCCAGTGCGAGCTTGATCGTGTTCATGTTGTTCCCCCGGATTTCGACCGGGCCCCCGGTGAATGGTTCACACATATTACATTTCTGTCCCGTGGCAAAGCGTAATGATTTCGGGGATAAGGCGGTCTTCGCTGCCGCCGCTGTTCCACGAGCACCGTTCGACAGCTCTGATCGACGTCTGCCCTTCAGTCTTCTCGAGCAACCGGGGTAGACGCGCTTTCGCCGAGGCGTTCGCCACGGACGACGGTGCCATATCGGGAAAACGGCGAATCATGGTGTCGCTTGCGGGTGGCTTCGAGAGAGACGCTGTATCGGGGGTCTTGCGGGCGAACCTGGCCGTCGATGAAATTTGCCACATCCCAGGCCTGCTGAACCGACAGGCTGCCTTCCTGGCCAAGCGGCATGTTCGCGTGGATGAACGCGGCCGCCTTGTCGATCGTGGCCATGCCGGCGCCCCAGGCGAACGATCGTGCGCCCCAAAGCGGCGGATAGCCCGTGCCGCCGGCGACCGCCTGGCCAGCGCCATCGCTTCCGTGGCAGCTGGCGCATTTCTCGGCAAAGACGTTGGCGCCGCGCGCGTCATCCGCAGGCAGTGCGGGTGGCGCTAGGGCCGGAAAGCCGCGACCTGCCGGCGACATGCCGCTCGGCAAGCCGCGCGCCAGAAAGGCGGCATAGGTTTCGATGGCAAGCAACTCGCGGCTTCCAAGCGGTGGCGGCGTGCCGTTGAGGCTGTAGAGGAAACAGTCCTGCACGCGTTTTTGAAAGCTGTTGATCTCACCGTTTTTCTTGCGGAACGCCGGGAAATTCACGAACGCCGCCCAGAGCGGTGCGGCACCGGCTTTGCGCCCGGCGTCGAGATGGCAGTTGCTGCAGACGAGGCCATTGCCGACATAGCCCGGCGCCAGCTTCGCCGTGTCCGTCATCAGCCTGGCACCGAGCCGAACGGCATCTCCATAGGCATCGGCGGGCGCGTCAGCGGCAAGCGGCGGCACGAACACCGGCGCGATGGCGACAGTAGCCGGTGCCGGTGTTGCCGCGTGCGGCCGGGTCGCAACGAACATCGCCGCGGCACCCGCCGTCGCACCGATTGCAAGGCCTGCCAGAAGCGCGCGTTTCATCGGCCGCAGCCTGTGACCGGCAGATCCAAGCCGTTGCCTGCCCTTTGCTTGTGGATCATCGCCGATTTCTAAACCGTCCGTTATGTCAGGACAATCAATGCGCCGGGTTTCGTTGCTCATCTCGACATTGCTGGCCTTTGCGGCAGCGGCCATGGCGGCGCCAGCGCCCGCCGCGCGGACGCCGGGCGCCAGTCCATCAGGGCCTTGACCGTCGCCAACAATGGCGAGGCCACAATCACGACGCCGCAGTTGCCGTGCTACGCCATCACGACCGATCAGGCGTGTCGCGCGCGGCGATCTGATCCACTGCCTCCAGCGCCTTGGCCGCGTACATCACCGAGGGCCCGGCGCCCATGTAGACCGCCATCGCCAGCGTTTCGGCGACTTCGGCACGAGAGGCGCCCTGCTTCACCGCGCCTTCGGCGTGATAGGCGATGCACGGGTCGCAACGCACCGCGACGCTGACCGCCAGTGCTACCAGCTCCTTGGTTTTGCCGTCCAGCGCTTCGCCGCCGTGGGCGGCGCGCGCCATGTCCGAAAAGGCTTTCATCACGTCGGGGGAGGCCTTGCGCAGATCGCGCACGGCACCGTTCATCGCACCCATCAGGGCGAGCCAATCTTCGACCATAACCTGCTCCTGCTCTCGTTTTCGACGGTTGCGGCGGGGCGACTTGCTTATGCCGCCGTCGCAAAAGCTTAACGCCCGCCCGATCGGCTGCTCCAGCCGAAAATCGAATAGAGCGGACAGCTGCTCATCATGCCGGTCAGCAACGGCACCAGTCCGATCCAGCCCCATGTGGTCCTGGGACCGACGAAGACGAGAGCGAGCAGGCCCACCCCCAGGATGATGCGCATCACGCGATCAGCGCTGCCGATATTGGTCTTGAACATGGTCGTGTCTCCCTGGTGAAACGGTTTCAGTCTTCCCGGCCGAGCGCGGCGGACAGCCGATAGGCCGTCGTCACGCGGGCGGCATCGGCCTGTGCGGCGCGCGCCGTGGAGGCGATCGCCTCGCGCTCGGCGTCGAGGAGGTCGAACTGCGGCTTCATGCCGACGCGCACTTCATGGGCAACGCTGATGCGGGCCTGTTCACTGGCACGCGCCTGATCGGCGGCGGCAATCGCGATCAGTTGCGCGGTGCGCAGTCCCTGGAACAAGGTGACGACCTGTTCCTCGACCTGCTGACGGGCCGCGCGCAGCCGGGCTTCGGCGACCCGCACCTCGGCATTGGTTTCGGTGATCCGGCCAGCGACGCGACCCCCATTGTACAGTTGCCAGTTGGCGCGCACGCCGACCGTCGCCGCATTGGCGCGATAATCCGGAAAGAACTGGTCGCTGACGCGCCCGGCCTCGGCGAAGGCGCCGACGGTCGGCAGGCGTTCGGCGCGAGCACCGCGACTGGCGGCGCGGGCGCCGGCAAGCCCGGCCTCGGCCTGCGCGATTCCGGCGCTGTTGTGGGCTGCCAAGGCCACCGCTTCGTCGAGCGTCGGCGGGGCAGGGGGGCCGGCGGGCAGCGGTGCGAGGTCTAGCGGATCGTCGCCGACAAGGTTGCGATAGTGCGCGCGTGCCGCCGCAACAGCACCTTCGGCACCCGCAAGTCCGCCGCGCGCTTCCGCCAACCGGGCCGATGCCTGGGCAACTTCGGTGTCGGGGCTTTCGCCGGCCTTGTAGCGCAGCCTCGCCTGGCGTTCGATTTCGCTGGTCTGGGCGAGCAGCCGTTGCCACGACGCCACCATGATGGTCGACGTCAACACGTTGCCATAGGCATCGGCGACGGCGGCAGCGAGGTCGCCGCGGGCGTTTATGCGTCCGGCCTCGGCCACGGCCAGGCCGGCCCGGGCCTGCGCCACTGCGGCGGCAACGCGGCCGCCGCTGAACAGCGGCTGCTCGATCGATGCCTGCGCCGTCAAAGGGGTCACATTTGCGCCGCCAAGGCCGAAAAAGCCCTGCGGATCGAGCCGGCCATAGCCGAGAGAGCCGCGCACCGTGACCGTCGGCAAGCCAGCGGACTTCGCCTGGGTGACACGGCCGCCGGCGGCCTCGCGGCCGGCATCGGCAATGGTGATCGACGGGTCATGGGCCAGTGCCGCGGCGATCGCGTCGTCGAGCGTCGTGGCATCAACCGGCGCAGCCAGCGATGCGAGCAGCAGGGCGACGCAGGCTCGGTTCATTTGAACGCGACGCCAGGCGCCAGGCCCAGTTTGCGGAACACGATCGCCGCGGGGCAGAACCCGGTGAACGCCGACTGGATCAAGTTGAACCCGGCAAAGGCCGTCAACGCCAGCCACCAGGGGCTGAACAGCAACGACAGGCCGACGCTGGCGAGGACGACACAGCCGGCAAACGCCAGCACGGCACGATCGAGAGTCATTTCCGGACCTCCTTGAGCTTGTGGACACCGATCAGTTCCAGCGCGAGTTTTTCGTAGAAGGGCTCGCTCTCGCCCCGGCGGATCTTGCGCAGGAAGTATTTTTCAAAGCCGATCTTGGCGAGGTGCACCCATTTGCCCTGCGCCGCCCAGTTGACGTTGCGCGGCGGTATCTGCGGCTGGGCGATGAAGCAGACACCATCGTCGCCGAAATCGGCGAGGCAGATGGCATTCCAGCTGGCCTGCGCGGTCGGCTCGCGGCCATCGATGATGGCGTCGAGGTTCATGGTAATCGCGGTGGCCATGCTTTCGATCATGAAGCCGGTCTTGGGCACGCCGACCGGCACCGGCGTCGGCCCGGTCGGCGGAATGGCGACGCAGACGCCGAGCGCGAAGATTTCGGGAAAGACCGGATTGCGCTGGTGCTTGTCGACAAGGACAAAGCCGCGCGGATTGGTCAGGCCCTCAATGCCGAAGATCGCCGGCACGCCGCGAAAGGCTGGCAGCAGCATCGCATAACCGAACGGCAGGTCGTGCGATCTGGTCACGGCGCCGCCCTCAACAATCTCGTCGACATGCATCATGCCGGCTTCGACGCTGGTGACCCGGGCGCTGGTGATCCATTTGATATGGCGGTTGCGCATCTCGCTTTCGAGAATGCCCTTGGTGTCGCCGACGCCGTCGAGGCCGAGATGGCCGACATAGGGCTCGGCGGTGACGAAGGTCATCGGCACCTGGTCGCGGATCTTGCGGCGCCGCAATTCGGTGTCGAGGATCATCGCGAATTCATAGGCCGGGCCGTAGCAGGAGGCGCCCTGTGCGGCGCCGATGATGATCGGCCCCGGATTGAGCACGAAGGCGTCGAACGCGTCGGCGGCCTCGGCGGCATGGTGGGTCTGGCAGACCGAGACGGTATGGCCCTTGGGGCCAAAGCCGGGGATTTCGTCATAGGTATGGTCGGGACCGGTGGCGATTACGAGATAGTCGTAAACGATGCTGCTGCCGTCGTTAAGCTCGATGCGCTTTTCGCCCGGGTGCAGCCGCTTGGCGCCAATGGCGGTGAAGCCGATGCCATGATCGGCGAAGATCGGTGGCAGATGGACCCGGATTGCTTCGGGTTCGCGCCAGCGCACGGCAACCCATGGATTCGACGGCACGAACCAATAGTCCTCCGACTCAGCGATAACGATGATTTCGGCACGCTTCCTGAGTTTTGCGCGCAGCTCGTAGGCGGCGATGGTGCCGCCGAGCTCGGCGCCCAGGACGATGATTTTCGGCAGCGCCACGATCGTTCTCCCCATCAGGATCCGGCAGTTTCGATACCGGAGAAGCCGCTTGACGAAATATAAGAGTTACGCGATATATACAAGTCATAAATCGTAGTGACGTGTTTTGCAGGGAGATCGACATGTTCGGGTTCGGGAAATCCGCCAACCATCGCGAAATCAGCGCCAGCGAGCTGCAGGCCGGAATGGCGGCCGGAGAGGTCATCCTGGTCGATGTCCGCGAACCCGACGAGTTCGCCGCGGAGCACATCGCGGGTGCCGTCAACTGCCCGCTGTCGGGCTTCGATGCCGCCGCATTGCCCATCGCGCCGGGCAAGACCGTGGTTTTGCAATGTGCCGGCGGCAAGCGTTCGGGGATGGCGCTCGACAAATGCGCCGCGGCCCGGGCTGCGGTCGACACGCATCTCGGCGGCGGGCTTGCCGCCTGGAAAGCCGCCGGCTTGCCGACCGTCCGCCGATAACAGGGAAGCTGGGCATGGCGACATTCGGGGCGCGGCCGATATGGCTGGTGGGGGCGGCCTTGCTGGCGCCGGCGGGCTGCGACGAGAAAAAGGCTGCCGCGCCGATCGCCGCAACCATGCCCGCCGGCCAGAAATTGAAGCTGCTGGCGACCGATATCGCCGACATGAAGACGGTGTCGGCCGAGATCACCAGCCGCGACCAGGCGGATGCCCGCGCCCGCATTCCCGGCACGCTGGTCTCGCTGACGGTCCGCGCCGGCGACAGCGTTACGCGCGGCCAGCGCATCGGCATAGTGACCGACGCCCGGCTTGGCTATGAAACCGTCGCTGCCAGCGCCCAGGTCGCCGCCGCCGATGCCGAGGCGGTGCGCGCCCGCGCCGAACTCGCGCGGATCGACGATCTCTATCGTAACAGGGTCTATGCCAAGGCGCGGCTCGATACCGCCGTGGCGACGGCGCGGGCCGCCGATGCACGGGTGGCAGCGGCCCGCGCCCAGCAGGGCGCCAGCGCCAGTATCGCCGGGCAGGGCGCCGTGCTCGCGCCAGCCAATGGCTGGGTCCTGCGTGCCGACGTGCCGGCGGGATCGGTCGTCTCGCCCGGCCAGTCGATCGCCACGATCACCGCCGGGCCGCCGGTGCTGCGGCTGATGCTGCCGGAAACGCTCGCCGGCGCCTTGCGTGTCGGCGCCCCGGTGACCGTGACCGATCCTGTCGACGGCGCCCGCGCCGGCCGGATCGTCCAGATCTATCCGGCGATCAGCGGCGGTCAGGTGATTGCCGATGCCAGCTTGCCCGGCCTGTCGGAACGCTTCATCGGCCGCCGCATCAGCGTCGCCATCGAAACCGGCCGTCGCACCGCGATCGTCGTGCCGCGCCGTTTCGTCACCACGCGCTTTGGCGTCGATTACCTCGACGTCGTGTCGGCCGGCCAGGTCAGCGCGGTGCCGGTGCAGACCACGCCGGTGCCGGGCAGCGACGCGGTCGAGATCCTGTCGGGCGTCGGTGCCGGCGATACGCTCTTTCTCGCTGCCGGCACCGCCGGATGACTGCCGACCCTTTGAACCTGGGGCTTTCCGGCCGCCTGACACGCGCCACCATCCGGTCGCCGCTGACACCGTTGCTGCTGCTCGCGGCGCTGGTCATCGGCTTGTTGTCGCTGCTCGCCATCCCGCGCGAGGAAGAACCGCAGATCAGCGTGCCGATGGTCGACATCCAGGTCATGGCGCCCGGCCTGGCCGCCGCCGACGTGGTCGAACTTGTCGGCATCCCGCTCGAGACCATCGTCAGGAGCGTCGACGGCGTCGAGCACGTCTATACCCAGGCCGAAGACAATGGCGTGCTGGTCACGGCGCGCTTTCTCGTTGGCTCCAGCCCCGATGCAGCTGCGACGCGCATCGCGGAAAAACTGCGTGCCAACATGGACCGTATCCCCGTCGGCATCCCGGCGCCCAAGGTGACGGTGCGCGGCATCAACGATGTGCCGATGGTTGTGCTGACGCTGTCGCCGAAACCCGGTGCCGCCGGGCGCTGGAGCGATGCGGCGCTTTATGAACTCGCCAACAAGCTCCGCACCGAAATCGCCAAGGTCGACAACGTCGGGCTGACCTTCATCACCGGCGGTCGCCCCGACGAGATCCGCATTGCCCCCGATCCGGCGCGGCTGGCGCTGCACCGGGTGGCGCTCGGCAACGTCATCGAGGCCGCCAGCCAAGCCAATCGTGCCGCGCCGGTCGGCACGTTGCGCGACGCCGGCAATGCCGTGACCGTGACATCGGGCAAGACGCTGGCGTCGGCGTCCGAAATCGGCGGCCTGACAGTCCGCGCGATCGACGGCGCGCCGGTCTACCTCCGCGACGTCGCCGATGTCAGCCAGGGCCCGCGCGAGGACCAGGCCCGTGCCTGGCGCTGGGCAAAGGACGGCAAGGCCTGGAACAGCGCGCCAGCCGTCAGCATCGCGGTCGCCAAGCGTTCGGGCGCCAATGCGGTTGTCGTGTCGAGCGCGCTGCTCACGCGTGTCGATGCGCTCAAGGGCAGCCTCATCCCCGCCGGCGTCGATGTGGCGGTGACGCGCAACTATGGTGCCTCGGCGAACGAGAAGGCCAATGAACTGCTGTACCACCTCGGCCTCGCCACGGTTTCGATCATCGTCCTCATCGGCCTGGCGATCGGCTGGCGCGAGGCGGCGGTCACCGCCGTCGTCATCCCGACCACCATCCTGCTGACCATGTTCGCGTCGAACCTGATGGGCTATACGATCAATCGCGTCAGCCTGTTCGCGCTGATCTTTTCGATCGGCATCCTCGTCGATGATGCCATCGTCATCATCGAGAATATCGCCCGCCACTGGGGGATGCCCGATGATCGCCCCCGCCTGCAGGCCGCCATCGAGGCGGTCGCCGAAGTCGGCAACCCGACGATCGTCGCCACCCTGACCGTCATCGCGGCGCTGCTGCCGATGCTGTTCGTCTCGGGCCTGATGGGGCCGTACATGGCGCCGATCCCGGTCAACGCATTGGCAGCGATGGTGTTTTCCTTCTTTGTCGCGGTGATCTTCGCGCCCTGGCTGATGGTCAGGTTCGCCCGCAAGACGCTCGTCAAGCCGACACACGGCCATGATGAAAGTGGCGGCAAACTCGGCGCGCTTTATGCCCCGGTCGCCCGGCGCATCATCACCGATCGCCGAACGGCGCGCAATTTCCTGATCCTGGTCGGTGTGTCCACGCTGCTGGCCGGCTCGGCCTTTTACTTCAAGGCGGTGACGGTCAAGCTGCTGCCGTTCGACAACAAGTCCGAACTGCAGGTCGTCGCCGACCTGCCCGAAGGCACCAGCCTCGAAGCCACGGCGCGCACGCTCGACGCCGTCGCGGCAATCGTCCGCACCTTGCCCGAAGCCACGGCGATGGAGGCCTATGCCGGCATCTCGGCACCGTTCAACTTCAACGGGCTCGTCCGCCATTATTTCCTGCGCGACCGGCCCGAGATGGGCGACGTGATGGTGACGCTGCTGCCCAAGGAGGAGCGGAACCGCGCCAGCCACAGCGTGGCACTCGACCTGCGGGAACAGCTGAAGGCCATCCCGCTGGCGAAGGGGGCATCGCTGAAGGTCGTCGAGACGCCGCCCGGGCCGCCGGTGATGGCGACGCTGCTTGCCGAGATCTACGGCCCCGATGCCGAGACGCGGCGCGCCACCGCGCGCCAGGTCGAACGCCTGTTCAGGTCGGTGCCCTACCTCGTCGATGTCGACACCAGCCAGGGCCAGCCCCGCCCGCGGCTGCGGATCGTCGCCAATCGCGACCGGCTCGATTATTTCGGCCTGTCGGAGCGGGAACTGCAGGACTCCATCGGCGTGCTGATGGGCAACCGCACGCTCGGCTATGCGCCGCGGGGCGACGGGCGGACACCCTTGCCGATCACCATCGCCCTGCCGCAATCGGCGCGCAGCTGGAGCCAGGCGCTGGCAAGCACCCCGGTCGCGGTGTCCCGCGCCGGCGGCACCCCAAAGCTGATCGAACCCGGCGAACTCGTCACCGCCAGCCGCGAAGCCGGCAGCTACAGTCTTTACCGCCGTGACGGCCGCAGCGCCGAAATGGTCACTGCCGAGCTGGCCGGCGCCTATGAGGCACCGATCTACGGCATGTTCGCCGTCGACAGCGCCATCGACGGGTTCGACTGGCAGGCCGCCGGCCTCGCCAGACCCGATGTCCGCTTCAACGGCCAGCCCGACGACGAATCGAGGCCCAGCCTGCTCTGGGATGGCGAATGGGAAATTACCTGGGTGACCTTTCGCGACATGGGGGCGGCCTTTGGGGTCGCGCTGATCGCCATCTATGTCCTCGTCGTGGCGCAGTTCAAAAGCTTCAAGCTGCCGCTGGTTATCCTGACGCCGGTACCGCTGACGCTGATCGGGATCGTCATCGGCCACATGCTGTTCGACGCGCCGTTCACCGCCACGTCGATGATCGGCTTCATCGCATTGGCCGGCATCATCGTCCGCAACTCGATCCTGCTCGTCGATTTCATCCGCCACAGCGCGGCCCCCGGCAAGCCGCTGCGCGACACCCTTGTCGAAGCCGGCACCATCCGCTTCAAGCCGATCGTGCTGACCGCCGCCGCGGCGATGATCGGTGCATCGGTCATCCTCACCGATCCGATCTTCCAGGGCCTCGCCATCTCGCTGTTGTTCGGGCTTGCGTCATCGACGCTGTTGACGGTGCTGGTCATCCCCGCGATTTACATCGTGCTGCGCGACGACGGCCGGGAACCCGCACAAAAGTTGGGCCGCAGAGGAACAGTGCACGCATGATGACCGGATCGAACGTCGAAGCCCTTGCCAGCCGCGCCGCCGAAGCCGCAACGACCCTGAAGCTCATCGCCAACGAACAGCGGCTGCTGCTGCTCTGCCGGCTGTCCGGCGGCGAATGCCCGGTCGGCGAGCTTGTCGAAATGACCGGCCTGTCGCAGTCCGCCGTCTCGCAGCACCTCGCCAAGCTGCGCCAGGGCGGCATGGTCCGCACCCGCCGTGCTGCGACGACGATCTATTACCGCGTCGCCGACCAGGGCGTGCACGATCTGATGGACATGCTGTGCGACCGCTTCGGCGGAGCCGCGCAGGGCTGAAAGCCTGTACGCATTTGCCGAAGCGCGCGCGGCCGCGCCCGTTATGGAAGCTGTCGCCCAACAAGACGCGGAAGTCCATGTCGGCGTCGGCTCAGGTCGATCTCTAGACCATGCGTGCGAAGTTGGCGGCCGATCCTGCTGTCCTGCCGCGCGCTGGAATGGTCGGCTCAAGGCGTGGGCTGTCCGGCGCCGCTGTGCTGGCCAGGTGCGCCAGCAGTTTCGATGCCTGCTCGAGTGCCACCGGATCGACCCGATAATAGACCTGCTTGGCGGCGCGGCGGGTGATGACAAGACGGGCCTTGCGCAGAATTGCCAGTTGCTGGGACAGCCCTGGCTGCCCGATCCCCGATGCAGCATCGATTTCGCTGACGGCATGCTCGCCAGCGGCAAGCAACGTCAGCAAGCGCAATCGCGTCTCATGACCGAGCACGCGAAACACTTCGACATGGTTCTCGGCATCGGTCTGGGCGGGGTTGTCGCTCATCGCGCACCGGCCGCAGCATCGGCGCCTTCGACCAGGCGATGAAACCAGGCGTCACCGCCGGGACTTGCCAGCATCGCGTCCTGATGGACTTCGGGGGGCATCAGCACGGCATCACCCGGGCGCCAGCCTTCAGGCGTGACAACATCGTCGGCGTCGACACGTTGCAGCGCTGCCACCAGACGCAGCATCTCGTCGACGCTGCGGCCGACCGTGGCCGGATAGCAGGTGATGGCCCGAATGACGCCGGCGGGATCGATGAAGAAGGTCGATCGCATGGTTCCGGCATCGCCTGCCGTAGCGGCGATCATGCCATAGGCGTGCCCGATGACCATCGACGGGTCCTCGATGATCGGGAAACTGATGGTGACGCCAATATTCTCGCGGATCGCCCGCACCCAGGCGAGATGCGAATAAAGGCTGTCGACGGAAATGGCGAGAAGTGCGCAATCCAGCGCTGCAAAGCGATCGGCAGCCCTCGACAGCGCCACGAACTCGGTGGTGCAGACTGGCGTGAAATCGGCGGGATGCGAGAAAAGCACCAGCCAACGACCCCGATAGTCCGACAGGCTGACAGGCCCCATGGTCGTGCGCGCTTCAAAATTCGGCGCGGTGTCGCCAAGAAGAAGCGGGGAGCAAGGCGTTGGTGTCGGGCTGGCGCTGTCGGACATGGACAATGCGTTGCTTTCTGCTGGCAAAATGGATCAATCTGCAACATAACTGAACTCGATTACAGATCAAGTGTAATTGACAAAGTTGTGTTCGATTTGCTGTCCGGAGGTAGCAATGCCAGACGCCACCATGCAGGTTGCAGCGACGATCGCGGCCGGTCCAGGGCCGCAGGTCATCAGCCTCTTCGACGAAGCCACCTTTACCGCGACGCATCTGGTATTCGACCCCGAGACGCGCGACGCGGCAATCATCGATTCCGTGCTCGATTTCGATCCCGCCTCGGGTCGCATCTCGCACGGCTCGGCCGACAAGTTGATTGCGCTGGTGAGCGAGCACACTCTGCAGGTCCGCTGGATCCTCGAAACGCACGCTCATGCCGATCACCTGTCGGCGGCGCCCTACCTTCAGGAAAAGCTCGGTGGCCAGATCGCCATCGGGGAGGCCATCCGCGACGTCCAGGGCGTCTTCGGTGCCATATTCAACGAGGGTGCCGACTTTGCCCGCGACGGGTCGCAGTTCGATCACCTGTTCACCGATGGCGATCGTTTTCGCATCGGCAGCATGGATGCCATTGCCGTGCACGTGCCTGGGCACACCCCGGCCGACATGGCCTATGTCATCGGCGACGCTGCCTTCGTCGGCGACACACTGTTCATGCCGGACTATGGCACGGCACGAGCCGACTTCCCCGGCGGCGACGCCCGCACCCTGTTCCGTTCGATCCGCCGACTTCTGACATTGCCAGCCCCGACCCGGGTTTTCCTTTGTCATGATTACAAGGCACCGGGTCGCGACAGCTTCGCCTGGCAAACCACCATCGGTGTCGAACACAGCGCCAATATCCATGTCCATGACGGCGTTGCCGAGGATGACTTCGTCGAAATGCGCGAGGCGCGCGACAAGACGTTAGCTATGCCGCGGCTCATCCTGCCGTCGCTTCAGGTCAACATCCGTGCCGGCCATTTGCCGCCGGCAGAAGCGAACGGCACTCGTTATCTCAAACTGCCGCTGAACATCCTCTAGTATCATGAGGCTCCAACCCGTCCACTAGTGTTCGGCGCCAGCTCCGGCGGACTGATCGGCTTTGCGCTGGGCCTTGTCGGCGTGTGGTGGCATGCCCGGCAGGGGCCGCCAACGATGCAAGTTTCGAGCCCGCGAACGCTCACCGGAGGGCCGATCCTAGTTCGACGCTGCCGTATCCCGGCGCTATGCCCATGTCATTGGAACGGTGGTGGAGCAAGGGAGGATCGAACTCCCTTTACCTAACCATTTGAAAACAATCGCTTATCTACCAAGAGATGTCACTGTTGAGTGATCCGCATGTAACACCGGTGATCGGTCTAGCCAAGGCGACTTTTGTCCACTCCTAAGCTAGCCCGTTCTGGTGCGACTAAATACCTTGCCGACGGTGGTGGAGAGCAAGCCTCTCCGCTATGCGGTATTCGAATGTAGTGTAGTAGGTTAACCCAATAGACTCTTACCGAGCGTAATCAGTAACTCTGTTGCTAAGCCCGCGATTACGCCGTCCTTATAGCGATCAATGAGTTCTTCGAGCGCTGCAAACAACGTCATTTGTAGTATGATCCACTTAACCTCACCAACCCTTATAAGTTCTCGGCTTGCCTTAAGCTGACCAATAATCCTTTGCCGAAAGGTGGGTTCATCGGAAATCCCATTCGACTGCTCAACCTCCAAAATAAGGCTGGACAGGGGTTGCTCAACTAGCACAATCTGATTGTGCGTAAGTGAGACAATGCGATCAGCCGCTGGGATAGTGCCACTGGTTGTTTCGAGGTTGTATCCTCCTGATGAACCTGAGCCCAACACTAGTGGATGTGGGTCAATACCTTGTGCAATAAGTTCTTCAGCAGCCATCTTCCCGTTGCCAGATATAGATATCGGCTGATCACTAGGCCCTTCTCCAATCGCTCGCTGTGCAGCGGCTTGAGCCCAACCATGGATCTGAAAATACTCGGCAACCTCGTCGTCAAGATAGGAGTCTCTTGGAACATCGTACCGCTGCGTCAATTCACTAACGGTTACAGGCACATCTCGGTTTCTACGGTGTTCACGGTACAGAGCCACTAGGTAAGGTTTAGCAAAGTCGGCTCTGTTCATTTCGAAACCATCCTTAGCGCTCGGTTGGGCTCCCCATGATCTTCCAACCCACCGCCGGTCAATAGCTAGCGACCTGTATCCGGTGAGCTTACGCGAGCGGGGCTGTTTATCTGACATCGGACGCGTATTCCCCCCGCCCCCGGGACCCTCTCCGGCCTGTGAGCCTTTTCACAACCTCATCACGCCACAAAGGAGGGCATAGTTTTCGCACCTAGCGGTGGCATGCGGGCAGTGCCTTAGAAGTCAATCAAATGCCCCTCCCGAGGCAGAGCACGCTGCATCTAAATCGACCGGTTCCGATACCCATGGCCTATCTGTATCGAATATTAGCTTTACACGGTTTTCGATGCAGTCCATATATCGAGCCGCGTTAGCGATACAGGGGACAGACAGCATGGCACGAACCTTCGCCTATTGCCGGGTTAGCACCACGGACCAAACCACGGACAACCAAGTCAGGGAAATTGAGGCCGCAGGCTTTGCTGTCGAGGCCAAGCGCATTGTGGTGGAGACTGTTTCCGGCTCTGTGCCAGCCATGGAGCGCAAAGGCTTTGCCCGGCTTAGGGACAAGTTGGAGGCTGGCGACGTTCTGATTGTAACCAAGCTCGACAGGCTGGGGCGTAATGCCATGGACGTACGTGCAACCGTCGATGCGCTAGCGGGTGATAACGTCCGGGTTCACTGCCTTGCGCTAGGTGGCGTCGATCTCACCAGTCCGGCTGGGAAGATGACCATGGGTGTCATCGCTGCTGTGGCAGAGTTTGAGCGCGATCTCCTGATTGAGCGGACGCAGGCCGGATTGACCCGCGCCAAGGCTGAGGGGCGCACGCTGGGCAGGCCAGCCGCACTCGACGCCACACAGCAGGCCACAATCCGCGAGAGGCGGTCCGCCGGGGTTTCCCTTGGCGTGCTGGCGAAGGACTACGCGGTATCTCGGGCTGCTATTCAGCGGGTCGAAAAGCGCGCTAGCTGAAGGCGGCCACACAGGCCCGCTGAGAGGCGCGAGGCTGGGGAGATGCCAGCGTGCCACAGCATTGAGCGGCGGCGCTCCTGGGCCATCCTGACGCGTGCCGCTCGACGGGGTTGGGCAAAGCGATACCATCAAACATACGAAACCGTCAGGGATGACGCAAAACATCAGGATGACCATGGGAGAGGCCGTGCAAACGGTCGGTCATCGCCGGGCTGCCCTCATACCGCTCTAGCCATGACAGGTTATGTGCAAGGTGATCCGTTCACTCCCGTTGTATCTATTTGGTGGCAGTATGCCGGGTTAACCATTGGATATAGCGGGAGAGACGGACAGCTTCACCCGCCCAACCAATCTAGGTTATGATGATGGACAGACTATGGCACAGATGAGAAGAAACCAATGGCTAAATCATGGTCATCCTCTAGTAGAATGTGGCATAGGACCAAGCTATCTACTCCGAACAGCCTAAAGACATCTCGAGGATCAACCTCAGGGCCAGCACTGGCTAGCCATTGATATGCCATACTGGTGGAAGGGTGAAGGCTGGCACTCTATAGATGCTCATAGCGGCTACTGTCTGGGCTAAACTATACCCGTCTCCATAGTCGTCAGCAATGTCCTCGCCTGAATGACCCATGATCTGGCGTTGTATTCCTTCAATCATTCCACAGTTCCTAGCCATGTCCTTAAAGGTATGTCTGAACGAATGAAACACTAGGCGGCGATCAGTCAACCCACATATGGTCCGACGGTATTGGCTGAACCACTCTCCCCACTTAGCGGTATACACACCATACTTATTTGGCTTAAGCTTATCAAATATTCTCACCTGTTTAGCCGCGCGAGCCATTTCCACAAAACGGATAAAGCCAAGCTGCAACAATGCATCATGGATAGGGATAACCCGCACACTCCCAGAGTTCTTCAAGTGCAAGCCGTCGGCCTCATCCGAAGTAATGCTAATGACCCAAGCCGTGCTGTCCTGGTCGTTGTCATCGAGATAGGTAGCTTTGATAACGTCGCAAGGTCGGAGCTGACCCAGTTCTTCCAGTCGGGCACCGGTATATAGAGCCAAGATAGGCAGCCAATATGCAGCCTCACCCATTCCAGCAGTTGACCCTGTCCCGGTTTTGTATCCGGCCAGAATGAGAGATCTGGCGCTTCTGACCCTGTCCCGGTTTTGTATCCGGCCAGAATGAGAGATCTGGCGCTTCTGACCCTGTCCCGGTTTTGTATCCGGCCAGAATGAGAGATCTGGCGCTTCATCGG
>QBLU01000050.1 GCA_003241875.1 Alphaproteobacteria bacterium
CCAATAGGCCGCCTGGTTCATCAGCGTATCGACGCCGGGCACCTCGGCGGCAGCAACACCCCCAGCGCGCGACGCGCGGCCTGCGGCTCCAGCGCAAGCAAGCGCCGCCGAGCGCGGCGGCAATAGCCGTGCGGAAGGCTTCAGGATGCTTGCTGCCGGCGAACTTGCAGGGGCCGCCAGAGACTTCAAGGCGGCGCTCGCCGTTCGGCCCAATGATGCCGATGCCCTTGGCGGCATGGGCATCGTCCAGCTTCGGCAAAAACGCTTTTCCGAAGCCAGTGCGTCCCTTGCCCAGGCTTCGGCGCGCGGTGAGCGAGCACAATGGGCGGAAGCGCTCGCTTCGGCACGTTTCTTCGCCAGCCTCGAGACGGCCCAGCGCCTGCGAGACACGGGCCAGATCGACGAGGCGCAGAAAATCGCCGAAGACCTGTCGAGCTCGACGTCACCGAGCCGAGGCCCGGCGCTGGAACTGCTGGCCACGATCTACGAATCAAAAGGCCATTTCGCCGAGGCTGCGGAGCTTTACCGGACCGCGGCCACCTTGAATGGCAGCGCGCAACCTGAGGCCGGCGCCAGGCTGGCTCGCCAGGCGACCCGCGCCATGGCTCTCCAGGCCGCGGGGGCGAACAACGACAGCGAGGCAGAGCGATTGTTCCGGCGCGGGTTGATGGAAGCCCCGGGCGACCCGTGGATACGCTATGACTATGCCCGCTTCCTCGATCAGCGCGGTCGCCGCATGGAAGTGCTGGCGATCATTGCCTCATTGACCCAGTTGCCCGGCGACGAAGCCATCTATGTCGCCGCCCTCCTCAACAGCCAGATTGGGCAGGACGCCACCGCCGCACAGCTTATGGGGCGCATTCGCCCCGATCAACAGACCGTCGCGATGCGCGGCTTTGCCGAGGGTCTGAAGGTCGATGCCGCCATCGCGCGAGCCTTGATGCTCGCCCGTCGCGGCGAATCGGCCGCGGCCTTCGCGCTGATCCGCCAGACGGCCCAGGCCCCGGGGCTCACGATGACGAAACAAGGCGATATCGCCGGCGCCCTCTACGAACTCGGCGACGCGCCGTCGGCCAGGGCACTGGCGGAACAGGCGCTGCGCGCTGGTTCGACAAACCCTGCCGACTTCGAGTCGGTCATTCGGGTGCTGGCCCAGAGCGGCGATGAGGCGACGGCGCGCCAGGCGGTCGAGCAGGCGGCTACGGCGGGCGGTACACTGGGCGGCGACCAGCGCCTGTTGGCGCGGCTGAACGCCATCGTCGTCGTGGCGCAGGCCGATCGTCTGCGCATCGCCGGCGAGTTCGCGGCGGCGTTCGACCTTTTGCAAGCGGCCTGGCTTGCCGCCCCCGGCGATGAAGCCATTCTCGGCGCCCTGGCCCGGCTCTACCAGTCCGGCGGCTTGCTGCCACAGGCCGTGCAGACGTTCCGACTGGTGCTCGCGAAATCACCCGAAGACAAAGGCGCGCTTATCGGCCTCGTCGATACGGCGGGCAGCACCGGCGATTACGCGCTGGCCCGGTCGGCGCTTGCGCGTGCCGTCAAGATCGATGCCAATGACTATACGATCTACCTCGCTGCGGCGCGCATGGAGCAAGGACGCGGCGATGAAGGCGCGGCGTCGCGCCACCTCAAGCACGCGCGTGACCTGTATACGCGGCGGACGCAGTCCGTCGGTGGCGGCTTTGGTTCCGGCAATCCCTTTGCGGCGTCAACGAACAGCAATGGCAGCGATGTCGCCGCCGCGATCAACCCGTTCGATCTGTCGGCCGCTCCGGCCGGGCGGCGCACGACGTTGGCTGCCGCCACAATGTCGACCGACTTCGACCAAGGCGCCGGTAGCATGAGCACGCTGCCTGGCGGCCGGGAGCCACGTCCCGGGGATCGCGACCGTCCGCAATCCCGAAGCAGCGACCCTGTCCTCCAGACGATCGATCAGGACCTTGCAGCCCTGGCGTCCGCCGACGAAACGCGAGCCGATCTCAAGACCGAATACCGCCAACGCTCGGGCGAAACCGGGCTGAGCAACCTCAAGGCGATCAGCGGCCAGGCCGAGCTTTCTACCGGCCTCGCCGGCGGACGCATCGCCGCCGTCGCCGTCGCCACCACGCTTGACGCGGGCCGTCCGACCGGATCGGGCCTTGCCCGTTTCGGGCGCAACGCGACGCCGGAAGCGATTGGTATCGTTGCTGCCCTTCCATCGGTTCTGGTGCCGGCGGAAACCCAGCACGCATCGGGTGTCGCGCTCTCGGCAGCTTACACCAATGGCATCGTCAAGGCTGATGCAGGCACGACGCCGCTGGGGTTCAAACGGACCGGCATTGTCGGGGGCGTGACGCTCACACCCCGGTTGTCGCCAACGCTATCCGCGCGGCTGTGGGCCGAGCGCCGAGCCGTTGCCGACAGCGTCATTTCCCATGCCGGGACCATCGATCCCGTCAGCGGTGATTTCTGGGGCGCCGTTCGACGCGCCGGCGGCGGTGCTTCACTATCGTACGATGTCGGCGGTACCGGGGTTTATGCCGACGGCTCCTATTACCGGTACACGGGAACCGCGGTACGGTCGAACAGCAGCATCCAGGCGAACGTCGGCGGCTATCTGCGCGTTCTCAAAAACAGCGCATCGTCACTAAGTATCGGAATAAATGCCAACTACCAGCAGTTCGACAACCAGCAGAACTATTTCACCTTTGGACACGGCGGATATTTCAGCCCGCAGAATTTCCTCAGTATCAGCTTTCCGGCGCATTATGTATTCTTGAAGGATGGGTTCGAGATCGATCTCAATGCGGCGCCTGGCTATCAAAGCTACAGCCAGGCTGCGGCTGCCGTCTATCCGACCGATGCAGCGGCGCAGGCTGCACTCGAAGCCCTCAAGGCGCTGAACACCGACGTCCGTTCGACCTATGACAGCATCAGCGAGACCGGCTTCGGCCTGTCGGCGAGCGCAACCCTGTACTACGCCGTCAACCCGCGCCTGAAGATCGGGAGCGAAGCAAACTACAACAGCTTTGGTGCCTACAAGGAGTTTCGGGGATCGGTCGGCATCAAACAGGTAATCGGGGATCGATGATGCCTGCAGCCTTTGTGCCCTCTGATCGCGGACCAGACGGAGCGCGGGGTCGCGTCCGGCTCGATGGCCTGGCCTTGAACCAGGCTGTCGTCGACGAAGTCTTTGCGCAGGCCAGCGAGGAGCAAGCCGTGAACTTTTTTGTCGCTGTCGGCAGGCGCCTGGCCGGGACGCTGGTGCTGCCCGACGACGATCGGCTCCTGTCGCTCGAGCAGGCGACCAACGGTGTATGGCAGCGTCTCGGCCTCGGCCATGCCGCCTGGACGGTCAACGACGAGGGCATTCTGATCAGTCATGCAGACTATGCCGGCAATGGCCCGGTGAGCTCGTCGACTTGGCCAAAAGCCGCGGCGGCGGTGGTTCTGGGGGCTTATGCAAGCTGGTTCGAGGCGCTTGGCGATGGTGAGCTGCTCCACACACGACTTGTTCAACAAACCAGTGACCGGATCGTGATTCATCATGGACTATGACCGCCGCAGTCTTTTCGTGGCCTCGGCCTTGCTGATGACATCGGGATGCGCCCGGGCAAGTGGTGACACGGACGACACTGCGAGCGCCGACAAGGCAACAGGCCCAGGGCGTCTGCCCCGCCGCCAGCCGCGCAACTGGCAGGATTTCAAGGCGATCTACCTCCACGGTGAAGGTCGCATCATCGATTCAGGGAACGGCGGTATCAGCCACAGCGAAGGGCAGGGCTATGGGATGCTGCTGGCCGAGCATGCCGGTGACCTGGACGCATTCGACCGCATGCTGCGGTGGACTGACGAGACGCTGGCCCGCCCTGACGTTGCACTTTTCCGGTGGCGATATGCGCCAAACGAGGCCGTGAGCGTCGCCGACCCGAACAATGCCACCGATGGCGATATTCTCATCGCATGGGCACTGGTTCGGGCGCATGCTCGCTGGCAGCGGCCCGACCATCTTCGGCGCGCCCGGCAGATCATTCTGGCGATAAGAAACAAGCTCATCCATGGTGTCGCCGGGCGATCGCTGCTGTTGCCAGCCATGACAGGGTTCGTCGCGCCCGATCGGACGACCGTCAATCCGTGCTATTACGTCTGGCCGGCACTCGATGCTTTCCGCCGTGTCGATGGCGCCCAGGCCTGGGACATATTGATCAAGGATGGCGAACGGCTGGCGGTGGACGCGCGGTTCGGCCCGATGAAGTTGCCGTGCGATTGGATCGACGTGATGGCATCGGGCGCCGTGGTGCCGGCAGCCGCCAAGCCACCGCGCTTCGGCTTCGACGCCATCCGGGTGCCACTCTACCAGGCTGCCGGCAACCGTCGCAGCTTGACGACCGACGTCGTTGCCTATTGGCGCGGCCTGGCTGGACGCGGCGCCGACATACCCGCCTGGATAGACGTGCGCACCGGCGAGCAGGCTCCCTATGCGCTGTCGGCCGGTGGACTGGCGGTGGTCGGTCGCGTGCTCGGCACGAACGGGGCATCGCTTGCCGGAATGTCGTCAAGCCCGGGTAGCGATTACTATTCGGATGTTCTTGCGCTGCTTTCGCAGTCGCTTTTCACCAGAGGCGCGCGGTCTGCACCCTGAAAGCGGCGGGACCGCAGCCGGTCATGAGTTGCGGGCAGTTGCCGGAACTGCCCACCTCTGCCGGCGGCTATTGTCCGTCCAACCGCGCTGCGTACAGCCCCATCCGGTTTCGCACCGGGGCCTCGTCCCCCACATTGGTCGGCAGACCCAGCGCGGCCAGGGTTTCGCGGGCGGCGACGCTGCCGGCGGCGGGATCGGCGGCGATGGCGGCGAGGATGGCGGTGCGTTGATCGGCAGGCAGGCGCGCCTTCAATTCGGCCGCGGCCAGCAGCGGCAGGTGGGATTGCAACGGTTCGGTGTCGTAGAGATCGGGCACGGCGGCGACCAGCAACAGGTTGCGCGCGCGTTGGGTAGCGTCAGGCTCGGCGGCGGCAGGCCATTTTGCGATCTGGCGCCGGACGCGGGTGAGCGCGCTGGCGGTTGCGGCATCGGGCGCAGACGTGGCGATGGGCGCAATCGGCCCGGCCGGCGCGGGAGCGATGGCGAGATCGGCACGGGGCATCGGCGGGCCAGGCCGGTGCCAGACGAGTGCGGACAGGGCAAGCCACGCGGTGAACATCACCAGATAGGGCCAGCGGCGTGGCCACAGCCGGGCCACCAGCAGCGTTGCCGCCGCGGTGCCGGCGAGGGCCAGCAAGGCCGAACTCGCCGCGCGTGTGCCTGTACCGGTGAGCGCCGTCTGGATCGCGGTGCTGGCCCATTGCGCGGGCAGCAGGACCAGCAGCCAGTCCGGCAACGCGCCCGGCATCGCCGATGCCGTCAACAGCATCGCTGCCTCGCCGGCGACCACGAATACGGCGATCCACCACCCCCTGTTGTATGCAGCGCCGGATGCGGAGCGGGCAAACAGGGCGCCCCGCGCGGCAAAGCTGAAGCTCGCGATGATGAAGGCCAGCCCGGTTGAGAACGGGTGTGGCAGCGGCGGCATGCCCAGCGCACGCGCCAACGCCATGAGGCCCGCCCCTGCCAGCAAGGCCAGAAAAACGCCGATCCACAGGCGCCCGGCGGCGGCCGCTGCAATCATGCCGACGCCCATCAGGCCCACGGCCAGGATCGGGCCGCCGACCAAAGCCAGCGGCGCCGGCGCCGGCGCATCCACGAGCATCAGCATGGCCAGGGCCGGTGCCGCCACCCCGGCCAGCGCCACGGCCGTCCAAGCCAGAACCGGCCAAGCCAGGGGCTGAGCATGCGCCAGGGGCTGAGGGTGCGACAGGGGCTTCACGAGACAGACCCTGATTGAAGCGACAGTCGTTGTCGAGCCGGCGTTATCGGCGGCGGCCTGTTTCGGCGGCTATGCTTCTCACGGGCTCTGCAACGGTCGACAACCATTGACCGCAGGTGGACGACCCGGACGGGATCGCAACCTGCGGTCAATCGGCCGGTTATCGACGGGCACTCACCGGACCGACGGCCAGACGGTGCCGACCAGCATGATGACAGTGATCACCACGATGCCGGCCATCCCGAGCAGCAGCCGGACGGCGCGGATACGGTCAGGGATGCGGTCGGGGACCATCAGAACGACACCCCCAGGCCGACCAGCACTTGGTGCCGGACTGTGTCCGCCTCGTAGTTCGAGTAGCGATACTCGAGCTTCGAGTAGAAGCCGCCGCCAAGGCCCTGCTGGATACCGGCGCCGAGGCGCAGGCCGTCGGCATTGCCGGCGATGCTCGTCGCGGGTCCTGTCGCCGGCGTGTAGTCGAGGCGGAGCCTGGCGTTGCTGTAGCCAGCCAGCGCGTAAATCTGCGTCGACGGCGCCAGCTTGTAGGAGAGGCGGGCGACGGCGCTGAGATCACGCTGGACCTTTGCACAGAGCGTGTCCGTCGGTGTCATCACGCCGCGCGCACAGCCATCGACGGTGGAAAGGTCGACGTTTGCCTCGAGCCCGATGCTCGCCTTTTCACCGAGCTGGACGTCGACACCGGCGCCGAGGCCATAGAGCAGCCCGCTCTTGCCGACATCGCCGGACAGCCGATCGAGGCCACCATGAACCTCGGCGCGAAACGTCTGCGCGGCCGCAGGCTGGCCGAGGCAGGTGATCGATAATGCAAGCGCCAGTGCGGCGGCTGCGAGGGTAGGGGAGTGTTGCATATGGTTGATCCTTTCGCGGTTGGCATTCGCCGGGACACGGTCATCCCGGCGGGTGCTGCCTGATAGGACCGGCGCGTCACGCGCTTATGCCGGTGGCGGAACTATTTGGTTGCAATTGTTGCAGTCGGGCCGCCGGCACTTGGCAGTGGGTGGCGAATGGGCAAAAACGGCTCGTGCAGGGCCGGCCGACGCGGTCGCCGATCGATCCGCCGCCCTGGGGATTGTCCAGTTCATGGAGGCTCCTCATGTCCTTGCCCCCCGGTGATCAGGCCGCCGGCGACGCCGGGCTTTTCGTCTCGGACCTGGTGGCGCGCCTGCAGCAGAGCGAGGAACGCCTTCGCGTCGCTGTGGAGGCGGCGGAAATGGGAACCTGGGACTATGACGTCGTCCAGAACCGGTGCTGGTGGTCGCCGCGGACTTGCGAGATCTGGGGCATCGAATATGCCGAAAGCCTGCCCGGCGATCTGCGCTATGGCTTCGTCCACCCCGAAGATGAACAACGCTACCGACGCGAAGTCGATGATGCCGTGTTCAGCGGCAGGCCGTTTCAGATCGAATACCGGATCATTCGGCCCGATGGTCGGGTGCGCTGGGTGCTGCTGCGCGGGGTTTCGAGCTGCGACGCCGACGGACACCCGGTTCGCGCCACCGGCATCGCGCTGGACAACAGTGAGCGTCGCGAGGCCGATGAGCAGTTGCGGGAAAGCCGGGCGCTGCTCGACGCCTTCATGCGAAACGCCCCCGTCGGCATGTATCTGAAGGACCCCGACGGTCGCTACCTGATGGTCAACCCCGAAATGGCCAAGGTGCTGGGCGTCGGCGTCGAGCAGGCGCTGGGCCGCACGGCCGAGGAGGTGCTGGGGGCCGAGGAGGCCGGCCGGATCGCCGAGGAGGAGGATCGGGCCGTGGCGACCGGCCAGGCCCAATCCCGCAACCAGTATTTTCCCGATCGCACCGACCATTCCTCGGCGCTGCTGATCCGCTTTCCGCTGGTCCGGAATGGCGAGCGGCCGCAGATTGGTGGCTTCGCGATCGACACCACCGAGCAGATGCGCGCCGAGGCCGAACTCAAGCGCTCGCGCGAGGCGCTGCACCAATCGGAGAAACTGTCCGCGCTCGGATCGCTGCTCGCCGGGCTCAGCCACGAACTCAACAATCCGCTTTCGGTCGTGGTCGGGCAGGCGCTGATCCTGGAAGAAAAGGCGGCGGACCAGCAAACGGCGGCGCGTGCCGGCAAGATACGGGCGGCGGCCGAACGCTGTGCTCGGATCGTGCAGACCTTCCTGGCGATGGCCCGCCAGCGCGAGCCGGAGCGGCAGCTGGTCGACATCAACGAGACCATCGATGCTGCGCTGGAGCTCACCGCTTACGGCCTGCGGTCGGCCGGGGTCAGCGTGGACACCGATTTCGCGCGCGATCTGCCCGTCGTCATCGGCGATGCCGGGCAACTCCACCAGCTCTTTGCCAACCTCATCATCAACGCCCAGCACGCCCTCGAGACGTGCCGGGCGCCGCGCCGGCTGGGGATCGCGACCCGGCTCGAGAACGGCCACATCGTCATGGATATCCGCGACAATGGCCCCGGTGTCGCCCCGGCGCTGCGCGCCCGCATCTTCGAGCCGTTCTTCACGACCAAACCGGTCGGGGCCGGCACCGGCCTGGGTTTGTCCTTCGCTTACGGCGTGGCCCGCGCGCATGGCGGTGAGCTCCTGCTGCTGGAAACGGCATCGGGCGCGCATTTCAGGGTGGTGCTTCCAGTCGAAGCGTCCGTCCACGCCGCTGCCCATAGCGAAGCCGAAACGCGGGCCCGGCCTGCCGGACGCGTCCTTGTCGTCGACGACGAGGTCGACCTGGCAGCCACCGTCTGCGAATTGCTCGAACTTCATGGCTGGCAGACGCGCGCCGCACACAGCGGCGAGGAGGCGATCCGCCAGCTCGATCACGACGACCCGGACCTGATCATCGCCGACATCAAGATGCCCGGCATGGACGGCCCCGCGCTGTTCGACTGGCTGTCCGAGCACCGCCCCGCGCTTGCCGACCGGGTCGTGTTCCTGACCGGCGACACGCTCGGCGACGCCGCCAATGCGTTCCTGGCGCGCTGTGGCCGTCCCTTCCTCGAGAAGCCCTTTTCGGTCGAGTCCTTCGCCGCGCTCCTCCGACCTCAGCAGGTTCGCTGCAACACTCGACACACATCGGGCCGCGACGTGTCGAACGACCGCCACACACGCGGGCTATAACATCGCAATGTCAACAGCTTCGTACGAGATCAGCCGATGAATGTACCCCATATCGTGGTCGTGGACGACGAGGCCGACGTTCGCGAGATGGTCCAGGAGTATCTGATCGACCACGGCTTCGTCGTCACCCAGGCCGAAAGTGGCGAGGCGCTCGCGGCGCTCATGCGCGAGCGCCCCGTCGACCTTGCGCTTCTCGACATCAACATGCCGGGCGAGGACGGCCTGTCGATCGCCCGCTCGCTCAAGAAGCGCGGCGACATCGGGATCATCATGCTGACCGCCAACGGCGACACGGTCGACCGTGTCGTCGGCCTCGAACTCGGTGCCGACGACTATGTCGTGAAGCCCTTCGACCTGCGCGAGCTGCTGGCGCGCGTCCGCGCCGTGCTCCGCCGGATCAGCGAGGCCGACCAGAGTCCATCGACAATGGGGGAGGAGATCCGCTTCGGCAGCTTCGTGCTCAGCCTGGCGTCGCGGCGTCTCTATTCGGTCGACGGACGCGATGTGCCGATTACCGCCATGGAGTTCGATCTGCTGAGGGTATTCGCGCAAAACCCCGGCCGCGTGCTCTCGCGTGATCGGATCCTCGAACTCGCCCACAGCAAGGAAATGGAGGCGTTCGACCGTTCGGTCGATACCCGCATCGTCCGCATCCGCCAGAAGATCGAGGCCGATCCGGCCTTTCCCCAGATCATCAAGACGGTCCGCGGCGCCGGCTATGTCTTCGTCCCCGGCGCATCGGCGTGATGCGCGATGGTCCGGTTGCGAGGACCGTGAAACCAAAGCAGCCGACGCGTGGTGTAGCTTGGCCCGCGGTCTCTGCTCAATGCCGACGAGAGACCGGAGAGCGCGCGGCGGCACAGCGTATGTGATCGCCTAAGCAATGCGACTCGGCCAAGCGATGTCTTTGGCTCAGCATGAAGTTATGGTGGACGCACCAGGGTTCGAACCTGGGACCCGCTGATTAAGAGTCAGCTGCTCTACCGACTGAGCTATACGTCCGTGCGCAGCAAACTGCGTGGAGGCGGGCTGGTAGCAGTGGGGGCAGGGGGTGTCCAGCGCTTTTGCACGCGGCGACGGTCAATTGCGCGGCAGCGTGTTTTCGCGCGCGATGCCCATGATGAGGCCGATCAGGATCAGCACGGTCATCATCGCCGAACCGCCATAGCTGATCAGCGGCAGCGGGATGCCGACGACGGGCGCCAGGCCCATCACCATCATCATGTTGATGGCGAGATAGAAGAACAGCGTCGCTGTCAGCCCCAGCGCCAGCAGCCGCTGGAACTGGCCGCGCGCCTTCAGCGCCACGCTCATGCCCCAGCCCAGCACGACGCCGAACATCACGATGATGAATATGCCGCCGATCAGCCCCCATTCCTCGGCCATCGTCGCAAAGGCGAAATCGGTCTGCAGTTCCGGCAGATAGTCGAGGTGGCTCTGGGTGCCATTGAGGAAGCCCTTGCCCGACAGGCCGCCCGACCCGATGGCGATCTTAGACTGGGTGATGTGATAGCCGGCGCCGCGCGGATCGGTGGCGGGATCGAGAAAGATCAGGACGCGCTTGCGCTGATATTCGTGGAGCATCGACCAGACCAGCGGCATCGCCGCCACCGCCGCCAGCCCGGCACTGGCGAACAGCCAGATCCGTACCCCGGCAAGGAACATCACCACGACGCCGCCAAAGGTGATCGACAGGGCGGTGCCGAGATCGGGTTGCAACATCACCAGTGCCGCCGGCAGCGCGATCAGCGCCAGCGCCGGCAGCAGCGCATTCCATTTGGTCTCAAACCCCTTGGGCAGGAAATGATAATAGCGCGCCAGCACGAGGACGACGGCGATCTTCATGAATTCCGACGGTTGCAGCTGGATGAAGCCCAGGTCGAGCCAGCGCTGGCTGCCGCCGCCAATGCGGCCGAGCAATTCGACACCGACCAGCCCGACGAGGACCGTGCCATAGATCGGCCAGGCCAGCCGCAGCCAGACATCCGGTCTGACCATGGCAATGCCGAGCGCCACGCTCATCAGGATGGCAAAGCGGATGCCCTGTTTCAGCGCCCAGGGCGTCAACGAGCCGCCGGCGGCCGAATAGAGCACGACCAGGCCAAAGCCGGTGATCGCCGTCACCACCAGCACGATGCCCCAGGGCAGCCGGCTCAATTCCCGCAGCCACGGGCCGTTCAGCATCAGAACTCGTCCCGCGGCAGCTGCGGCTCGCCGGCGGGGCCGATCTCATAGATAGGCGGCACGATGTCGTCGGTGCGCAGCCACGACGGCATCATCTCGGCCTGCACGGCGGCGCTGGCCTCCGCCTGCTCCTCGCGCTCCGCGGCGGCGCGCTCGGCGGCGAGTTGCGCCTCGATCGGGCCCAGCACCTTCAGCGCCCGCTCAGGGTCGTACATGAAGGTCAGCACGTCGCGGGCGATCGGCGCTGCATAGCGGCCGCCGGCGATGCCGTGCTCGATGATCACCGACACGGCATAGCGCGGCTGCTCGGTCGGCGCGAAGGCGACGAACAGCGCATGGTCGCGCTGCTTCCAGGGCAAAGATTCGTTCTTCTTGACGCCGCGCCGGCGTTCTTCGGCGGAAATCCGGCGGACCTGCGCGGTCCCGGTCTTGCCGGCGAAATGCACGCCTGCGATCGGCGATCTTGCGCCGCGCGCTGTCCCGATGCCGGCGTTGACGACGTCGTACATGCCCTGCCGGACGAGCGCCAGATGCTCCTCGGGGATACCGAGCGATTCGAATTGGGGCGCCGCGGCGCCGTCGGCGGGGGCCAGCAGGCGCGGCACCACCGCCAGGCCGCTGGCCACCCGCGCCGTCATCACCGCGAGCTGCAGCGGATTGAGCGCCAGATAACCCTGGCCGATCGAGGAATTCAGCGTCTCGCCGATGTTCCACGACTTTTTGTAGCGCTTTTGCTTCCACGCCTGGTCGGGCACGATGCCGCCGGCCTGGCCCGGCAGCGGCAGCGGGTATTTCTCGCCCAGCCCCAGCCGCCGCGCCATCGCCGCAATGGCGTCGATGCCGACCCGGCGGCCATATTCGTAGAAATACACGTCGCAGCTTTTCGGCAGGGCGCCGTGCATGTCGACAAAGCCGTGCCCGCGCCGGCTGTGGCAGTGCCAGGTGTTGTTGCCGAGCTTGTAGCGACCGGTGCAGCGCACGCCCTGGTCGGGGGTGATGCCAGCCTCCAGCGCCGCTAGGGCCGTCACCATCTTGAACGTCGAACCCGGCGGATACAGGCCCATCGCGCTCTTGTTGAGCAGCGGGTTGTGGTCGTTTTCCTGAAGGTCCTTCCACAGCGCCGCCGGCACCCGCGACGAAAAGATGTTGGGGTCATAGGCCGGCATGGAGACCATCGTCAGCACGTCGCCGGTCAGGCAGTCGATGACGATGACGCTGGCGCTGTTGTTGCCCAGTCGCCGCGCGGTGAAGTTCTGCAGGTCGCGATCGATGGTCAGCCGCAGCGTCGCCCCCGGCACGTCGCCGCGGGTATCGAGCTCGCGCACCACCTTGCCGCGGGCCGTCACCTCCACCCGCTGCGCGCCGGCGCGGCCTCGCAGCACGCGGTCCTCGTGGCGCTCGATGCCGTCCTTGCCGATGCGGAACCCCGGAAAGATCAGCAGCGGGTCCTTCTGGTCCTTGTACTGCGCCGGCGTCGGGGCGCCGACATAGCCGAGCAGATGGGCGAACTGGTCGGCATCGGGATAGACCCGGCTGAAGGCGCGCACCGGCTGCAGGCCCGGCACATCGGCGACCTGGACATTGAGCGCGGCGAAGGCCGGCCAGTCGAGATTGCGCGCCACCTCGACCGGCATGTACGACGGCTGGATGGCGATATCGGCGCGGATGCGCAGCTCGTCGGCAAAGCTGAGCCCGAGGATCTTGCCGACCTGGGCGAGCACGCGGTCGAGGTCGGTGATCTGCTCGGGGATCAGCTCCAGCCGGTAATCGGGTTTGTTGAGCGCCAGCGGCTTGCCGTTGCGGTCGACGATCCAGCCCCGGCGCGGCGGGATCAGCCGCAACTGCACGCGGTTTTCCTCGGAGGCGAGGCGGTACTGCTCGCCCTCGAAGATCGACAGCCAGGTCATCCGCGCCGTCAGCATGGCGCCGACGAGCCCCATGCCGCCGCCGAGCACCAGCGCGCGGCGGGTGAAGCTCTGCTCGCGAATGGCCTCCGAGCTCATGACCGCTCATCCCCGAAGGCGCGGCGCTGGACCCAGGCACACAAGGCGACGACGAGCGGATAGGCGACGACGCTGGTCAGCACCTGCCAGGCCAGCGGCAGCAGCGGTACCGGCTTGCCGGCGAGCGCCATCAGCTGCCAGGTCAGCAGCTCGAACACAACGATCAATGTTGCGGCGACGGCCCAGTCGAAACCATGGGCGTGGTGGCCATAGCGCGTCTCGAACACCCGGACAAAACCGGCGGCAAAGGCGAACAGCGTCGCGTTTATGCCGAGCGGCTGGGCGAACAGCAGATCGGCGACCAGCCCGATCAGGAACGCGATCCACGGCGTCATCAGCCCCGGCTGGAACGTCGCCCAGACAAAGATGCCGATCAGCGCCAGCTGCGGGAAGATCGGCACCGGCACCACCAGCGGCGCCGTCATGGCGAACACCAGACCAAGCGTCGTCGCCGCGGGCACGCCGAGCCGCCAGTGCCCCCACCAGTAACGGCGGCGTTCGGCAGCGTTCATCAGCCGCCAGGGCGGTGCGTGGCGGGTCATCAGGGCAGCGGCGCCGCGGGCTGGGGCGCGGGGGTGCCGCCGCCGCCGCGACGCGCCTCGATCGGCACCGGCGTGCCCAGCGGTGTCTCCGGCGCCAGCGCGGGCAGCGGCAGATAGGCGGCCTCGACCGTCACATAGGCGGCGCCGACCGGGCTGGCGGCGGGGCGCACCGCCGGCGGCTCGGCGGGGTTGATGATGATGCCGACCGGGATGCCGGGCGGGAATACGCCGCCGTCGCCAGACGTGACCAGCCGGTCGCCGGCCTGCAACGGCACATCGGCGCCGCCGCGATCGCGCAGCTCCAGCGACGGGCGATTGGTGCCGACCACCAGCGCCGCCTGGCCGGTGCGGACGACGGTGACCGGGATGCGGCTGGCGGGATCGGTGAGCAGCAGCACCCGCGCGGCATGGTTGCCGGCCTCCACGGTGCGCCCGATCAGTCCGTCGGCGCCGATGACCGGCAGCCCCGGGCCGATGCCGTCACCGCGGCCGGCGGCGATCATCGCCGAGCGCACGACCGATCCCGAGGTCGCCGAGACGATGCGCGCCGTGCCGATGACCCGGCGGGCGGGCTCGCGCACCCGCTGCAGCCGCTTCAGGGCGGCCAGCGCGGCGCGATCGGCGGCGGCGCGCTGCAGCTCGGCGCGGGCGGCGGCAAGTTCGGTGGTGAGTTCGCGATTGCGGCCGACGGCGCCGAGATAGTCGCCACCCCATGAAACAGCCCGCCCGACCCCGTCGAACGGTGCGCGGGCGACGCTCCATACCGGCGTCACCAGGTCGAGCATGACGCCGCGCATGCGGGCGGCCCCATCGGGATTGACGCGAGCGACCAGCACCAGCAGCAGGCCGGTGGCGATCACCGCACCCGACACGACCGCTCCCACGAGCGCGAGATTCTGCTCGCGGCGCATGGCGCTCGATCGGCGAGGCGCGGGCGTCCAGTCCATGTTCAACTCTCTGACCCCGGCGAGGCATCCTGTGCCGCGGCCCCGTGCACCGTGTTAATCAAATTATGACCGGACGTAACCTGCGAAAGCGTAATGGTGCGCGGGCGCGGCAATCAGGCCGTCGTCAGCACGCCGCGGTACATCGGGTCCTCGAGCGCGCGGCCGGTGCCGATGGCGACGCAGGTCAGCGGGTCGTCGGCGATGGTCACCGGCAGGCCGGTGGCCTCGCGCAGCACGACGTCGATGTCGCGCAGCAGGGCGCCGCCACCGGTCAGCACGATGCCCTGGTCGACGATGTCGGCGGCGAGCTCGGGCTGGGTGTTCTCGAGCGCGGCGCGCACGCCCTCGACGATGGTGGCGACAGGCTCCGACAGCGCGTCGGCGATCTGCGCCTGGTTGATGGTGATTTCCTTGGGCACGCCGTTCATCAGGTCGCGGCCCTTGATCTCGAGCGTCAGCCCGATGCCGTCGGCGGGCGGCTTGGCGGTGCCGATTTCCTTCTTGATGCGCTCGGCGGTCATTTCGCCGATCAGCAGGTTGTGGTTGCGGCGGACATAGGAGACGATGGCCTCGTCCATCTTGTCGCCGCCGACGCGGACGCTGGTCGTATAGGCAAGGCCGCGCAGCGACAGCACGGCGACTTCGGTGGTGCCGCCGCCGATGTCGACGACCATGGAGCCGATCGGTTCGGTGACCGGCATGCCGGCGCCGATCGCCGCCGCCATCGGCTCCTCGATCAGATAGACCTGGCTGGCGCCGGCGTTGTTGGCGGCGTCGCGGATGGCGCGCTTTTCGACGCTGGTCGATCCCGACGGCACGCAGATGACGATTTCGGGAAAGCGCGGCAGCTTCGACGTGTGGACCTTGGCGATGAAGTATTTGATCATCTGCTCGGCGACGTCGATGTCGGCGATGACGCCATCGCGCAGCGGCCGGATGCATTCGACGTTGCCCGGTGTCTTGCCCATCATCACCTTGGCCTCGTTGCCGACCGCCTTCACCGTCTTGGTGCCGCGGATGGTCTCGATGGCGACCACCGACGGTTCGTTGAGGACGATGCCGCGGCCGCGGACGTAAACGAGGGTGTTGGCCGTGCCGAGATCGATCGCCATATCCTGGCTGAGAAACGAGAACATCCGGCTGAACAGCGACATGGGGTGGGGACCAAATCTGGGCGTGAGGAAAGGGGACAGGCGGCGCGGATGCGACTCGTCGGCTTTAGTCGCTTGTCAGGCTGTTTTGCAAGGCGAGCGCCCCTGTTCGCCGGTGTTTGAGCCGGTGTCCGGCTTCCGTTCATCGCAACCCACCCGGCGACCACAACGGCTCACGCCCCTCCCGACGCGCGGCCCCAGCCCGCGACACGGGCAGCGACCGGCAACAATTCGGGCAAGTATCGAAAGTTAGGGTTCAAACACTGTGCCAATCGAGTTCGCGCAGGGCACTCGCCGTTTCGGCCGTTGCCGATCCCGACACTTTGACGCGGCCAACACTTCTGCTGGTCAAAACACTAATGGCGGGTTAAGTTGTGTCTCACCTTCGCAACGCTGGCGAATTTGGCCATGGTTGCCGGTGGGGATGCAAAGAGATGACCACGCCAAGTGGCACTTTGGGAGGATCGCACCGGCCGGCCGCGCTATTTGCTGCGGTCGCGCGCCTGTCACCCGTGCTCGCGATGCTGCTGCTCGCGGCGCCGGCTGCTGCCACCTTGCCGGTAAAGCCCGCCGGCCCCGACCATGCCAGCCCCGACCATGCCACGCCGGCGCCGGCACCGCCCGCCGCCCCGGCGGATGCGCCCTTCGTGCCACCCGACAACCGCCCGGCAACGCTGCCGTCCTCGCTCGCCGATGGTCTCGCCGCGCTGTCGCAGCCGGCGCCCGACGAACCGTGGCGCGTCACCTGGGCACGGCGCGGCATGACCATCCGCGACATCGGCCGGGCCGCATCCCGGGAGCCGCTTTTGCTGCCGATCGCCGCCGCCGGCATCGTCATGATCATGCTGGCCAGCTATGTCCGCCGGCGTCGGCGCCGGCAGGTCGGCTGGGGCGTCCTGCCCGAACGCGGCATCCGCCGGGATCGCAATCTGCCTTAGCGCCATTTCGGTGGGGTCGGCGTGACTTGCACCCGGGCGCCGCGTAGAACGCCCCGGTGCCCCTGATCCGCCGCCTTCCCGACAATCTCGTCAACCAGATCGCCGCCGGCGAAGTCGTCGAACGGCCGGCGGCGGCGTTGAAGGAGCTTGTCGAAAACGCCCTCGATGCCGGCGCGCGACGCATCGCCATCGATCTCCAGGCCGGCGGCATCGACCACCTGTCGGTCGATGACGACGGTTGCGGCATGGCACCGGCCGAGATGCGGCTGGCGATCGAGCGCCATGCCACCTCAAAACTGCCCGACGGCGACCTGTCGACCATCGCCACCATGGGCTTTCGCGGCGAGGCGCTGCCGTCGATCGCCAGCGTGGCGACGCTGACCCTGACCAGCCGCCCGGCCGAAGGTGACGGCTGGCAGCTGGTCATCGACAATGGCCGGCTCGTCGCCGACGGCCCGGCGCCGGCGACATTCGGCACCCGCGTCGCCGTCGATGCGCTGTTCGCCGCCGTTCCGGCGCGCCGCAAGTTCCTGAAATCCGAACGTTCCGAACTGGCGGCGTGCATCGATGTCGTGCGCCGGCTGGCAATGGCGCGCCCCGACGTCGCGTTCGAACTGCGCCACGGCAGCGGCGACGGCGGCAGCCGCCGGCTGCTGTCGGTCGCCGCGGCTGCCGATGCCGGTCCGGCGGCGCTGGTGGCGCGGCTGGCGGCGTTACTGGGGCCGGACTTCGCCGACAATGCGGTGCCGATCGATCTCGACCGCGAGGGGGTGTTGCTCGGCGGCCTTGCCGGCATCCCGACCTACAACCGCGGCATCGCCGACCACCAGTATCTGTTCGTCAATCGCCGCCCGGTGAAGGACCGCATGCTGATCGGCGCCCTGCGCGGTGCCTATCAGGACCTGCTGGCCCGCGATCGCCATCCGGTGGTGGCGCTGTTCCTCGACGTGCCCAGCGATTTCGTCGACGTCAACGTTCACCCGGCCAAGACCGAGGTGCGCTTTCGCGATGCCGCCATGGTGCGCGGCCTGATCGTCTCCGGCTTGCGCCGGGCGCTCGATGCCGCCGGCCACCGCGCCTCCACCCAGGTCAGCGCCGCGGCTCTCGGCGCCTTCAACGTGCCGTCGCCCGGCCTGTCACGCGTCGGCGATGCGCCGATGACCTGGTCGAACGGCGCGCCATTGGCCGAGCCGCCGCGGCTGTTCAGCGACTTCCCGCCGGCATTCGTGGCGCCTGACGCCGGCCTGGCCATCGCGCCGCCGCCGGCAATGTCGGGCCCTGACCACCCGCCGGGCGCGGCGCGTTTTCCGCTCGGCGCCGCCCGGGGCCAAATCGCCAATACCTATATCGTCGCCGAAACCGACGATGCGCTGATCCTCGTCGACCAGCACGCCGCCCATGAACGGCTGACGCTGGAGCGGATGAATGCCGCGCTGGGGCAGGGCGGTGTCGCCGCCCAGGCGCTGCTGATGCCGCAGGTCGTCGAGCTCGACGAGATCGCCGCTGGCCGCATCGCCGATCGCGCCACCGAACTTGCCGAACTGGGGCTCGAGGTCGAAGCCTTCGGGCCGACGGCGGTGCTGGTCCGCGCGACGCCGGCGCTGCTCGGCAGCACCGACGTCGAGGGCCTCGTCCGCGATCTCGCCGACGACCTGTCGGCCTGGGGGCGGGCGGTGACGTTGAAGGAGCGGCTCGACGGCATCGCCGCGACGATGGCCTGCCACGGCTCGGTGCGCGCCGGCCGGGCGCTGTCGATCGCCGAGATGAACGCGCTGCTCCGCGAGATGGAAATCACCCCGCACAGCGGCCAGTGCAACCACGGCCGGCCGACCTGGGTCAGGCTGGCGCGCACCGATATCGAAAAACTTTTCGGGCGGCGCTGATAAGGGCTTTTCCCCCGGGGCGTGAACTCATGAAGATCATGCCCCGTCATGCCCCGAGGCTGGCAAATGGCTAGGCGCGGGACCGCTGGCGGGCCTGCGGCCCCCGGCAAGGTTCCGCAACGACGCCATTTGCCAGCCTCGGGGCACCCGTAGGGCGGCCCGGAGAGCCTTGGCACAGCGCTCGCTTCGCTTGGACGCACCCTTAAGGGTGCGCCACTGCGCTCACTCACTCGTGCCAAGGCTCTCCGGGCCGTGCCGGGGCATGATCTTCATGAGTTCACGCCCTAATGCGAGGCGCTTGCATTAGCGCCGCGAATCGGTGATAACGCGTCGCAACAACGCTGTTTTGCGAGGCCTGCCTTGATCGTCTGCGTCTGCAATGCCCTGCGCGAGAACCAAGTCCGCGAGGCCGCCCGCGTCACACGCAGCGATTGTCCCGTCACCGCCTATGCCAAGCTCGGCTGCAAGCCGAAATGCGGCCAGTGCCTGCCCTTCGCCCGCGAGGTCCTGGCCCGCGAAAGCAGCTTCGCCTGACTGCGACTGCAACCGCGTTGCAATCGCAATTTACTGAAAACATTGGATAATCTGTCGGCCAGATTGACCGCTGTGCCGCCTTGCGGCAAAGTCCGCCGCGCATTCACAAAAGGCACGACATCATGCGCGGCGATACCAAGGTCATCGAATATCTCAACGCCGTGCTCAAGGGCGAGCTGACCGCGGTCAACCAATATTGGCTGCACTATCGCCTGCTCGACAATCTCGGCATCAAGCGGCTCGCCGAGTACGAGCGCCATGAATCGATCGACGAGATGAAGCACGCCGATCGCCTGATGGAGCGCATCTTCTTCCTCGACGGCTTGCCCGGCATGCAGGCGCTCAACCGCCTGCGCATCGGCGAGGACGTGCCCGAAGTGCTCGCCGCCGACCTGGCGCTGGAACACGAGGCCTGCGCCTTGCTCAAGGACGCCATCGCGCATTGCGAGACGGTCCGCGACTACCCCAGCCGCGACCTGTTCGCCGAAATCCTCGCCGCCGAGGAGGAGCACGTCGATTTCATCGAAACCCAGCAGACGATGATCGGCCAGATGGGCCTGCAGAATTACCTGCAGCTGCAGTCGAAGCCCGCCGGCGACTGAGCCGCGGGGCTTGTCCGGTGCCGACCGCACCGAAACCCCTGCATCGCGCATGAAAAAGGGCGCCGCCCCGGCCGGGGCGGCGCCCTTTCCCTGTGCCCGTGGTTCAGGCGGCCTTGGGAGCCGCCGGGGCCGCGATGCCGCTGTGGGTCGCGGCGTAAAGGCCCCAGAGGTTGGCGATGTCCTTCATGCCGTTTCGTTCGCTGACGGCGGCAAAGCTCGTCCGCGCCAGCCCGGCGTTGCCGGCCTTCATCGCGGCGATGCCCTTGAACACCTTGGCCTGGTCAGCGTCGGCACCGTTGGCGGCGATCGCCCGGTCGTAGGCGGCGATTGCCGGACCGAACTGGTTGATGCCGAGATAGGCGTTGCCGCCACGCACCGCCGTCGCCGGGTTGCCGGCCAGCTTGGGCGCTTCGGCGCCGGCCTTGGCGGCCATGCCGGTCGCGGCCTGGGCCAGCTTCGCGGCCATGGCGTCGCCGCCGCTGCCGCCCTTGGCAAGGGCCGTCGCCGCAACGCCGGCCTGGTTCGACACCAGCGCCAGCTTGGCGAACTCCTGGTAATCCACCGGGCGGTCGATGGTGCCGGTGGCGCTCATCAGGTGATACAGCGCCAGCTTGGCTTCCGGCCGCATCTGTTCCTTCTGGAAATTGACCAGCAGCGTCTTCCAGCGCGCCGGCGAGCCGTCGACGCGGACCAGCTTTTCGGTGGTGGCGAGATAGCCCTTCTTGTCGCCGGCCTTGTACTGGGCGGCGGCGAGATTCTCGAGATAGATCGCCTTGGGGCCATTGGCCTTGATCAGGCTGTTGTAGGCGGTGACTGCCTCGCCGTACTTACCCTGCTTGACCGACGCCTGGGCGATGAGGATCTGCATGTCCTCGCCGCCGGCCTTGCGGGCGAGGTCGACCGCCTTGCCGTAGTTGCCGGCCTGGTAATAGAGCGGCGCCAGCTGGCGCGGGCTGCCGCCGGCGCTTTCGAGCGCCGACGCGGCATCGCCATAGCGGCCGGCGCGGGTGAAGACATAGGCCGCCATCTGCGCCGACTTCTGCTTTTCCTCGGCGGAGGATGCGGCATTGCGCGCGGCGTTGACGGCGCTGATCGCGGCGGCGGTGTTGCCGGACTTGGCGGCGCTGGCGGCCTGGTTCAGCGCCTTGCCGACCGCAGGGGACACGGCGGCCTGGGCGGGCATCGCGGCGGCAAGGGCGAGAGCCGCAGCGCCGAAAAGCGCCGAACGGTGAAAAGCAGTGGCGGTCGGTGGCATGAACTTCCTCTTCGAACGGGAAAACAAGGGCGAGCGGTCGTCGGTGTCGTCTATCATGCTGCGCATTATGGCACGGCATGACTGGCCGTGGGATGAACATCTCGGTCCGGCTGGATCGATCGGTCACCACGCCCGCAGATGGCCTACACTTATCGAATCCGACGGCCGGTGCAACGGGGTTAAATGTCCACCACGGCGGCGTTCGCGGTACTTTTGTTGCGCGCAGCTTTGTTGCACCTTGGCCGCGAACGTCCTAAGCGCCCGGCTTTCAGCCTGGGGAGGCCATCATCCGCGCTTTCATCTTTCCGGGGCAGGGCAGCCAGTCCATCGGCATGGGCCGTGGGCTTGCCGATGCCAGCCCGATCGCCCGCGCCGTCTTCCAGGAAGTCGACGACGCGCTCGGCCAGCATCTGTCGCGGCTGATGTGGGAAGGCCCCGAGGACCAGCTGACGCTGACCGAAAATGCCCAGCCGGCCATCATGGCGGTGTCGATCGCGGCGCTGCGCGTGCTCGAATCGGAATGCGGCATCAATCTCGCCGACAAGGCGGCCTATGTCGCCGGCCACAGCCTTGGCGAATATACCGCGCTGGCGGCGGCGGGCTCGCTCGGCCTCGCCGAAACCGCCCGGTTGCTGCGGCTGCGCGGCTCGGCGATGCAGGCGGCGGTGCCGGTCGGCGAAGGCGCCATGGCGGCGCTGCTCGGCCTCGGTTTCGAAGCGGTGCAGGCCATCGCGGACGAAGCATCCCAGGGTCAGGTCTGCGCCGCCGCCAATGACAATGCCCCCGGCCAGGTCGTCGTGTCGGGCCATGTCGAGGCGGTGGCGCGCGCCATGGCGCTGGCCAAGACCCGCGGTGCCCGCCATTCGGTGCTGCTGCCGGTGTCGGCGCCGTTCCATTGCGCGCTGATGCGGCCGGCCGCCGAGGCGATGGCCGAGGCGCTGGCGGCGACCGGCATCCAGGCGCCGTTCGTGCCGCTGGTCGCCAATGTCACCGCCGCCCCGGTCACCGACCCCGACACGATTCGGCGGCTGCTCGTCGAACAGGTCACCGGCACGGTGCGCTGGCGCGAATCGGTGCTGGCGATGGCGGCGCTCGGCGTCACCGGCTTTGTCGAGATCGGCGGCAAGGTGCTGGGGCCGATGGTCCGCCGCATCACCCCCGACGCAACGATGCAGAGCGCCGGCGACATGGCCGGTGTCGAGGCGCTGGCCAAGGAGCTTTAGGCGATGTTCGATCTTTCCGGCATGACGGCGCTGGTCACCGGCGCCAGCGGCGGCATCGGCAGCGCGGTGGCCGAGGCGCTGGCCGCCCAGGGCGGCCGCGTCGCGCTGTCGGGCACCCGCGCCGACGCGCTGGAGGCGGTGCGCGCCCGCATCGGCGGCGATACCGTCGTCGTGCCCTGCGACCTGTCCGACGCCGCCGCCGTCGATGCGCTGGTGCCGCAGGCGTTGGAGGCCTTGGGCGGCCGCCTCGACATCCTCGTCAACAACGCCGGCGTGACGCGCGACAACCTGGCGCTGCGCATGAAGGACGAGGAATGGGACATGGTCATCCGCGTCAACCTCGAGGCCGCCTTCCGCCTTGCCCGCGCCGCGCTGAAGCCGATGATGATGAAGCAGCGCTTCGGCCGCATCATCTCGGTCACTTCGGTGGTCGGCGTCACCGGCAATCCGGGCCAGGCCAATTATGCCGCGTCCAAGGCCGGGCTGATCGGCATGTCGAAGGCGCTAGCGCAGGAGGTCGCGTCGCGCAACGTCACGGTCAACTGCATCGCGCCGGGCTTCATCACCTCGCCGATGACCGATGCGCTGCCCGACGCGCAGAAGACCGCGCTGACGACGCGCATCCCGGCCGGACGGCTCGGCGACGGCGCCGACATCGCCGCCGGGGTCGTCTATCTGGCGTCGCGGGAGGCGGGCTATGTCACCGGCCAGACCCTCCACGTCAACGGCGGCATGGCGATGATCTGAGCCGTCGTTGCTGAACGCCCGTTCACCGCGAGGCCTTGTCACGTCAAGCGCGGGCGGCTATCGCCAATCGTCATACAAACCCGCCAAAGTGCATATCGAAAGAGGGATCCCATGAGCGACGTCGCCGACCGCGTGAAGAAGATCGTCGTTGAGCATCTGGGCGTCGAAGCCGACAAGGTGACCGACGATGCCAGCTTCATCGATGACCTGGGCGCCGACAGCCTCGACACCGTCGAGCTGGTGATGGCGTTCGAGGAAGAATTCGGCGTCGAGATTCCCGACGATGCCGCCGAAAAGATCCTGACCGTGAAGGACGCCATCGGCTTCATCGCGGCCAACCAGAAGGATTGAACCGGGATCGCCCGGTCGCCGGCACCCCGGCGTCATGCCACCAATCGAGACCGGAGCGGCCTTTCGCGGATATGCGAGGGGCCGTTTCGCGTATAATGACCTGCCAAAGCGCTTGCCGGCACACAGCGGCGGGCCGAATTGGGGAAGGATGAAGTGCCGATGCGGCGCGTTGTAATTACCGGAGTTGGCATGGTGACCCCGCTGGGCGCCAATGTCGAAACAGTCTGGGCCAATATCCTGGCGTCGAAATCGGGCGCCGCCACCATCACACGCTTCGATGCGACCGATTATGTCTGCCGCATCGCCTGCGAGGTCATCCGCGGCGACGGCTCCGGCGAAACCTTCAACGCCGATACCCGCGTCGACTACAAGGTGCAGCGCCAGGTCGATCCGTTCATCACCTATGGCATCGATGCCGCCGGCCAGGCGCTCGAGGATGCCGGGCTGACCGACATGACCGAGGAACAACGCTTTCGCGCCGGCTGCTCGATCGGCAGCGGCATCGGCGGCCTGCCGGGCATCGAATCGGAGTCGATCGTGCTGCACGAGAAGGGCCCGCGCCGGGTGTCCCCGCACTTCGTCCATGGCCGGCTGATCAACCTGATCTCGGGCCAGGTCAGCATCAAATACGGCCTGATGGGGCCGAACCATGCCGTCGTCACCGCCTGTTCGACCGGCGCCCATGCCATCGGCGACGCGGCCCGCATGATCGCGCTCGACGATGCCGATGTCATGCTCGCCGGCGGCGCCGAAAGCGCCATCTGCCCGCTCGGCATCGCCGGCTTTTCGCAGGCCAAGGCGCTGTCGACGCATTTCAACGACGATCCGACCCGCGGCAGCCGGCCCTATGACCGCGACCGCGACGGTTTCGTCATGGGCGAAGGCGCCGGCGTTGTCTGCCTCGAGGAATATGAACACGCCAAGGCCCGCGGCGCCAAGATCTATGGCGAAGTCATCGGCTATGGCCTGACCGGCGATGCCTATCACGTCACCGCGCCGCATCCGGAGGGCTCGGGCGCCTTCCGCTCGATGCAGATGGCGCTGAAAAGGGCCGGGCTCAATCCATCCGACATCGACTATATCAACGCGCATGGCACCTCGACGCCGATGGGCGACGAGCTCGAACTCGGCGCCGTCCGCCGGCTGTTCGGTAACGCCATCGAGACGGTTTCGATGTCGTCGACGAAATCCGCCATCGGCCATCTGCTCGGCGGCGCCGGCGCCGTGGAGGCGATCTTCTGCCTGCTCGCCATGCGCGACCAGGTGGCGCCGCCGACGCTCAACCTCGACAATCCGTCGGAGGCGTGCACCGGCGTCGACCTGGTGCCGCATGTCGCCAAGCCGCGTCCGATCAAGGCCGTGCTCAACAACAGCTTCGGGTTCGGCGGCACGAATGCGACGCTGGTGATGCGCGGCGTCTGATCGTGGCCTGATGCGGCGCACCGTCACCGCCTTTGTCGGCCTGCTGGTCCTTGTCGGCGGCCCGTTGCTGGTGGCGCCCTGGTATGGCTGGGGCGACACGCCGGGCGCGCCGGTGACGATCACCGTGGCCAAGGGCGCCAGCCTCGCCGGCGTCGCCGACGACCTGCAGGACGCCAAGCTGATCGACAGCGAGCGCCATTTCCGCCTGCTGGCGCGCCTGCTGGGATCGGACAGGCCGATCCAGGCCGGCAGCTATACGCTGAACCGCGGTGTCGGCTGGCGTCGCTATCTCGAGGCCATGCAGCAGGGTAAGGTCGTTCGCCATTCGCTGACCATCCCCGAAGGTCTGCCATCGGCCATCGTCGCGGACCGGCTGAATGCCCAGGCGATGCTGATCGGCCGGGTGGAGGCGCCGGTGGAAGGCTCGATCCTGCCCGACACCTACGAGTTCCAGCCCGGCGAGCCACGCGCGCAGGTCATCAAGCGGATGCAGGCGGCGATGACGAAGACACTCGCCGAGCTGTGGCCGAAGCGCAGCAAGACGACGGTCGTGAAAACCCCTGAGGAGGCGATCATCCTCGCCTCGATCGTCGAAAAGGAAACCGGAAAGCCATCGGAACGCCGCAAGGTCGCCGGCGTCTATTCGAACCGGCTGCGGCAAGGCATCAAGCTCGATGCCGACCCGACGGTCATCTATCCGGTGACCAAGGGGCGCCCGCTCGGCCGCCGCATCCTGCGCTCCGAACTCAACGCCGACACCGGCTACAATACCTATCTGAAGCCCGGCCTGCCCAAGGGGCCGATCGCCAATCCGGGGCGTGCCAGCATCGCTGCGGTGCTCGATCCCGAGCCGACCGACGCGCTGTATTTCGTCGCCGACGGCAGCGGTGGCCATGTCTTTGCCGCGACGCTTCCCGAACATAATGCTAATGTCGCCAAATGGTTCGCCATCCGCCGCCAGCGCGGCGAGATGTGAGCCGGCGGCCCGCCCAGCGCCGACTTGGCGCAAGCGGTGAGCGCCGACCCGCGGCCGGCCGCGGGCGCGGCGCGCCGCAGCGCATCGGCCTCGCCGGCTGGCTCGGGCGCATTGTGGCGCTGCTGGTGCTCGCCTGGGTCGGCGGCTTCCTGTGGTTCAGCCTGACGCTGCGCGATCCGGCACCGCTCGGCGAGCGCACCGATGCCGTGGTCGTGCTGACCGGCGGCGCCGGCCGGCTGTCCCGCGGGCTGGCGGTGATCGAGGCCGGCAGTGCCCGCCGCATGCTGGTCTCGGGGGTTGGCCGCCAGACGACGCGCAAGCAGCTTGCCGCAGCCGCCGGCGTCGACGTCGGCCGGCTGCGCCGCACCGATCTTGGCTATGAGGCGGTCGACACCCGCTCCAATGCCGAGGAAACCGCGCGCTGGGTGCAGCGCAATCGCTTCGGCTCGATCCGGCTCGTCACCTCGGCCGGGCACATGCGCCGGGCCCGGCTCGAACTTGCCCGCGTGCTGCCGGCGGGCGTCCGCGTCGTCCCCGATTCGGTGTCGGTCGAACCGCAGGCGCCGACGATCGCCACCGAATACACCAAATATCTGGTCCGCCGCCTGGCCCTGGCCACCGGGGCGACAACGTGATGGCAGCCTTGCGCCACGCCGTCGCGCTGCTGCGCTCGATCCTGTTCGCCATCGCCTTCTACGGCGGTTCGGCGATCATCGTGCCGCTGGTGCTGCTGACCGGGCGCCTGTCACCGGCGCTGCTGTTCATCGGGCCAAAGCTGTGGGCCGGGTGGTTCTACTGGTGCGCGCGCTGGCTCGCCGGCATCCGGCTGGAGATCGACGGTCGCATCCCCGACGGCCCCTGCCTGTTCGCGCTGAAGCATGAATCGGCGTACGAGGCGATCATGACGCTGTGGTGGTTCGCCCGGCCCGCGGTGGTGATGAAGGCGGAACTGCGCAAGATCCCGATCTGGGGCGCCGCCTCCCACCGCCAGGGGTCGATCTGGGTCGATCGCGAAGGCTCGGCGACGATGCTGCGGGCGATGATGAAGGCGGCGCAGGCGGCGGTAAAGGCCGGGCGCCCGGTGGTGATCTTCCCCGAAGGCACGCGCGTCGGCGTCGGCGAGACCCCGCCGCTCGCCTCGGGCTTTGCCGGGCTCTACAAGATGCTGAAGCTGCCGGTGGTGCCGATCGCGCTCGACAGCGGCACGGTCTGGCCCAAGGCCTTCGTCAAATATCCGGGGACTGTCCATATGAAGGTCGGCACGCCGATCCCGCCCGGCCTCGACCGCGGCGACGTCGAGGCGCGCGTCCACGCCGCCATCAATGCGCTCCAGGCATGACACGGCGCATCCCGCTATGGTTGACGCTGGTGCCTCTGGCTGTCGGCATCGCGCTTTATGGCTGGCTGTGGTCGGGCTGGGCGCAGGATTTTCGCACGACGATCGAGCGCTGGCTGCCCGGCGCCACCGTCACCATCTCGGGCTTTCCCTATCGCATGGAGGCCGATGTCGCGGCACCGCGCCTCGCTGGCGGCGATGTCGTGCGGCTGACGGCGGCCGCCGATCGCGCCCGCATCAACCGCGGCCCGTGGCAACCCGAACTGACGGTGATCGGCGCCGATGGCCCGCGCTTTTCGGTCGTGGTCGGCCCGGCGATCAGGGCGACGATCGCGGGCAAGAGCGCGGCTAGCAGCGTCAAGGTCGCCACCGAAGGCGCGGCGACGCGGCTGGTGCGGCTGTCGACGGTGATCGAGGCCGCCACCGCGCGCCTGGGCTTCACGCCGCTGGCGATCGCCGCCGACACGCTGGAACTGCACCTGCGCGAACGCCGCGACGTGTCGGCCGTGCCGGGCAACCCTGCTGGTGCGCCGCGCGGGCAGCTGGTGCTGGTCGGCGAACGGCTGCGGTTCGGCACCGGCGACGCGCTGACCTTCAATGCCGACATGCTGGTGACCGGCGATGCCCGGCTGACCGGCTATGACGCCTGGGCGCGATCGGGGACGATCGAGGTGACCGGGCTGACCCTCGCCGACGCCAGCGGCGAAGTTGCCAGCGTCAAGGCAACGCTGGTACCCGAAGCCCGCGCCCGGCTGCGCGTCGCGGGCACGATCACCACGGTCTGCCCGGCGACCATCGCCGCCGCCCTCGCCGCTGCCCCGCCTGTGTCGGAAAAGCGCCTGCGCGCGCCGGTGCGGCTGAGTTTCGAAGGCGTCGCCGGCGCGGTGACACTCGCCGGGTTGCCGGCGGACCTCGCGACGCGTGCCACCCGTGGCCAGCTGCCGGCCTGCCCGGCAGTGCGGCGCTAGAACACCTCCCTCCCCCTGCGGGGAGGGCGACTCGGCGCCAGCCGAGCGGGGTGGGGGTACTC
>QBLU01000051.1:0-13944 GCA_003241875.1 Alphaproteobacteria bacterium
ACGCAGGTGCCGCCGACGCGAAACTCCTCCGCCACCGCGACGCGTGCGCCGTGGCGGAGGAGTTTCGCGTCGGCGGCACCTGCGTCATCCGCGGCTGCGTGCCCAAGAAGCTGCTCGTCTACGGCGCGCATTTCGCCGAGGACCTGGTCGACGCCGGTCGCTTCGGCTGGCGGCTGGAGGGCAAGTCGTTCGACTGGCCGACGCTGCGCGACAATGTGCTGGCCGAGGTCGACCGGCTGAACGGCATCTACGAGAACACCCTCGACAGCCACAAGGTGACGATCTTCCACGACCGTGCCGTGTTCATCGATCCGCACACGCTCGATGTCGGTGGCAAGCGCATCACCGCCGGCCGCATCCTGATCGCCACCGGCGCCCGGCCCATGGTGCCGCCGGTGCCCGGCGCCAATCTCGGCATCACCTCGAACGAGGTCTTCCACCTGGAGACGCTGCCGAAGAAGGTCATCATCGCCGGCGGTGGCTATATCGCCAATGAATTCGCCGGCATCTTCCACGAGCTCGGTGTCGACGTCACGCTGATCAACCGCGGCGACCAGATCCTGCGCGGCTGGGACAGCGCGCTCCGCGACCGGCTGCTGACCATCTCGATAACCAAGGGCATCAACTTCAAGTTCAACTGCAGCCTGAAGGACATCGAGAAAACCGCCACCGGCGTGCGCGTCAACTTCCATGGCGAGGAGCCGATGGAAGCCGACCTGTTGCTGTGGGCGGTCGGCCGCCGCCCCAATGTCGAGGGCCTGGGGCTGGAGGCCGCCGGGGTCGAGCTCGATGACCGCGGCGCCATTCGCGTCGATGCCGACAGCGCCACCAATGTCGCGCACATCCACGCCGTCGGCGATGTCACCGATCGCATCCAGCTGACGCCGATCGCCATCCGCGAGGGCCATGCCTATGCCGACACGGTGTTCGGCAACAAGCCGACGCGGGTCGACTACAACTGCGTGCCGAGCGCGGTGTTTTCCAATCCGCCGCTCGGCAGCGTCGGCATGAGCGAAGCGCAGGCGAAGAACACCCTCGGCCCGGTGCGTATCTACACGTCGGATTTCCGGCCGATGCGCAACGTGCTCGCCGGCCGCAACGAACGCGCGCTGTACAAGCTGGTCGTCGACGAATCGACCAACAAGGTCGTCGGCGCCCATATGATCGGCCCCGACGCCCCGGAGGTGCTGCAGGCCGTCGCCATCGCCATCAAGGCCGGGCTGACCAAGGCGCAGTTCGACGACACGGTGGCGCTGCACCCGACGATGTCGGAGGAACTGGTCCTGATGCGATAAGCAGTCCTCCCTCCCCCTTGCGGGGAGGGCGACTCGCGGAACGCGAGCGGGGTGGGGGTCGCTCGTGTCGTAACGTGTGAACCCTCACCCCGCTCGGCTGGCGCCGAGTCGCCCTCCCCGCAAGGGGGAGGGAGGCGGCGCTACAGCTTGCCCGCCGCGGCCAGTTGCCGCTGCAGCAGCGGCAGCGTCTCGCGGGCGAGTGCCGCCACCTCGGTATCCCCCGCGCCAAGCTGCGCCTCGTACTGCGCGATATCCTTGCTGCGGTCGGCGATCATGCGCGCCTTGAAGGCCTCGTCGAAGGCGGCGCCCTGCATCAGCGACAGGCGATCATAGACGGCGCGCTGGTCCGGGCTCAGCGACTGCGGCAGCTTGATGCGCCGCGCTTCGGCCAGCGCGTCGACGCGGTCGCGGTGGGCCTCGTGGTCGGTCGCCATCTTGCGGCCGAAATCGCGCACCCGATGCGTCAGGCCCTGCGCCTCGGCCAGCCGACCGATCGCGGCTTCGGCCAGGTCGTCCTGCGCCGCCTTGGCAAGAAACGCCGGCTCCTCGGCCATCGCCGCGCTCGCGACCAGCAGCGCCGCTGCAAACACGAGATGCTTCATCCTGATACTCCTTACGCAACATAATTCGGGCAAACGCTCCCGAAATCCCGTGTCCGCTACCATGGTTCCCTTGCGAAAAGCTTGCGCCGCGCCGTGCGACGACGCAAAGCGACGTCGTCATGACCAACAGCAGACCCTGGAACCCCGAAAGCTGGCGCGCCCATGAGGCGCGGCAACTGCCGACCTATCCCGACGCCGCGGCGCTGGCGGCGGTCGAGACCGAGCTCAAATCCTATCCGCCGCTGGTGTTTGCCGGCGAGGCGCGCGACCTCATCGGCGCGCTTGCCGATGTCGAGGCCGGCAAGGCCTTCCTGCTGCAGGGCGGCGATTGCGCCGAAAGCTTTGCCGATTTCCACCCCAACAACATCCGCGACACCTTCCGCGTGCTGCTGCAGATGGCGGTGGTGCTGACCTTTGCATCGAAGATGCCGGTGGTGAAGGTCGGCCGCATGGCGGGGCAATATGCCAAGCCGCGATCGGGCGATTTCGAGGAGATCGAGGGCGTTTCGCTGCCCAGCTATCGCGGCGACAACGTCAACGACATGGCCTTCACGGCCGAAGCCCGCACCCCCGACCCGGAGCGGATGCGCACCGGCTACATGCACGCCGCGGCGACGCTCAACCTGCTGCGCGCCTTTGCCAATGGCGGCTATGCCAATCTCTACCAGGTGCACAAATGGAACCTGGATTTCACCGGCCGCTCGCTGTGGTCGGACCAGTACAAGGCGCTGGCCGATCGCATCGGCGAGGCGCTGGACTTCATGGCGGCGTGCGGCGTTTCCCCCGAAACCGTGCCGCAGCTGAAGGGCGCCAGCTTCTTCACCAGCCACGAGGCGCTGCTGCTCGGCTACGAACAGGCGATGACCCGGCAGGATTCGCTGACCGGCGACTGGTACGACACCTCGGCGCACATGCTGTGGATCGGCGATCGCACGCGTTTCCCGGGGTCGGCGCACGTCGAGTTCCTGCGCGGCGTCGGCAATCCGCTGGGGCTGAAGTGCGGCCCGACGACCGAGGCCGACGACCTCATCCGGCTGATCGACACGCTCAACCCCGGCAATATCCCGGGCAAGCTGACGCTGATCACCCGGTTCGGCCATGACAAGGTGGAGGCCCACCTGCCCCGCCTGATCCGCGCCGTCGAGCGGGAGGGCAAGCGCGTCATCTGGTCGTGCGACCCGATGCACGGCAACACGGTAAAGGCCGCCGGCGGCCTGAAGACGCGGCCGTTCGACCGCATCCTCGCCGAGGTGAAGAGCGTGTTCGCCGTCCACCGCGCCGAGGGCAGCCACGCCGGCGGCATCCATATCGAGATGACCGGGCAGAACGTCACCGAATGCACCGGCGGCGCCATCGCCATCACCGACGAGGGCCTCGCCGACCGCTACCAGACGCAATGCGACCCGCGGCTGAATGCCAGCCAGAGCCTCGAGCTCGCCTTCCTCATCGCCGAGGCGCTGAAGGCCGAGCGCGATGCCCGCCCGGCACGGGCTGCTTGAGAGTCGCGCTTGGCGGCGGGCGTGATTGACAAGCGGCGGCACAACGTCCAAATCCCGCCTCCCGCAGCGGCCCCTTCGTCTAGCGGTTAGGACGTCGCCCTCTCACGGCGAAAGCACGAGTTCGATTCTCGTAGGGGTCACCACGGATTGCCGGTCGTTCCAAAATGCGGCCGGCGGCATTCATCGATGGCTGACACCCCGGCTTTTGCCATTTTTCGACAGCTGAGGCAGGGTCCGCCCGCCAATGATGGGGACGATCGGGATTGCTGACGCCTGGGACGAATTGCTGGCGGATCGAGACGGCGACGCGGGCGTCCGTCATCGTCGATGCCGCCGATTATTTCACGGCGGCGCGGGCGGCGATGCGCAAGGCGCGGCACCGGATCATGCTGATCGGCTGGGATTTCGACACCCGCATCCGGCTGACCGACAGCCCGACCGAGCCCGACCAGCCGACTGTGGGCGACTTCATCTGGTCGCTGGTCGAGGCGAATGAAAACCTCGAGATCTTCCTGCTGCGCTGGGACCTGGGCGCCCTGAAGCTGCTCAGCCGCGGCTCGACGACGCTGACCCTGCTGAAATGGATGACCCACCCGCGCATCCATACCAAGCTCGACGGCAGCCACCCGACCGGCGCCTCGCACCACCAGAAAATCTGCGTCATCGACGACTGCATGGCGTTCTGTGGCGGCATCGACATGACCGGTGGCCGCTGGGACACGCGGCAGCATCTGGACAACGATCCCGGCCGGGTCGGGCCGGACGGTACCCCCTGCCCGCCCTGGCACGACGCCACCAGCGCGCTGCAGGGCCCGGTCGCCGCGGCGCTCGGCGAAGTCTGCCGCGATCGCTGGCAGCGCGCCGGCTGTGACCCGCTGGAACCGGTGACCGGCGCCCGCGACTGCTGGCCCGACGATCTCGCGGTCGATTTCGAGAATGTCGAGGTCGCCATCGCCAGGTCCGAACCGGCGATGCCGGGCCACGACGCGGTGCTGGAAATCGAGCGGCTCTACCTCGACCAGATCGCCAGCGCCCGGCGCTTCATCTACGCCGAGAGCCAGTATTTTGCCTCGCGCCGCATTGCAGAAGCCATCGCGCGTCGGCTCGACGAGGACGATGGCCCCGAAATCGTCGTCATCAACCCGCTGACGGCGGAAGGCTGGCTCGAGCCGATCGCGATGGACACCGCCCGGGCACGGCTGTTCGAGACGCTGCGGCGGCGCGACAAGCACGGCCGGTTGCGGCTGTATCATCCCTACACCGCCGGCGGCGTGCCGATCTATGTCCACGCCAAGATCCTGGTCATCGACGACGATGTGCTGCGCGTCGGATCATCGAACATCAACAACCGGTCGCTGCGCCTCGACACCGAATGCGACATCGCGATCCATGCCGCGCAGGGTGACAACCGGGCGCGGGTCGCGGCGATCCGCAACATCCGCAACGGCTTGATTGCCGAACATGTCGATGCGACGCCGGACGAGGTTGCCGCGGCGATCGAGCGGACGGGCTCCATGATCGCCGCGATCGAGGAACTGCGATCGGCCAGGAATCGCCTGTGCCCCTATGAAATTCCCGACGTCGATGCCGTTTCGAGTTGGCTGGCCGACAACGAGGTGCTCGATCCGGAGGGCCCCGACGAGATGTTCGAAGCGGTCACCGATCGCGGACTTTTCCGCAGCGGGCTGTTCTGGCGCCACGCGAGCTGACAGGCGCATTCGGCACCAAACGCACTGAAATCCGGAAAGTTCCGCCCCGAAACGACCATTGGTGATGAATTTTCTTGGCGTTGGTGACGAAATTAACTCGTTTCTCCCAGTTTCCTGCCGGGCGTAGCCTTTCGGCATCGCAAGGTGGAGACAAGTCATGGATGCACGCGTTGGTGATCTTGGCGGGGGCTGCCCGGTCGAACAACCCACATCGGTTCGATCGTTGCTCGGGCGGACGAACAAGGACTGGTGGCCCGAAGCGCTGCCGCTTGATGTGCTCAACCAGGGCGGCCTGTCGCCGGACCCGATGGGCGAAGAATTCGACTATGCCGCGGCCTTCAACGCGCTCGACTATGCGGCGCTCAAGGCCGACCTGACCGCGTTGATGACCGACAGCCAGCCCTGGTGGCCGGCCGATTACGGCAACTATGGCGGGCTGTTCATCCGCATGGCATGGCACGCCGCCGGCACCTATCGCACCGCAGATGGGCGCGGCGGCGCCAACAGCGGGCAACAGCGTTTTGCCCCGCTCAACTCCTGGCCCGACAACGGCAATCTCGACAAGGCGCGGCGCCTGCTGTGGCCGATCAAGCGCAAATACGGCAACAATATCAGCTGGGCCGACCTGTTCATCCTCGCCGGCAATGTCGCCATCGAATCGATGGGCGGGCCGGTCTTCGGCTTTGGCGGCGGCCGCCGCGATGTGTTCGAAGCGGAACGCGACATCTATTGGGGCTCCGAGGAGCAGTTCGTCGGCCATGCCGACAGCAAGACTCGCATCCTTCCCGAAGAACAGCTCGAGCTCGAAACGCCGCTGGCGGCGATCCAGATGGGGCTGATCTATGTCAATCCGGAAGGGCCCGGCGGTGTCCCCGATGCGCTGCAGTCGGCGCGCGATATCAAGATCACCTTCGAACGCATGGCGATGAACCATGAGGAGACGGTGGCGCTGACCGCCGGCGGCCATACCTTTGGCAAGGCGCATGGCGCCGGCGACCCGAGCCTGATCGACGCGGCCCCCGAAGGCGCCAACATCGCGCTGCAGGGCCTTGGCTGGGCCAGCGCCCACGAAAGCGGTTTCGGCGAGCACACCATCACCAGCGGCATCGAAGGCTCGTGGGTGAACACGCCGACGGAATGGTCGGAGAATTATTTCCGCCTGCTGCTCGACTATGAATATGAACTGGTCCGCAGCCCGGCCGGGGCCAAGCAGTGGCAGCCGGTCAACCAGCGCGAGGAGGACATGGCGCCGGCGGCGCACGACCCGAACAAGCGCGTGCCGACGATGATGACGACCGCCGACATGGCGCTGAAGGTCGACCCCGAATTCCGCGTGATCTCGGAGAAGTTCCGCAACGATCACGAGGCCTTCAAGGACGCCTTTGCCCGCGCCTGGTTCAAGCTGACCCACCGCGACATGGGGCCAAAGGTCCGCTATCTCGGCCCCGAGGTGCCGGCGGAAGACCTGATCTGGCAGGACCCGGTGCCGGCCGGCACCGCCCCCACCGACGCCGACGTGGCGCGCTTCAAGGCGGCCATCCTCGACGCCGGCTTCAGCGTCGGCCAGCTGGTGAAGACCGCCTGGGCATCGGCCTCGACCTATCGCCGGTCCGACCATCGCGGCGGTGCCAACGGCGCCCGCATCCGGCTGGAGCCGCAGCGCAACTGGACGGTCAACGAGCCCGACGAGCTTGGCCAGGTGCTGGCCAAGGTCGACGAACTGCGCGGCAGCCTGTCGATGGCCGATGCCATCGTGCTGGCGGGGACCGCGGCGGTCGAAAAGGCGGCGCGCGCGGCCGGCTCCAATGTCGAGGTGCCGTTTACCGGCGGCCGGGGCGACGCGACGCAGGACTGGACGGATGCCGAGAGCTTTGCCGTCATGGAGCCGGTGGCGGACGGTTTCCGCAACTATCTCAAGACCCGGCATTCGGTGAAGACCGAGGAGCTGCTGATCGACCGCGCCTCGCTGCTCGGCCTGTCGGTGCCGGAAATGACGGTGCTCCTCGGCGGGCTGCGCGTGCTCGGCGCCAACTACAAGGATGCGCCCGAAGGCGTGTTCACCGACCGCAAGGGCCAGCTGACCAACGACTTCTTTGTCAACCTGCTCGACAACGGCACCTTCTGGAAGGTGGTCGACACCAGCGCCGACGAGGAGTTCATCGGCTATGACCGCGGCGGCCAGAACGAGAAATGGCGGGCGACGCGGACCGACCTCATCTTCGGTTCGAACAGCCAGTTGCGCGCCGTTGCCGAAGTCTATGCCGAGCATGGTCACGAGGAAAAGTTCGTCCGCGACTTCGTCAAGGCCTGGACCAAGGTGATGAACGCCGACCGTTTCGACGTGCCGCAGAACCCCGACAGCGTCGAGCCGATCGGCATCGCCGAGCCGGCGGCGAGCTAGGCTCATCCGGGGCCGCGGCGGCAGCATCGCCGCGGCCCCGACACTGCAGGGAGCCGTCCGATGCAGCGTAACCAGGTCAACGGCCTCGACCCCAGCAAGCCGCACTGGGTGGCGGCGGTGGAGGCCCCAAGTCGCGACTGGAGCGCGGTGCCCGGCTGCCGTGCCCACGCCCGCTTCCTCGTCGATGGCGAGAGCAAGGCGCCGTCGCTGTCGCAGTTCGAGCTGTTCGACAGCCGCGCCGAATGCCTCGCCTGGATCATGGCCAACCGGCGCGAGCTGAGCGACCACATGCCGGGCGCCAAGATCCATCCGGTACCGCTCGCCGACTGGTTGCTGGGGCTGTCCTGATCGCCCTCTCCTGACCCGGCTTGGCCCGACGCCGGGTGCCGCCTATGGTCCCCCGGCAACGGGGGAGCGGGACATCATGCGCAAACGGACCATCGGAGTCGCTGTCGCCGGCGCGATCCTGCTGGCGGGCGGCGCCTGGTACGCCAGCCTCGACAAGGAAACCCGGGGCGTCCTCGCCGCCATGCCGACCAATGCCGATGTGCTGTCCTGGTCGGTCGACCAGCGCGACGCGGCGTTCCGCGCCATGGACCGGCTGCCGGTGCTCGCCGAGGCAGCCGAGATCGCGCCGTCGCCGACGCCGCTGGCGCTGCCGGCGGGCAAGCCGCTGGCGATCCCCGGCATCGACAGCTATCTCGCCGGCCAGCGCGCGGCCGGCCTCGTCATCCTGCAGGACGGCAAGGTGCGGTTCGAGCGCTATGGCCTCGACTTCGACGCCGACGGCCGCTGGACGAGCTTTTCGGTGGCCAAGTCGTTCACCTCGACGCTGGTCGGCGCCGCCATCGCCGATGGCGCGATCAAGAGCCTGGAGGACAAGGTCAGCCAGTATATCCCCGACCTGCGCGGCTCGGCGTACGACGATGTCACCATCCGCCAGTTGCTGACGATGAGCTCGGGCGTGCGCTGGAACGAGGATTACGAGGACCCCCAGGCCGATGTCGCGCGCTTCAACAATGCCGTGCCCGATGCCGGCGTCGACGCCACGGTCAGCTATATGCGCAAGCTGCCGCGTGCCCATCCGCCGGGCGCGGTCTGGCACTACAACACCGGGGAGACCAACCTGATCGGCGTGCTGGTGTCATCGGCGGTGAAGAAGCCGCTGAGCCAGTATCTGCAGGAGAAAGTCTGGCAGCCCGGCGGCATGGCGGCGCCGGCGACCTGGCTGAAGGGCAAGACCGGGCACGAAATCGCCGGCTGCTGCCTGCAGGCGACGACGCGCGATTTCGCCCGGCTGGGGCTGTTCGTGCTCGCCAACGGCGCTGTCGGCGGGCGCCAGATCATGCCGGCCGACTGGTTCGCGCAGGCGACAACGAAGCAAAAGGACATCGGCGCGCCCGGCAGGGGCTATGGCTTCCAATGGTGGACCTATGACGATGGCGCCGTCGCCGCCCAGGGCATCTTTGGCCAGGGCATCTTCATCGATCGCAAGCGCAACCTCGTCATCGCCAGCAACGCCGACTGGACCCGCGCCACCGAGGGCCCCGAACCCGAGGCGCGGGAGGCGTTCTACAAGCAGGTGCAGGCGTTGATCGACGCCGGCGGCTAAAACCGTTTTTTCGTTAAGTTGAACCACAAAGCCCGCTCAGGCTGAGCTTGTCGAAGCCGTGTCGCAGGGTCGTGCCTGGCAGGGCTTCGACAAGCTCAGCCTGAGCGGGTCGATTTGAATGCAATCGGTTCCAACGTCGGTCAGGCGGCGGTGCCGGGCCCCGCCGCCGCGATTCGGGCCGCCGCGATCTGCGCCGCCGCCGGCCGCGCCGCCAGCGTCGCCGCGATGGCGTCATAGACCGCCGGATCGGTCGGCTGGACGATGCCGGCGGCGGTCAGCGCCGCGATGGTGGCGGCATCGAGGCCGAGCCAATCGTGCAGCACCGCGGCCGAGTGCTCGCCGGGCAGCGGTGCGGGCCGCGCTTCGGGTGGCGCCAGCCGGCCGGTGCGGGCATGCCAGGCCTCCCCGACGACGCCTTCCTCCAGGTGCGGGTGGACCTCGTCGCGGAACAGGCCGCGGCCACGCGCATCGTCGAACGCGCGCAGGTCGGCGATGCGCAACATGCGCGCCGCGGGCACGCCGGCCGCCTGCAACGCCTGCATGGCGGCATCGGCGGTGCGCGTCGCCAGCCAGTGGCCGACCGCCGCATCGATGCGGTCGCGCGCCGCCACCCGCGCCGCGCGGGCTTCCAGCGCCGGGTCGACAAGGTCACCGCCGATGATCGCCACCAGGCGCTGCCAATCGGCATCGTCGCGGACCGTGACGACACACCATTCGTCGTCGCCGCCGGTCGGATAGACCCCCCAGGGCGCATCGGTGGTGAGGTCCCCGCCGAGGGCGGCGCAGGCGATCTCGGCGGCGAAGTGCGACAGCATGACCTCGGCCTGGGCAATGCTGGCGTGGCCGCCCGCGCCGCCGCGCTGCCGCCGCACCAGCAGCGCCAGCGCGGCGATGGCGCTCATCCGGCCGGCGGCGTGATCGGGATAGACCGTCACCGAATCGCAATAGCCATCGGGGTCGCCCGCATAGCGCCAGCGATCGGTCAGGCCTGTCGCCGCGCGCACCAGCGGGCCATAGCCCATGCGGCCGCGCCACGGCCCGCTGGCGCCGAACGCCGAGCTTTCGACCATCACCACCCGGGGGTTGGCGGCGGCCAGCACCTCGGGGCCGAGCCCGAGCGCCTCCAGCGTACCGGGCTTGAAGTTCGACAGCACGACATCGGCATCCGCGACCAGCCGCAGGAACAGGTCGCGCCCCTGCGGCTCGCGCAGGTCGAGCCCCAGGCTGCGCTTGTTGCGGTGCCCGGCGGCAAAGCTGACCGACAGACCATAGGGCAGGTGCGACTGGCGCACGCCATCGGGGAAGGCCCGGCTCTCGATCTTGACGACATCGGCGCCCTGGTCGGCGAACAGCCGGCTTGCCTCTGCCCCGACGACGATGATGCCGAGGTCGAGAACCTTGAGACCGGTGAAGGCCTGGGGTGCCGTGATCGTTGCGGCATCTGGCGCAGCGGCGGATGAGGCCCCCGCACTGACCCGGATCGGCCCGGCGGGCAGCGGCACCGTCCGGCCATCGGGCAGCAATGCCGCCGCAAAGCTCGCCCGTGCCACGAACTGCTCCGTTTCCAGCACCTCGGCAAAGCTCGACAGGCCGGCGATCGGCACGCCGTGCTGCTCGCCCTCCGCCTCCAGCGTTGCCCGCGTCCGGGTGGCGAGGAACGCCGCGATGGCCGGCATCAGCTCGGGCGACTTGTGCCGCACGCTGGTGGTGTTGAACGCCGGGTCGGCAAATTGCGGCGGCGAGCCCATCCAGCGGAACATGCCCTGCCATTGCCGCGGCGCCAGCACGCACAGGCGGACATGGCCATCGGCACAGGGCAGGATCGGATATTGAAAGCCGACCGGCGGCCGGTCGCGCGACAGCAGGTGCATCGGCCGGCCCAGCGTCGCGCTGCCATGGATGCCGAAGCCCGGGTCGAGCGCCTGGATCGCGCCGTCGAGCGCCGCAAAGTCGATATGGTCGCCCTGCCCGGTGCGCAGCGCATGGAAGTGCGAGGCCAGCAGCGCATAGGCCGCCTGTACCCCGGCGCATTGATAGGCAAGGTCGCCCGGCGGCAGCAGCGGCGGCCGGCCGCGGATGCCCGATCGCGACAGCGCCCCCGACAGCGCGTGCAGCACCGGGCCGGTGGCCTGCCAATCCGATAGAGTGCTGCCGGTGCCGAAGTCGCTGACCGTCATGGTGACGAGGCCCGGCCGCGCCGCGCGCAGGGGTTCGAGATCGAGGCCGATGTTCTCGACGATGATATCGGCAGCGGACAGTGCCGCCGCCGTCGCCCGCTGCTTGCCGCGGTTGGCGGCGAGCGCAGCGATCGCGTCGCCGTCATCGGGCACGATCCGCAGCACGGTGGCGCCAAGCTCGGCAAGGATGCGCGTCAGCGCCGCCAGCGGGCCGCTGACCGCGTCGACGACGCACAGGCCGGCGAGCGGCGGGGTCGTGGCGCTCTCAGCCGGCATTCTGGGCAAACTGCGGCAGGCCGGCGGGGATCTCGACCCAGGCCAGTTTCGACTGCGTCCAGACATGGATGCTGGGGGCAAAGCCGTCGGGCGCATCGGCCGTGCCCGCCTTGACCGCGATGATATGGGGGTTGGCGTTCAGCCGCGACCGGATCGGCGACCCGCAGACCCCGCAGAACTCGCGCAGCACCGATTGCCCGCTGCTGGTCTCCGTATCCACGAACACCGCGAGGTCGCCGGCCACCGTCATGGCCTCAGGCTTGACCACCAGGTTGACCGAAAAGGCGCTGCCCGACTGCCGCCGGCAGCGCGTGCAATGGCACGCCGCCACCGCCAGCGCCGGGCCGGTGATCGCATAGCGCACCGCCCCGCAGTTGCACCCGCCTTCGATGGTCTCGCTCATGTCCCGGTCCTCACCCTGTCTGCATTGCGGCGCGATAGATGATCGTCTTCTGGATTTCGGTGGTGCCGCCATAAATCGTCTGGGCGCGGGTCATCAGATAGTCCTCGACCGCCGGCACGATGAACGGCGGCAGGTCGGGAACTGCCGCCGACCATCCCGCGCCGCGCTCGGGCAGCAGCGGCGCCGCCAGGCCGCCGGCGAGCTCGAGCTCCAGCTCGGTGATCGCCTGCGCCGTCTCCGTTGCCAGGATCTTGATCAGCGACGCGACATCGCCGCCATCGTCGAGCAGCGCGCGCTCGACAAAGCCGTCGAGGCAGTCGACCGCAATCTCCGTCGCCGCCAGCCGTCGCCGGAAATCGTGCGTCGCGGCCGGCATCGCCAGCGCGCGGACCCGGCGCAGCGCCGCGCGCTTTTCCTCGACATGGGCATACCAGATGCGCTCGTTCGACAGCAGCTGCTTCGAATAGGTCCAGCCCTGCCCCTCCTCGCCGATCAGGTTGGCGGCGGGAACGCGCACATTGTCGAAGATCACCTCGGCCAGATGGTGGCGGCCGTCGATCGCGGTGATCGGCCGCACGGTGACGCCGGGCGAGGCGATGTCGATGCACAGGAACGAGATGCCCGCCCCGCCGCGCGCCGCCTCGCCGGTGCGCACCAGGCAGAAAATCCAGTCCGCCCAGAACCCCAGGCTGGTCCAGGTCTTGTGGCCGGTGACCACATAATCGTCGCCGTCCCGCCGCGCCCGCGTCGCCAGCGCCGCCAGGTCGGACCTGCGGCTCCGAATAGCCCTGCGCCCAGAAACTGCGGCCATGGAGGATATCGGGCAGCCAGCGCCGCTGCTGTTCGGGCGTGCCAAAGGCGATGATGATCGGCGCGACATAGATGAGGCCCATCGGCACCACCGTCGGCGCCCCGGCGCGGACATATTCATCCTCGAACAACCGGCGCTCGGCGATCGTCCAGCCCGGCCCGCCATGGTCCTGCGGCCAGTGCGGCGCCCCCCAGCCGCGCGCCGCCAGCGCCGCCTGCGACCGCAGGTGATCGTCGCGGCCGAGCGTCTCCCCGGCGCGCAGCCGCGCCGGTATGTCCTGCGGATAGGTGTCGGCGAAAAACGTCCTGATCGCGGTGCGCAGCGCCTCGAGGCCAGCATCGGGAGCCTGCATTCGTCGATACTCCCAGCCGATGCCGCGCCCCAGGGGTTCACTGGCACATACGCCCGGCGATGCAAGAACCCACAATTGACAGGTGTTGCGACCGTGGCGGCCACCGGGCAGGCCGGCGCGACGGGCTGCGTCAGCCGGGCCGCCATTCCGTCAGCGTTTCGCCCTCGGCTTCAAAGGCGACACGGTCGAGCTGCACCCCCGCCACACAGACCGGCCGCTGGTCGGGCCCCGATGCCGTGCAGGCAAAGGCCCGGCCGTCGGCGAGCGCGGCGATGCGCCCGGCCAACACCAGCGTGAAGCCGCCGGCCGGCACCACCGGGGGCGCTTCGCCGTTGTTCCGGATCGTGAAGCTGTAGGCCCGCCCGTCGCGTCGCCCGAGCCGCGACCCGCCGCGTTCGAAGACCGCCGCGAGTCCGACCGATTGCGGCGATGCCGCCGGCTCGACCGGGGCGGATGCAGCGATGATCCCGGGACAGGTTTCCGAAACGAGCCAGGGCCGCGGAACCCAGAAACCTTCCACGGCTTCCCATTTCTCTGTCGCCTCCGGCGTCGTGAACAGCGCGGTCTGCGACCAGTCGGCGGGCTCGAGGACGATCCGGATACGCTTGCCGTCTTGCTCCGGCGACCACCCCACCAGGCCGGCGCGCGGCTCGCCGGCTGCCACGGGCCCCGTGCAACCGAACGGAATCCGCACCAGAAAGGACCGCCCGACCAGCGGGTCGGGCGTGACGCCGCCGGACGCCTGGGCGAAACGGCTTGCGGCCTCGGCCGCGGCGCTGACGATATCGGCGCGGGTCAGTGCCGGAA
>QBLU01000051.1:13954-27603 GCA_003241875.1 Alphaproteobacteria bacterium
GTGCCGGAATCGGCGCCGGCACGACCCGCGGTGCCGGCGGCGGCGGCGCCGGCGCCTCGGTCGGCAGCTCGCGGGTGGCCGGCTTTTCGGGCGGCTGCTCGCGGCAACCGGAAACAACCAGACCCGCCAGCAACAGCAGGCCGAGCACCCTGCCGGATGCTGCCGCGCCTCGCTTGTCGTTTTCGATAGCCATCCACGGACATTAGCACGGCTGCCCAGCGACGCGAGTCCGCAAGGGTAGCGCCGGGCACCATGCCTATGCGAGGGTCGGGCGTGGCTATGGATTTCAATCAGGTCGCGGCGCTTGTCGTGCTCGTCGTCGTCGTCGGCGTGCTGATCCACGGCAAGCTGCGCGCGGACGTGACCGCGCTGACCGCGGCTGCGACCCTGCTGATGCTGGGCGTCGTGCGGCCGGTCGAGGTCCAGGCGGCGTTCGCCAGCCCGGCGATCATCGCCCTCGCCTGCCTGTTCGTCATTGCCTATGCGATCGAATTGTCGGGCTTCCTGGGCTTCCTGATTCGCCGGGCCACCGCGCTCTGCGCCTGGCTCGGCAGTGTCGGGCTGTGGCTGGTCATAGTGCTGTGCGGCGGTGCCTCCGCCTTCCTCAACAACACGCCGATTGTCGTGCTGGCGGCCCCGGTGGTCAACGACGTCGCGGCGTCGCTGCAACTGTCGCCCAAGCGCTTCCTGATCCCGCTCAGCTACATCACCATCATGGGCGGGGCCTGCACGCTGATCGGCACGTCGACGAACCTGCTCGTCAACGACATGGCGCGCAACGCCGGCCAGCCCGTGTTCGGCATCTTCGAGATCACCCCGGTGGGCCTTGTCGTTGCCGCTGTCGGCGGGCTTTACCTGTTCCTGTTCGGCAGCCGGCAGCTGGCGAAAAGCAACTCGACCGCGCCCGAACAGCACCAGGTCCAGGAACAGACCGGCGACGGCACGCTGGGCGATCCCGAACTTTTCGCGGTCGCACACGAACTCGACATCCGGAAGTCGCTGATCTCGGTGGGCGTCTTCGTGGCGGTTATCGTGCTCGCGGCGCTCGGCGTCGCCCCGATCGCCGCGGTCGCCTTTGCCGGCGCGGTGCTGCTCATTCTGCTGCGGGTCATCAGTCCCGACGAAGCCTATGCCGGCCTGCGTCCCGAAGTGCTGCTGCTGATCGGCGGCATGGTCGTCGTCGGCCTCTCGATCGAGCTGTCGGGCCTCGCCGCCTCGGCGACGGCGCTGCTGATCGATGTCATCCGCCCCTTTGGCCCCTGGACCGCGCTGGCCATTCTTTATGGCGTCACCCTGTTCGCGACGGAGTTCCTGTCGAACGCCGCCGTCGCCGTGCTGGTCACGCCGATCGCCGTCGCGCTGGCCGAAAGCCTGGGCGCCGACCCGCGGCCGTTCCTGATCGCCGTGATGATGGCCGCCAGCGCAGCGTTCGCGACGCCCTTCGGCTACCAGACCAACGTGCTGGTCTTCAACCTGGGCAAGTACAGCTACATGGACTTCGTTCGCGTCGGGGTCCCGTTGAACCTGGTGACCTGGGCGGCCGGCATCGTCGCCATCCCCTATTTCTTCCCGTTCTGAGGCGCGTCAGGGCCTGGCGCGGCGCCGCCACCGCAGCGGCCAGCGCATCGCCAGCAGGATCGTACCGGCAAGGCCGAGCACCAGCCCGGCGATGGAAAAGCCCAGCAGCCACCAGCTGTTGAAATTCTCATGGTCCTGCCAGTCCATGATGTGCAGACCCCAGACAAAATCATACAGGCGCCAGGTGCCGGTGCGCACCGCTGTGATCTGCCCGGTGTCGGCGGCCACGAAGATACTGGTGTTTTCGGGATCGGCAAAGCTGACTCGCCAGGCGGGGAGTGCCCCACGATATTCGGTGCTGGCGGTGGTAACGGCGGACACCTTTGCCGGCGTCTCCGAACCCCGCCACGCCTCATTGGCGATTACCTTGGCGAGCCGGGCATCGACGCGCGGCAGCGGCGCGCCGGTGGTGGCATCGAACAGCCGGATTTTCCCGGCGCTGGCGACTTCGGCGATCGCCCGGCCGTGGAGCATGCGCAGCGTGATGCGATCGGCGGGCGTGCCGAGATAGCGGCCCGGGTCGGCGAGCGCGAGATCCGCCGGCAGCGCCGCCACGCTGGTGCGATCGACCAGATGGTCGCCATGGATTTCGGCGATCGGCCACCAGCTCATCAGCGCGCCGCTGGCGAACCAGATCAGCAGTTGCGCGCCGATGATCAGCGCCAGCCATTTGTGCAGCCGGCTCGCAGCGATGTGGAGCCTCAGACGCGTCGATGCCAAAATGTCCCCCTCAGAACCAGAACCGGATGCCGGCGACATAGCTGACGACGCTCGGGCGGTCGCCCGCCGCGCGCGCCAGGCGGGCCGTCTCGCCGGTCTTGGCGGCCCATTCGACGCCGACATAAGGCGCAAACTCGCGGCGCACCTCATAGCGCAACCGCAAGCCGAGCTCGATGTCGCTCAACCCTGCACCGACGCCGATCTCGGGCGTGCTCTGGGCGGCGAGGTTAATCTCGGCGCGCGGCTGGAGGATCAGCCGCTGCGTGATGCGCTGGTCGTAAAAGCCCTCGACCCGGGCGAGCAGTTCACCCTTGTCCGACAGGAACAGCGCGGCGCTGGTCTTGAACCAGTAGGGCGCCAGCCCCTCGATCCCGAGCGTGGCATAGACGCGCTGCGGGTTCGGGCGGATGTCGTAGCGCAGGCCGGCCTGCAGGTTCCACCATGGGTCGAGGGCGCGGGAATACAGCGCCTGGACCTCGGCCTTTTCCAGCGGCCCGGCAAAATCCGCCTCGCCCTCGGTCTTGATGACCAGGCGATCGACGTCGCCGCCGAACCAGCCTTCGCCCTCCCACCGATAGCCGTCGCCGCCGCTGCGGGCCTGGTATTCGGCGAGGTTGAACAGGATCATCGAGCCCTGGAAGGCGCCATGTTCGCGGCGCAGAATTTCGCGCGATGGCGCCTGGGCAGCGGCGCCCCAGACCGCATCGGCGGCATGGTCGGTCGGCGGCGCCGGCGCCGGCGCCGTGCCGATCTCCTCGGCCGCTGGCGCCATGCCGGGCATCGCCGACATGTCGTGCCCCGCATGCGGGTCCGCCACAGCCTCGGGCGCTGGCTCCTGCGCAGGTTTGGCCATGCTGCCCATGTCGTGGCCGGCGTGCGGGTCGGGCGCCGCCGGTGCTGGCGGCGGCGTGGCCATATTGTGCCCGGCGTGCGGATCGACGGGCGTCTGCGCGACAGCGGGAAGCGCGGCCAGCGCGGCGGCGGGAATCGTGGCCAGCGCGGCGAGCGCCGCCCCGGCGAGCGCCCTCACGGCAAGCGCCCTCACGCCGCAGCCTCGTCGTGGCGCACGGTAACGACGCGGAACATGCCCGAATGCATGTGGAGCAGCATGTGGCAGTGGAACGCCCAGTCGCCGAGCGCATCGGCGGTCAGGTCGAACGACACCTTGCCGCCGGGCAGCACGTTGACCGTATGCTTGACCGGCCGATTGCCCTTGTCCCCCGTCACCACCTCGAAGAAATGGCCATGGAGGTGGATCGGATGCGGCATCATCGTGTCGTTGATCAGGTTGACGCGCACGCGCTCGTTGTGCCGAAACGCCAGCGGCTCGGCGCCGTCGCTGAACTTCACCCCGTCGAACGACCACATATAGCGTTCCATGTTGGCGGTCAGGTGGACGTCGATCTCCCGCGACGGATTGCGCGGATCGGGGTTGGGATCGAGCGAGCGCAGCTGGTTGTAGGTCAGCACCCGGTGCGGCACGTCCTCCAGTCCCGTCGGGCGCTCGGCCGTGCGATCGACCGGCATCGACGACAGCATCGCCACCCCCGGGCCCATCCTGACCTGCGGCGCCACCGCCGGGTCGAGCATCTTCATCGATCCCATGTCATGGTCCATGCCAGCCATGGCGCCATGGTCCATCTTGCCATGGTCCATCTTGCCATGGTCCATCCCGGCCATGCTGCCGCCGGACATGTCCATGTCGCCCATGCCCATGTCCTTCATGGTCAGCAGCGGCCGCTGACGCAGCGGCGGCACCGCCCCCACCATCCCCATGCGCGGCGCCAGCGTGGCGCGCACCAGCCCCGACCGGTCGATGCCTTCGGCGATGAAGCCATAGGCGCGGTCGTCGGTTGGCTGCACGATGACGTCATAGGTTTCGGCGACGCCGATCTGGAACTCGTCGGTCTCGACCGGCTGGACAGGATTGCCGTCGGCCGCGACCACGGTCATCGGCAGCCCCGGGATGCGGATATTGAAATTGGTCATTGCCGCCGCGTTGATGATGCGCAGCCGCACCCGCTCGCCCGGCGCAAACAGCCCGGTCCAGTTCTCGTCGGGGCCATGGCCATTGACGAGATAGGTGTAGATCGCCCCCGTCGCGTCCGAAATGTCGGTCGGGTCCATCCGCATCGCGCCCCACATGCGGCGGTCGGCGGCCGACTGGCCCTTGCCGGCGACGAGGCCCGCCAGCGTCTGTTTCTGGAAGTTGAAGTTGCCGCCGTTCTGCTTCAGCCGCTTCAGGATGAGATGCGGGTGCATGAAGCTCCAGTCGCTGAGCACGATGACATGCTCGCGATCATAGGCGGCGCGCTGCGGGCCGGCCGGATCGATGACGATCGCGCCATAGACCCCCATCGGCTCCTGCATGCCCGAATGGCTGTGATACCAATAGGTGCCGGACTGGCGGATGGGAAACTCGTAGACGAACGTCTCGCCGGGCTTGATCCCCGGAAAGCTAACCCCCGGCACGCCGTCGTATTGGAACGGCAGCAACAGCCCGTGCCAATGGATCGACGCGTCCTCGGCAAGCGTGTTGGTCACCGACAGCCGGACATTCTGGCCTTCGCGCAGCCGAATGATCGGGCCGGGCACGGTGCCGTTGACGGCAAAGGCATGGCCGGTGCGGCCGCCGACCCGGAACGGCGCGTGCCCGATTGTCAGCTTGATGTCCTCGCCCGACAGCGTCTGCGTGGCGGCGTTCAGCCCGGCGCTGCCGCTGCGCGCCCAGGCGGGAGCCAGCGGCGCCAGCGCGGCCGCACCGCCGACAAGAGTTGCGCCGCGCAGAAAATCGCGACGATCGGTCAAAAACGCCATCACTGTCCCTGTGTGTTCCGGTGGTTCATCAAGGGATACGCAGCCGCCCTCGATGCCCCTCACCGGCCTGCATAGCCGCCGCCGCCTGCGGACAACAGGGCCTGCAGCGCCTTGCGCGCGCGGTAGACGCGGACCTCGACGGCTTTTTCGCTGATCCCCAGCATGTCGGCGGCCTCCGCCTGCGACAGGCCCTCGACGGCTGTCAGGATCAACGGCGCCTTCAATCCCGACGGCAGCGCGGCCAGCGCCTTGCTTGTGGCGCGCAAGGCCCGCGCATCGTCGACCGCGGCTTCGCCGATGACATCCCGATCGGCAACACCATCGGCGGCCTCGAGCGGCAGGGCAAAGCTGAAGAAGCGCCGCACCGCCCGCCGCCGGCCCCAGTCCCGGCATTTGTTGAGCGCGATGCGGTTGATCCAGTGGCGAAACGGCCGGCTGCGGTCATAGCGGTCGATCGCGGCAAAGGCGGCGACGAAACTGTCCTGCACCAGGTCGAGCGCATCGTCGTCGTTGCCGACATGGCTGCGCACCAGGCGAAACACCGGCTCGCGATGGCGCTGCATCAACGCCGCGAACGCCGCCTGCTGGCCGTCGAGCGCCAGGCGCGCGAGGTCCGCGTCATCGGCATCGGAAAGCGGCACGCCCAAGCCGCGGTCAATCGGCCGGCGCGGTCAACGCCTCGACAGCGGCGGCATCGAACCGGCGCGCCTGATCGGGATTGAGCACGGCGCGCAGCCGAAAGATGTGCTGCAGCGTCTCCTTCTGCAGCTCGCCCATGGCGCGATGCGAGCGGTCGACGGCAGCGGTGACTTCGGGGCCATAGCCGTGTTCGGCCATGATGGCCCGCGCCAGCCTGGCGTTGTCGGCGCGCATCTCGGCCTCGAGCGCGTGCCGGCGGACGGCGAACTGCCGTTCATAGACTTCGATGCGGGCGCGCTGCCCGGCATCGAGGTCGAGCTTGTGGTGGAGGATGGCGTGGAGCTCGGTTTCGGGCGGCGACGACAGCCGCGTCACCAGCGCGCGCCCGGCGAAGACGCCGCCGACCGCGGCCACGAACGCCACGACGGCAATCAGCAGCAGGCGCCTGAGCCGCATCAGCCGATATTCATCAGAAGCGTCGATGGCGCCAGCGGCACCCCGGCGCCGACGGCCGAAAGCGAGGCCGGCGACGCCTCGGCCGGCGTTCCCGGCAACGCCGCACCGGCGACGCCGACCGCGAGGGCGACAAGCGCCGCGAAACCGAGCACCGGCACCGTCGTCAGCGACGCCGCATCGCGCTCGGCGCCGATCCGCGCCAGCACATCGCCTTCCAGCGTTGCCAGGCGCGCCGGCACCGGCAGGGACTGCAAGCGCTGCAATGCCCGGTCGAGATCATCCATCGTCATGCCTTTCAACGTCGATACCGGCGATACGCACGCCCGGGCCGCGGCCCTCATCGGGTGTTGAGGGGCAGGCGCCAGGATTGCGTATCATAGCCCTGAACCGCCAAGGAGCATCATGATGTCGAAATGTCCGCCTCTGTTCGTCGCCGCAACGCTGATCGCGGCGCTCGCCGCCGGGCCGGCGTTCGCGCAGGCCAAGCTAGTCGCATCGACCCCGACGGCGAGTGCGACCGTCGCCAAGCCGGGCAAGATCATCCTGACGTTCAGCGAAAAGGTGATGCCGAACCTCACCAGCGTCGACCTGGTGATGACCGGCATGCCCGGCATGGCCGATCACCAGCCGATGAAGATGACCGGCTTTACATCGGCCATCAGCGCCGACGGCAAGACACTGACGCTGCTGATGAAACGCGCGCTGCCCAGCGGCAGCTACGACGTCCGCTGGCACGCGGCCGGCGCCGACACCCAGCGCACGGAGGGCAGCTTCGCGTTCACCGTGAAATAGGCTCAAACAGCGCCCCGCCCGACCCAGTTGCCATGAAAGCTGACCGGGAGGGCCATGTCGGCGCTCCAGCTGGCCAGCGGTCCCGCCGCAACCCGCCGCGCGTCGAACAGGTGCAGTTCGCTGCGCCGGGTGTCGAGATTGATCGTCGTCCCCATCAGCAGCGGGCGCTTACCACTGGACAGCGGCACGAACTCCTCGACCAGCTGGCGGGGCCCGAAATCATGGGCGTCGTCCTTGCCGGTGCGCCAGTCCCAGATGCCGACTTTCGACGCGAACGGCCGGCCCGGCAGATAGCCGCCGACATGGACCGTGCGGCTGCGCGGCAGGCCGGCAAGCTGCGGCTCGCTGCGCGGAAATTCGGCTTCGATCCCGGCGGCGGTCATGTCGGCACGGCCATCGGGTCGCAGCGCCACCATCGTCAGCCGCGGTGACGGGACCGGGATGTAGCGCCCGTCGACAAGCGCGCGCGCCGCGTCGCGCCCAAAGCTCGGGTCGGCCTCGAAGCAGCCGTCGAAGCGGATCGTGCCGTCGGTTTCCTCCCAGGCGTCGCCGAGATGGAAGAAGGCGAAGGGCGGCAGTTCATAGATCCGGCGCTTCGACAGGTCGGCCTTGTCGACGACCAGCACCTTGCTGCCGAGTTCCGGCTTCCAGCTGAGGCTTTCGACGAAGGGCAGCGCCATATGGTCCTGGACCCAGGGTTGCAGCACGATGACGAGGTGGCGTGCGGTTGCCGTGAAATCATGGATATAGCTGCCCATCGGAAGCGGGATGGCCTGTCCGGCCTCCAGCTGGCCGCTCGCCGACAGCCGCCAGACAAAGGCGGCCTTGCCCGACAGGCCCAGGTTCCAGATGCGGCCGTCGGGCTCGATGCGCGGGTGGGCGAGGAACGGCATTCCGGCCAGGTCGCTGCGGAACACTTCGGGCCCGCGGGTCGCCAGCGTATCGGGGTCGATGGCAAAGGCCGATCCGGCCTCCCACAAGGCCAGCAGGCGGCCACCGGCGGCGATCACCGCGGTATTGGCGGCGTTGGTATCATCGGCGCTGGTCACGCGGCTGCCGGCGCGCGAGGCCGTGCCGAACCCCGGTTGCACCATGGCGCCGAGCTTGTCCTCGAGGCGGCGCTTGGGCGTGTCGACGAAGCGCGCCGCGAGGGTCGCCTTGCCATCCCTGAGCCCCCAGGCGCGGATCATGCCATCGCCGTCGAACCAGTGGCCCGACGCGGTGCCGCCGCGCCGGAACCGCGCCGGGCCGTTGCGATAAAGCATGCCGGCCAGGTCCTCCGGGGCGCGGCCGTGCAGCAATGTGAGTGCCTGCATCGGCACGTCGCCGGCGACATCGCCGACGCCGAGAGCCCAGTCGGGCAGCGCCGGGCCGGCAATCGCGACGCCCGGGACGGCCAGGGCGGCAACGGCGAGGCCGGCGCGGCCCAGCAGCTGGCGGCGATCGAGGTGGAGGTCGTTCAGCATCGTCATCGCTCCTAGCGGATCTTGATGGTGTGGACGGTGTCGGCAGCGCCCAGGTCGAAGCTGGCGCCGGCCCATTTCGCCGGGCCGGCTTCACCGATGGCATCGTTCGAAAAGGCATAGGGCTCGGTCGGCATGCCGAACGGCGTGGTGCCCATCTTGCCGTCGCCGTCGATGTCGTGAAACGCCTTCACCGCATAGCGGCCGGGGGCGAGGCCGGGGAACACCGCCTCGGCGGTGTCGCCCTTCACCGGTGCCATCCGGGATGCGACCGGCTGGCCGCCGGCATCGAAGGCCGCCTCGCTGGCGTACAGCGACAGCAGGACAGCGCCGGTCGGCGTCTCGATGCCGGCAAAGCGCACCGTGAGCGAGGGCGTCGCCGCGGCGGCAACCGGCTCGGCAGCAAAGGCCGGAGGGGCGCTGCCGGCGAGGGCGAGGCCGAAAAGGGCGGCGGCGGTTGCAGCGATGATCTTCATGACGTTGCTCCGGCATCGTGACGGCGGCGGAATGCCGCTGGTCGGTTGCTGCCCCCCTCGTCGCCGGGCTAGACGATGCTGTCGTTGGAGATTGCGCCGGATGCAGGATGGAATTCGTGAGGCGCCGCCGGCTGCATTTCACGCCGCGCGAATTGCCGCGCCGCTGCGCGAACGGATCGTGCGCGGGCTGGTGATCGGCACGGTCGCGGCGCTCGTGCTCGCCATCGTCGGCGCCCTCAACACCGACGAGGCGGCGTTTTCGCGGCGGCTGGCCTATTGGCTCGCCGTGGTCCTGCCCGGATCGATCCTTGGCATCTTCATCCACACGGCGGTCGCCGCCTGGGGTGGCCTGGCCGACCGTCGCTGGCTCGAAATGGTGGTCGTGTCGATCATCGTCGCCATCCCGCACACCTTCATCGTGGTCGTGGCCAGCATGCTGATGTTCGGCACCGGCACGCTTTCGGTCGGCACCGTGCTCGGCTTCGGCGCGGTCGTCTTGATGTTCAGCCTCGTCCTGACGACGATCAACTACCTGTCCTCACCGCGGGACCTGCCCGGCGTCCTGGCCGCGGCCCAACCGGCGGCGGTGCCGGCAAGGCCGATCGCGGCCGCGCCCCTGCCGGCGGCCAGCCCCGCACCGCCGCCGGCCAGCCCCGTACTGCAGCCGGCCAGCCCCGTACTGCAGCCGGCCAGCGCCGTGCTGCCGGCCGGGCTGGCGGAGCGCCTGCCACCGCGCCTCGGCACCGGCCGGCTGATCGCGCTGGAGGCGGAGGATCATTACCTGCGCATCCACACCGACCTCGGCAGCGACATCATCCTGATGCGGATGGTCGACGCGGTGGCGCTGCTCGATCTGGTCCCCGGCGCGCGCGTGCACCGGTCGTGGTGGGTGGCGCGCAGCGCGGTCGAAGGCAGCAGCAGCCTCGATGGCCGCACCACGCTGCGCCTCGCCACCGGCCTCGTCGTCCCGGTCAGCCGGTCGATGCGGCCGAGCCTGGCGGCCGCGGGCTGGTTCCTGTGAACCGGGCCGATCCGCGCTGCCGATTTGCCCGCCGCATCGGTAGCGAAGCCGGATCGGCCGCAGTATAGCGGATTTGTCTGATAAAACTGCAGTCGGCCGGGCCGATGGCAAAGGGCTTGGCAAGATGAACGCGCTCCCCGATTTTGTTCGCCTCGATGACGACGCCGTCACGTTGATCGTCGCCACCGCCGCCGGGGTGCCGGTCGTGCTCTACTGGGGCCCGCGGCTGCCGGGGCTCGATCCCGCCGGGCTGGCGCTGCTCGGCGCCCGTGCCGAGGCTAATGCCTCGCCCCGGGTCGAGCCACCCTTGGCGCTGACCCCGCAGGCCGGGCACGGCTGGCCGGGCCGGCCGGGCCTCGCGGCGCATCGCGACGGCCGCTGCTGGGCGATTTACGCGCTGCTGACCGCGGTCGAGGCCACATCCGATCGCGCCGTGTTCACCAGCGTCGACGACGCCAACGGGCTGGCGCTGGTCCACGACCTCCGCCTCGCCGGCGACGTGCTGATGGCGACGACGACGGTGACCAATCGCGGCGATACGCCGTTGACCATCGACCATCTGGCGGCGCCGGTGCTGCCGGTGCCGGGCTTCGCCGATCGCATCATCGGCTTCGAAGGCCGCTGGGCCGGCGAGTTCCAGACCGTCAAGGCGCCGCGCCACATGGGGAGCTGGCTGCGCGAGAACCGCCGCGGCCGCACCAGCCACGATGCGTTTCCTGGCGTCATCCTCGCCGAAGCCGGGGCGAACGAACGCCAGGGCCGCGCCTGGGGCTGGCACCTCGGCTGGAGCGGCAACCACCGCCTCGCCGTCGACACCCTGTCCGACGGCCGTGGCCTCGTCATGATGGAGGAACTGCTGCTGCCCGGCGAGGTACGGCTGGCAACCGGCGAAAGCCTCGCCTCGCCGACGCTATACGCCGCCGTCAGCGACGCCGGCCTGTCGGGGCTCAGCCAGGCCTTTCACCGCTACCTGCGCGCCCGCCCCGAACATGCGCGGCTGCGCAGCAAGGCCCGCCCGGTCCATTACAACAGTTGGGAAGCGGTCTATTTCGACCATGATCCCGCCGTGCTGGCCGACCTGGCCACCCGCGCCGCCGCCGTCGGCGCCGAACGCTTCGTCCTCGACGACGGCTGGTTCCGCGGCCGGCGCAGCGACCGCGCCGGGCTTGGCGACTGGACCGTCGATGCCGCGGTCTGGCCGCAGGGCCTCGCGCCGCTGATTACCCAGGTCCGCGGCCTCGGCATGGAATTCGGCCTCTGGGTCGAACCCGAGATGGTCAACCCCGACAGCGAGCTTTATCGCGCCCATCCCGACTGGGTGCTCGCCACGCCGCCGGCGCCGCAGCTCGAATTCCGCCACCAGCTGGTGCTCGATTTCGGCCGGTCAGACGTCCGCGACCATCTGTTTGCCGCCGTCGACGCGCTGCTCCGCGACCACCCCATCGCCTATCTGAAATGGGACATGAACCGCGATCTCAGCCACCCCGGCGGCAGCGATGGCCGCGCCGGCGCCCGCGCCCATGTCCTCGGCGTCTATGATGTCCTCGACCGGCTGCGCGCCGCCCACCCGGCGGTCGAGATCGAAAGTTGCGCCTCGGGTGGCGGCCGCGCCGACTATGGCGTGCTCGCCCGCAGCGACCGCATCTGGACCAGCGATTCCAACGACGCGCTCGATCGCCTCGGCATCCAGCGCGGTTTCTCGCGCTTTTTCACCGCCGAGCTGATGGGCAGCCATGTCGGGCCGCGCCGCTGCCACATCACCGGCCGCGTGTTGCCGATGGCGCTGCGCGTCGCCACCGCGCTGTTCGGCCATATGGGCATGGAGATGGACCTGCGCGAGATGGACGCGCGCGAGGCCGCCGAGCTCACCGCCGGCGTCGCGCTGCACAAGCGCCACCGGGCGCTGATCCATGGCGGCGACCTGGTCCGGCTCGACGCTGCCGCCGGGGTCAATGCCTTTGCCATCGTCGCCGCCGATCGCGGCGAGGCGCTGCTGTCGTACACGATGATCGAGGAACAGCGCGGCTATTTCCCGGTGCCGCTGCGGCTGGCCGGCCTCGATGCGGCGGCGGATTATCGGGTGACCTTGGCCTGGCCGGCCGGTCTGCGCGCCGAATCCCCGCTGTTCGACGCGCTGCGCGATGGCGTCGTGCTGTCGGGCGCGGCGCTGATGCAGGCCGGATTCCAGCCGCCGCGGCTGCACCCGGCGACCGCCTTCATCCTGCACCTGGTGCGCGAGTGAAGATCCGGGGCGCCGCGGGTCGACGGCGCCCCGCTCATCGAGGAGGACCGACGAGACCCGCCTTCGGGTTGTTTGAACCACAAGGCCCGCTCAGGCGGAGCTTGTCGAAGCCGTGCCGCAGCGTGGTGCTCGCGGGGGCTTCGACCGGCTCAGCCTGAGCGGATGAGCTTGATTCTAGTCAGCTCTAGAAGTTGAAGCGCGCGCCCACGGCATAGCGGGCGCCGGTATCAACGATCGACAGGAACTGGTTGGCGAATTCGCCGCGCGTCCTGGTCTTGGCATTGGTGACGTTGATGCCTTCGACGAACAGCGTCGCATAGCTGGTCACCGCGAACGACGCCGACAGGTCGAGCTGGCCATAATCCTCGAAGAAGATCGGCCGGCCGCCGGTGCCGTTGGCCAGCGTCTGCACGAATTCGTCGCGGTGATTATAGGCGATGCGCGCCTGGACCGGGCCCTTTTCATAGAACAGCACGGCGTTCTGGCTGTTGCCGAGGCCTTCCAGCGCCAGCGTCGTGCCGGTCGCCGTCGTCGGCGAGGAGCTGCCGACAAAGGTCGCGTTGGCGGTGACGCCGAGGCCATCGAACGGCGCCGGCAGCCAGGTCAGGTTGTGCTGGAAACCGACCTCGACGCCATAGACATCGATGGTGCCGAGGTTGCGCGGGCGCTGGACGTTGAACGGTGCCTGGCCACCGGGGAAGATATTGTCGGCATTGGCGACCGGGAAATTCTCGACGGCGACCGAGCTGCCGACGAAATCGTCGACGCGCTTGTAGAAACCGCTGACGGTGAAATAGCCGCCGGGCTGGTAGTACCATTCGCCGGTCAGGTCGAAATTGGTCGATTTGTAGGGCGTGAGGTCGGGGTTGCCGCCGGCGGCCTGGAGGTTACCCGGGCGCAGGTTGGTATAGCTGACGCGCGGCGCCAGCAGGCTGAGATCGGGGCGGGTGACCGTCTGCGACGCGGCGAAGCGGCCGATGAAGCTGTCGGTGAAGTCGACCTTGACGTTGAGGCTGGGCAGGAAATTATTGTACGTCGTGGTCTGTTCGACGGGCACCGCCGTCGGCGCGAAGACGCCGGTGTACGATGTCGTGTCGCCCGGCACGACGCGCAGGTCGAGCAGCTGCTGCTGCGAGCCGCGCGAGCGGACGCGGGTGTGGGTATAGCGCACGCCCAGATTGCCGCTGATCGGCAGGCCGGCAATTTCCGAGCCGAAATCGACCTGGGCATAGCCGCCGATGACGCGTTCCTTGACGGTGAAGCTGTCGGGATAGACGATCGCCGCATAGCCGTTGTTGGCGGCCAGGAAGCCGGCCAGGCTGCCGATCGGGCGACCGACGGCGGCATCCTGGGCATTGGCGGCAGCGGTCGATTCGAGAAAGGTGAAATAATCCTCGGCGTTGAACTGCAGCCATTGGCGCGGGAAATTGCCGGCGGTGCCGTTG
>QBLU01000052.1 GCA_003241875.1 Alphaproteobacteria bacterium
GTGGTCGACCTGTGCCTGCACGCGGCCGACGCCCATCCGCTCGGCTGGCGCCGAGCCGCCTCCCCCCTGAGGGGGAGGAAAGCGTGATCCGTCACCGCCCCAGCGAAGGCGCCGTCGACCGCGCCCGCGAGCTTCGCGCCACCATGACCGAAGCCGAGCTCAAGCTCTGGTCGATGCTTCGCGGCAAAAGCCTTGGTGACACCAAATTCCGTCGCCAGGCGCCGATCGGGCGCTACATCGTCGACTTTCTGGCGCCCGCGACCAAGCTGGTGATCGAGGCCGATGGCGGCCAGCATTCGGTCGAGGCCGACGCCGAGCGGACGGCGTTTCTGGAGGCGCAGGGCTATCGCGTGCTGCGCTTCGGCAATGCCGAGATATTGCGCGAACCCGACGCGGTCTGGCGCAGCATCGAGGCGGCCTTGCGGGGCGACCACCCCCACCCGCTCGCTGCGCGAGTCGCCTCCCCCCTCCAGGGGGAGGAAGCGCTGCCGCCGCTGGCCGGCAGTGTCGAGGCCGGCGCGTCCTTTGCCGACTTCATCTGGTTCCGTACCGGCGGCGCGGCCGAGTGGCTGGTGCGGCCGCGCGATGCCGCCGACCTGGCGCAGTTCCTCGGCGCCCTCGACCCGGCCGTGCCGGTGTTCCCGGTCGGCGTCGGGTCGAACCTCATCGTGCGCGACGGCGGGCTCGCGGGGGTCACCATCCGCCTGCCCAAAAGCTTTGCCAAAGTGTCGATCGAGGGCGACACCGTCCGCACCGGTGCCGCCGCCATGGGCATCACCGTCGCCAGCGCGGCGCGTGATGCGGCGCTGGCGGGCCTCGAGTTCCTGCGCGGCATTCCCGGCACCGCCGGCGGCGCCGTGCGCATGAACGCCGGCGCCTATGGCCGCGATGTCGCCGACATTCTTGTCGAGGCCACTGTGGTTCGCCGCGACGGCCGCATCGAGACCCTGCCGGGATCGGCGTTCGGCTTCAGCTATCGCCATTCGGCGCTGCCCGACGGCGATATCGTCGTCGAGGCGCTGTTCCGCGGGCAGCCCGGCGACAAGGCCGTCATCGCCGCCGAAATGGACCGCATCGCCGCCGAGCGCGAAGCCTCCCAGCCGCTGCGCTCGCGCACCGGCGGCTCGACCTTCAAGAACCCGCCGGGGCACAAGGCGTGGGCGCTCGTCGATGCCGCCGGCTGCCGCGGGCTGATGGTCGGCGGTGCCCAGGTTTCGGAAAAGCACACCAATTTCCTGATCAACACCGGCACCGCCACCAGCGCCGATATCGAGGCCTTGGGCGAGGAGGTCCGCACCCGGGTCAAGGCACAGTCGGGCGTCGAGCTCGAATGGGAAATCCAGCGCGTGGGGAAAGCATGAAGGTCGCAGTCCTCATGGGTGGCTGGTCCGCCGAGCGCGAGGTGTCGCTGACATCGGGGCGCGGTATCGCCGCTGCGTGCCGGACGCTGGGCCATGACGTCACCGAGATCGACATGGACCGCAACGTCGCCGCGGCGCTCACTGCTGCCGCCCCCGACGTCGTCTTCAATGCGCTGCACGGCACGCCCGGGGAGGATGGCAGCATCCAGGGCCTGATGGATATCCTCGGCCTGAAGTACACCCACAGCGGCGTCACCACCTCGGCGATCGCCATCGACAAGGAGCTGACCAAGCGCATCCTCGTGCCGCAGGGTATCCGCATGCCGGCCGGGCGCATGGTGGCCTCCGAAAGCCTCTATGCCGGCGATCCGCTGCCGCGTCCCTATGTGCTGAAGCCGGTCAACGAAGGCTCGTCGGTCGGCGTCGCCATCGTCACCGATGCCTCCAACTATGGCAACCCGATCGGCCGCGAGGTCGCCGGGCCCTGGACCGAATTCGCCGAGCTGCTTGCGGAGCCCTTCATCGCCGGCAAGGAACTGACCGTCGCGGTGCTCGGCGACGAGGCACTGGCGGTGACCGAGCTGCAGCCGACCCACGGCTTCTACGACTATGACAGCAAATACACCGACGGCCTGACCGTCCATGTCTGCCCGGCCGAATTGCCGGCGGCGATCACCGCCGCTTGCCTGAAGATGGCGCTCGACTCGCATCGCGCGCTCGGCTGCCGCGGCGCCTCGCGGTCGGATTTCCGCTGGGATCCGGCGCAGGGGGAGGCGGGGCTCTACCTCCTCGAAGTCAACACCCAGCCGGGGATGACGCCGCTCAGCCTGGTGCCCGAACAGGCGCGCGCGCGGGGCATCGCCTACGAAACGCTGGTGCAACGGCTCATCGACAGTGCAATGGAGGGGACATGAGCACCGTTGCCCTGAAACGCGGCGCCGCGCCGCCGCGGCGCAAGCCCGTCGCGGCGCGCAAGCCGGCGCCGGCGACGCTGGCGCTGCCGGTCAGCGCGCCGACGCTGCGCCGCAATGTCGGCATGACCGCAGCGGGGCTGGTGCTGCTCGCCACCGCCGTCGTCACCTCGCTGATGGGCATTCCGCAGCGCGCCTGGCAGGATTTCGTCCGCCAGACCGCCGATGCCGGCTATGAGATCCGCCATGTCGAGATCAACGGCGCCGAGGAACTGTCGCGGCTCGCCGTCTATGATGCGGCGCTGTCGGGGCCGACCAATGCGATGCTGGCGGCCGATCTCCACGCCATCCGCGACCGGCTGCTGGCGATGCCCTGGGTCGCCGACGCCAGCGTCGCCCGGCGCCTGCCCGACACGCTGGCGATCACCATCGTCGAGCGCAAGCCGGCGGCCTTGTGGCAGCATCGCCAGCGCTTTGCCGCCGTCGATGTCACCGGCCGCGTGCTGACGACGCGCAATCTCGAACGCTATGCCAGCCTGCCGGTCGTCGTCGGCCCGGGCGCGAACCTGCATGTCCGCGAGCTGCTGATGCTGACCGCGGCGGCGCCGGCGCTGTCGGCCAAGGTCGATGCCGCGGTGCTGGTCGGCGGCCGTCGCTGGGACGTGAAGTTCAAGACCGGGGAGACGCTGGCGCTGCCCGACACACCCGCCGCCGCCACCGCCGCGTTCAAGAAATTCGCCAGCCTCGATGCCGGGGAGGGGGACGAGAACCGGCTGCTCGGCGGCCGCTTCGAACGCTTCGACATGCGGCTGCCCGGCCAGATGACCGTCGGCGGGCCCGCCGTGCAAAAGGCGCTGGAGGAGGCCGCCAAGGCCGCCAAGGCCGCCAAGACCCAGAAACCGACAACCATCTGATGGCCCCCAAGATTCCCCTGGTCGCCAAAGGCGCCGGCGAGCGCACCATCGCCGTCCTCGATGTCGGCACGTCGAAGGTCGCGGCCCTCATCGCCCTCGTCGGCGGCGATGGCGAGCCGCGCGTCATCGGCACCGGGCAAAAGCCGTGCTTCGGGTTGAAGCGCGGCCTTGTCACCGATTTCGAAAAGACCGAGGCCGCCATCCGCGGCGCCATGGACCAGGCCGAACGCGCCGCCGGCATCCAGGTCGAGTTCGTCCACGCCTCGATCTCGGCCGGCAACCTCGGCAGCGATGTCGCCACCGCCGAAATCGACATCGCCGGCGCCAGCATCACCGCCGCCGACATGATGACGCTGCGCGAGGCCGGCCGCGCCCGCATCGATCCGCGCGGCCGCACCGTCGTCCACGCCCAGCCGGCGCTGTATGCGCTCGATGGCCAGCCGGGGGTCGAAAGCCCGCTGGGCTTTCACGCCGACCGGCTCGGCATGGACATCCATGTCGTCACCGCCGACACGCCGCCGCTGAAGAACCTCGATCGCGCCATCAAGCAGGCGCATATCGGGCTGCGCAGCCTTGTCGCCTCGCCGCTCGCCGCCAGCCAGTCGACGCTGGAGCGCGAGGAACGCGAACTGGGCGTCGCGCTGATCGAGATCGGCGCCGGCGTCACCACCATCGCCGTCCACAATTACGGCATGCTGGTCGGCGTCGCGGCGATCCCGATGGGCGCGCACGACATCACCAACGACCTTGCCGCCGCCTTTGCGACGCGGCGCAGCCATGCCGAGCGGCTGAAGACCCTCGACGGCTCGGCGATGGCGACGCCCAAGGACAATCACGACGCCGTCGAGATTCCGCCGATGAGCGACGATACCATGGCCGAACCGATGCGCGTGCCCAAGGCGCAGATCATCGGGGTCATCCGCCACCGGCTCGACCTGCTGTTCCGCGAAGTCCAGGTCAAGCTCGACGAACTGGGTTTCGTCGGCCCGCAGGCACGGCAACTGGTGCTGACCGGCGGCGGCGCCGAGCTGCGCTCGATCGCCGACTTCGCACAGGGGTCACTGGGCCGAAACGTCCGCATCGGCCGGCCGCGCGGACTGACCGGACTGCCGCCGGCACAGGGTGGACCGGCGTTTGCGACGCTCGCCGGTCTGGTATTGTTCGCCGCAGCTGAAGTACCGGATATCTGGCATATGCCGGCACCGACCAGATCGACAGGTGGCGGCGGCCGCCTGGCCAGCATGATCGAAAAACTTCGCGGAAGTTTATGAAGCCGCTTTCAACTGTACCACACCTTATATAGTATGCCTTCTGGAAGGGGAGACACGATATGCTGGAATTCGAACGGCCTGAACTGACGGAGCTCAAGCCTCGGATTACCGTGATCGGCGTCGGTGGCGCCGGCTGCAACGCGGTCACCAACATGATCAATGCCGACCTTCAGGGCGTTGAATTCATTGTAGCCAATACGGATGCGCAATCATTGGCCAGCAGCAAGGCGCCGACGCGCATCCAGCTCGGCATGAAGATCACGCAAGGCCTCGGCGCCGGTGCCCGGCCCGAGATCGGCCGCGCCGCCGCCGAGGAAACCCTCGACCAGCTCGAATCGAGCCTCGAAGGCGCGCACATGTGCTTCATCGCCGCCGGCATGGGCGGCGGCACCGGCACCGGAGCTGCACCGGTTGTCGCCCGCGCCGCCCGCGAAAAGGGCATACTGACCGTCGGCGTGGTGACCAAGCCGTTCACCTTCGAAGGTTCGAAGCGCATGCGCGCCGCCGAGGAAGGCATCGCCGAGCTGCAGAAGGTCGTCGACACTCTCATCATCATCCCCAACCAGAACTTGTTCCTGATCGCCAATGCCAACACGACCTTCAAGGAAGCGTTCGCGATGGCCGACCAGGTCCTGCACCAGGGCGTCCGCGGCATCACCGACCTGATGATCATGCCGGGCCTCATCAACCTCGATTTCGCCGATATCCGCACTGTCATGTCCGAAATGGGCAAGGCGATGATGGGCACCGGCGAGGCGACCGGTGAACGCCGCGCCATCGAGGCCGCCGAAAAGGCCATCGCCAACCCGCTGCTCGACGAAGTCAGCATGCGCGGCGCCAAGGGCGTCATCATCAACATCACCGGCGGCGACGACCTCCGCCTGATGGAAGTCGACGAGGCCGCGACGCACATCCGCGACATGGTCGACCCCGATGCCAACATCATCGTCGGTTCGGCGTTCAACAAGGATCTCGACGGCGTCATGCGCGTGTCGGTCGTCGCCACCGGCATCGATGCCGCGGCGCGTCCGGCGGTCGTGCCGCAGCGGCCGCGCGCCGCCAGCGGTTTCGGGGGCCAGCCGAGCATCTTCGCTCCGGCGCCGGTCGCCGCCGCCGCACCAATCGCGCCGGCGATGCCCGAGCCCGTCGCCGTCCAGCCGGTCGACCCGGCGCCGGCCTTTGCCGATACGCTTGCCGAGATGGATGCCGACCTGCCCGAAGCGACGATCGACGAGGAAATCGACCTCGCGGAAGCCGCCGAGCGCATCGACACGCCGTCGCCGCTCGACACCTTCCGCTTCACGCCGACCGAAGCGCCCGTCGCCATCGCGCCGCCGCCGCCCGCGCCGGTGCCCGAGCCGATCGAGGAGGAGCGCGCGCCGACGCTGTTCGAAAAGATGATGAACCTGTCGCGCGGGCCCAAGCCCAAGCCGGCGCCGACCGCAACGCTGGCGCCGGAACCCGCCCCCGGCGCCCCAGAGGTCGACATCCCGCCGTTCTTCAAGCGCCAGGTCAACAACTGATGCTGCGGCCCCCGGGCGACCGGGGGCCGTTTCGCTAGAGTCGCCGCTGCATGTAGACGACGTCGAGCCAGCGGCCGAACTTCAGGCCGACATCGACCAGCCGACCGGCCTCGCGAAAGCCGCAGGCGGCATGAAGCCCGATCGACGCGGTGTTGCCGACGCCGTCACCGATCACGGCAATCATCTGTTCGAACCCGGCGTCGCGCGCCGCGTTGGACAGCGCCGCCAGCAGCGCCTTGCCGACCCCGCGCCGATGCTCGCTGGCGGCGACATAGACCGAGTTTTCACAGGTGCGGGCATAGGCCGGGCGGTCGCGGAACTGCGTGACATAGGCATAGCCGACGATGCTGCCGGCGTGCTCGGCGACCAGCCAGGGCCAGTCGGCGGCAACGACGCGGGCGATGCGCGCCGCCATCGCGGCGGTGTCGGGCGCCTCGGTCTCGAAGGTGGCGGTGCCGCGCAGCACCTCGGGCGCATAGATGGCGGCGATGGCGTCGGCATCGGCCGGCGTGGCGGCCCTGATCATGCCGGCCGCCGCACCACTTCGCCGTCTTCCTTGGTGAAATCGCCGGGCAGCGGCGCCGCCAGCACGTCCAGCACGCGTTCGGACGGGCGCGCCAGCACGGTGCCGCGCGGGCCGATGACGACCGGGCGATTGATCAGGATCGGATGGCGCGCCATCGCCGCGATGATGGTCGTGTCATCGGCGCCGACCAGCCCGAGTTCATCCGCCGGCGTGCCTTTGGTCCGCAGCAGCGCCGCCGCGCCGCCGACCGCCGCCGCGACACGGGCGAGTTCTGCCGGCGGCGGCACGTCCTTCTGGTAATCGATGACGACGGGCTCCACGCCGGTGGCGCGGATCATCGCCAGCGTGTTGCGCGACGTGCCGCATTTGGGATTGTGCCAGATGGTGACGGTCATCCGCAGCACCCCGTTCCCGAGGCCGGTGCCGGCGCCACGGCCGGCGCGCAGCAGGCGCCCGCGGCCGCCTGCGCCGACGTGGCCAGCCGTGCCAGTGCCGGTGAGCTGCCATAGTCGACGGCGGTGCCGCTGGTCAGGAAGGTTTCCCAGACGACGCCCTGCGGATCGCTGATCCAGGCCTTGGTCGACCGGGCATAGCAGCACGTCGTCGCGCCTTCATCGAGCACCGGGCCATCGGCCGCCGCCAGCCGGGTCGCGACGTCGGCGAGTTCGGCGGCGGTTTCGACCTGGATGCCGAGGTGTTCGACGCCGCGCCCGGCGTGGCCCGTCGAGATGGCGAAATTCACCCGCGGGTCGTCGAGCATCCATTTGGCATAATCGTGCTGGACCACCGTCGGCGGTGCGGCGAACAGCGTCGAATAGAAACCGATCGACGTCGGCAGGTCGTCGACCCCGACATGGACGTGCAGGCGTTTCATGCGGCGCTCCTGTGTTCGGCGGGCGCACAGGCGCCGCCGCTGCAGCAGTTTTCGGTGAGGAAATCGACCAGCCCGCGCATGGCGTCAAAATCGGCGACATAGCGCAGCGATCGGCCATCGCGCACCGCCGTCACCAGCCCGGCGCGCTTGAGATGCGCCAGGTGAAAGGACAGCGACGACGCCGGCAGCCCGAGATCGCCGGCAATGGCCCCGGCGGCGCGACCATCCGGGCCGGCGACGACCAGCAGCCTGAACACCGCCAGCCGGTGCGGCTGCGCCAGCGCCGACAGGCGATCGACCATCGAATCGAACGCTATTTCCATAATTCCAGTACAATAGAACTGAGTTGTTCCTTAAGTCAAAACGGTAATTCCGGCGGCATAACGACGGCTGACTTTACACTTTCGGCCAGGCTCCGGCTGGCACGAACAGGCGTTCGTGGGTGAACACAGATACTTACCGAAAATTAATGGGTTGGCATGGACATTGCATGAAAGCCGGCAAGGCGGCTGCAATGTCGCCAGGTCGTATCGCAAAATCGAAACAGGGGAAAATATCGTGACTCGTTTGTTTACTGCTGCTTGCCTTCTGGCGTTGGTCGCGGCTTCGCCGGCGGCCGCCAATCTGCTCGTCAATGGCGATTTCGAGGCCTCGACGAGCCAGACGGCAACGCCTCCCGGCTGGACCAATATCGGCCATACCGATGGCGTCATCGCCTACAGCGCGTTCGGCACCCCGGCCTATAACGGCAACTACTACTATGATATCGGTGGCTATGGCGGCGCGACGCCGTCGCTTGGCGACGGCATCACCCAGACTGTCGCGACGACGTCCGGCCTCTACACGCTGACCTTCGGCTTCAGCGGCGAAAACACCGCCGGGCTCACGACCGTCCTCGACGTGATGATCGGCACGCAGTTGAGCCAGTTCACTATCGTCGCCGACAATAGTGGCGTGTTCCAGCGTCCGTTCCAGACGACGTCGATCAACTATCTTTCCGCTGGTGGGCCGACGGCGATCAGCTTCACCATCTCGTCGAGCAACGGAATCGGCTCCAACGATCCGCTGATCGACGGCGTCAGCTTCGTGCTGGCCGGTCCCGGTGGCGCCGTGCCCGAGCCGGCGAGCTGGGCAATGCTGATCGCGGGCTTCGGCCTTGTCGGGGCCGCGGCGCGCCGTCGCCGGGCCGCTGTCGCAGCCTGATCCAGCTGCCTGCCGTCGCGGCCTGAAACCGTGACGGGCCGATAGCGACGGGCGGGGTTTCGGCCCCGCCCGTCAAATCTGCTCGCTTGACCGCCGCTCGACGGGCAAGGCATCACCCGCGGACACCTAGCGGGATGAAAACATGGCCGGACCACTCAGCGGATTGCGCATCATCGAACTCGCCGGCATCGGGCCGGGGCCGTTCGCGGCGATGATGCTCGCCGATCACGGGGCGGAGGTGATCCGCATCGATCGGCCCGGTGCCCGCATCGACCCGCGCGATCCGCTGTTGCGGTCGCGGCGGCTCATCGGCCTCGACCTCAAGTCGCCGGAGGGCAAGGCCAGGGTCCGTGAGCTGGTGAAGTCCGCCGACGGCCTGATCGAGGGCTTCCGCCCCGGCGTCACCGAGCGGCTCGGCCTTGGCCCCGACGTGCTGCTCGCCGACAATCCGCGGCTGGTCTATGGCCGCATGACCGGCTGGGGGCAGACGGGGCCCTATGCCCAGGCCGCCGGCCACGACATCAACTATATCGCGCTCGCCGGGGCGCTCCACACCTATGGCCGCGCCGGGGAAAAGCCGACGCCGCCGATCAACATGGTCGGCGATTTCGGCGGCGGCGGCATGATGCTGGCGTTCGGCATGGTGTCGGCGCTGCTGCATGCACAAAAGACCGGGCAGGGACAGGTCATCGACACCGCGATGACCGATGGCGCCGCGGTGTTGATGAGCATGATCTGGGGGTTCCGCGCCAACGGCATCTGGTCCGACGATCGCGGCACCAATTTGCTCGATACCGGCGCCCACATGTACGACACCTACGAGACCGGCGACGGCAAATGGATCTCGATCGGCAGCCTGGAGCCGCAATTCTATGCCGAGCTGCGCCGCCTCGCCGGCCTTGCCGAGGACAAGGATTTCGACGCGCAGATGGACCGGGCGCAATGGGGCCCGCTTAAAGACAGGCTGACGGCGCTGTTCCTGACCAAATCGCGCGACGAATGGTGCGCGCTGATGGAAATGACCGACGTCTGCTTCGCGCCAGTGCTCAGCATGGCGGAGGCGCCGACGCACCCGCACAATGCGGCACGCGGGACGTTCATCGAGGTCGGCGGCGTCATGCAGCCGGCCCCGGCGCCGCGCTACTCGGTGACGACGACCGACACGCCGCGGATGACGACGGGCTTCGATCAGGAACTGGCGTGACACATCTCCTCCCCCTGGAGGGGGGAGGCGACTCGCGCGCCAGCGCGGCGGGTTGGGGTGGGTTCGTGTGTGGCCACATGTGTGCGACCCCCACCCGCTCGGCCGCGCCGAGTCGCCTCCTCCCTGAGGGGGAGGAAGGGTGAACTACGCCACCGATCCCTCGCAATCCCGCGGGCGCCGCCACCCGGAGCCGGCGTCGGCGACGCGCACGCCCTTCCAGCGCGACCGCGACCGCATCGTCCATTCCGGCGCCTTTCGCCGCCTGCGCTACAAGACCCAGGTCTTCGTCGCCCCCGATGGCGACCATTTTCGCGTCCGCCTGACCCACAGCCTGGAAGTCGCGCAGATCGCCCGCAGCATCGCCCGTGCGCTGGGCCTCGACGAGGACCTGACCGAGGCGCTGGCGCTGGCGCATGATCTCGGCCATCCGCCGTTCGGCCACAGCGGCGAGGATGCGCTGGCGGCGGCGCTGGCGCCCTATGGCGGCTTCGACCACAATGCCCAGACGCTGCGCATCGTGACGAAACTGGAAAATCGCTACCCCGGCTGGGACGGCCTCAACCTCAGCTGGGAAACGCTGGAGGGGCTGGCCAAGCACAACGGCCCGATCCTGATACCGACCTGGGCGATGGTCGAGGCCGACGCCGGTTTCCCGCTCGATCTCGCCAGCCATGCGGGGCTGGAGGCGCAGGTCGCGGCGCTCGCCGACGATATCGCCTATGACAACCACGATCTCGACGACGGCATCCGCGCCGGGCTATTCGGCATCGAGGAACTGGTGGCCGAAGTGCCGTTCACGGCCGCCAGCTGGGCAAGCGTCACCGCGCGCTGGCCCGGCATCACCGCCCGCCGCCGGCTGGTGCCCGAGCTGGTCCGCGACCAGATCGGCCGCATGGTCGACGACCTGCTCGCCGAAACCCGTCGCCGTCTTGCCGAGGCACAGCCGCAGTCCGCTGCCGATGTGCGCGCCGCCGGCCGGCCGCTGGTGGCGCTGTCGCCGGCACTGGTCGCCGAAACCCGCGCGCTCAAGGGCTTCCTGCGCGCCCGCATGTACCGCCACCCCCGCGTTTCGGCCTTGCGCGACCCGTCGCAGCTGGTGGTGGCCGGGCTGTTCGGCGCGCTCCACGCCGATCCGGCGGCGATGCCGGGCGACTGGGGCGCGACGACGCCGGCGACCGAGCCCGATCGCGCCCGCCATGTCGCCGATTTCATCGCCGGCATGACCGATCGTTATGCGCTGAAGACCTATGAACGGCTGATCGGCCCGTCGCCGCTGCCGTCCGACATCGCCATCTAAGGGGGACCGACATGACAGAAATCCATGGCCATACCGACCCGCGCTTTGCCGGCGTGCGCGATGCCTTTGCCGGCAATTTCACGCCGGGCCGCCTCGATGGCGGCGACATCGGCGCCAGCGTCTGCGTCACCCTGGCCGGCGAAACCGTCGTCGACCTGTGGGCCGGCCATGCCGATCCGGCGCGGCTACGGCCCTGGCAGCGCGACACCATCGTCAACGTCTATTCGACGACCAAGACGATGACGGCGCTGACCGCGCTGCTGCTCGCCGACCGCGGCGAGCTCGTCTTTGAAAAGCCGGTGGCGCACTACTGGCCGGAATTCGCCGCGGCCGGCAAGGGCGAGGTCACCGTCGCCCAGCTGATGTCGCACAGCGCCGGCCTGTCGGGCTTCAAGGAGACCGTCAGCAAGGACGATTTGTACGATTGGGACAGGATCACCGGCCTGCTGGCGGCGCAGGAACCCTATTGGACGCCGGGCACCGCCCCCGGCTACCACGCCATCACCCAGGGCTATCTGGTCGGCGAGGTCGTCCGCCGCATCACCGGCCGTTCGCTCGGCACCGTGTTCCGCACCGAAATCGCCGAGCCGCTGGGGGCCGATTTCCACATCGGCCTGCCGGCGAGCGAGGATCACCGCGTCGCCGAGCTCAACCCGCCGCCCAAGGGCGGCACCATCGCCGATGTCACCGACCGCCCGCTGACCGCCAACATGGCCAACAACCCGGCGGTCAACCCGCGCGAGACGGTGACCCGGGCCTGGCGCGGCGCGGAGATTCCGGCCGCCAACGGCCATGGCAATGCGCGTTCGGTCGCCGAGATCCAGACCCTGCTCGCCAATGGCGGCGTGTCGAAGGGCAAGCGCATCCTGTCGGAAGCCGGCGTTCGCCGCGCGCTGGAACCGCAGGTCGCCGGCGACGACCTCGTCCTCGGCATCCCCGTTGCCTATGGCCTCGGCTATGGCCTGCCCGGCGGCTCGCTGCCGCTGCCCAACCCGAACAGCTGCTTCTGGGGCGGCTATGGCGGCTCGATCGTCATCGTCGACATGGATGCCCGGCTGTGCATCGCCTATGCGATGAACAACATGGCCTCGACGACCGTCGGCGACCTGCGCGCCTTCGGCCTCGCCATGGCAAGCTGGCAGGCCCTCGCCGCATGATCGTCACGGCGCTCGCCCTGTTGCTGGCAACCCCGGCGGCGGCTGACAGCCAGACCCGCGTGCAGGCCGCCGGCTACAAGGCGGCGTTCCTGTGCTCGGGGGTGTTCAACGCCGGCCAGACGCCGCGACAGGTTGCCGCCGACGATCTCGACGGCATCTATCCCGAATACCAGGCGCTGGTCGGCGACATGCCGTACACGCTCGATCGCACCCGGCGCACGGTCAGCGTGACCCCCGGTCCGGCGCTGCCGTCGCGGGTGGTGGCCTGGCGGCCGCTGCTCGGTTGCAGCCAGCTGCCGGTCGGTGGCAGCGACCCGGCGCTGCTGCCGCGGCTGACCCCGGATTTCCGGGCGCCGAACCTCGCCCGGGTCGATGCGGCACGCTGGCCGCTCGGCGATGCCGGCGCCGCCATGCGGCTGCCGCGCTATCAGGCGGCACCGCTGGGGCGCGTCGTTGCCGAGGCCTTCACGCCGAAATTCGGCGGCGGCAATGCCGGCAAGCCGTCGACGACCGCGGTCATAATCCTGAAGAACGGCCGCATCGTCGCCGAACGCTACCGCGCCGGCTATGATCGCCACACGCCGCAGCGGACCTGGTCGGTGGCGAAAAGCCTGACCGCCACGCTGGTCGGTCGCGCCGTGCAGCTCGGCCGCATCGATGTCGATGCTCCCGCCGCCATCCCGCAATGGCAGGGCCGGGGCGACCCGCGCCGGGTCATCACCACCGAACAGCTGCTGCGCATGAACTCCGGCCTTGCCGCCGGGCCGGCCGGCAACCGCACCGACGCGGTCTATGTCGGCGGCGACACGGTGACCCGTACCGCCGCGCAGATGCCGCTCGAACGGCCGCCGGGCACGCATTTCAACTATGCCAACAACGACATCATGCTGGCGGCGCTGGCGCTGGAGACGAAGCTGGAGCGCCGCGCCAAAGGCTCGGCGCTGGGCTTTCCGTTCACCGAGCTGCTGTGGCCGCTCGGCATGACGCGGACGACGCCGGAAACCGACTGGCAGGGCCATTTCGTGCTGTCGAGCCAGGTCTGGATGACGGCGCGCGACCTGGCGCGGCTGGCGATCCTGTATGAAAACAACGGCAAGGCCAGCGGCAAGCAGCTGCTGCCGCCGGACTGGCGGCGCTTTGTGTCGACCCCGGTGGGTGCCCAGCCGACGCCGGTGGTGCCGGGTCGCGGTGGCTATGGCGCCGGGTTCTGGCTGTTCGGCAAGGCCGACGACATGCCCGAGGGCAGCTATGCGATGCTCGGCAATCGCGGCCAGTTCGCGCTGATCATCCCGTCACGCCGGATCATCGTCATCCGCCGCGGCTTCGACGCGCCGGGGGAGAATTTCGATCTGCTGGCGTTTGCGCGGGCCGCGCTGCGGACGATGAAGTAGCGGGAGTTCGCCGTGGGGGACGCGTCAGGCGCGCTCGAGCAGGTCCGCGGTCGACAGGCCGAGCCGTTCGATGCGCGCCCGCACGCGTGGCCATTCCTCGGTGATGAACTGCTCGCGTTCCTGCGCCAGCAAGGTCCGCGCCGCGCCTTCGGCGGCGAACAGGCCGACACCCTTGCGGGCGATGACGAGGCCACCGGCCTGCAGGTCGTGATAGGCCTTGGCGACGGTCAGCGGATTGACCCCGGCCTCCGCCGCCAGCGACCGCACCGACGGCAGCAACGCGCCATCACCCGATTCCAGGATGCGCGAGATGATGACATCGCGAATCTGGCGGTAGATGGGCCGGTCGTTCGAATACATGGTGTCTTATGGCAGTGGGACAGTCCGGCGTCAAGCGGCTTGCCTCGGTGACGAACCGGCCTGTATCAGGCGGCATTGCCCAAGAGGGATTTTTGTCATGCGTCGTTTCGCCACTTTTCTGTTGCTGATGTCCCCGCTCGCGCCGGCGCAGGCGCAGGGCGCCGCCGACCTGGCGCGCTGTGTCGCCATCGCCCGCGATGCCGATCGGCTGGCCTGCTATGACGCCGCCGTCGCTGATTCCTCGCCCGAAGCGCGCGCCGCAAGCGAAGTCCGCGCCCGCGAAACCGCGCGCATCGCCGCCGAAGAAGCCGCCGTCGCCGCCGTCGCCGCCAAGGCCCAAGCCGAGGCCGAGGTCAAATCCCGGCGCGAGGCGTTCGGCGCCGAGAATGTCACCAGCCGTCCCGATCGCTTCAAGCCGCCCGCCGACGAGATCCAGGAGGTCGAGGCCGGCGTCACCGAATTGCTGACCAACATGTCGGGGCTCGGGGTGTTCCTGCTCGACAACGGCCAGTTTTGGCGCCAGGTCGACACCCAGAGCCTGCCGAACGTCCGCGTCGGTGACCGCGTCAAGATCAAGAAGACCGCGCTCGGCGGCTACAACATGACCTTCCTGAAGCAGAAGCGCGCCGCGCTGGTGAAGCGCGTGCGCTGAACAACTCCCTCCCCCTTGAGGGGAGGGAGTGCTAGATCAGCCACAACGACTGCAGCTCGCGCACCATCCCCACCGGCAGCTCGGCCTCGTCCCCGGCGACATCGCCATCCGCCGGGGCATCGTCGGGCTCCAGATAGCGCCAGCCCTGGTGGGCGCGGCGCGGCACCGGCGCCACCGGCACCGGCCCGGGCTGCAGCCCGATGCGGCACTTCACCCCCCAGGGCGTCGTCACCATGTCGAGCGCCAGGATCGTCTGCCGCGCGACGATGCGGTGCTTGATGATCCAGAACATCGACCCGCCGATCAGTTCCGGCGCCCGCTTGGGCATGAAGCGTGTCAGCGAACAGGCGTCGTCGCCCCAGCGCTCGCGCTGCAGCCGGGCCAGGGTCTCCATGTCCGGGCAGCCGACGGCGACCTTCGTCAGGTGCAGCGTCACCCCAGCCGCCCGACGCCGACCAGCGTCGCCAGGCCGAGGAAGGCGAAGAAGCCCATGATGTCGGTGCACATCGTCACGAACACCGCCGAGGACACCGCCGGATCGACGCCGGCGCGCTCCAGCCCCAGCGGGATCATCATGCCCGCCAGCCCGGCGACGAGATTGTTGATCAGCATCGCCGACCCGATCACCACGCCGAGCAGCGGGCTGTGGAAGATCGTGCCGACGCCGATGCCGATCAGCACCGCCAGCGTCGCGCCGTTGAGCAGCGAGATCCGCACCTCGCGCAGCACCGATCGCCGGGCGTTGGCATCGGTCAGCTGGTTGGTCGCCAGCGCGCGCACCGCCACCGTCATCGTCTGGGTGCCGGCGTTGCCGCCCATCGAGGCAACGATCGGCATCAGCGCCGCCAGCGTCACCATCTGGGCGATGGTGCCCTCGAACGCGCTGATCACCATCGCCGCGAGCACCGCGGTGCCGAGGTTGACCAGCAGCCAGACGACGCGGACCTTGAAGGTGTCGAACACCGGCTCGTTGATGTCGCCGTCGCCGGCACCCGACAGCTTCAGCGCGTCCTCGCCGGCTTCCTCCTGGATGATGTGGACGATATCGTCGACGGTGATGACGCCGACGAGGCGCCCGTTGCCGTCCACGACGGCCGCCGAGATCAGCGCATATTTCTGGAACTGCAGCGCCACCTCTTCCTGGTCCATGTCGACCGGAATCAGCGTCTGTTCGCGCTGCATGACGTCGGTGACGGCGATGTCGGGCGGCGTCGTCAGCAACCACGACAGGCGCATCGTGCCGACCGGGCGGCGCGCGGCATCGATGACGAAGATTTCCCAGAAATCGGTGGCCGGGTCGATGGTGGCGCGAACCTGGTCGATGACCTGGCCGACGCTGACATCCTCGCCCACCGCGACAAGCTCGCGCTGCATCAGGCGGCCGGCGGATTCCTCGGGATAGTTGAGCGCCGCCTCGATATCGGCGCGATCGGCCGGGGTCAGCGCGTCGAGCACCTCGCGCTGCTCGTCGTCCTCCAGGTCCTCGATCAGCGCGACGGCATCATCGGTGTCGAGCTGGGTGACGAGCTCGGCGACCTCGCCGACCGACATGGCGGCGAGCACGTCCTCGCGGACATAATCGTCGAGCTCGGCAATGACCTCGGCATCGAGCGCCTCGCCGATGGCGCGCGCCAGCCGGGCGCGGTAATCCTCCGGCACCAGCGCGAACAGGTCGGCGATGTCGGCGGGGTGCAGCGGCGCCACCAGCGTGCGCGCCATCTCGTCCTCATGGCTGTCGAGCGCATCGATGACGTCGCCGACATAGGCGCGGGTCAGCCGCCCCTCTTCCAGGGCCTCGCGCGGGGCGTCCGCGTCCGGGTGCAGGGTCGGCTCGGCCATGAACGGCTTATAGCGGTGCCGGGCCCGAGCGCCAGCGCAAGGCGGTCGCACGGGGCGTGACGCGGTCGATTTGCGAGCCCCCGGGGCCGTTGCTCAAACCAGCACCGGCAACAGCGTCGCCACCCATGCCGCACGCTTGGCGGCGAACGGCATCGCGGCGTGCGCCGGGCTGCTCGACGGCAGCCGCAGCAGCGCATGGCCGCTGCCGGCGAGCAGCGGCGCCCCCAGGCGCCACGCCGTCGCGCCGTTGAACGCCACCGCGCGCAGCGCCGGCAGCGTGGCCGCCAGCGTCGCCAGGTCATTGGCCTCGACATCGCGGATGGCGGCGTCGAGGCTGCCCGGCCGCCGCGCCGACCCGACGACATCCCACAGCCCGATGCCCGCCGCCGCCAGCGCCGCCAGCCGCTCGGGATAGGGCAGGGCGGCGAGCGCCGTCCCGATCACCGCGCCGACCAGCGGCCAGAAGGCGTTGCGCGGATGGGCATAATATTGCTGCGCCTGCAGCGACGCCTGGCCGGGCAGGCTGCCGAGAATCAGCAGCCGGGTGCCCGGGCCCGCCGCCGCGGCGAACGACCGGTCGGGGGTCATCGAGGGATCAGTCGCCGAGCCCACCGGCGATGTCGAGCGGGCCATAGGGCAGCACCGGCGTCGACTGCCATTGCGTCACCAGCCGCCGGAACGCCTCCCCGACCGGGCGGATGTTGCGATCGAGATCATACAGCCCGAGCGGGTTCGCCCGGTCGTTCTTCTCGCGCAGCGCCGTGTCCCAGTCGACCTGGTCGGTCAGCGAATACCAGGTCATGCCGCAGATCGGGATGCCGTCGTGGCGCAGCTGCTGGATGTTGGCCCAGGTCTTCCACAGCCAGTCGGTCGCCTCATGCCCGGTGGCGCCCTGCTGCAGGTTGGTCTCGGTGTGCATGATCGGCAGGCGATAGCGCTCGTGATAGCTGCGGCAGACGGTGCCATAGCCGAACACCTCGCCGGCACCGCGGCGCACGCCGGGGGCGACCAGCAACTGTTCGTTGGTGACATAATAGTCGTGGCCGACGATCATGTGCTCGGTGAAATCGACGCTGCGCAGCCGGGCATATTCCGCCCCGCTCATGCCGTTGTCGCGCAAAAAGGCGTACATGCCGGCCGAAATCCGCTCCCCGCAAATCAGGTCGAGGCTGAGGAAGCGGCGTTCGTTGAACATCTCCGCCTCGGCGACCAGCTCGGGGGCGTTGGCGTGGGTGTGTTCCGACGATTCGGCGTGGATGAAGATGGCGCGCGGCTGCACCTCCAATATGGCTTCCATGGCGATCTGGCAGGCGAGGGTGACGTGCTTCAGCGCGCCGACAAAGCCCTGGTGGCTGGTCAGCCGCTCGTTCCACCAGCCGAAATAGCCCGAAAATTCCGCCGTGATGTACATCTCGTTGACCGGCGTATAGAGCCGGATCCACGGATAACGCTCGGCAAAGGCCCGCGCATATTCGCCGAACAGCGCCGGCCAGTCGCCGTTCTGGAAATCGCCGATCCAGTCGGGCACGCCGAAATGGCACAGGTCGATGATCGCGATGATCCCCATGTCGCGCAGCACCGGCAGCACCTCGTCGGTAAAGCTCCAGTCATACTGCCCCGGCCCCAGATGCATGCGGTAATAGGGCGGGCCATAGCGCAGATGGGTGGCGCCGACGGCGCGGGTCAGCTCGAAATCCTCGCGCCAGCGCGTGTAATGCCCGCATTCCTCCATCTGGTCGCGGCGCAGCGGACCGTCCGGGGTCGCGATCATCGGCGTGCTGCATTCGATGCCGGTGGCAAAGACGAACTGGGCCTTGGCGGGATGGGCGATGCGTCGCGGGCTGTAGAAATCAGTGGGTTCGGCAGGCAAGGCTGGCTCCTTCGCGTCCCGGCCGGGACATGAAGGGAACCCGGCGTCGCGGGCCCGGGTTCCGCGCTGTCAGGGCAGCAACAGGCTGCCGTCCCCATAGCTGTAGAAACGATAACCCCCGGCGATGGCATGGGCATAGGCCGCCTGCATCGTCTCCAGCCCCATCAGCGCGCTGACCAGCATGAACAGCGTCGATTTGGGCAAATGAAAATTGGTGATCAGGCCGTCGATGGCGCCGAAGCGATAGCCGGGCGTGATGAAGATCGCCGTGTCGCCGCTGAACGGCTGGATCACGCCGGCGGCATCGACGGCGGATTCGAGCAGCCGCAGCGATGTCGTGCCGACGGCGATCACCCGGCCACCGGCGGCGCGGGCGGCGTTGAGCCGGGCCGCGGTGGCGGCGTCGATGCTGCCCCATTCGGCGTGCATGCGGTGGTCGTCGGTGTCGTCGACCTTGACCGGCAGGAAGGTGCCGGCGCCGACGTGCAGCGTCACCACTTCGCGGGCCACGCCCGCCGCGGCGAGCGCCGCCCAGAGTTGCGGCGTGAAGTGCAGCCCGGCGGTCGGCGCCGCCACGGCGCCGTCGCGGGCGGCGTGGAGCGTCTGGTAATCGGCGGCGTCCTGCGCGTCGGTCGGCCGCTTGCTGGCGATATAGGGCGGCAGCGGCATCTGGCCGGCGGCCAGCATCGCGGCGGGCAGGTCGATCGCCGAAAAGCGCCACAGGATGGCGCCGTCGTCGCCGCGCGCGATGACGTCGCCGCCGAGGCCGGCGCCGAAATCGACGCGGTCGCCGATGTTGAGCCGGCGGGCATTCTTGACGAAGCTCCACCACATGTCGTCGGCTTCGCGCTTGTGCAGCGTGACGCCGATCCGCGCCGCACCGCGGGTGCCGTGCAACTGTGCCGGGATGACGCGCGTGTCGTTGATGACCAGCACGTCGCCGGCGCGCAGCCGGCCGGGCAGGTCGCGCATGGTGAAGTCACCGAGCCGATCGCCGTGCACCTCGAGCAGGCGGGCCGCGTCGCGTGGCACCGCGGGCCGCAGCGCGATACATTCGGGCGGCAGCTCGAAATCGAAATCGGCGACCAGCATGCCGCGGTTCAGCGCCGCTCCGGCGCCAACGGAGGCTTCTGCGGTGGCGTCGTGGCCGCAGGCTTCTGCGGCGGCAGGCCGGGCAGCGCCAGCGGTGCCGGGGTCGTCGCCGGCAGCGCCGCGGCCGGGATAGGGGTGAACGCCGGCGGCGGCACCTTGTCGGCGGCGATCGACGCCTTGAGGATCTTCGACGGGTTTTCGGGCGGCTCGCCGCGCTCGATGGCGTCGACAAAGCTCATGCCGTCGATGACGCGGCCGAACACCGTATAGCTGCGGTCGAGCTTCAGCACCGGCTGGAAGACGATGAAGAACTGGCTGTTGGCCGAATCGAGCCCCTGCGCCCGCGCCATCGACACGGCGCCGCGGACATGCGGCAGATCGTTGAATTCATTGGCGAGGTCGGGCAGCTTCGAGCCGCCCTGGCCGGTGCCGGTGGGATCGCCGCCCTGCGCCATGAACCCGTCGATGACGCGGTGAAAGACGGTGCCGTCGTAAAAGCCCTGGCGCGCCAGGGCGCGGACCCGCTCGACATGCTTGGGCGCCACGTCCGGGCGCATGACGATCCTGACGCGGCCGCCGGTCGACAGGTCGAGCACCAGCACGTCCTCGTCGTTCACCGTCGCGACCATGCCGGCGACCCCCGACGGCGCCGCCATCTTGGGCAGCACCGGCGGCGGCTTGAATTCCTTGGGATCGGGGCGCCCCTGGGCGGCGGCACCGGTGGCGGCCCCCAGCATCAGCCCCAGGCCGAGGGCAAGGCGGCAGGCGAAACCGGCGATCGGCATTGTCATGATCCGCGCACGCCCTGTTCGGCGACCCGCGCCACCACGTCCGCCGCGACCTGCGGCGGCACGAACTTGCGGATGTCGCCGCCATAGACGGCGATTTCCTTGACCAGCTTCGATGCGATCGGCTGCAGTGCGACATCGGCCATCAGGAACACCTGCTCGACATCCTCGTTAAGCGCGCGGTTCATGCCGGTCATCTGGAACTCATATTCGAAATCGCCGGCGCCGCGCAGGCCGCGCACGATGATCGTCGCGCCCAGCCGCTCGGCAAAATGCATCAACAGCTCGTCGAATTCGACGACCTCGACCCCGGCGATGTCGGCGACTTCGCGGCTGACCTGGATCTTGCGCTCGGCCAGCGTGAACATCGGCGATTTCGACGGGTTGGTGGCGACGCCGATGACCAGCTTGTCGACCAGCTTGGCGCCGCGCCGGATGATGTCCATGTGCCCCAGGGTCAGGGGATCGAAGGTACCCGGATAAACGCCGACTCGCATGGACTATCCTTATCGGTCGCGTTCGATGGCAAAGCGGGCGATGGCGCGCAGCAGATCGGCTTCCTCGCCGAACCCGTGCAGATGGGCGATGGCCTGGTCGATCAGCATGGTCGCCTGGGTGCGGGCCTTGTCGACCCCCATCAGCGATACGAACGTCGCCTTGCCGGCGGCGGCATCCTTGCCGACCGCCTTGCCCGCCGCCTCGGCGCTGCCCTCGACATCGAGCAGGTCGTCGGCGATCTGGAAGGCGAGGCCGAGGTCGCGTGCATAGCCGCGCAGCGGCGTGCGCTGGGCATCGGCGATGCGGCCCATGATGGCGCCGGCTTCGAGGCAGAACCCGATCAGCGCGCCGGTCTTCAGCTGCTGCAGCCGGGTGACACCGGCGAGATCGTAGAGCGTGTCGCCGGCCACCAGGTCCATCATCTGGCCGCCGGCCATGCCGGACGGGCCCGAGGCGGTGGCGAGCTCGGTAACCAGCTCGAGCCTCGCGAACGGGTCCTCGTGCGTCGCCGGGTCGGCGAGAATTTCAAAGGCCAGCGCGTGCAGCGAATCGCCGGCGAGCACCGCCGTCGCCTCGTCGAAGGCCTTGTGCACGGTCGGTTTGCCGCGGCGCATGTCGTCATCGTCCATGCACGGCATGTCGTCGTGGATGAGGCTGTAGACATGGATGCATTCGATGGCGAGGGCGACCCGCAGCGCGCGTTCGCGGTCGACATGGAACAGGTCGCAGGCAGCGATGACGAGCAACGGCCGCATGCGCTTGCCGCCGCCGATGGCAGCATGGCGCATCGCCTCGAACAGGCGGGCGCGGGCGTCGCCCGGCACCGGCAGCAGCCGGTCGAAACGCTGGTCCATGGCCTTGCCGATGGCATCGAGCGCCGGCTTCAGGCTGGTCGAGGCGTGCACCATGTCCGACCTGGCGCTCATGTGGGCGTGCCCGGCATCTGTCCGAACGGCTTGGTGCCCACCGCCTGGCCGGCGTCGTTCTGCTGGATCGCCTCGATGCGCTGGGTGGCGTCGGCGAGCTTGGCCTCGCAATGCGCTTTCAGCGCCTGGCCTTCGGTATACAGCCCGATCGAATCCTCCAGGCTGGCCTCGCCGCCTTCCAGCCGGTGCACGATGGCCTCCAGCCGTTTCAGGGCTTCTTCGAAACTCAGGGCCGCAAGCGCATTGACATCCATGGCGCGTGTTTGAACGGGCGCGCCTTATGGGTCAAGCCGGGTTCACGGGCGGCACGATTGCCGGCCGGGCCGGCAATCCCATGCGCTGGTACAACCGCCAGACTTGCCTTCGCGCGCCCGGGCGCGCGAAAGATGGCGGCACGCCCCGAATTGAAAGTCGCCCGATGACCATCGCCACCGCCGCCGTGCTGCGCGCCCGCGGCACGCCCTATGCCCTCGAACAGGTCGATCTCGCCGAACCCGGCGCCGGGCAGATTCGCATCCGCATCCACGCCTGCGGCATCTGCTTCACCGATGTCGGCGTCCAGAATTACGAACAGGGGCTGCCGCTGCCCCAGGTGCTCGGCCATGAAGGCGCCGGCGTCGTCGAAGCGATCGGCCCCGGCGTGACCGGCGTCGTGCCCGGCGACCATGTCGTGCTGTCCTATGCCAGTTGCGGGCACTGCGCGCGCTGCACCGACGCGGCGCCGCAATATTGCCAGCAGTTCATGGCGCTGAACTATGCCGGGGCGCTGCCCGATGGCCGGGCGCCGATGCACGGTGCCGACGGCCCGATCGCGGCGGCGTTCTTTGGCCAGTCGTCGTTCGCCACCCATGCCATCGCCTATGAACGCAACACGGTGAAGGTGCCCGCCGACCTGCCGCTGGCCATGCTGGCACCCTTTGGTTGCGGGCTGCAGACCGGCGCCGGTACCGTCTACAACAGCCTGGCGCCCACCGCCGGGCAGTCGCTTGCCGTGTTCGGCACCGGCAGCGTCGGGCTGGCGGCGCTGATGGCGGCGGCGGATATCGGCTGCACGCCGCTGGTCGCCGTCGACCGCAACGCGGCGCGGCTGGACCTGGCGCGCGCGCTGGGCGCCACCCACACCATCCTCGCCGACGGCAGCGACCTGACCGCGGCGATCCGTGCCATCCTGCCCGACGGCATCGACCATATCGTCGACACCACCGGCGTCGGCCCGGTCATCCGCGCCGGGGTGGAGGCGCTCGCCAGCCGCGGGCAACTGGCCATGCTGGCAGTGACGCCGCCGGGGACGGAGATCACCATCAACCCCAACATGCTGCTCGGCGGCAAGGCGCTGCGCGGCGCCGTCGAGGGCGACGCCGATCCGCAAGCCTTCATCCCCTGGCTGATCGCGCGCCACCGCGCCGGGCGCTTTCCGCACGAGCGGCTGGTGACGACCTATCCGTTCAGCGCCATCAACGAGGCCGTCGCCGACATGAAGGCCGGCAAGGTCATCAAGCCGGTGCTGCTGATGGCGTGAGGTCCGGGGCGCGAGCGCGGGTGCGGGCGCCGGGACGGCCATGCGGCCACAGCGCCCAGCTCAGCGCCTGGTCGTCCAGCATGTCGCGAATCGCCGGCACCGGATCGACGCCATGCCCATCTGCGGACCCCGGTGCCGGCCCCATTCGTTGCAAGTCCGCGACCGTCGTCACCGCCATCGTCATCTTCCAATTCTCCCCCTGAAATCGACGCTAAGTGTAAAATACTTAAAATTGATAAAGGAGTTAGAGGCAGCGGGTGCCGCCGCGGGCCTTCGACGCCCGACGGCCATCGGTTCGCCGCCACCGAAATGGATATTGTGATTTCAGTAAGATTCGGCCATCAGGCGCCACGCTGATCGGGGGCCCGAGCAGCAACAGGGGAAAAACATGATCAAGAGTTTGTTGACAACGGCGCTGCTCGCCGGTGCGATCGCCGCACCTGTGCAGGCGGCGTCCTATTACCTGTTCGACGGCGATTCCTCGGCAGCCGTGGAGATCGCCAACGGCGTCGTCGTGAACAGCTTCTCGACCTTCGGCCTCGCCTATCCCGTCGCCGTCACCAGCACGATCTGGCTCGGCGGCCGCGACAACGGCGGCTCGGTCGAATACACGCTCGCCGGCACGGCGACGGGCAACACCGCCGCCGGCGGCGCGCTCATCACCCAGCTGCTCGACGGCACCAGCGACGGCAGCCGCAACTATGGCGTCACCTGCTGCAGCGGCCAGAACGTCGTGACCATCGCCAATGCCGACTGGAGCAACCAGCAGACGCTGTTCAACCTGTCGGAAAACGGTACCGGCATCGCCTTCGACACCAGCACCGGCACGCTGTTCGTCAGCGGCTTCGGCGGCACCGTCATGAACTATGCGCTGGACGGCACCGTGCTCGGCTCGTTCGGCGCCGATCTCGTCGCGCTCGCCTATGACCGGGCGTCCGACAGCCTGTTCGGCTGGAACCGCAACGCCTCGTCGCTCGACCAGTACAGCAAGTCGGGCACGCTGCTGCAGTCGCAGGTCGTCAACGTCGGCGCCTTCGGCGTTTCCAACCCGTTCGGCGGCGAAATCGCCGCTTCGGCAGCTGCCGTGCCGGAACCGGCAAGCTGGGCGCTGCTCATCGCCGGCTTCGGCCTGACCGGTGCCGCCATGCGTCGCCGCCGCACGGCCAGCGTCGCCGCCTAACCGGGCTGCAAAGGCCGCCGGCCCCTTACGGAGTCGGCGGCTTTTTGCTGCCTATTTGCCGGTGAACACCGCCGGGCGTTTTTGCAGGAACGCCGTCACGCCCTCGGCGAAATCGGGGCTGCGGCCGGCCTGCATCTGGTTGCGGCGCTCCACCATCAGGGCCTCGGTCAGCGTCATGTCGAGGCTGTCGCGGATGCCCTGGCGGATCAGCGCGTAACTGCGGGTCGGCCCCTTCGCCAGCTTGGTAGCGATCGCTCGCGCCTCATCCATCAGCGCCGCATCGTCGACGACCTTGTAGACCATGCCCCAGTCGAGCGCGGTTTCGGCCGGGATCTTTTCGCCCAGCATCATCATCGCCTGCGCCCGCGCCTTGCCGACCAGCCGCGGCAGCATCCAGGTCGATCCGACGTCGGGCACCAGGCCGATGTTGACGAACGCCTGCAGGAAATAGGCCGATCGCCCGGCGATGACGATGTCGCCGGCCAGCGCATAGGAGCAGCCGGCGCCGGCGGCGGCCCCGTTGACCGCGGTGATGAACGGCACCGGCAGCGCGAACAGCCGCTCGAGCAGCGGGTTGAAATGCGTCTCGAGCACCTTGCCGGCGTCGGGAGGACCGGCCGGCAGCTTGTTGTCGCCGCCGCCGCCGCCCGCCCCGCCGCCTGCCAGGTCGGCGCCCGAGCAAAAGGCGCGGCCGGTGCCGGTCATCAGCAACACCCGCACGGTGCCTTCGTCGCGGATGCGGTCGACGGCGTGGATCATCTCGGCAATGACGCCGACATGCAGCGCGTTCATCCGCTCCGGCCGGTTGATGGTCAGCGTCGCGATGCCATCGGCTTCGTCGAAGATGATATGTTCATAGGCCATGATGACGGCTCCCGCGCGAGGTTGACGTTAACGTCATAGCGGCTTGCGCCGCCACGGGAACGAACAAAAGCAGCAGGGTCCCTCCTCTCCCTGGAGGGGGGAGGATGGCGTCAGCGCAGATTGTCGACCAGTTCCACCAGTGCCGCCAGGCAGTCGCGCCCCAGCGCCTTCGATCGCCCCGGCGACCAGCCGGCGAGCGGGTCGGGCAGGTCGTCATTGTCCTTGAACGGCATCTCCAGCGTCATCGCCAGGCAGCCGAAGCGTTCCGCCACGGCATTGGTGCTCATCGCGAGATTGGCCTTGCCCGCCGGCGCCGGCGGATAGCCGACCCGCGTCTGGAAATCCGCCGACAGCCGCTCCAGCCGCGCCTTGTAGTCGCCGAGCAGCGCCACCTGGCTGTTGGTGATCGACGGAATCCCCTCGAAGCCGGCGATGAACACCTGCGGGATCGCCTCGTCGCCATGGACATCGAGCGCGAAGTCGCAGCCGGTCGCCTGCATCGCGGTCAGCACGGCAAGCACCTCGGGCGATTTCTCGGGCGTCGGCGTCGCCCATTCGCGGTTGAGGTTCACGCCCGCGGCATTGGTGCGCAGGTGGCCGCGGCATGAGCCATCGGGATTCATGTTGGGCACGATGTGGAAGGTGGCGCGCTGGCGCAGGCGGCGCGCTACCGGGTCGCTGGCATCGACCAGCCGCTCCAGCACGCCCTCCATCCACCATTCGGCCATCGTCTCGCCGGGGTGCTGCCGGGAATAGAGCCAGCATTGCAGCGGCCCGTCGCCGATGCGCAGGCGATCGATCGGCTGGCCCTCGATGCTGTGGCCGAGCACATCGACGGCGACGCCCGGCATGGCGCCGATGCGGGCGACGAGATCATGGTGCCGCTCCATCGAATAGGGCGCGAAATAGGCGCACCACAGCGTATCGCGATCGGGCGTCACCCGGATCGTCAGCGTGCCGTTGCCGGCGGCGGCATCATAGCTGGTGTCGGTGCGGGTCCAGTCGACCCGGTCCGACGAGATCGCGGCGCGATAGTTGGGCCAGCCGCCGGGATAGGCGCTGCCGGCAAGGTCGACGATGCGGATCGTGCAGGGCACCCCACGCGCGCCGGACAGCCGGAAATGAAACCATTGGTAGAATTCGCTGTGCGCGTCCTTGCGGATCGACAGCTCGATATCGTCGGGGCCGGTGCAGCGCCGCACCACGATGTTGCCGCCGTCGAAGGCCGCGTCGATACTGATCATTGCCCGGTCTTGACCCTGACGGTTTCGCCGTTGCGCCCCGGAAAGCCGGTCAGCAGCGCCCGCGACAGCGCCGGCACCGCGGCGGTCAGCGCGGCCTGCGGCGCATCGCCGGCGACTTCCTGGACGGCCTTGCCTTCCCAGATCATCGAACTGTCCGACCGGCGACGGATCTGCAGATCGACGACATTGACGCGGATTTCGCTCGACGGCGTCTTGCCGACCGGCAGCGACACGCCGCCGCCGACCC